>NZ_AKJF01000198.1 GCF_000282475.1 Pseudomonas sp. GM78
CCGCACCGGCTGCCGCCGCCGCACCTGCCCAGGCCGACCACGCCGCTCCAGCAGTGACACCGGTTGCGACCGATCCTGCCCAGGCAGTGCCGGCAGACACTAACGGTGAAAACGCTCCCGAAGTCCTGGAGGCCGACAACACCCTGGGCATGGCCCATGACCTGTCGCCATGGGGCATGTACCAGAACGCCGACATCATCGTGAAAATTGTGATGATCGGCCTGGCCATCGCCTCGATCATCACCTGGACCATCTGGATCGCCAAGGGTCTTGAGTTGATGGGCGCCAAGCGTCGTCTGCGCGGTGAAATCGCCCAACTGAAAAAATCCGCCTCCCTCAAGGAAGCCAGCGCCACTGCGGCAAAGGAAGGCACCCTGGCCAACCTGCTGGTCCATGACGCCCTCGAAGAGATGCGCCTGTCGGTCAACAGCCGTGAGAAAGAAGGCATCAAGGAACGCGTCAGCTTCCGCCTTGAGCGCCTGGTAGCGGCTTGCGGTCGCAACATGAGCAGCGGCACCGGCGTGCTCGCCACCATCGGTTCCACCGCGCCGTTCGTCGGTCTGTTCGGTACCGTGTGGGGCATCATGAACAGCTTCATCGGCATCGCCAAGACCCAGACCACCAACCTCGCCGTCGTGGCTCCAGGCATCGCCGAAGCCCTGCTGGCGACCGCTCTGGGCCTGGTGGCAGCGATTCCTGCGGTAGTGATCTACAACGTCTTCGCCCGCTCCATCGCCGGTTACAAGGCCCAGGTGTCCGACGCGTCGGCACAGGTCCTGCTGCTGGTCAGCCGCGACCTCGACCACCAGCCTGAGCGCAGCTCGCAACCGCACATGGTGAAAGTGGGGTAATCGGCCATGGGCCTGCATTTGAAAGAAGGGGCAGACGACGATCTGTCCGAAAACCACGAAATCAACGTCACGCCGTTCATCGACGTGATGCTGGTGCTGCTGATCATCTTCATGGTGGCAGCCCCCCTGGCTACCGTGGACATCAAGGTCGACCTGCCTGCGTCCACCGCCAAGCCGGCGCCACGGCCGGAAAAACCGGTGTTCCTCAGCGTGAAGGCTGACCAGCGCCTGTTCCTCGGCGAAGACGAAGTGAAGGCCGAAGCACTGGGTGCCACGCTCGACGCCAGGACCCAGGGCAAGAAAGACACGACGATCTTCTTCCAGGCCGATAAAGGTGTGGATTACGGCGACCTTATGAGCGTGATGGACAATCTGCGTGCCGCCGGTTACCTGAAGGTCGGCCTGGTCGGACTCGAGACGGCAGCCAAGAAATGATCACTACGCGCCATAAGCTGACGCGTTACAGCGGTAGCCTGGCCATCGTGCTGGGCGTTCACGCGCTGGCCATCGCGCTGGCCGTCAACTGGACGGCCCACCCGCCCATCGAATTGCCACCCCAGGCAATGATGGTCGAGTTGGCGCCGGTTCCCGCCCCGCCACCGCCTGCACCGCCAAAGGTCGTCACACCACCGCAGCCGCCCGCTCCGGTCGAAGAACTGCCGATACCCAAGCTTGCCGAAGCGCCAAAGGCCGAGATTGCCGTGCCCAAGCCGGTAAAACCCAAGCCGAAGCCTCAGCCGCCCAAACCGGTAGAGAAGAAGCCCGAGCCGCCGAAGGAAAAACCGTCGGAAGCCAAACCGAGCGAGGCGCAACCGACCCCGGCCCCGTCGGAGAAATCCGCCCAGCCTGCACCTGGCCCTTCCGCCGCTCAAGTCGCGGCCAAGGCCAGTTGGCAAGGCGCATTGCTGGCGCACCTGCAAAAGTACAAGAAGTACCCGGCCAGCGCACAGGCACGGGGCAAGGAAGGCATGAACCGCCTGCGTTTCGTGGTGGATGCCGAAGGCAACGTCCTGTCCTTCGAACTGGTCGGCGCCTCGGGTACGGCCGATCTGGACCGGGCGACCCTGGACATGATCCGTCGTGCCCAGCCGCTGCCCAAGCCACCGGCCGACATGTTGACCAACGGCTCCATCGAAATCGTTGCACCCTTTGTTTACTCGATCGACAAACGCCGGCGCTAATCACACCGGCAACCCAGGTAACTGGAACTGCAAAAGGCACCGAAAGGTGCCTTTTGCATATCTGGAAACGCCAAACCGATATTGCCCCGTGTCACACGCCACATGCCTTCTGATAACGTGCGTCTATCGATTGCAAGCGGTATGCTTGGCCCGCAACTTCATGGACGCTTGCTATGACCCTCACAGAATTACGCTACATCGTCACCCTCGCCCAAGAACAACACTTCGGCCATGCCGCCGAGCGTTGTCACGTCAGCCAACCAACCCTGTCGGTGGGCGTGAAAAAGCTTGAAGACGAACTCGGTGTGCTGATTTTTGAGCGCAGCAAAAGCGCCGTGCGCTTGACCCCGGTCGGCGAAGGCATCGTCGCCCAGGCGCAAAAAGTGCTCGAGCAGGCCCAAGGCATCCGCGAACTGGCCCAGGCCGGCAAGAACCAGCTGACCGCGCCGCTCAAGGTCGGCGCGATCTATACCGTCGGCCCGTACCTGTTCCCGCACCTGATTCCACAACTGCACCGGGTTGCCCCGCAGATGCCGTTGTACATCGAGGAAAACTTCACCCACGTGCTGCGCGACAAACTGCGCAACGGCGAACTCGACGCGATCATCATCGCCCTGCCGTTCAACGAAGCCGACGTGCTGACCTTGCAGCTCTATGACGAGCCGTTCTATGTCCTGATGCCGGCGCAGCACCCATGGACGCAGAAAGAATCCATCGACGCCAACCTGCTCAACGACAAGAGCCTGCTGTTGCTCGGCGAAGGCCATTGCTTCCGCGACCAGGTACTCGAAGCCTGCCCGACCCTGGCCAAGGGCAACGACGGCGCCAAGCACACCACGGTGGAGTCCAGTTCGCTGGAAACCATCCGCCACATGGTGGCTTCCGGTCTAGGCATTTCGATCCTGCCGCTGTCGGCGGTCGACAGCCATCACTACGCCCCCGGCGTGATCGAGGTTCGTCCGCTGTCGGCGCCGGTGCCATTTCGCACCGTAGCCATCGCCTGGCGTGCGAGCTTCCCGCGGCCGAAGGCTATTGAGATCCTCGCTGACTCCATTCGCCTGTGCTCGGTGGCTAAACCCGCCGCACCGGTAACGGCCGGTTAAGCGACGCCATGACCGAGTTGTCGCAAGTGTCGGTGACGGCCCTCAAGGGTGTCGGCGAAGCCATGGCCGAGAAACTGGCCAAGGTCGGCCTGGAAAACCTCCAGGACGTTCTGTTTCATCTGCCGCTGCGCTATCAGGATCGCACTCGCGTCGTGCCGATCGGCGCGCTGCGCCCAGGGCAAGATGCCGTGATCGAAGGCACCGTCAGCGGTGCCGATGTGGTCATGGGCCGACGCCGCAGTCTGGTGGTGCGCCTGCAGGACGGTACCGGCGGGCTCAGCCTGCGCTTCTATCACTTCAGTAATGCACAGAAAGAAGGCCTCAAGCGCGGCACGCGGATTCGCTGCTACGGCGAAGCGCGGCCCGGCGCATCGGGGCTCGAAATCTACCACCCGGAGTATCGCGCCCTCACCGGCGACGAGCCGCCGCCCGTGGATGAAACCCTGACCCCGGTGTACCCGCTCACCGAGGGCCTGACCCAACAGCGCCTGCGACAGCTGTGCCTGCAAACCCTGACGCTGCTCGGCCCCACCAGCCTGCCCGACTGGCTGCCAACGGAACTGGCCCGCGATTACCAATTGGCGCCGCTGGCCGATGCGATCCGCTACCTGCATAACCCGCCTGCCGATGCCGATGTCGACGAACTCGCCCTGGGTCATCACTGGGCCCAGCACCGCCTGGCCTTCGAAGAACTGCTGACCCATCAGCTGTCGCAGCAACGCTTGCGCGAGAGCATGCGTGCCCTGCGCGCGCCAGCGATGCCGAAAGCCACGAAGCTGCCCTCCCAATATCTGGCCAACCTGGGCTTCACCCCGACCGGCGCACAGCAGCGGGTCGGCAACGAAATCGCCTACGACCTCAGTCAGCACGAACCCATGTTGCGACTGATCCAAGGCGACGTCGGTGCGGGCAAAACCGTGGTCTCCGCGTTGGCTGCACTACAGGCACTGGAAGCCGGTTATCAAGTCGCCCTGATGGCGCCCACCGAAATCCTCGCCGAGCAGCACTTCATCACGTTCAAGCGCTGGCTCGAACCGCTGGGTATAGAAGTCGCGTGGCTGGCCGGCAAGCTCAAGGGCAAGAACCGTGTCGCCGCGCTTGAGCAGATTGCGGGCGGCGCACCCATGGTGGTCGGCACCCACGCGCTGTTCCAGGACGAAGTGCAGTTCAAGAATCTCGCGCTGGCGATCATCGACGAACAGCACCGCTTTGGCGTACAGCAGCGCCTGGCGCTGCGGCAGAAAGGCGTCGGCGGGCGGATGTGTCCGCATCAGCTGATCATGACCGCCACGCCGATCCCCCGGACCTTGGCCATGAGCGCCTACGCCGACCTCGACACCTCGATCCTCGACGAACTGCCCCCGGGCCGTACCCCGGTGAACACGGTGCTGGTCACCGACACCCGGCGTGTCGAAGTGATCGAACGGGTGCGCGGTGCTTGTGCCGAAGGGCGTCAGGCCTATTGGGTGTGCACGCTGATCGAAGAATCGGAAGAGCTGACCTGTCAGGCCGCCGAAACTACGCACGAAGACCTCACCGCCGCCCTCGGCGAATTGAAAGTCGGCTTGATCCATGGACGCATGAAGCCCGCCGAAAAAGCGGCGGTGATGGCCGAGTTCAAGGCTGGCAACCTGCAGCTGCTGGTCGCCACCACCGTGATCGAAGTCGGCGTGGACGTGCCCAACGCCAGCTTGATGATCATCGAAAACCCCGAACGCCTGGGCCTGGCGCAACTGCACCAGCTGCGCGGCCGCGTCGGGCGGGGCAGCGCGGTTAGCCACTGCGTGCTGCTTTATCATCCGCCGTTGTCACAGATCGGACGTCAGCGACTGGGCATCATGCGCGAAACCAACGACGGCTTTGTGATCGCCGAAAAAGACCTCGAACTGCGCGGCCCTGGCGAAATGCTCGGCACACGGCAAACCGGCCTGCTGCAATTCAAGGTCGCCGACCTGATGCGCGACGCCGACCTGCTGCCTGCCGTACGCGACGCCGCCCAAGCCCTGCTGGAACGCTGGCCTGACCATGTCAGCCCGTTACTTGACCGCTGGCTACGCCATGGGCAGCAATACGGCCAAGTGTGAGCAGCGTCTCAGTTTCCAGACCATGGTTTTGAGCAAGCTGGTTATACTCCTGAAATTGTTTTGGAACGGATACAGACCATGACCGAAGTTGCCCTCGCACCCGCTGCCCCGCACGCTCCGTCGGTCATTCGGCTACTGCTGGACAAAATGGGCATTGCCTTCGAAGAAGTGCTCGACCATCACGGCCTGAACGCCGCGCGCAAAGTCCAGGCCGTGCTGCTCGATGACAGTGTCGGTGCGCTGATGGTGCTGTATCCGCAGAGCCAATTGCTGGACCTCAATCGCCTGACCGAACTCACAGGCCGCCGCCTCACCGCCGTGTCGACCGAGCGCCTGCAGAAAATGCTCGGCAAACACAGCCTGAGCCTGCTGCCGGGCCTGCCATCGCTGACCAGCTCGCCCTGCCTGTATGAAGAAAGCCTGCTGCGCGAGCCCGTGGTGCTGGTCAATTCGGGTGAGCCAGGCGTGCTGCTGGAGATCAGCAGTGAAGCCTTCAGGTCCATGCTGACCAAGGCCAGCGCCGCCAACTTCGGCGAGAACCTGAGCAGCATCCGCCCCAACCTCGATCGCCCTGACGATGACCGCGAGGAAATCTCCCAGGCCGTCCAGGCGTTCACCGCCCGACGTATCCAGCAACGACTGGAAGCGACCATCGAGATTCCACCGCTGGCCGAAACGGCACAGAAGATCATCAAACTGCGCGTCGACCCCAACGCCACCATCGACGACATTACCGGCGTGGTCGAAACCGACCCGGCGCTGGCTGCACAGGTGGTGAGTTGGGCCGCATCGCCCTACTACGCCTCACCCGGCAAGATTCGTTCGGTAGAAGATGCGATCGTCCGGGTACTGGGTTTCGACCTGGTGATCAACCTGGCGCTGGGCCTGGCCTTGGGCAAAACCCTGAGCCTGCCCAAGGATCACCCGCAACACAGCACTCCGTACTGGCAGCAATCGATCTACACGGCCGCGGTCATCGAAGGCCTGACCCGTGCCATGCCCCGCACCCAGCGCCCGGAAGCGGGCCTGACCTACCTGGCAGGCCTGCTGCACAACTTCGGCTACCTGCTGCTGGCCCACGTATTCCCGCCGCACTTCTCGCTTATCTGCCGGCACATGGAGGTCAACCCGCACCTGTGCCACAGCTACATCGAGCAACACCTGCTGGGCATCAGCCGTGAACAGATCGGCTCATGGCTGATGCGCTACTGGGACATGCCGGAAGAACTCACCACCGCGCTACGCTTCCAGCACGACCCGGGCTACGACGGCACCTTTGCCGAATACCCGAACCTGGTTTGCCTGGCTGTGCGCCTGCTGCGCAGCCGAGGAATTGGCTCCGGACCGGATGAGGACATTCCGGATGCCCTGCTGGAGCGACTCGGCCTGAGCCGTGACAAGGCCGAAGACGTCGTCAGCAAAGTGCTTGAGGCTGAAGTGTTGCTGCGTGAACTGGCTTCGCAGTTCAGCCAGCCCTGACAGCATCACCTGTAAGCCCACGGGCCAGACGCCGCGGTGTATCTGTCACGCCGCGTCATCGTTCTTCGCCGGCAAGCCTGGCTCCTACGGGCGAAGAACCCGACGCGGTCCAACTGAAAAAACTCAAGCCTTAGGCTTCGCCTTCTTCGGCTTCAAATACTTGGTCAGCCCCTGAAACCAGATCACCAGCGCCGGATTGCCCTTGATCTGGATCGACTTGTCCTGAATCCCCGTCATGAACGCCAACTGCTTGTTCTTCGCCTGCATCGTGGCAAAACCAAAGGCGGCATCCTTGAAGGCAATCGCAAACGCCGGCTCGGCGTATACGCCAGCCTTGCTGGTAATGCGCTGATCCTTCACCCGGAAGTGCCGCGCGACTTTCCCGTCCAGAGTCTGCAGCTGAAACACCAACTCCTTGTCACCCAGCTGCTGCTGAAACGCCGGATTGGTCCGACTGGCCTTACCCATCAACAAACCCAGCATCCACAGCAGAAAACGAAATTTCATGCGCAAGCCTCAAAAGAAAAATGAACGGCCGGCGCAGTGTATCGATTAAATGCCAGAACGCCACCTTCGAGTTACGTTAGGAGGAGATGCCATGTTTTTTGACGCCGATGACTACCAAGTCACTGGCGTAAGACCTCCTCTTCCCGACTCAGACAGGGTGTGTCGGGGCGACGTTATCCAGCACTCGATTCACCGCCAGCTCACCGAGCATGATCACCTGCTGAAGCGCCAGCATCGTACTGCGGTGCGCCCCTTCCAGCATCGCGGCGATTTCACTCGCCATCACATTGGCGGTCGCCAACGACTCACAGGCATGCGCCAATAGCGTCTCGTTGTCGATGTCAGGCGCCACGACGAAGATCGTGCCGGGCGGATGAGCACCGCTCATGACCAAGGCATTGGGTTTCAAATAATGGTCCAGGGCACGAGTGGCAGCATGGTGCAACTTTCTTGAAGTCGCGGACATGTACGGGGTAGTGCTTTCGGCCGCTGATCCGGCGGGTAATTCGTTGACCTTGGGCATGGTGCATCTCCGAGGAATATGGGGAGTGACCACGCTAACCGTCGCGCTTCCGAAGGCCAACCTTAAAAAAGCGTCGGATGCTTCCGCGATTTTGTAAGGGATTTCATCATTTTCGAATTGTGTTTAATGATTCAAAACTTGCCGTTTGGAGACATTGGAGCTTTCGAAGGTTCGAATCGCGTTCGGACGATCTTTCACTCCTTCATCTCACAACACTATCGGACATTTCCCTCAAAGACGCCGGGTTATGGGTGAACCCCACGGCGTTAAAGTCGATGCCAAAAAAATGGGCACCCAACCCGGTTGGCGTGCCCATTTTTTATTGCGCAACCCCGCAAAGGGGGATGCGAATTACGGATTAACACTATCCTTCAACGACTTACCCGGCTTGAACGCAACAGTGTTGCTGGCCTTGATTTTAACCGGCTCACCGGTTTGCGGGTTTTTGCCGGTGCGGGCACCGCGGTGGCGTTGCAGGAAGGTACCGAAACCTACCAGCGTCACGCTGTCTTTGCGGTGCAGGGCGCCGGTGATTTCTTCGAGAACGGCGTTGAGGACGCGGTTGGCCTGCTCTTTGGTGAGATCTGCTTTTTCAGCAATGGCTGCGGCGAGTTCTGGTTTGCGCATATTAGTGAAGCCCCTTTGACGGTTTTTTGTTGTTATGTCCGTGCCGCTCTCTGTGGAGCAGCGCCCAAAGCGCCGCAGGTGCTCTACTCTGCGGCCGACGGGAGTGAGGATGGCACGCAGTGAGGAGCCGCGCCAGTGTCGGCGCGGCCAATGTTTGGGCAAAAGGGGGGTGATTCCGACAGAACGACCGGTATTTACGCCAGCAGTGGTGGAAGCTCTTTGTTGAGGGCCAGTTTTTCCATCACGGCCGCGCCTGTCAGGGCATAACCGAGCAGTTTGCCGTTGTTATCGCGGCATAAAACCTTGATGTCAGCGCCCTGCCCTTCGACGGTCCAGATGCCCTCCGCGCCCCGTGGCGGCGGGGATACCACCAATGGACACACCGGGGTCTTGACGGTGATCGGCATCGGGCCATAGTTGACCACCGTCGGGTTGCCGGCGAGGGTCTGGGCCAGCGCTCTCGCACAGCTCATCAGGGGCATCACGTACAACAGGTTCAGCCCATCGACCTCGGCACAGTCGCCCAGGGCGTAGATGTTGGCGTGGGAAGTTTGCAGGTGACGATCGACCACTACGCCGCGATTGACCTGCAGGCCGGCAGCAGAGGCCTGGTCGATGCGCGGACGCAGGCCAATGGCCGACACCACCACGTCGCACGGGATAATCTGGCCATCGGAAAGATGGGCTTCCAGGCCGCCAGCAACCCGCTGCAGGCGGTTGAGCACCGGCCCGAGGTGGAAGCGTGCACCCAGGCTTTCGAGCCCAGCCTGGACCGCTGCGGCCGCCGCCGGGTGCAACAGGGTCGGCATGACCTGCTCGCACGGTGCAACCAGTTGCACCTCGTAGCCGCCCAGGGTCAGGTCGTTGGCGAACTCGCAGCCGATCAGGCCGGCGCCCAGCAACAAGACCCGACGCTTGCCAGCCGCTGCCGCGCGAAAGCGCGCGTAGTCTTCCAGGTCGTTGATCGGGAACACGCAATCCGGCGCGTCGCCTTCGATGGGTACGCGTACGGTTTCGGCACCCCAGGCCAGGACCAGATCACGGTAGATCACCGCTTCCTCGCCGATCCACAAGCGCTTGTGGCCAGGGTCAATGCCGCTGATTCGGGTATGGGTACGCACTTCGGCCTTCAACTGCTCGGCCATCGCGCCCGGTTCGGCCATGCTCAGGCCGTCGGCATCCTTGTTTTTACCGAACCCGGTGGAGAGCATCGGCTTGGAGTAGGAGCGCCCGTCATCGGCGGTAATCAGCAGGAGCGGGGTTTCGCTGTCGAGTTTGCGAAACTCGCGAGCCACGTTGTAGCCAGCCAGCCCGGTACCAACGATTACGACAGGTGCGTTCATTCCTTACTCCTCAGTTATTCAGGCGGCGATTTCGATCATTTCGAAATCCATTTTGCCCACACCGCAGTCCGGGCACAGCCAGTCTGCCGGGACGTCTTCCCAACGGGTGCCGGGCGCGATGCCGTCATCGGGCCAACCGTCGGCTTCGTTATAGATCAGGCCGCAGACGATACATTGCCACTTTTTCATTCAGGTATTTCCTCGAGATTCAGGCTATTGCCGGCGCGGACGGTCGATGGTTACTGCGTTGCCATCCAGCTCAAAGCGTTTTTTTACTGATCGGGCCCAACAGATGCAAGCCTGTTCGGCGCAATGGGCCGTCGGTTCAATCAAAATTCGTGGCGCACATGGTAAGCTCGCGACCTCCTTTGCTGCCAATAATGACTCATTGTGCAACACACAGAATCCCCCTGCCCGCCCCCGATCTGGCTCCTTGAAAGCCAACTGACGCCATTGCCCGACACGTCTATCCTCGATTGGTTGTTCGATCATGGCTCGCTGACCAGACGCCTTATTCATCTAACGAATGATGCGTTCAGCGTCACGCCGTTGTTCGAAGGCTGGCAGACCCTGCGCACGGATGAATGCGCCGCGCTCGACCTGGCCGAAGGCAGTGAAGGCTGGGTGCGCGAGGTGTATTTGCGTGGTCACGGGCAAGCCCTGGTGTTTGCCCGCAGCGTCGCCGCACGCAGTGCATTGCAGGGCGACGGCTTGCACATGGATGAATTGGGCAGTCGTTCGCTGGGCGAGTTGCTGTTTTGCGATCACGCCTTCCAGCGCCGGGCCATCGAGGTTTGCCACTACCCGCAGGCGTGGTTGCCAAGCGAAGTGCGGGCGTCTGGGCTGTGGGCGCGCCGCTCGCGCTTCGACCGTGGCGCCTTGAGCGTGCTGGTGGCCGAGATCTTCCTGCCGACCCTGTGGAGCGCCGCCCGCGCCCATCCGGAGAATTGCTGATGTACCAGAGCCTGCTCAAGTCCTTGAACCGCTTCAATCCCCGGGCCTGGGATTTCATTCAGCTGACGCGCATGGACAAGCCGATCGGCATCTACCTGCTGCTCTGGCCGACGCTCTGGGCGCTGTGGATTGCCGGCAAGGGCTCGCCATCGCTGGCCAATATCGTGATTTTCGTCCTTGGCGTGGTGCTGACCCGCGCGGGCGGCTGCGTGATCAATGACTGGGCGGACCGCAAGGTCGACGGCCATGTGAAACGCACCGAGCAGCGCCCACTGCCGAGCGGCAGGATCAGCTCCAAAGAAGCGCTGGTGTTCTTTGCATTGCTGATGGGCCTGAGTTTCCTGCTGGTGCTGTGCACCAATGCGGCAACAATCTGGCTGTCGTTTGGTGGCTTGGCCCTGGCCTTCACTTATCCGTTCATGAAGCGCTACACCTATTACCCGCAAGTGGTGCTGGGCGCGGCGTTTTCCTGGGGCATGCCGATGGCCTTCACCGCCGAGACTGGCGAACTGCCGGCGGCGGCGTGGCTGCTGTGGATCGCTAACCTGATGTGGACGGTGGGCTACGACACTTATTACGCGATGACCGACCGCGACGACGATTTGAAGATCGGCGTGAAATCCACGGCGATCCTGTTTGGTGAGGCAGACCGGGTGATTATCCTGACCCTGCAAGGGTTGGCATTAGGTTGTCTGCTGCTGGCCGGGTCGAAATTCGAGCTCGGCGGCTGGTTCCATCTGGGACTGACGGTGTCGGCGGGCTGTTTTGCATGGGAGTTCTGGTACACCCGCAGCAAGGACCGGATGCGCTGTTTCAAGGCGTTCTTGCACAACCACTGGGCCGGAATGGCGATTTTTGTCGGGATTGTGCTGGATTACGGGTTGCGCTAAAACGACGACTGCCCCGCAAAGCGGGGCAATCAAACCGGGCCGAATCCGTTACTTCTGCGATTCGTGAACGACGTGCCAGACGTCCTTCATTTTGTCGCCCTTCATTTCTCCAGGCTTTTCATCTTTTACAAACGTATAAAGCGGCTTGCCGTCGTAAGCGTATTGACTGGTACCGTCATCGCGCTTGATCACGCTCCACTTGCCTGTAGCCGCGGCACCCGCCGGCGCCATCATCGGTGGCCAGTTCTTGGCGCACTCGTCATTACACATCGACTTGCCGCCTGAGTCCTTGTCGAATGTGTACAGGGTCATTCCCTTATGGTCGACCATCATGCCGTCCTTCATCATCGCGGGGTCGGCGGCGAAGGCCATGGTCGGCAGCGTTAGCGCAGCAGTTACCAGCAAAGCCTTCCAGGATTGAGCAATGTGTTTCATGGAAACCTTCCGTTTGTGGTTGTCAGGATTCGGAGTTAGAGCTTAGTCCAGGTTCATGACAATCGCCGGGCGACTAAAATACTGTCACACGACTGCAATAATTCCGTTATCTAATGCGGCGCAAGACAGTTAAATGACAAGAGGATTAAGGCATGGTTGGCAGGAGCATTCTGATCGTCGACGACGAAGCGCCCATTCGCGAAATGATCGCCGTTGCGTTGGAAATGGCCGGCTATGACTGCCTGGAGGCGGAGAACTCCCAGCAGGCCCACGCCATTATCGTCGACCGCAAACCGGACCTGATCCTGCTCGACTGGATGCTGCCCGGCACGTCCGGCATCGAACTGGCCCGCCGCCTCAAGCGCGACGAGCTGACCGGGGATATCCCGATCATCATGCTCACCGCCAAGGGCGAAGAGGACAACAAGATCCAGGGCCTGGAAGTTGGCGCCGATGACTACATCACCAAGCCCTTTTCCCCGCGCGAGCTGGTTGCACGCCTCAAGGCCGTGCTGCGCCGTGCCGGCCCTTCCGATGGCGAAGCGCCGATCGAAGTTGGCGGCCTGCTGCTGGACCCGATTGGCCACCGTGTGACCATCGACGGCAAACCGGCAGAAATGGGACCGACTGAGTACCGTCTGCTGCAGTTCTTCATGACCCACCAGGAGCGCGCCTACACCCGTGGCCAGTTGCTGGATCAGGTCTGGGGCGGCAATGTGTATGTCGAGGAACGCACCGTGGACGTGCACATCCGGCGCCTGCGCAAAGCCCTCGGCGATGCCTACGAAAACCTGGTACAAACCGTGCGCGGCACCGGTTACCGCTTTTCCACAAAAGCCTGACCCGGATTTCCCCCGTTTTAGAAGTAGACAAGGACGCGCTTTCAAGTGAACCAAAACTGGCATGGCACCCTGATTCGCCACATGCTGCTGCTGGTCACCGCCTGCCTGGTGATCGGCCTGATTACCGGCTACTACGGCTGGAGCCTCGCCGCGGGACTCGGCGTTTACCTGGTCTGGACCCTCAAGCAACTGCTGCGCCTGCACGAATGGCTGCGTCTGCACAAACCCGATGAGGCGCCACCTGATGGCTATGGCCTGTGGGGCGAAGTGTTCGACAACATCTACCATCTGCAACGTCGCGACCAACGCGTTCGCGGGCGCCTGCAAGCGGTCATCGACCGGGTTCAGGAATCCACCGCAGCCTTGAAGGACGCAGTGGTCATGCTCGACAGCGACGGCAACCTGGAATGGTGGAACCGCGCCGCCGAAACCCTGCTGGGCCTCAAGACGCCGCAGGACAGCGGCCAGCCGGTGACCAACCTGGTTCGCCATCCGCGCTTCAAGGAATATTTCGAACAGGACAGCTACGCCGAACCGCTGGAAATCCCTTCGCCGACCAACGACCGGATGCGCATCCAGTTGTACATCACCCGCTACGGCAACAATGAGCACCTGATGCTGGTGCGCGACGTGACGCGTATCCATCAGCTGGAGCAGATGCGCAAAGACTTTATCGCCAACGTCTCCCACGAGCTGCGCACGCCGCTGACGGTGATCTGTGGCTATCTGGAAACCCTGCTCGATAACGTCGAGGAAGTGAACCCGCGCTGGACCCGTGCCTTGCAGCAAATGCAGCAGCAAGGCGGGCGCATGCAGACCCTGCTCAATGACCTGCTGTTGCTGGCCAAGCTGGAAGCCACCGATTACCCGTCGGACAACCAACCGGTGGCCATCGACGGCTTGCTGCAATCGATCAAGGGTGACGCTCAACAGCTGTCCGGCCAGAAAAACCAGAAAATCTCCCTCGAAGCCGACCCGACGATCCTGCTCAAGGGCAGTGAAGCGGAATTGCGCAGCGCGTTTTCCAACCTGGTGTTCAACGCAGTGAAATACACCCAGGCCGAAGGCAACATCCGCATCCGCTGGTGGGGCGACGAGCAAGGCGCGCATCTGAGCGTGCAGGACTCCGGAATCGGCATCGACAGCAAACACCTGCCGCGCCTGACCGAACGCTTCTACCGCGTCGACTCCAGCCGCAACTCCAACACCGGCGGCACCGGGCTGGGCCTGGCGATCGTCAAACACGTGCTATTGCGTCACCGCGCGCGGATGGAAATCAGCAGCGTGCCAGGGCACGGCAGCACGTTTACCTGCCATTTCGCCCCGGCCCAGGTCAGCAAATCCCGGGTGATCAGCACCGCCGACTGATACCGGCCAGCACGCGCCACTAGGCAATCGCCCGGTCAGCCGCTACATTGGCTGACTTGTGCCTGCCTTTCAGGTGCACTTTTTTCTTTCCTTTCGAATACACGGAACCCGCAAAACTCCATCATGGACCCTTCCCCTGGCTTGACCCTCGCAACAATATTCGCCGACTTCGGCATGATCCTTTTTGCTCTGATCCTGGTATTGCTCAACGGCTTTTTCGTTGCGGCAGAATTCGCCATGGTCAAATTGCGCTCGACCCGGGTCGAAGCCATCGCTGAGCAGCACGGCTGGCGCGGGCACATCCTGCGCACCGTGCACAGTCAGCTCGATGCTTACCTGTCGGCGTGCCAATTGGGTATCACCCTCGCCTCTCTGGGCCTTGGCTGGGTCGGTGAGCCGGCATTCGCGCACCTTCTGGCACCTGTGCTGAGTGCCGTGGGCGTCGATTCGGCCGAAGTGGTCAAGGCCGTGTCGTTCTTCACCGCGTTCTTCATCATTTCGTACCTGCATATCGTGGTCGGCGAGCTCGCCCCGAAATCCTGGGCCATCCGCAAACCCGAATTGCTGTCGCTGTGGACCGCCGTGCCGCTGTACCTGTTCTACTGGGCCATGTACCCGGCCATTTATCTGCTCAACGCCAGCGCCAACCAGATCCTGCGCATCGCAGGGCAAGGCGAACCCGGCCCGCATCACGAGCACCATTACAGCCGCGAAGAACTGAAACTGATCCTGCACTCGAGCCGTGGCCAGGATCCGAGCGACCAGGGCATGCGCGTTCTGGCCTCGGCTGTGGAAATGGGCGAGTTGGAAGTGGTCGACTGGGCCAACTCCCGTGAAGACCTGGTGACCCTGGAATTCAACGCCCCCCTCAAGGAAATCCTGGCGATGTTCCGTCGCCACAAGTTCAGCCGTTACCCGGTGTACGACAGCGAGCGCCAGGAGTTCGTCGGCCTGCTGCACATCAAGGACTTGCTGCTTGAGCTGGCGGCCCTGGACCACATTCCCGAGTCGTTCAACCTGGCCGAACTGACCCGCCCGCTGGAGCGCGTGTCGCGGCACATGCCGTTGTCGCAGTTGCTGGAGCAGTTCCGCAAGGGCGGCTCGCACTTCGCCGTGGTCGAGGAGGCCGACGGCAACATCATCGGCTACCTGACCATGGAAGACGTGCTGGAAGTGCTCGTGGGCGATATCCAGGACGAACACCGCAAGGCCGAGCGCGGCATCCTCGCCTATCAGCCAGGCAAGCTGCTGGTACGGGGTGATACGCCACTGTTCAAGGTCGAGCGCCTGCTGGGCATCGACCTGGACCACGTTGAAGCCGAAACCCTCGCAGGCCTGGTCTACGAAAGCCTCAAGCGCGTTCCTGAAGAGGAAGAAGTGCTGGAAGTCGAAGGCCTGCGCATCATCATCAAGAAGATGAAAGGGCCAAAGATTGTGTTGGCCAAGGTGTTGATGCTCGATTGATGCACTGATCCAGACCCGAGTCGATCCCTTCGCGAGCAGGCTCGCTCCCACAAGGTTCACACGGTACCTGTGGGAGCGGCGGTGCGGCGATCCGACTTGCCCGCGATGGCGTCAGAACAGGCAACACATTATTGTTTGCCCAACGCAAAGTTGGGCAACGCATTGACCGGCTGATTGAACTGGTACGGAATCGATACCAGTCCCATCCCGGTATTGCGCTGCACCACGAAGTGCAGGTGTGGCCCGCTGCTGTTGCCGGTATTGCCCGACAGCGCCAACGGGCTACCCACTGCCACCCGCTGCCCCTCCCGAACGCTGACCGAACCCTGTTTCAGGTGCAGGTACACGCCCATGGTCCCGTCATCGTGCAGCACCCGCACAAAATTGCCCGACGCGTCGGTGCCGCGCCCGCTCTGACTGTTTTCGGTTTTGATCACAGTCCCGCCTCGCGCGGCAATGATCGGCGTGCCTTCGGGCATGGCGATGTCGATGGCGTAACGGTTCTTCGGGCCGAAGTGGCTGTATTGGCCATTGGCGCCCTGACTGACCCGGAACGGCCCGCCCCGCCAGGGCAACGGGTAGCGATAGGCCATGGAGGCGCCTGCAGGGTCGCCCAGGGAATATTCAAACCTGGGGATGTAGGCAATCGGGCTCCCAGCCCGGGTCGCCGTGAGCTGCGCCAGGCGAATGCTGCTGCGCAACGGCATCACCCGGCGAATCGGTCGACTCGGCGCACCACTGACGTTCTTCAACCCGGCGAAACTCAACTCGATCTCTACCGGCGCATACAGGTCATTGCGCACGTACACGCTGTCCACCCCGTCCTTCTTCGTGATGACGAGGTACACCTGCCGCTCAAGGCGCTCGTCCATGCGATCCTGGAAAGTGAACACCTTGGAGCCTGTCGTGGGGCGGTCACTGTAGGAGACCACGCCATTGACGTCGGTGGACTTGTAGATGGTCATGGCCATGGCCGCGGTCGAGGCCATGAACAGACCACAGAAAAACAGCAGGCGCGCGAGCATGGGCGGGATTCTGTCGAGTCAGGTTTGGGATTGAGCCTAGCAGCTGCAATGGACCCGGGTAGTCGGCAGATGTTCAGACAGATGTGCGGTGATTTCGAAGGCCCCATCGCGAGCAGGCTCGCTCCCACAGGGTCAGTGCAAATCCTGTGGGAGCGAGCCTGCTCGCGAAGGCGGCCTGGCAGGCAAACCCGGATTTACGCGCCTGGAATGAAATGCTTCTGCGCGGTACCCCGGGCAATCAGACGGGAGAGGTAGTCCAGTTTCTGCGCGTCCTGATCGACGAAGCGGAAGGTCAGCTGCAACCAGTCACTGTCGGGCTTGGGCTCATGAGCCACCACAGCGTGCAGATAGCCATTGAGGCGGGCCACTTCGGCACGCTCGCCCTGCTCCAGATCCAGCACGGCACTGTCGAGCACCTGCGGCAAGCTTTCGGTACGCTTGACCACCAGCAGCGCTTCCTTGAGGCTCAACGCCTTGATCACGCACTGCTGGATGCCATTGGGCAACCGCAGTTGACCCTGGCCACGCCCACCGCCGGCAGCCGCCACCGGGGCTTTCACCGGCGAGTTGTTGAGCAAGCCCGGGGACGGTGCAGCGGCCGCTGGAGCGCTCACGGCAGGCTTGTTGCCGGTCAAGGCGTTCAGGGTGTCGTTGCCGAATGCCGAAACCGTCTTGGTCGCCGCCACGCTCATCAGGCTGTCGAGTTTGCCGACTTTGTGCAGCGCATGCTTGACCTTGGTGATCAGTTGCTCGTTGGTGAACGGTTTGCTGACGTAGCCGGAAACGCCGGCCTGGATCGCCTGGACGACGTTCTCCTTGTCACCGCGGCTGGTCACCATCACGAACGGCATGCCTTTGAGACTGTCTTGCTCGCGGCACCAGGTCAGCAGCTCCAGACCGGACATTTCCGGCATTTCCCAGTCGCACAGCACCAGGTCGAAGGCCTCCCTTGCCAGCAGCGACTGAGCCTTGCGGCCGTTGACCGCGTCTTCGATGCGCATGCCCGGGAAATAGTCGCGCAGGCATTTCTTCACCAAGTCACGAATGAACGAGGCATCGTCCACGACCAACACACTGACCTTACTCATCCATAACCCCTTTAAAAAATCCCGGCAAGCCTACCGTCTTGCTGATGGCACATTGCCAAAAATCTTCAGTCACGCCGGGACTTTTCGATCGCGGGTGCTGCTTTTCGAATGCGTGGACCGCAAACGAAAACGCCCGGCCAATGGGCCGGGCGCTTTGATTGGGCAATCTTACTTATCGTCAGATTTGCCCGGAACATTAGCGGTTTCGCCGCTGGTTCCTTCAACTTCTTCCTTCATGCGCTTGAGACCCAGGTGACGTACGTCGGTGCCGCGCACCAGGTAAATCACCAGCTCCGAGATATTGCGCGCGTGGTCGCCGATGCGCTCCAGCGAACGCAGTACCCAGATGATGCTCAAGACCCGCGAGATAGAGCGCGGATCTTCCATCATGTAGGTCGCCAGCTCACGCAAGGCGGTCTTGTATTCGCGGTCGATGATCTTGTCGTACTGCGCCACCGACAACGCCAGGTCAGCGTCGAAACGGGCAAAGGCATCCAGCGCATCACGGACCATGTTGCGCACCTGGTCGCCGATGTGGCGGACCTCGACGTAACCGCGCGGCGCTTCGCCTTCTTCGCACAGCTGGATGGCGCGACGGGCGATCTTGGTCGCTTCGTCACCGATGCGCTCCAGGTCGATCACCGATTTGGAAATGCTGATGATCAGGCGCAGGTCGGACGCCGCCGGCTGGCGACGGGCCAGGATGCGCAGGCATTCTTCGTCGATGTTGCGTTCCATCTGGTTGATCTGGTCGTCGATCTCACGCACCTGCTGGGCCAGGCCGGAATCGGCCTCGATCAGCGCGGTGACCGCGTCGTTGACCTGCTTTTCCACCAGCCCGCCCATGGCCAGGAGGTGGCTGCGCACTTCCTCGAGCTCGGCGTTGAACTGCGCGGAAATGTGGTGTGTGAGGCCTTCCTTAGAAATCATTGTGTCTGCTCCGCAAAAGCTGTGAGCTGCAAGCTACAAGCTGCAAGCTGATGTGTGTCGTTATGCTGAACTGCTTTAACTTGCCGCTTGAAGCTTGCGGCTTGCAGCTCCCCCACTAGCCGTAGCGCCCCGTAATATAGTCTTCGGTCTGCTTCTTCGCCGGATTGGTAAACAGGGTGTCGGTGTCGCCGAACTCCACCAGTTTGCCCATGTACATGAACGCCGTGTAGTCGGAAACCCGCGCGGCCTGCTGCATGTTGTGGGTCACGATGACGATGGTGAACTTGGATTTCAGTTCGTAGATCAGCTCTTCGACTTTCAGCGTCGAGATCGGGTCGAGCGCCGAGCATGGCTCGTCGAGCAGCAGCACTTCCGGTTCCACGGCGATGGTACGGGCAATCACCAGACGTTGCTGTTGACCACCGGACAGGCCAAGTGCCGACTCGTGCAGACGGTCCTTGACCTCATCCCACAGTGCCGCGCCTTTCAACGCCCACTCGACGGCTTCGTCGAGCACGCGCTTTTTGTTGATGCCCTGGATGCGCAGGCCGTAGACCACGTTTTCGTAGATGGTTTTCGGGAACGGGTTCGGCTTCTGGAACACCATGCCAACGCGACGGCGCAGCTCGGCCACGTCTTCGCCCTTGCGGTAGATGTTGTTGCCGTACAGGTTGATCGCGCCTTCGACGCGGCAGCCATCCACCAGGTCGTTCATGCGGTTGAAGGTACGCAGCAGCGTGGACTTGCCGCAGCCGGACGGGCCGATGAAGGCTGTCACGCGCTGTTTCGGGATGTTCATGCTGACGTCGTACAGCGCTTGTTTGTCGCCGTAGAACAGGCTCAGGCCCGGCACTTCGATGGCCACGGTTTCCTGCTCGAGGCTCAGGCTCTGTTTGTCGCGACCCAGGGCCGACATGTTGATGCCGTGGGTATGTGCTTCGTGCTGCATGGGAGGCTCCCTGTGCTAACAAATTCGGTTCAGTTTTTGTGGGAGCCAGCCTGCTGGCGATTGCATCACCGCGGTTTCACAGATGCACCGCGTTGCCTGAATCGCCAGCAGGCTGGCTCCCACATAGAAATCAGTGTTGCAAATTAGCTATCCAGCGCCTTGTACTTCTCGCGCAGGTGGTTACGGATATAAACGGCCGACAGGTTCAACGTCGCGATCACCAGCACCAGCAGCAGCGCCGTGGCGTACACCAGCGGCCGCGCGGCCTCGACGTTCGGGCTCTGGAAGCCGACGTCATAGATGTGGAAGCCCAGGTGCATGATCTTCTGGTCCAGGTGAAGGTACGGGTAGTTACCGTCCACCGGCAGCGACGGTGCCAGCTTCACCACACCCACCAGCATCAGCGGCGCCACTTCACCGGCGGCGCGAGCCACGGCGAGGATCATGCCGGTCATCATCGCCGGGCTGGCCATTGGCAGTACGATCTTCCACAGGGTTTCCGCCTTGGTCGCGCCGAGGGCCAACGAGCCTTCGCGCACGGTGCGAGGAATCCGCGCCAGGCCTTCTTCGGTGGCCACGATCACCACCGGCACCGCCAGCAGCGCCAGGGTCAACGATGCCCAGAGCAGGCCCGGTGTGCCGAAGGTCGGCGCCGGCAAGGCTTCAGGGAAGAACAGGCGGTCAAGCGAACCACCCAGCACGTAGACGAAGAAGCCCAGGCCGAACACCCCATAGACGATGGCCGGAACGCCCGCCAGGTTGTTCACCGCGATGCGGATCACCCGGGTCAGGGTGTTCTGCTTGGCGTATTCACGCAGGTACACCGCGGCCAGTACGCCGAACGGGGTCACGATCATCGCCATGATCAACGTCATCATCACGGTGCCGAAGATCGCCGGGAAAATCCCGCCTTCGGTGTTGGCTTCACGCGGGTCGTCGCTCAGGAACTCCCAGACCTTGCTGAAGTAGAAACCGATCTTGGTGAAGGTGCCCATGGCGTTCGGCTGGTAGGCGTGAACCACTTTACCCAGGCCAATTTCGATTTCCTTGCCGTTGGCATCGCGGGCGGTGAGGCTGTCGCGGTTGAACTGCGCGTGCAGGTCACCCAGGCGTGCTTCGATGTCCTGATACCGGGCATTGAGTTCGGCGCGCTCGGATTCCATGTCCGCTTGCGCCGCGGCGTCGAGCTTGCCATCCAGTTCCAGTTTGCGGCCGTGCAGGCGGATGCGTTCGAGACCGGCGTTGATCGCGCCGATGTCGACTTTTTCCAGGCTCTTGAGCTGGCCAGCCAGCTGGCTCACACGGTCGATCCGCGCCTGCAGCTCAGGCCATGCGGCCTCGCCTTCGGCAATGACCTTGCCATCCTGTTTGACGTTGACCAGGTAGCCGTAGAAATTGCCCCACTCGCGACGTTCCAGAGCCATGAGTTCGACTGGCGTTTTCTGGTTGGTCAGCCACTCGCCGACGATCCAGGTGAAATCGGTGCCGTTCAGGTCACGGTTGCCGACCTTGATCAGCTCGCGGGTCATGAACTCCGGGCCTTCGTCAGGCACCGGCAGGCCGGCGCTCTTCAGGCGCGCACGTGGCACTTCTTCCTTCTGCACCACTTCGCCAACGACCAGGTGATTGGCCTGGCCCGGTACGTCGTAGCTGGCGTGGATCAGATCCGCCGGCCAGAAGTGACCCAGGCCACGCACGGCAATCACCGCCAGCAGGCCAATGGTCATGATGACCGCGATGGACACCGCGCCACCGCTGATCCAGACGCCCGGGGCGCCGCTCTTGAACCATCCTTTCAGGGAGTTCTGTTTCACAGACTTCTACCTTTCTTAAAGCGACGAGTATTTCTTGCGCAGACGCTGACGAATCAGTTCCGCGAGGGTGTTCATGATGAAGGTGAACAGCAGCAGCACCAGCGCCGAGAGGAACAGCACGCGGTAGTGGCTGCCGCCGACTTCCGACTCCGGCATTTCCACCGCGACGTTGGCGGCCAGGGTGCGCAGGCCTTCGAACAGGTTCATTTCCATGACCGGGGTGTTACCGGTGGCCATCAACACGATCATGGTTTCACCCACCGCACGGCCCATGCCGATCATCAACGCCGAGAAGATGCCCGGGCTGGCGGTCAGGATTACCACGCGGGTCATGGTCTGCCACGGCGTGGCACCGAGGGCCAGGGAACCCAGGGTCAGGCCACGCGGCACGCTGAACACGGCGTCTTCGGCAATGGAGTAGATGTTCGGGATCACCGCGAAGCCCATGGCCAGGCCGACCACCAGGGCGTTGCGCTGGTCGTAGGTGATGCCCAGGTCGTGGGAGATCCACATGCGCATGTCGCCGCCGAAGAACCAGTTCTCCATGTACGGGCTCATGTACAGCGACAGCCAGCCGACGAACAGGATCACTGGAATCAGCAGGGCACTTTCCCAGCCATCAGGGACTTTCAGGCGAATCGATTCCGGCAGGCGGCTGAAGGCGAAACCCGCGACGAGGATGCCGACCGGCAGCAACATCAGCAGGCTGAAGATGCCTGGCAGATGCCCTTCCACATAAGGGGCGAGGAACAGGCCGGCGAAGAAACCGAGGATCACCGTCGGCATCGCTTCCATCAGCTCGATCACCGGCTTGACCTTGCGACGCATGCCCGGGGCCATGAAGTACGCGGTATAGATCGCTGCGGCGACGGCCAGTGGAGCGGCCAGCAGCATGGCGTAGAACGCGGCTTTCAGGGTACCGAAGGTCAGCGGCGACAGGCTCAGCTTCGGTTCGAAGTCGGTGTTGGCGGCGGTCGATTGCCAGACGTATTTAGGCTCGTCGTAGTTTTCGTACCAGACCTTGCTCCACAACGCGCTCCACGACACTTCCGGGTGCGGGTTGTCCAGCAGCAACGGCTGCAACTTGCCGCCGGCTTCGACGATCACGCGGTTGGCCCGTGGCGACAGACCGAACAGGCCTTGGCCTTCGACCACCTGGTCGACCAGCAAGGTACGGTGTGCGGTGCTGTGGAACACGCCAAGCTTGCCGGAGGCATCCAAGGCGACGAAGCCCTTGCGGCGCTCTTCGGCGGTGATTTCAACGATGGGCGTGGTGCCCATCTGGAAGGTACGGATCTGCTTCAGGCGCTGCTCGCCATCGGGGTCGCGGGCCATGAACCACTGGGCCAGGCCACCTTTGGAGTCGCCAAGGATCAGCGAGATGCCGCCTACGAGCTGGGTACTGGCGGTAATTTCGGCATCACCGTTTTCCAGCAGTTTGTAGCGACCGTTGAGGCTCTTGTCGCGCAGGCTGAAGACGTCGGCCTGGGCACGACCGTTGATCACGTACAGCCACTGCTGACGCGGGTCGACGAAGATGTTCTTCACCGGCTCGGTCATCTGCGGCAGATCGATGCGCTTCTGCTCGCTGGTGATTTCGCCGGTCATCATGTTTTCTTCGCTGGTCAGCGACAAAACATTGAGTTGCGAACCGGTAGAACCCACCAGCATCAGGGTCGAATCGTTGGCATTGAGGCTGACGTGTTCCAGCGCACCGCCTGCCTCGTTCAGCGTGATCGGGGTTTCGCCATACGGATATTCAATGGCCGGCGAGATGGTTTTCTTGCCGTCCGGGTAGCTGACTTTGTAGGTGTGACGGAACACCATGGCCTGGCCGTTGGACAAGCCCACCGCCACCAGCGGTTGACCTGGCTGGTCGTCACCGATGGACGTCACGGTGACGCCCGCCGGAATCGGCAGATCGACGCGCTTGAGTTCAGCGCCACTGTCGATATCGAAGAACAGCGCCTGGCCCTTGTCGGAAACCCGCATGGCGACCTGGTTCTGCTCTTCAAGGGAAAACATCAGTGGCTTGCCGGCATCTTGCATCCAGGCAGGCGTGATGGCGTCCTTGGCGGTCAGGCTGGCACCCTGGAACAGGGGCATCACCACGTAGGCGAGGAAGAAAAAGATCAGCGTGATCGCGGCGAGAACGGCGAGGCCGCCCACCAGGACGTACCAGCGGGTCAGGCGATCCTTGAGCGCGCGGATGCGGCGCTTGCGTTGCAGCTCAGGCGTATTGAAATCAATTCGCTTGGGGGGATTTGTAGTCATTGTGGAATTGGCCAGATCATTCATTCGCACACCCTAGCGATCCTGTATGACAGAAAGATGACAGTGCAGTGACGCAACAAATCCGCCACCCGGTGAAACCGGCAGCGGAGCGAGAATTTGGGGGGCCGGCGCACCGGCATTTGTAGGAGCGAAGCTTACTCGCGAAGGCGTCAGTGCATTCAACATCAATGGTGACTGAACCACCGCTTTCGCGGGCAAGCCTCGCTCCTACAGGTCCGGGGCTTACCCCAGACCTAGGGTTTTACTTTTTTGCGACTTCGGTACCGCCTTCTTGCAGACCCAGGTCAGCCAGTGCTTTTGCGGCAACCTTGGCTGGCAGTGGGATGTAACCGTCTTTCACCACAACTTCCTGGCCCTGTTTGGACAGAACCAGCTTCACGAACTCGGCTTCCAGCGGGGCCAGAGGCTTGTTCGGGGCTTTGTTGACGTATACGTACAGGAAGCGCGACAGCGGGTACTTGCCGTTCAGGGCGTTTTCTTCGGTGTCTTCGATGAAGTCAGTGGAGCCTTTCTTGGCCAGGGCCACAGTCTTCACGCTAGCGGTCTTGTAGCCGATGCCCGAGTAACCGATGCCGTTCAGCGAGGAGCTGATCGACTGCACGACCGAAGCCGAGCCTGGTTGTTCGTTGACGTTTGGCTTGAAGTCGCCTTTGCACAGGGCTTCTTCCTTGAAGTAGCCGTAGGTGCCGGATACCGAGTTACGACCGAACAGTTGCACCGGCTTGTTGGCCAGGTCGCCGGTCACGCCCAGGTCACCCCAGGTTTTAACGTCGGTTTTAGCGCCGCACAGACGAGTGGACGAGAAGATCGCATCGACCTGTTCCATGGTCAGGTGCTGGATCGGGTTGTCCTTGTGTACGAAGACGGCCAGGGCGTCCACGGCAACCGGGATAGCGGTTGGCTTGTAGCCGTACTTCTGCTCGAAGGCAGCCAGTTCGGTGTCCTTCATCTTGCGGCTCATCGGGCCCAGGTTGGAGGTGCCTTCAGTCAACGCAGGTGGCGCGGTGGCGGAGCCAGCGGCCTGAATCTGGATGTTTACGTTCGGGTATTCTTTTTTGTAGTTCTCAGCCCAGAGGGTCATGAGGTTAGCCAGGGTATCGGAGCCGACGCTGGACAGGTTGCCCGACACACCGGTGGTCTTGGTGTAGCTCGGGATCGACGGGTCAACAGCGGCAACCGCGTTGGCAGTCGCAACGCCAGCAGCGACAAAAGTCATTGCCGCCATCAAACGCTTCAGTTTCATGCCTTACTCCTAGCAGATAGGGTGTGTTATTCGGGGCCAAGTATCAGCAGGCCGTGTGAACACTCTATGGCTGAAATATGACAATTGGATGAAAGGCCAGTATTCGAGTTTTTTTGGATGATTCATGGCGCTCCAATCGCCAGCAGGCTGGCTCCCACATTGGAATGCATTTCAATGTGGGAGCCAGCCTGCTGGCGATTGGGCCGGTACAGACGATAGGAAAGTCGAAATTAACGACCCTTTTTCCAGAGATACCCACCCACGAGAATCCCGACCCCACACAGCACCGCCACGTAATACGCCGGCCCCATCGGGCTTTCCTTGAGCAGCAGACTGACAATCATCGGCGTCAGGCCACCAAAAATCGCGTAGGCCACGTTGTACGAGAACGACAGACCGCTGAAACGCACCACCGGCGGGAACGCCTTGACCATCACGTACGGTACCGCGCCAATGGTGCCCACCAGCAGACCGGTCAGGGCGTACAGCGGGAACAGCCAGTCGGGATGGTCGGCCAGGCTGTGGTAAAAGGTCCAGGAACTGGCCAGCAACGCCGTGCAACCAACAACGAACACACGCCCCGCGCCAAAACGGTCCGCCAAGGCACCGGCAATGATGCAGCCAATGCTCAGGAACACGATTGCCACGCTGTTGGACTGCAGCGCGGTGGTTGGCGCGAAGTGGTAGACCGTCTGCAGCACGGTCGGGGTCATCAGGATCAACACCACGATGGCGGCGGACAACAGCCAGGTCAGCAGCATCGAAATGGCTATCGCACCACGATGGTCACGCAACACCGCGCGCAGCGGCACTTCTTCGGCCAGAGCCTTGCGCTGTTGCAGCTCGGCGAACACCGGGGTTTCGTGCAGCCAACGACGCAGGTACACCGAGAACAGACCGAACACACCACCGAGCAGGAACGGGATTCGCCAGGCGTAATCCGCCACTTCAACCGGCGTGTAAACGCTGTTGATCGCCGTAGCGACCAGCGAACCCAGCAAGATCCCAGCCGTCAGGCCGCTGGTCAGGGTGCCGCAGGCATAGCCGACATGCCGCTGCGGTACGTGCTCTGAAACGAACACCCAGGCACCCGGCACCTCACCGCCAATGGCAGCGCCCTGGATCACCCGCATCAGCAGCAACAGGATCGGCGCCCACATGCCGATCTGCGCATAGGTCGGCAACAGGCCCATGATCAGGGTCGGCACTGCCATCATGAAGATGCTCAGGGTGAACATCTTCTTGCGCCCCAGCAGGTCGCCGAAGTGCGCCATCACGATGCCGCCCAGTGGCCGCGCCAGGTAGCCGGCGGCGAAGATGCCGAAGGTCTGCATCAGGCGCAGCCACTCGGGCATGTCCGCCGGGAAGAACAGCTTGCCCACCACCGTCGCGAAGAACACGAAGATGATGAAATCGTAGAATTCCAGCGCGCCGCCCAAGGCCGACAGCGATAGCGTCTTGTAATCGTTGCGGGTCAACGGACGTGCGGATTGGGAAGGCTGCGCGATACTCGAGGGCGCTGTGGTCATGGCAAGGCATCTCTTATAGTCAAATCTGCCGCCCCAACAACGCTGGCAAGGGCTCGGGCAGGACCGGCACGATAGCAAATTGTTCGAAAAAGCACATAGAGGTGCGTATTTGATGGTCAAAATGAGAACCGGATGGTCGTATCGGAGTCTACCGACCGATATACTCGCAATTAAGTAATAACGTGTAAGGGTTGCTGTGCGAAAACGCCTGTCAGGGGTTCATAGGCGATTTCGCAGAGTTTCCCTTTAGGCGCCTGACGAAAAACGTGACGAACGCAGTATGTTCGGGGATGAATCGTTTTTCCTGAAGACGGCTATTCACTGAAATACACACGAAGAGTCACGGGTCAGAGGCACCCCCGGCATGATAGAGCTCGAACAAGAAGATCCGATCCCGCAAGGCGACCTGGCCCTGCAAATCACCGCGCTTCCTCGCGAAACCAATGGCTTTGGCGATATTTTCGGCGGCTGGCTGGTGGCGCAGATGGACTTGGCCGGTACTGCGATGGCCAGCAAGGTGGCGGGTGGTCGCGTGGCCACTGTCGCGATCGACCGCATGGCATTTCTGGTTCCGGTTGCAGTGGGTGCCCAGCTCTCCTTCTATACCCAGGCACTGGAAATCGGCCGCAGCTCGATCCAGATGATGGTCGAGGTCTGGAGCGACGACCCACTGTCCAGCGAATGGCGCAAAGTCACCGAAGCGGTGTTTGTGTTCGTCGCCATCGATGGCAGCGGCCGTACTCGTTCGGTTCCACCCAGAGCACGTTAAAACCGGGCTGCGTTAAACCCGACAAGCGTTTTGCGGTCCATTGCAGTCATTGTTACTGATCGAGAGCTGTCCCATGAGCACGCCCAACGTTGAAGCCGTCAAACTGGATGAACTGAACTGCTGGCGCATCCGCCACGGCCAGGCCGAATTGCTGGTGGCCCAGCAGGGTGCACACATCCTCAGCTATCAGTTGGCTGGCCAGCCACCGCTGATCTGGCTCAACGACGAGGCCGTCTTCAAGGCGGGCAAAAGCATCCGCGCCGGTGTGCCGGTTTGCTGGCCGTGGTTCGGCAACCTGGCGCGCAACCCACAGAGCGTCCAGGCGATGCGCACCGGCAACGAACCCGCCGCCGCTCACGGGCTGGTGCGGGCGATCGACTGGGAATTGGGCGGCATCGAGGCCGAGGGCGAAAGCCTGAAGATCGAGTTCCTCCTGCCCTGCCCCGAAGGCGGCTTGCCAGGCTGGCCGCACAAGGTCGACCTGAAGTTGAGCATTCGCCTGGACGAGCAACTGCATATCAACCTGACCAGTCACAACCAGGGCACCGACACCGTCACGATCAGCCAGGCACTGCACAGCTATTTCGCGGTGAGCGATGTGCGTAATGTGCATGTCGAAGGGCTGGACGGGCTGAGCTATATCGAGACGCTGGACGACTGGAAAACCGTGTCCCAGTCCGGTGACTTGCACTTTACCGGCGAAACCGATCGCATCTACCTCGATACGCCGCCCCGGCTCAGCATTGTCGACCCGGCCTGGGAGCGACGCATCGAGCTGACCAGTACCGGTTCGCGCTCGGCAGTGATCTGGAACCCGTGGACCGAGCGCGCTGCGGCGTTCAGCGACATGGCCGACGATGGCTGGCAGCGCATGCTGTGCATTGAAACGGCGAATGTGATGGGTGATGTGGTGACGTTGGCGCCGGGTGCCAGTCATACCCTGGGCGTGAGCATCAACAGCAAACCACTCTAAGCAACACCAAAAACCAATGTGGGAGCGAGCCTGCTCGCGATAGCGGCCTGATAGTCAACGAAGATGTTGAATGTCATGGCCTCATCGCGAGCAGGCTCGCTCCCACAGTTAGTTTGTGCAGAACCGGAATGGCGAGTTACAAATCCGACTCCTGCACCACCCTCACCTTCGCCGCATCCAGCGCATACGCCGCATCCGCCAGGTCATTGCTGACCTTCTCGATCTTCAGCGTGCCGGTCACCCACAACGGCGTGTAGATATCATCCAGCTTCAAGCCCTTGGGATAACGCACCAGCACCAGCTGATTGGGTGGCGGTGGCGGTACGTGGATGCAGGCCCCCGGGTATGGCACCAGGAAGAACAATGTGCTGCGGCCCTTGGCGTCGGACTCCAGCGGTACCGGATAACCACCGATACGGATGTCCTTGTCGTTCATCGAGGCTACGGTCTTGGTCGAATACATCACCGCGGGCAAACCCTTGCTCTGCTTCATGCCACCTTTTTCAGTGAAGGTGCCAGTGGCTTCCGGGGAGTTGTGGTCGATTTCGGGCATGGCCTCGAGGGCTTTCTGGTCCGACTTGGGCATCAGTTCGAGCCAGTCGGTTTCCGGCAAATCGCCGGCATGGGCAAGGCCCGTACTCAGTAAAACAAGAGTCAGCAGAAGACGTCGCATGAAAATGCCCGGTAGGGTTAAGGAAATCGCCGGGCATTCTAGTCCTCCCGGGCTGCGCAGCCGAGAGGACTTTGTCGCGTGGATCAGTTCTTTTTGATCAAGCCGTAGATCACCAGCAAGATGACGGCGCCCACCAGTGCACCGATGAAGCCTGCGCCTTCACCCGCTTGATAGAAGCCCAGGGCCTGGCCGCCGTAAGTGGCTGCCAACGAACCGCCGATACCGAGCAGGATGGTCATGATCCAGCCCATGCTGTCATCGCCCGGTTTCAGGAACCGAGCCAGCAGGCCGACGATCAAGCCGATAAAGATGGTTCCGATGATTCCCATGGCATTTCCCTCTGATTTGGTAGATATGCCAAAGCCTAGTCAGACTTTGGCATCCTGCCATGAGAGAACGGCGGTCCAGCAATGGTTCCGCCGCTGCCACATGAAACCAGATTTACCTGGTGATGCTACTCGGCGATGAGCGCTTCGACCTTGAGGATCTGCGCGGCCAGCGTTTCGCGGTCTGCACAACGCAGGTTGGCGTGACCGACCTTGCGGCCGACCTTGAATGCCTTGCCGTAGTGATGCAGATGGCAATCGGCGATGGCCAGGACTTTTTCAGTTTCCGGCACTTTACCGATGAAATTCACCATTGCGCTTTCGCCAACCTTGGCGGTCGAACCCAGCGGCAGACCGGCAACCGCCCGCAGGTGGTTTTCGAACTGGCTGCACTCGGCGCCTTCGGTGGTCCAGTGCCCGGAGTTGTGCACACGCGGGGCGATTTCGTTGGCTTTCAGGCCGCCGTCGACTTCAAAGAACTCGAACGCCATGACGCCAACATAATTCAGCTGCTTGAGCACCCGGCTGGAGTAATCTTCGGCCAAGGCTTGCAACGGGTGATCGGTGCTGGCCACGGACAGCTTGAGGATGCCGCTGTCGTGGGTGTTGTGTACCAGCGGATAAAACCTGGTTTCGCCATCGCGAGCACGCACGGCGATCAGCGAGACTTCGCCGGTGAAGGGTACGAAACCTTCCAGCAGGCAAGCCACACTGCCCAGCTCGGCGAAAGTGCCAACGACATCTTCAGGCGTGCGCAGGACTTTCTGGCCCTTGCCGTCGTAACCCAGGGTGCGGGTCTTCAGCACGGCAGGCAGACCGATGGAAGCCACGGCAGCGTCCAGGTCAGCCTGGGACTGAATGTCGGCGAACGCCGGGGTCGGAATCCCCAGGTCCTTGAACATGCTCTTCTCGAACCAGCGATCGCGGGCGATACGCAAGGCTTCGGCGCTCGGATAGACCGGCACGAACTGCGAGAGGAAGGCCACGGTTTCCGCCGGAACGCTTTCGAACTCGAAGGTCACCAGATCGACTTCATCGGCCAACTGGCGCAGGTGATCCTGGTCGCCGTAATCGGCGCGCAAGTGCTCGCCCAATGCAGACGCGCAAGCGTCCGGCGCCGGGTCGAGGAAAGCGAAGTTCATGCCCAGCGGAGTCCCCGCCAGCGCCAACATGCGACCCAACTGGCCGCCACCGATTACACCGATCTTCATCGTCAACAACCTCAGGCGATGCGTGGGTCTGGATTTTCCAGGACGCTGTCTGTCTGCTCAGCACGGAAGGTTTTCAGCACCGCGTGGAACTGTGGGTGCTTGGCGCCCAGGATACTCGCCGACAGCAGGGCTGCGTTGATCGCACCGGCCTTGCCGATGGCCAGGGTGGCAACCGGGATGCCTGCTGGCATCTGCACGATCGAGAGCAGCGAATCGACGCCCGAGAGCATTGCCGACTGCACCGGCACGCCCAGCACCGGCAGGTGGGTCTTGGCCGCACACATGCCAGGCAAGTGGGCTGCGCCACCGGCACCGGCGATGATCACCTCGATGCCACGCGCCTCGGCTTCTTCAGCGTACTGGAACAGCAGGTCCGGGGTACGGTGGGCAGAGACCACTTTCACCTCGTAAGGGATGCCGAGCTTTTCCAGCATATCGGCGGTGTGGCTAAGGGTGGACCAATCGGACTTGGAGCCCATGATCACGCCAACCAATGCACTCATCGTCGTGCCTCTTCTCTCTGGGCGCCCGCAGGCGCATCAAAAAACAACAAGCCACGCAGAATGCGTGGCTTGATTGTACGAATTATGGCCAGGCGAACCGGCCGAAGGCCGCGCAGTATACCTCAATGAAGCAGATAAACAGCCCCCATTACGACCATCTGTCATCCACCGCAAAGCACCGGATTTATTGACTTTAAGGTCAGTAGAAATACTCGCCATCGCCCCGCCCCCCTGTAGGAGCACAGCTTGCTGGCGATGGCGATTTCGAAGACGCCATCGCCAGCAAGCTGTGCTCCTACAAAGGCATCGTTAACCGGTCGTGCCCTGCGCTGCCCCGCCCTCCAACTTGCGCCACAACAACCGCACGTTGGCTTTGCGCACCAACGCGCAGCGGTACAAACGAATCTCCAGCGGTACGTGCCACTGCGGACCGCCACAGACCACCAGCTCACCGCGTGCCAGTTCGGCGCGCACACTCAGTTGCGGGACCCAGGCAATCCCCAGTCCTTCCAGTGCCATGCTTTTCAGGCTGTCGGCCATGGCGGTTTCATACACCGTGGTAAAGCGCAGCGCGCGCTGGCGCAGCAACCCATTGACCGAACGCCCGAGAAACGCTCCCGCACTGTAGGCCAGCAACGGCACGCTGGCCTCGCCCTCCAGATCGAACAGGGGTTTTCCCTGCTCATCTGCCGCGCACACCGGGAGCATTTCGGTATGCCCAAGGTGCAGGGAAGGAAAGATTTCAGGGTCCATCTGCATGGCCGCGTCCGGGTCATAGAACGCCAGCATCAAGTCACAACCGCCCTCGCGTAACGCATGCACGGCGTCGCCGACGTTGGTCGCCACCAACCGTGTAGCGATGTTCAAGCCTTCATTACGCAGTTGCGCGATCCAGCGCGGGAAAAACCCCAGCGCCAGCGAGTGCGCAGCCGCGACTTGCATCACTTCGCCCTGCCCACCTTCCAGATGATGCAGGTGGCGCAGCACTTCACCGAGCTGCTCGACCACGGTGCGCGCGGTCACCAGGAACAACTGGCCTGCCGCCGTCAGCTCGACCGGCGTGCGCGAACGATTGACCAACGTCAGCCCCAGCGCGGCTTCGAGACTGCGGATTCGGCGGCTAAAGGCCGGTTGAGTCACGAAGCGTCGCTCGGCAGCCTGGGAGAAGCTGCGGGTGGCGGCCAGGGCACTGAAGTCCTCCAGCCATTTACTTTCCAGATTCATCTCGCCCTCCCGGGCACGCACCAATTTAGGTCACACGCTCGCCGTCAACACGGCGTCACATGGGCATTATGCCGAATATGCATAGGCCAGTGTTTAACAGCATTGGCCCAAAATTCTCCACAAGCCTAGCATTTGCAGTGTTCCGGCACAGCCCGGGTCCATATTGAGATGATTTCTATCATGTCCTCCGCTGCATCATTCCGCACAGAAAATGACCTGCTTGGCGCTCTCGAAGTACCGGCTCAAGCGTATTACGGTATCCAGACCCTGCGAGCGGTGAATAACTTCCGCCTTTCAGGCGTTCCGATTTCGCACTACCCGAAACTGGTTGTCGGTCTGGCCATGGTCAAACAGGCCGCCGCTGACGCCAACCGCGAGTTGGGTCATCTGAGCGAAGCCAAGCACGCTGCCATCAGCGAAGCCTGTGCACGTTTGATCCGCGGCGACTTCCACGAAGAGTTCGTGGTGGACATGATTCAAGGCGGCGCTGGCACTTCAACCAACATGAATGCCAACGAAGTCATCGCCAACATCGCGCTGGAGGCCATGGGTCACCAGAAAGGCGAATATCAGTACCTGCACCCGAACGACGACGTGAACATGGCGCAGTCGACCAACGACGCCTACCCGACGGCGATCCGCCTGGGTCTGTTGCTGGGTCATGACACCCTGCTCGCCAGCCTCGACAGCCTGATTCAGGCATTCGCGGCCAAGGGTGAAGAATTCAACCACGTCCTGAAGATGGGCCGTACCCAGCTGCAAGACGCCGTGCCGATGACCCTGGGTCAAGAGTTCCGCGCTTTCGCCACCACCATGGGCGAAGACCTGGCCCGTCTGAAGACGCTGGCTCCGGAACTGCTGACCGAAGTGAACCTGGGCGGCACCGCGATCGGCACCGGCATCAACGCCGACCCGCGCTATCAGGCCCTGGCCGTACAGCGTCTGGCCCTGATCAGCGGTCAACCGCTGGTTCCAGCCGCCGACCTGATCGAAGCCACCTCCGACATGGGCGCCTTCGTGCTGTTCTCCGGCATGCTCAAGCGCACCGCGGTCAAGCTGTCCAAGATTTGCAACGACCTGCGCCTGCTGTCCAGCGGCCCACGCACCGGCATCAACGAAATCAACCTGCCAGCGCGTCAGCCAGGCAGCTCGATCATGCCAGGCAAGGTCAACCCGGTTATTCCGGAAGCCGTGAACCAGGTTGCGTTCCAGGTCATCGGTAACGACCTGGCGCTGACCATGGCAGCCGAAGGCGGCCAACTGCAACTGAACGTGATGGAGCCGCTGATCGCCTTCAAGATCCTCGACTCGATCCGCCTGCTGCAACGCGCCATGGACATGCTGCGCGAACACTGCATCGTCGGCATCACCGCCAACGAAGCGCGCTGCCGTGAACTGGTCGAACACTCGATCGGTCTGGTCACCGCACTGAACCCGTACATCGGCTACAAAAACGCCACCCGCATCGCCCGTATCGCCCTTGAAAGCGGCCGCGGCGTGCTGGAACTGGTGCGCGAAGAAGGTCTGCTCGACGAAGCCATGCTCGCCGACATCCTGCGCCCGGAAAACATGATTGCCCCGCGTCTGGTGCCTCTGAAGGCTTAACCAACGCTGTAGCACCGCTCACCAGGTCGAGGGACTAGACACCTCTCACCTTTTGAGGGCCTGGAGATCACTCTCCAGGCCCTTTTTTTTGACTTTTGAAAACACCGAGCCTCCTGTGGGAGCGCAGCGCAACGCTGATCGGTTAAAGTGCGTCATCTCATGTGGGAGCGGCGGTGCGACGATTCGACTTGATCCCACACATCGTTCCCGGAGTGCCTCCATGAATTCCTCGACCTACCCTGCAGCCCAGCACGTCATGGTGCTCTACACCGGCGGCACCATCGGCATGCAAGCCAGCGCCCAAGGCCTGACGCCGGCATCCGGTTTCGAAGCGCGGATGCGCGAGTACCTGCACAGCCAGCCTGATCTCGTGGTACCGCAATGGCGCTTTCGCGAGATGTCGCCGCTGATCGACAGCGCCAACATGAGCCCGGCGTATTGGCAGCAACTGCGTGAAGCGGTGGTCGACGCCGTGGACGTGCAAGGTTGCGACAGCGTGCTGATCCTGCACGGCACCGACACCCTCGCCTACAGCGCCGCCGCCATGAGTTTTCAATTACTTGGCCTGCAGGCCCGGGTGTGTTTCACCGGTTCAATGCTGCCGGCCGGCGTCACCGACAGCGATGCCTGGGAAAACCTCAGCGGTGCGCTGATTGCATTGGGCCAAGGCCTGGCACCGGGTGTTCACTTGTATTTCCACGGCGAACTGCTGGACCCGACCCGTTGCGCCAAAGTTCGCAGTTTCGGCCGACATCCGTTCAAGCGGCTGGAACGTCAGGGCGGCGGCATGAAAGAGCCTTCGATTCCTGCACAACTGATCTACAACCAACCCCGGCAACTGGCGAACATCGCGGTGCTACCGTTGTTTCCCGGCATCGGCGCCGAAATACTGGACGGCCTGATCGACAGCGGCATTCAGGGCCTGGTGCTGGAGTGCTACGGCAGCGGTACCGGGCCTAGCGACAATCCGGGGTTTCTCACCAGCCTGGAACGGGCGCGGGACACGGGCGTCGTGGTGGTGGCAGTCACGCAGTGCCATGAAGGAGGCGTAGAGCTGGACGTCTATGAGGCCGGTAATCGTTTGCGGGTTGCCGGTGTGCTTTCAGGTGGCGGCATGACCCGTGAAGCGGCGTTCGGCAAGCTGCATGGTTTGCTGGGTGCAGGACTAGAACCCGCTGAGGTTCGCCGGCTTGTTGAACTGGACCTGTGTGGCGAGCTTGCTTGATACACCAAACCCAAGCAATTAGCGCGCTCAAGTCTCTCCACGGTTTTTCGAGAACTTGAGCCACAACTGCAAACATACGACCTTACAAACATACTGCGATTATAACTCCCACAATAAAGTCAAGTTAGATACCTTGCTCGGGCAGGACGCAACTAAACTTGATTACAGGAGTTACATCATGAGCATTAAAACCAAAGACTGGACCGCACAAATCAACCGAATGCCGGGAGCAGCCTCTTTCCGCACCTTTGGCACGGTAACGGTTGCCCACACGGGAATTACGCCGAAGCTGGTCATGAGTTCACTGCAAGACAAATCCTTTGACCTGCGTCTGGAATTGCAACTTGAAAATTCCAACGATATTTCGCTGCAGGTAGAAACAGACAAATTTGTCGAATACAAAAAAATGGGCAACTCGAATGTCACCTGCGTCAGCATCTTCTACGAAGGAAAATTGCTGCACCATATCGATAAAGTACTGATTACCGACTAAGCGAAGTATGTTTCCCGCGCTGTAGAGCTTCCCGCCAGACACACAGTTACCTGGCGGGAAACTCGTCGTTCAACTTACGCCTTGCGCTTGCAGCAATCCCGCCAGGGCCTCAGCCTCAACCGGCCGACTGATCAGATAGCCCTGCACTTCGTCACAACGCTCAGCTTTCAAAAACTCAAGCTGCTCCGGCCGCTCAACGCCTTCGGCCACCACTTTCAATTTCAAGCCGTGGGCCATCGCAATGATCGCCCGGGTGATCGCCGCGTCTTCCGTACCCTCTCCCAGGCCCCGGATAAACGCCTGATCGATCTTCACGTAATCCACCGGGATGCGCTTGAGGTAGCTCAGGGACGAATACCCGGTACCGAAATCGTCGATCGCCAGCTTCACCCCCAACTCACGCAGTTGCTGGAACGTCGCGATAATGTGCTCGACACTGTCGAGCAGCTGACTTTCGGTCAGCTCCAGCTCCAGGTAATGCGGCGCCAGCCCGGTTTCTTCCAGCACCTGGCGCACCAGGCTGACCAGCTTGCCCTGGCGCAATTGATGCACCGACAGATTGACCGACACCCGGATCCCCTCGAGCCCCAGGCGCTGCCACTCGCAGGCTTGCCAGCAGGCCTGGCGTAAGACGAACTCGCCGATCGGGCCGATCAACCCCGTCTCCTCCGCCAGACCGATGAAATCCCCCGGCGGCACACGCCCCATGGTCGGGTGGTCCCAGCGCACCAAGGCCTCGGCGGCATTGAGCTTGCCCGTGGCGAGGCACAGTTTCGGTTGGTAAAACACCTTCAGCTGCTTCTCTTCCACCGCTTTACGCAGATGATTTTCCAACTGCAGGCGCTCCAGGGTGCTGGCTTGCAGGCTATCGGTGTAGAACTGGAAATTGTTGCCGCCCAAATGCTTGGCGTGTTGCATGGCCATGTTTGACTGACTGACCAATGCGGATATGTCCCGGGCGTTGTCCGGCAACAGGCTGATGCCCATGGATGCGCTAACTACCAGCTCATGACCCTCGACGGTCACCGGCAAACGCAATTTTGCCGACAAGCGCGTCGCCACCCGCGCCAGACTGGAGAGGTTGCCATAGGCATTGAACAGCACGGCGAATTCATCGCCGGACAAGCGTGCGATGGTGTCTGCCTCAGGCAATGCGTTGACCAGGCGCCGGGCCATTTTCTGCAACAGCTGATCGGCCACCTCGTGACCCAGGCTGTCGTTGAGCTGCTTGAAGCGATCCAGATTGATGTGCAACAACGCCAGGCTGCGATACCCGCCCTGACGCACACGCTGATGCGCCTCGCTCAGCCGTTCGCGGAACATCGAGCGATTGGCCAGCCCCGTGAGTTCGTCATGATGGGTCAGGTAGCGCATGCGCTCTTCGGATTCTCGCCGTGCCGAGAGATCCGCGAAGAAGCCCACGATATGGCTGACATTTCCACGAATATTGCGCACTGCAGTCAATTGCAGCCATTGCGGATACATCTCGCCATTCTTGCGGGTTTCCACCAGCTCACCCTGCCAACTGCCGTGCTGCTCCAGGGCTTGATGGATCGCACCGTAATGTCGGCGAGCATCGCGACTGCAAGGCAAATCGACCACCTTACGCCCGAGAATTTCCTCGATTTCATAGCCGGTCACCCGGCTGAAGGCTTGATTGACCGCGATCAGGGCGTAATTCGGATCGAAAATCACGATACCTTCGCTGGCCGCCTCGAACACCGTCGCCGCCAACTGCAGTTGCTCTTCCTGGGCCTTGCCGACGCTGATATCGCGCCGCGTGCCCACCATGCGAATCACTCGGCCGTTGTCGGCGCGTTCCACTGCCCGTCCGCGGTCCTCGATCCACACCCAGTGGCCATCGCCATGCCGCACGCGGTACTCGATCTGGTAATCCTCGGTACGGCCTTTCAAATGCTCGACCAAGGCCCTTTTCAGTGCAGGTAGATCGTCGGGATGCAGGCGCGGTTTGAGGTGGCGCAGTAATGCCGTTACCTGTTCCGGCGCCAGGCCGAATAATTCCTGGATATGCGTGTGATGGACTTCGTCGGTTTGCAGGTTCCAGTCCCACAACCCCAGCTCGCTGGCTTTCAATGCCAGCGCCAGGCGCGCCTCACTCTGGCTCAGTGCCTGGCTGGCCGCCTCCAGTTCCAGACTGCGCTGGGCGACACGGTTTTCCAGGTCGACCTGGATTTCGCGCAATTCGTCTTCGGCGCGTCGACGCTGATCGATTTCCCTGGCCAGCTTCTGATTGAGCTGGTCGCTGCAGTTCTGCGCCTGCTGCAGATTTTCGATCAGCGCCTGATTCTGGAAGCGTCGCAACAGTCCGCGATCGATCAGCCGATTCACCTGCCAGGCGACCACACTCAGCGCACCCAGCAGAATCAGGCCGAACCAGCCCCAGCCGTGCTCGTCCCCGCCCCAGAACATATAGGCAATGGCCGGCAACAGACAGGGCAAGGTGAAGGACAGGAACGCAGGCAAACTCACCGCGTAGGCCACGCTGGCCGACAGCGCTGCGGCACCGATCAGGCCGAACACCCACGCTTGTTGAATGAAATTATCGGCGGGAACCAGGGCGATACCGGCACCGGCCAGGGTCAAGCCGGTGAGACCAGAGCCCAGTAAAAACATGCGGCGCCAGATCGGATGCGCCTGGCGGTTGGGAATCGCCGAATCGAAGGCCGCCACCTGGATCACCCGCAATGCGACCAACGACAGCAACCACACCAGCCAGACACTGACCAGGAAATAACGCTGCGGACTCCAGAGCAATCCGGCGCACACCAGGCCATTGATCAACATGAACAGCGTGGGCAGCAAGGAACCCTGATACAGCAGACGCGTGCGTTCGACCGCCATTTCCATGGCGAATTGTTTACGGATCACCCGGGGCTCCACAGTAGGGCCCGACAGGTCGATGCTGAGGGTCATAGGCAGTGTTCTTGTTCTTATAATGATGAGCATGTGCCCGAAACGTGGACGGAGCATACACAAGCCAATGCCCGGACCAAACTGCTCCTGATCAAAAAACAGACCAAAGTATCAGCCGTCAGCAGTGGCAAAATGCCGTCAGACGGGGCCGGCAAACGATTGCAACCGATGACTGACCGGTCGTCCCGTGCGTAACTTTCATCGGCTAAAACGAAGCGGGGTTTGCCCGTGGTGACGCAGCCCCATAGAATGCCCCGATGCGCGATGATCTCTCCCTTCTGCTGAACTCCCTCAACGATGCCCAACGCCAGGCCGTAGCTGCCCCCGTGGGTCGTCAGTTGGTCCTGGCCGGTGCTGGTTCCGGTAAAACCCGAGTGCTGGTGCACCGTATCGCCTGGTTGATCCAGGTCGAAAACGCCTCGCCCCACTCCATCCTGTCGGTGACCTTCACCAACAAGGCTGCTGCCGAGATGCGCCAGCGCATCGAGCAGTTGATGGGTATCAACCCGGCCGGCATGTGGGTCGGCACTTTCCACGGCCTGGCGCACCGCTTGCTGCGGGCGCACTGGCAGGAAGCGGGCTTGAGCCAGACTTTCCAGATCCTCGACAGCGACGACCAGCAACGCCTGGTCAAGCGGGTGATCCGCGAGCTCGGCCTGGACGAACAGCGCTGGCCCGCCCGTCAGGCCCAATGGTTCATCAACGGGCAGAAAGACGAAGGCCTGCGCCCGCAACACATCCAGGCCAGCGGCGACCTGTTCCTGGCGACCATGCGCGGCATCTATGAAGCCTACGAGGCCGCCTGCCTGCGCGCCGGCGTGATCGATTTCTCCGAATTGCTGCTGCGCGCACTCGACTTGTGGCGCGATCACCCTGGCCTGCTGGCGCACTATCAGAAGCGTTTCCGGCACATCCTGGTGGACGAGTTCCAGGACACCAACGCCGTGCAGTACGCCTGGTTGCGCCTGCTGGCCAAAGGTGGCGACAGCCTGATGGTGGTGGGCGACGACGACCAGTCGATCTACGGCTGGCGTGGCGCGAAAATCGAGAACATCTACCAGTATTCCGAAGACTTCCCAGACGCCGAAACCATTCGCCTGGAGCAGAACTATCGCTCCACCGCCGGCATCCTCAAGGCTGCCAACGCCCTGATCGCCAACAACACCGGGCGTTTGGGCAAGGAGCTGTGGACCGATGGCGGCGACGGCGAGGCGATCAACCTGTACGCCGCGTTCAACGAACACGATGAAGCTCGCTACGTTGTCGAAACCATCGAAAGTGCGCTGAAAACCGGCTTGGCTCGCAGCGATATCGCGATTCTGTACCGCTCCAACGCCCAATCGCGCGTGTTGGAAGAAGCCTTGCTGCGCGAGCGCATTCCGTATCGCATCTATGGCGGCCAGCGCTTCTTCGAACGTGCTGAAATCAAGAACGCCATGGCCTACCTGCGCTTGCTCGAAGGCCGTGGCAACGATGCCGCGCTGGAACGGGTGATCAACGTGCCGGCCCGGGGCATCGGCGAGAAAACCGTCGAAGCCATCCGCGACCACGCCCGCCACAGCGATGTGTCGATGTGGGAAGCGATGCGTCTGCTGGTAGCCAATAAAGGCGTTACCGGCCGGGCAGCCAGCGCGCTGGGCGCATTTATCGAGTTGATCGAGAACCTCGCCGCCAAGTGCATGGAAATGCCGTTGCACCTCATGACCCAGACCGTCATCGAACAGTCGGGGCTGATCGCCTATCACGAAGCGGAAAAAGGCGAGAAGGGCCAGGCCCGGGTAGAAAACCTTGAGGAACTGGTCAGCGCGGCGCGCAACTTCGAAAACAGCGAAGAGGACGAGGACCTGACGCCACTGGCGGCCTTCCTCGGTCACGCCTCGCTGGAAGCCGGCGATACCCAGGCCGACGAACACGAAGACAGCATTCAATTGATGACCCTGCACAGCGCCAAGGGCCTGGAATTCCCCTATGTATTCCTGGTGGGCATGGAAGAAGGCCTGTTCCCGCACAAGATGAGCCTGGAAGAGCCCGGCCGCCTTGAGGAAGAGCGTCGCCTGGCCTATGTCGGCATCACGCGGGCCATGCAGAACCTGGTGATGACCTATGCTGAAACCCGACGCCTGTACGGCAGTGAGACCTACAACAAGGTTTCGCGATTCGTACGCGAAGTGCCCAAGGGCCTGATTCAGGAAGTGCGGCTGTCCAACAGCGTCAGCCGGCCGTACGGCGGCAACCAGTCGATGAGTGGCAGCAACCTGTTCAGCGGCAGCGAGATTCCGCAGACCGGCTTTAGCCTGGGCCAGACTGTGCGCCATTCGATCTTCGGTGACGGCGTGATCCTCAACTTCGAAGGCGCCGGGGCGGCGGCTCGGGTGCAGGTCAACTTCAGCGAAGGCAGCAAATGGCTGATGCTGGGTTACGCCAAGCTGGAAGCTATTTAAGGTCGCACTGACTGTTTTTCTGTGGGAGCGAGCCTGCTCGCGAAGAACGATGACGTGGTGTTTCAGAGACACCCTGCATTCTCATTCGCGAGCAGGCTCGCTCCCACAGGTTGATCTGACTAAAGGCGCTGAAAAATGGGCTCAGGCTTCTTTTCTTCCTGGACATTCTGGGCCCTGCTATCCGCAGCCTTCGCGGCAATGACCGCCATTTTCGCGAAGATCGGCGTCGAAAACGTCAATCCAGACTTCGCCACCCTGTTACGCACCGTGGTGGTGCTGGTCAGCCTGGCCTTGATTTTGTACGCCACGGGCCAATATCAGTCTTTAGGATCGATCTCTTCCAGGAGCTACCTGTTCCTGTTGTTGTCGGGACTGGCCACCGGTGCGTCGTGGATTTGCTACTTCCGCGCACTCAAGGTCGGCCCGGCCTCACTGGTCGCTCCCGTGGACAAACTCAGCGTGGTGTTGGTGGCCGTGCTCGGTGTGGTCCTGCTGGGGGAAAAGCTCGATCTGCGCCAATGGAGTGGGATTGGCCTGATCACGGCGGGCGTCATCATGCTCGCGCTGCGACGCTAGATATCCTTTCCTACAGAACTTATCCACTTTTCCTACAGACCAAAGTTAACAAGCCCTATTGCGCTGACTGAAGCTGAATGCAACCTGTCAGGCAAAAGCTCGAAACACTCTGCCGCTAGCCAGTAACACTTCAGCTGTGCAACATGGCGCGCGTGCCTTCCACAAATGGGAATTCCCTTTATGAAACGTTTTCTTAGCATCGCCATGGCGTTGTGCATCGGCTTGACGATGAGCCTCGACGCCAATGCCGCCAAGCGCTTTGGTGGTGGCAAAAGCGCAGGCGCTGCGCCGACGCACCAGACCAGCCAGATGGCTCCTTCTTCTCCAGGCATGGGCGGCGCTGCGGCGACCGCTGGTGCAGCCGGTGCCGCGGGCGCCGCAGCCAAGGCCGGTGGCGCTTCGCGCTGGCTTGGCCCTCTGGCCGGCATCGCCGCCGGTGGCCTGTTGGCATCCATGTTCATGGGCGACGGTTTCCAGGGCATGCAGATTTTCGACATCCTGATCATGGCGGTCATCGCGTTCCTGGTCTTCCGCTTCATCGCCGCTCGTCGTCGCAAGCAGCAGCCGCAAATGGCTCCGGCAGGCTACGCGCCGATGCAACGTGAAGCGTTCGAACCCAAGCCTGCTGGTGGTTCGATCTTCGGTGGCGCGGCAGCACCGGTTGCCGCTCGTCCGGTAATCAACGCTCCAGCCTGGTTCAACGAAAACAACTTCATCGAAGCCGCGCGCAATCACTTCCAGTCCCTGCAGCAACACTGGGACGCGAATGAAATGGACAAGATCGCCGAGTTCGTGACCCCGCAAATGCTGGAATTCCTCAAGCGCGAACGTGCTGACCTGGGTGACGGCTTCCAGTCCACCTACATTGATAACCTCAATGTGCAACTGGACGGTGTGGATGATCGCGCCGACAAGACCATCGCCACCCTGACCTTCAGCGGCGTGTCGAAAACCTCGCGTTTCGACCAGGGTGAAGTTTTCAGCGAAAGCTGGAACATGGAACGTGCACAAGGTGAAAACCAGCCTTGGCTGGTGGCCGGTATCCGCCAGAACGGCTGATTCCCCTCCGCGCTTCACTTGATGTAATAAAAACCCCAGCCTCGGCTGGGGTTTTCTATTTCGCGGTTGCATCTATAGCGAGCTACTGTATAAACCGCCCCATATAAACCGCGCCATACAAGCAAGAGGATCCCGGACGTGGAAGAAATCATCGAACAACTGCGTGAAGCCAACGAACCGGTACCGGTCCCCTTGGAGTTGCCCGACGAAGATCTGCTGGTCGAAATCGAAGAACAACTGTTCATCGACATTCCGTTCGTCTTCAGAGAGTTCCTGCTGACCGTCAGCGACGTGGTCTATGGCAGCCTGGAGCCGGTCACCGTCACTGACCCGCAATCCCACACCTACCTGCCGGACGTAGCCGCCAACGCCTGGGATGCAGGCGTCGATCGCAGCCTGATCCCGATCTGCCAGGACGGCGACGACTACTACTGCGTCGAAGAAGACGGCACCGTGGTGCTTTGGCAGGCCGAAGAAGAGCTGATCGCCGAAGAAACCTGGGAATCGGTATGGCACTGGGCGCGGGACGTCTGGCTGGAAAGCTGAGCCGTTCGACGCCCCTCACATGATCAATGCCCCGGCGAATCCTTGTGGTTTTCCAGGGTATCGAGCAAGGCCACCTGCATCCGTGTGTGCACTCGGATGAACCAGCGCCAGAGCAGCGCCGCTACGGCGGCCGCGACCACGGCGATCAGGACCAGCAACTTGTTGGTCGGCAGAATACTGGCCGACAAGGCTGCCAGCAGCAGGAAAATCACCAGCAGCGAGAGGATCGGGATCACTTCGGAGATCACCCGGCGCACTCGCTGCGTGTGACGGCCCGCCATCTCCGGTTTGACGCCCATTTCCGCCAGCAACATCGACAGCGCCTTGAGCTTGCGATACGCGGCAATCAGGAAGGGCAGCGACAGCAGCAGCGCCCCGCCCCAGATCAACGCTTTCTGCCAGCTCGGGTCACTGATCCAGTCTTGCAGGTAAGTAGATATGCCTTCGGCGAAGTAAGCGCCCGCGAAGAAAATCGCAATCACCAACGCCAGATTGACCCCCACCTGCAGCAAAATCCGCCGAATCATCGAAGCCAGCAACGCACCCTCACCCTGCGGCTGGATGCTGCGCAACCATTCACCATACATCCCCAACACCCGAGCCAGCCGTTGCGGCATCACCGCAGCCAGTTTGATCGACAGCGGGTCGGCTGCGCGGATCAGATAGGGCGTCATCAGCGTGGTTAGCACCGAGACCGCCACGGCCACCGGGTAAAGGAAGTTACTGGTGACCTGCAGGGTCATGCCCAGCGATGCAATGATGAAAGAGAATTCGCCAATCTGCGACAGCCCCATCCCGACTCGCAGCGAGGTACGCCCGTCGTTGCCGGCGATAAAGGCGCCAAGGCCGCACGACAGCATCTTGCCGAGCACCACCGCCACGGTGATCACCGCAATTGGCCAGGCGTATTGCAGCAGTATCATGGGATCGAGCATCAGGCCGATGGCGACGAAAAAAATCGCACTGAACAGGTCGCGAACCGGTTCGATCAGGCGTTCGATTTTCAGCAACTGCCGAGACTCAGCCATGATCGCGCCAATCAGGAACGCACCGAGCACCATGCTGTACTCAAGCTTGACCACCAGCAGGCAGAAGCCAAAACACAGGCCCAGCACAGTGATCAGCAGCATTTCGTTGCTTTCGAACTTGGCCACGTAGGCCAGCAAACGCGGCACCAGCAAAATGCCAATGACCAGCGCGACAATCATGAACAGCGAAAGCTTGCCGACGGTGGAGAACACCTCGCTCGAACTGACCGTGCCGCTGACCGCGATACTCGACAGCAAGGCGATGATGCCGATACCCAGGATGTCTTCGACGATCAGTACGCCGAATATCAACTGCGCAAAGCGCTGGTTTTTCATCTTCAGGTCATTGAGCGCCTTGACGATGATGGTGGTCGAGGAAATGGCCAGAATCGCCCCGAGGAATAGCGAATCCATGGTGTTCCAATCGAACCAGCGGCCGATTTCGTAGCCGATCCAGATCATCAGCACGATTTCCAGGAACGCCGCGATAAACGCCGTGGCGCCGACCTTGAACAGCTTGCGCAGGCTGAACTCCAGGCCCAGGCAGAACATCAGGAATATCACCCCCAGCTCCGCCAGGGTCTTGATGGTCTCTTCGTCGTGGATCAGGCTGAACGGCGGAGTGTGCGGGCCGATGATGAAGCCGGCCACAATGTAGCCCAGCACCACCGGCTGCTTGAACCGATGGAAAAGTACGGTCACCACGCCTGCGACCAACATGATCACTGCCAGATCCTGAATAAAACTGATGGCATGCATGGCGTGGGGCTCCTTGGGTGCAATGGCTTAATCACCGGACGCGGGAAGTCTCCGATTTGAGCAGTGTAAAAACCTGCTTCTCGTGTAGGACTATTCCCTTGGTCTGGGCTTTTGCAGGGTAACACCGCGACTTCCGGCGCAAAGGCGGTGCAATATATGGAAACAGATCGATTGGGCGTGACGGCGGTCGCCCGCGCGGCGTCCCGATATCTGTTGGTTTGAAAAAAACCGCTGAAGCGCCCGCAGAGGTGCGTCCCTCAACCTTGCCTTGACCCGTGAGATCGCTATGGAACCCGGAAACGCCCAGCTGTCGATGACAGTATTGATGACCCCCGACATGGCCAATTTCTCTGGCAATGTTCATGGTGGCACCCTGCTCAAGTACCTCGACGAAGTCGCTTATGCCTGCGCCAGCCGCTATGCCGGCCGCTATGTGGTGACCCTGTCGGTGGATCAGGTGATTTTCCGCGAGCCGATCCATGTCGGTGAACTGGTGACCTTCCTGGCGTCGGTCAATTACACCGGCAACACCTCCATGGAGGTGGGCATCAAAGTGGTGACCGAGAATATCCGTGAGCGCTCGGTACGCCATACCAACAGCTGCTTCTTCACCATGGTTGCGGTGGATGACCAGCGCAAACCAGCGCCGGTGCCGCCGCTGCAACCTGAAAACAGCGAAGACAAGCGTCGTTATATGCAGGCGCAGCAACGTCGTCAGATTCGTCAGGAGCTGGAAAAGCGTTATCAGGAAATCAAGGGCGACGCTTAAAGCAAAGAATCGCAGCCTTCTGCAGGCTGCGATCCTTTCGCCGTAACCGGATTACAAGCTGATCGGAGTCGCCTCGAACCGCACCCGCGGATGGGCGATCCGGTCCTGAGCCCGAACCAGTTCCATCTCGTAACTGGCGCAGGCTTGGGTTTCCAGCAACACCTCATGCACCGCGGACGCGGCGAACTCGAAAGCCGCCACCAGGCTGTCGCCCAGCAGGACGCGAGCCAGGAACAACCCCGACGTCAGGTCGCCAACACCCACCGGCTGACGGGGAAACGCCAGCAGCGGACGCTGCAGGTGCCAGCTGCCTTCGGCCGTCACCAGCAACATCTCGAAGACATCCGCCTTTTTTCCAGGGTAATCCAGGTGCTTGACCAGCACCGCCTTAGGCCCACGTGCCAGAAGCGCACGCGCCATCGCCAGGCAATCGAACAGCGACTGCGGCTTGCGCCCCGAAAAGCTGTCGAGCTCCAGTTGATTGGGGCACATGAAGTCGGCCACGCTGGCTGCCTCCTCCAACAGGAAATCACTGACTTCCGCCGGTACGCTGCAGCCCTTCTCCGGATGGCCCATTACCGGGTCACACAGGTACAGCGCCTTGGGATTGATCGACTTGATCTTCGCCACGCCCGTCAGTATCGCCCTGCCTTGGGCTGCACTGCCGAGGTAGCCGGACAGTACCGCATCGCAATTGCCCAGCTCGCCAATGGCCGCTATACCTTCGACCAGATCGGGAATCTGGTGCGGTGCCAGTACATCACCTGCCCATTGGCCATACTGGGTGTGATTGGAGAACTGCACGGTATTGAGCGGCCAGACATTCACCCCGACCCGCTGCATCGGGAAAACCGCGGCACTGTTGCCGGCGTGACCGAACACCACGTGGGACTGGATAGCGAGCAGATGGGGCGTACGTTTCATGCGGTGAGTTATCCGTAAAACGATTGAAATTCGAGCCACGCAGTATGCGACTAAACGCAGCCTGTACGACAGACCGACGACACAGTTAAGCTGACACTATCTTGTTGGAGCGCCCTGTTGATGCTGACCCTTGGAAATATTCTAGTGCTGATGCTTTTCGCTACCGCGGGTGCGTGGCTATGGCACAACCACGGCTTGCGCGAACACGCACTGGAGCGGGTCAAGCAGCATTGCGCCAAGCTCGGCATTGAGTTGCTGGATGGCAACGTAGCATTGAAAAAAATCGCATTCATCAAGGATGCCAATGGTCGGCGACGATTGGCCCGTGTGTATAACTTCGAATTCACCGTAACCGGCGAAACCCGCCACAACGGTACCATCACACAATTCGGCCCGCACAGCGCACAGATCGAGCTGGCGCCTTATCCCGTACCATTCGACGACACCCCGACGGTGGCCGACGTGGTCAAGCCACGTGCCGAGGTGATCGAATTGAGCCAGTGGCGCCAGGAACATACCAAGTGGCGGCCTTGAGTCTTTTGATCTTCACCCCAACCGACAGCCGTCCAGGCCTTTTTTCAGCCCCTCGACATTCTGCTGCTCACTAAAAATAAGCTCAATCCGCGAATCTTGCCGCCATTCGCTGCTTTTCCATTCCAGTACCGCGTTATCCAGCGCATTCACCGACACCCAACCTCCGACGCTGTGGATAACCAACTTGGCCCGCCGCCATTCAAGGCCTGCGAGCCACCGAGCGATCCGGTCAGTGTCAAAGGTCTGGCCCGGATGCCAGCGCCAACCAATGCTCCAGCCGCCCTCCTGCCCCTGGCTCAAGCAAATCGGCAGCGTCGGATCCATCCAGATCGCCGGCAACTGCGCCAGCCCCTTGGGCGCCACGAAGTTATCCACACCCGCCACCGCCTGAGCGTCCAGGCCAGGCAATTGGCTCAATGGCAAGGCCGCGTGGTGCGTCCAGTACAACGGGCGAAGCGGCAACTGCGCGACGAGGCGTTGGCGAGCGGCTTCATCAAGGTGTTCCGACTTGTTCATCAGCAACAGACCGGCACTCTCAAGCGCCTCCTGTTGCGCCGACGGTAGCGGCTTGCCAGCAGCAAGCGCCTGGGCGTCGAGGACCAGAACGCAAGGCTGGACACTCAGGACACCTTGCCACGGCGCTTCACGCAACTGCCGAAGCAACTGCGCCGGATGCCCCAGCCCGGACGGCTCGATGAACAGTCGATCCGGTCGCGCCTTGCGCAGCAAACGCCCGAGGCCGATCTGAAACGGCGCACCGTTGACGCAACACAAACAGCCCCCGGCCACTTCACCCAGTGCGATACCATCGGCATCACGGGTCAACAAGGCAGCGTCGATACCGATCTGCCCGAATTCATTGATCAACACCGCCCAACGCTCACCAGCGGGACGTTGCGCCAGCAGGTGCCTGATCAGGCTGGTCTTGCCGGCCCCCAATGGCCCGGCGATGACATGGGTGGGTATGTTCTGCAACATGATCGAAGATGTCTTGGGAGGTAAGGATGCGGTGGATAGGCATGTCATTGCTGCTGGCGCTCAATAGCGGAGAGGCGCTGGCCCAGGCTTGCGTGGTCCACAGTCAGGCGGAACGGCTGGACGTGAAAGTTTGCCAGCAAAACCGCAACATTCCGCAAAAACTCTTTGCCGAAGGCTTCTGCCAGCCCAGCCTTGCAGGGCAGAAAGTCGAGGTGCAGTACGTCGACCAATGCCCTGGTGGGGCGTTCGGCGTGTGCAGCAACGCCCAAGTCGCCAATATGCCTTACCGGCAGGATATTCACTATTACGGCGTAGCCACGGATGCGGCGTATTTGCAGCCGTTTTGCGAAGCCCAGAGCCAGGGCACCTGGCTCAAGCCTTGAGGGTCAAGCAACCTCTTCATACCAAGGGCCGAACGGATCAGGCAACGAGCACCAGCTCTCTGTTCCCAGCGCCATCTCTTCATCGCTCAACAGACAATCGGCGAGCTCGTCGGCAAGCTGCGTGAAATCGATGTTTTGGCCGATGAACACCAGTTCCTGCCGGCAATCCCCGCTATCAGCGTCCCAGTTCTGCAGGATGGCGGCGGTGCTTTCCTGGTCCTGCGGCCACTGGTCCTTCGGCACGAAACGCCACCAGCGCCCGGCAAAACCATAACGCATCATCCCACCGGCCTGGGACCAGCTGCCGGCGTCGGTGTGTTTGCTCGCCAACCAGAAGAAACCCTTGGAGCGCAGCAGCTTGCCATTGAGCCACGGGCCGTCGATGAAATTGAAGAAGCGCTGCGGATGGAAGGGACGACGCGCGCGGTAGGCGTAGGACGCGATGCCATATTCTTCGGTTTCCGGCACATGTTCGCCGCGCAGCTCCTGCAACCAGCCCGGTGCCTGCGCCGCTTTCTCGAAGTCGAAGCGACCGGTATCGAGGATCTTCTCCAGCGGTACTTCACCCATGACCATCGGGATGATCTGCGCCTGAGCGTTGAGGCGCTTGAGGATTGCCGTCAGCTCCTCGCGTTCGCGGCTGCTGATCAAGTCGATCTTGCTGATCAGGATGACGTCGGCGAATTCGATCTGCTCGATCAACAAATCGGTGATCGCCCGCTCATCCCCCTCCCCCAGCGTTTCGCCACGGGAAGCCAGGGTTTCGGCCGCCTGGAAGTCGAGCAGGAAATTCATGCCATCGACCACGGTGACCATGGTGTCGAGCCGGACGATGTCGGTGAGGCTTTGGCCGTTTTCATCGCGAAAGGTAAATGTCTCTGCCACTGGCAGCGGTTCTGAAATGCCGGTTGATTCGATCAACAGGTAATCAAAACGACCCTCCCGGGCCAGCGAGCTAACCTCCTTCAGCAAGTCTTCACGCAACGTGCAGCAGATGCAGCCGTTGCTCATTTCCACGAGTTTCTCTTGCGCACGATTGAGACTGACATCGCGCTGGACCTCGCTGCCGTCGATGTTGATTTCACTCATGTCGTTGACGATGACAGCAACGCGTAGGCCATTTCTATTACGTAGTATGTAATTAAGAAGTGTACTCTTTCCGGCTCCAAGAAAGCCCGAAAGGACGGTCACGGGAAGGCGATTTGACATCAGAGGTTCCTCACAGGGCCATTCATCAAAAATCTATCGTTGAGTTGATGTTATAATATAACATTGCAATCACACTTCCACGATGGATATCCTCATGAACGCGCTGACTCTCCCGGACATCGCCACGCAGGCCTCACGGCAAGCCCTGCCACTGGAGTGGGTGGGCATGTGTGGCATTGCTCTTCCTGTTTTGCTCGAAGGCAAAAAATCGCCTGCAACGGCCGATGCCGGCGTGAGTCTCGATAACGGCGAGGCACGCGGTATTCATATGTCGCGGTTGTACCTGGCGCTGGAAACGCTCGAGCAAGAGCCGCTCACACCCAAGCTGCTGCGACGGGTTTTGCACCATTTCCTGAGCAGTCACGAAGGGCTGTCAAACAACGCCTACTTGAACATTCACACCGATCTGCTGCTGAAAAGACAGGCACTGCTCAGTCCTTTGGCCGGCTGGAAAAGCTATCCCGTCAGCATCGAAGCCCGATTGAAAAACCAGATGTTCCACGTGGAACTTAAAATCGCACTGCCTTATTCCTCAACCTGTCCTTGTTCAGCCGCGCTTTCCCGGCAACTGATTCAGCAGCAATTCGTCGATGATTTTGCCAACCGGACATTGCATCACGCCGAGTTGCTGGCTTGGCTCGGCTCCCCTGACGGCATCGTCGCGACACCGCACAGTCAACGCAGCACGGCGCAATTGAGTCTGCGTTTGCATGAGTGTGTGGATGAGTTGCCACTGATCGCAGTCATCAACGATACCGAGGCTGCGCTCGGCACCGCGGTGCAGACCGCCGTCAAGCGCGCTGACGAACAGGCGTTCGCCTTGGCCAATGGACAGAACCTGATGTTTTGCGAGGACGCCGCTCGACGCCTGAACCTGGCCCTGAAACGCTCACCCGGCATCAGCGGCTTCCAGATACGGGTCATCCACGCTGAAAGCCTGCATGCCCACGATGCCGTCGCTGAAAGTCGCTGGAACTGGGAGGCCGCCTAATGCGTTTCCAGGCTTTACGCCGGGATATGTACCGAAGTTATGCCGCCCCTCAACAATCACGCTTCTGCGCGACTACAGGGCTTTGCAGAAAGAGTTTTGAGGGAGCACGACAAACGTCTACATGACAGCGACCGGGGTTTGGATCTAAGGTTAATCCGCTGACGCATGTGATCGAAGCATTCGAGAACAACAATCATGATCCAGATCACTCTGCCCGATGGTTCATTGCGTGAATACGATCAACCGCTGTCCGTTCATGAGGTTGCCGCGAGTATTGGCCCCGGGCTGGCCAACGCTGCGGTAGCGGGTCGGGTGGACGGCTTGTTGGTGGACTGTGAGTTTGTGATCCGGGCCAATGCCAGGGTCAGCATCGTTACGCCCCAGGAACCCGACGGCCTGGAGATTCTCCGGCGCTCCTGTTCGCTGGTGCTGGCGATGGCGGTCAAGCAATTGCATTCCCATACTCAATTGCGAACCGGCTCGGCGCTGGGTGACGGGTTCTATTGCGAGTTCACTGTCGAGCGCCCAATCAGGACCGCTGATTTGCCGCTGATCGAAGCGCGCATGCACTCATTGGCGGCGGCCAACCATTCGATTCGCCGCAATCGCAGTCACTCCCCGTCTTGCGCCGACCTGTCGCTGTATCGCCTCGCAGACACCGACTATTTGACGAGCGGCCCGCATGTCCCCACCACCAGGGTCTTGCAGGCGTTTGCCCTCGATCACATCAACGGGACCTTGCAGCAACGCATCTATGGCACCTGTTGGTCGAGCCCCCAGGAGTTGCAGCATTGGCGCCTGCCGGCCCATGTGGTGGTTGTCAGCATGGATGACCGGCAGGCGAGCTACGCCCACGCGGTCACCGAACGCCTGCGCCGCAGCGGCGTACGCGCCCTGGCGGACCTGCGTAACGAAAAAGTTCGCCACAAGATTCGCCATCACAGTCAGACGGTGCCGTACCTGGTGGTGATCGGCGAACAGGAAAAGGTTGGCGGGTATGTCAGCGTGCGCAATCGCAACGGGGAGGATTTTGGCAGGATGAAGGTTGAGGCGGTGTGTGAGTGGTTGGGTCAGTCGGGGATTTGAGGTGGTTGAACGGACGTCTTCCCGGGCAAGCCTCGCTCCTACAAAAGAGCAAGGCTTCCCCGAGAACGTTAAGCTCTTGGCTTCACGGTGCCGCAGTCCTGCCCCAGCCAGACCGCGCGGGTATCGAGGCTACCCTTCTGCTGGATGCCGGTGGCGTTGAACGTACCATTGACCTTGGTGGTGAACTCACGATCGCTGAGGAAGGTGGCAACACCCGCGCCTTGCGCTTTCGGGCAGCTGAAGCGGAATTTCCACTGGTTGCCGGTGCGCTCGGTGATTTCCTGTTTGCAACCCGATTGTGGGTCGGTCAGCGGAATGTTGTCGCTCTTGACCTGCTCTGGGGTCAAGCACGCCCGAATCCCTTTGCCACCCATGGTGATGCCCTGTTTTTCCAGCTGCGCGCGCTGCTCCGGGGTCATCTGGCTTTGTATTTGACCCAGGATCAGTTGCAGATCCGGCAGGTTCTGGTCATCGACTTTCATGTTGCTCGAGGTCAATTCCCACAAACCTGGCTGAAGCATCTGCGCCTGAGCAGCCACAGGAAGTACCAAACCAAATGCCAAGGCCAAACCCAGCAGACGAACGTTCATCGAGTAACTCCTGATCAGTAGTGGCCGTTAGACGTCGCCGGCGGGCTTCGGTTCATGGGCCAATTAAATAGCGACATTCTGCACGGAACATGGTCTGTTAAGCATTGAATCTTCAGGAGCAAGGCTGCCCCCCATGGATTATTTTGGACCGCATGTCTTCGGCTATGTCATCGCCCTGCTGCACTCATTGGGCTTGGTTGCGGCAATCCATGCCGTGTTGACCGTCCGCACCGCACAAGGCTCGATTGCCTGGGCCTTGTCACTGTTGTTCATGCCTTACCTGACACTTATCCCCTATCTGGTATTCGGCCGCAGTTCCTTCGACGGTTACATCAAGGCTCGGCGCCAGGCCAACGAGGAGATGCGCAAGGCTGTCTCCGAGCTCAACTGGCGGCCGTGGGTGGAGGAAGCACTCACCGCTCGCGCATCCAGCGCGTACGCGTCTCTGAGGGCGATGCCGAAACTGGGGCGCATGCCCTGTCTGGCAAACAATGAAGTGCGCTTGCTGGTGAATGGGCAGGCAACCTTCGAGGCGGTTTTCCACGCCATCAGCCAGGCCCGGGAAGCTGTACTGGTCCAGTTCTTCATCATCCACGACGACCGCCTGGGCCGACGCCTGCGTGATTTACTGCTGCACAAGGCCAGCGAAGGCGTGGTGATTTACCTGCTCTACGACCGAATCGGCAGCCACTCCCTGCCCCACGCTTACGTCCAGTCGCTGCGCGATGGCGGCGTCAAGGTCAAAGCCTTCGCCACCCGCAGCGGCTGGCTCAATCGCTTCCAGGTCAACTTTCGCAACCACCGCAAGATCGTGGTTGTCGACGGCATCCTTGGCTTCGTGGGTGGCCACAACGTTGGCGATGAATACATGGGCGAGAAACCACCGCTGGCACCGTGGCGCGATACCCATGTGCAGGTCCGGGGGCCGGTGGTGGCCTGCATGCAGGAGTCCTTCGCCGAAGACTGGTTCTGGGCGGCCCGCGAATTACCGCAGCTGATCCTGCCGCAGGTTTATCCGGACGGCGGAGTGCTGTGCCAAATGCTTGCCAGCGGCCCGGCGGATGCCTACGAAACCTGCTCACTGTTCTTCGTCGAAGCGATTCACGCGTCGACCGAACGGGTGTGGATCACCAGCCCGTATTTCATCCCCGATGAAGCGGTGCTCGCTGCGTTGCGATTGGCAGTCTTGCGCGGGGTGGATGTGCGGATTCTGCTGCCGTCACGGCCCGACCACCGAATCGTCTACGCCGCTTCCAGCCTCTATGCCTTCGAAGCCGTGCGCGCCGGTGTGCGGGTGTTCCGCTACGAACCCGGTTTCCTGCATCAGAAAGTGGTGTTGATCGACAGTGAAATCAGCGCCATCGGTAGCGCCAACATGGACAACCGTTCGTTTCGATTGAATTTCGAAGTGATGTTACTGACGGTCGACAGGGCGTTCGCCGCCCAGGTGGAGCAGATGCTCAACGACGACTTCGACCAGGCTCATGAAATCGCCAAGGAAGAAGGCCGGGAGACCCATCGCTTGCAGCAGGTCGGCATGCGGGTCGCCCGGCTTATTTCGCCCATCCTCTAGGGATTGTAGATATCGTCTCGCGTCCACGGCAGCTCATGGCTGCCATCGGCGTGGGCCTTCACCGCGAGTATCTGGTGCAGGTTGATCCAGCCACGAGCGAACGCATAGGCACAACCGGCCAGGTACAGGCGCCAGATACGCAGGGCTTGATCCGGCACCAGTTTCGAGGCGGCCTCCAGGTTGTCTTCCAGGCGTTCGCTCCAGTGATCCAGGGTGCGCGCGTAATGCAGACGCAGGCTCTCGACATCGACGATCTCCAGCCCTGCTTCACTGATCTCGGCAGAGATCATCGACAGGTGGGGCAGTTCGCCGTTGGGGAATACATACTTCTCGATGAACTCCCCGGCACCGCGTCCCACAGGACGCCCATCGATGTGCTTGGCGGTGATCCCGTGGTTCATCACCAGCCCGCCCTCTTTCACCGCGCCGAACAAGGTTTTGCAATACTCGGCCAGGTTCGCGTGCCCGACGTGCTCGAACATACCGACACTGACCACTTTGTCGAAGCGACCGTCTTGAGGCAGGTCGCGGTAATCGAGTAACTGCAGTTCGATCAAATCCTCCAGCCCTTCCGCTTTTACGCGTTCCCGGGCCAGGGCCAGTTGTTCCTTGCTGAGGGTAATACCGAACACCTTCGCGCCAAATTCCCGGGCTGCATACCGCGCCAACCCGCCCCAACCGCAGCCGACATCCAGCAGATATTCGCCAGGTTGCAGACGCAACTTGCGACACAGATGGCGGAATTTTGCCTGTTGAGCCTGTTCAAGGGATTCACTTCCCGTCTCGAAATACGCGCAGGAATACGCCATGTCGCTGTCGAGCCACAGTTGATAAAAGGCGTTTGAGAGGTCGTAATGGTAGGAGATCGCCTTGGCGTCTGCTTCCTTGTCGTGGGCGGTGCGCACAGGCTGACTGTCGAGATCACCGAGCAATGCCTGACTCCACTCATCACAGACGCGGATCACATCGCTGATGGAACCTTCCAGTTCCAGTTTGCCCTCGACGAACGCAGCCCCTAGCGCGTCCAGGCTAGGATGGGTGAACTGGGTGACCATTTGTGGGTCCTTGACCACAATTGTGACACTGGGCGTCGGCCCCAGATTGAACTCATGGCCGTCCCAGAGTCGCAGGCGTAGCGGTAGCTGCAGATTCTGTAAGGCCGGTGGAAGTTGCGCGAGCATGGAAAATCCCCCTTGTTTCAGACGTCTGCTGAGAGGTTAGACCATCCTTGAAAAATAGCTGGCTATCGATTTCATAGCGATCTTCTATGATTCCAAAACTGTTCCGAATTCGCAGAAATGACCGCTCTCACCTAGATGACTGCAAATTCGGCCGACAGTTCTGTATTTTTAAAACGGCTGTTCCCTGAGCTTGAACAGTGGCTCCTGAAAGCGCAGCAAACGCCCGGCATTACCCAACACCAGCAATGTGCTGAGGTTATGCAGCAACGCGGCGATCATCGCCCCTGCTGCCCCGAGCCAGCCAAACGCCGCGAAAGCAACGATCGCCAAGGTCCAGCCCAATCCAATGATCACGTTCACTTGCAAGGTCTGACGGCATTGTCGACTCAAGCGCACGCAGGTGCCGAGGCGCCGCAGGTCGCTACCGATCAGCACGATATCCGCTGACGCCAGCGCGATGTCCGCCCCGCCTGCCCCCATTGCCACACCAACAACACCAGCCTTGAGCGCCAGGGAATCGTTGATGCCATCGCCCACCACCATAGGACGAAAACCGTTACCGATTTCTTTCAACACGCGATTCAATTTGTCCTCGGGCAAGGCCTGCGCTTCGACTTCACTGATGCCGACATCCCGAGCAAGTGTGTGAGCGACGCTGTGCCGGTCGCCGGTGAGCAAAAGCTGTCGGCCCAATCCAAGGTCCTTCAGCTCGCTCAAGGCAAACCTGGCTTCCGGTTTGACGCTGTCGGCCAACAACAGCCAAGCGAGAAACTCACCGTTAAGCGCCAGCCCGGCAATCGGGCCATCGTGGTCGGGAACATCTGAGGTCGCTATGCCCAATTGGGCGAACAACTCCGGGCGCCCCAGCGCGGCCTCGCCCTGCTCCGTCATGGCAACCACGCCTAAACCCTGACGCTCTCGAATGTCCGACAGCAACAGAAAATGCTCTTGTGACACCAGCCCCGCCAGCGCCCGGCTGACCGGGTGACTGCTGGCGGAACCGAGGCTGGCGGCGAGCTTCAAGACCGGGTTGCGATCCTCCAGCGAGCTCTCGATGGATTGCAGGCGCAAGGTACCGAAGGTCAGGGTTCCGGTCTTGTCGACCACCAGCGATGTGAGGTCTGCCAGCTCCTCGAGAAACGCCGAGCTGCGAATCAGAATGCCGTGCCGCGCGGCTACCGCTACCCCGGCAATGGCCGTTGCGGGTGCCGACAACACCAACGCACAAGGACAGGCAGCCACCAGCACCGCGAGCATGGCCTGGGCATCGTTGGTGATGAACCAGGTGACTGCGGCCAGCAGCAATACCAGCACCAGGTAGCTCCCGGCATAACGCTCCAGCAACCGGGTGATCGGCGGCTTGGAACGCTCGGCGTTTTGCATCAGCGCGATCACTTTGCCGAGGGTCGATTCGTCGCCGGTCCGAGTCACTTCAACGCGCAGCAGGCCATCGAGATTGATCGCCCCACCGAACACCGCCATGCCGACGCCCGCTTCCATCGGCACCGATTCACCGGTAATGGAGGCGGTGTCCAGACTCGCTTGGCCGGACATCACCCGGCCATCCGCCGGCACCCGGTCACCGGCACGGACTTCCACCAGATCGCCAGCCCTGAGCGTACCGTTGTCGACCTCGACGATGGCGCCGTCGGCCTGCACCTTGCGCGCGTGACTGCGGGTGAGTTTGCCCAGGGCATGAATGGCTTCCTGCGAACCGATCACGCTGCGCTCTTCCAGCACATGGCCGAAGATCATGATGATCGGCAGCAATGCCGCCGTCAGCAAATCGCCCGTCCCCCACGCACCGAGCATGGCCAGGGCGATCAGTTGATCGGTGATGCCATGCAGGCTTGGATACCGCAGGCTGTACCAGGCCGAACGCATCACTGGTACGGCCACCAGCACGGAAGCAACACCCAGCAGCAATTGGCTGACGCCACTTTGCTCCGGGGACAACCAGCGCCATACAAGGCCAAGCGCGAGCAAGCCAAGTGCGAGCATGGCCAGGGTCAGTTGACGGGCAGCGCTGCGTTGTTCGGCCGAGGACAACATGCTCGGTGCAGCGGCGGTTTGAGCGGTCATTGTGCAGCTCCCTGAATGATCAGGCGGGAATCGTCTTTTGGATCAACCGTGGTGACTGAGCCGGCCTGACCAAGAATTTTCGGCATCCGCTCGCGGTAAATTCGCAGCAACATTTGCGGGTCGGCGGCCTGTTGTTGGGCGTTGGCCAAGCTCATTACCGTAGCGGTATCAGCCGATGCTTTCGCCAGCCGTTCACTCGCTTGAGCATGGGCGACTTGCAGCGTGCGGTCGGCTTGCTCATTGGCGGTCTGGCTCAGCTTCTCGGCTTCGGTGCGCGCGTTGGCCACGGCCTTGTCGGCTTGCTGGCTGGCGGTCAGTACGGCGTTGAACGCATTGATCGCAGGGGCCGGCAGACTCGACTGCACGTCGACCCGTGCCACTTCGATCCCCAGCCCCTGCCCCGTCGCGGCCAATTGCGCCAAGCGTTGGTTGATGCCTTGCACCAGATCGCCGCGCAGACGCTCGCGCCTTTCTGCAGCCTGATTATCAGCGCCGATCAACTCCGGTCGGGCGACCAGAATAGTGTCCAGATCTCGTGCAGCAGTGAGTGCCAAGGCGCTGCGGGTCACCAGGCGATCGAGGGCCGGCAGCACATGCTCGCCTTGAAGCACGAAAGCGTACGGCTCAGTGACCTTGTAGAACACCCGCACATCCAGTTGCACCACACCGGCATCCCCCGTCAGCAAATAACCGGAGCCTGCCAGTGCGTCACTGATCGGTGTCGCAAAACTGGCCGCGCGATCGGCCTGCAATGCGGCGTCGGTGCGCAACAGGTTTTCCACTCGACGTTCGATTACCCGGTCCGCCGCTGGCAGCAAAATCACCTGCTCAAAAGGTCGCGGCCAGGCCAACATCAAACCGGCATTCTGGATGCGATCCAGCGCGCCGAAGTGCAAAACCACCGCGCGATTTTGCGGATCGATCTGTCGAACATTGGAGAACGCCCATGCCAAAGCGGCCAACACCGTCACCGCATACAGGGCGAGAAATGCCAAGCGCCCGGCCTGAATCCACGGGCTGCTCAACTCAATTGTTCCACGTGGAACCAAACTCATGGCTGCGACCCGGGTTTGTTATCGAGCGTCGGCGGACCGTCAACCAACACCCGGAAAGGCGCGGCATCGGTACGCAGTATCAGTTTGGTGCCCGGGGTGATCACCGTGCCCAAGGTGTCGAGCGAGCGCAGCAGGTTGTAAAGCTGCGGTGAGCCGGCGTAGGCACGCGCATAAATCTGCGCCGCTTCGACCCGGGATTGCGCCTCAATGTCAGCCGCTTTCACCGTGGCATCGGCCTGGACGATTCGTGCATCACGTTCCGCCGCGGAGCGAATTTGCGCCGCTTCGCGCTTGCCGATGGCGGTGCGTTCGGTCGCGATGGTTTCACGCTCGGCGCGCATGCGATCGACCGTCGCAGTGAGCGTGACCGACGGCAAGGTCAGGCGCTCGATGCCAACTTGCAGCACTCGCACACCATAGGTGGTCAGCAACTGCTGATCGATTTGGTTGCGCAGCTGAGCTTCGAAATCAGCGATGTGCACCTGATTGGCGTCGGTGTTCACCAGGTTCGCCAGATCGAAACTACTGGCCGTGGTTTCCAGGGCGGAGCCGACGAAGGTGCGGATCTGCCGAGCCGCCTCGTCCGGTTGGTTTTGTACCGCGCGCATGAAACGCTGCACGTTGTCCGCATCACCCTGCACCTGCCAGGCCACGTAGGCCTGAACGATGATGCGCAAGCCGTCCCGCGTCCCCACATCCTGCAAACCGCTGGACGTGGTGCGCAGTCGCAGATCTACCGGGATCGCCGCTTCGAAGGGTGCCGGCCAGCGCCAACCAAGGCCTGGCTCCAGCAACACTCGCGATGGGTTACCAAACCGCGTGATGACCGTGGCTTCGCCCGAACGCACTTGCACCAGGCTCGCAGCCGCCACGGCAAACGCCACCAACAACGCCGCCCAGCCCATGCGTCGCCAAGGGAATGGGCCGGCTTCTTGCGGATCGCCGTGGTGGTGATGGTGATGGCCGTGGTGATGTCCGCCATGGCCGTGATCGTGGCCACGGTGGTCGGCGTGATCGTGGGTGTGTGATTGGCTCAATTGGCGGCTCCTGGCTGAGCGGTTTTACGCGGCGGCGCAGGGTCAGCCGGCAACGTGAATGTACGCAGGTCAATGGTCGGCGCATTACTGCTGCCGCCCAGACGATGATCGAGAACCAGCAACCTGGCATTGGCCAGGCCCTGGGAAAGTTGACCGAGGTATTGCTCCAGCACGAAGGCCTGGCCGGCACTGGCGTAAGCCTTTTTCTCGGCGCTGAATTTCAGCTCGCCGGCCTTGGCCGTCGCGTTGATTTCATGGGCAGTCGCCGTTGCCTGATCCCGGGCAATGCTCGCCTGCAACTGCGCCTGGTTGGTGGCTTCGGCGGCGGCTCCACGTTCACGGGCGATCAACGCCTGTGCACCGATCTGTGCGGCTTGCACCCCGTGATAAGCATTGGCCGCCCCCGCCGGGGGATGAATCGCTTCGACCACCGTGGCGAGAATTTCCACGCCGCTGTCGAGTTTCTGCAGGTCGGCCTGCACGGCCCGGCCGATTTCCTCGGCGAGCCCTACCCGGTCCTCACCGAGCAAACCGTCAAGGGTTCGTGAGGCGAAGTCGTGGACCAGAATGCGACTGGCGGTGCTGCGGATCAACGTCGGCACATCCGCGCTGTTGTAGGTCGCCGCCAATGCCGCCTGATCGCTCAAGCCGATGCGATAAACAAAACGCACGTCCATGTTGACGATCTGAAAGCTCTGCTTGTCGGCACGGCTGCTGGCAATCACCTGGGATTTGTCATTCACATGGCTGGCGTCCCACAACCGGTTGGCGGTCGTCGGCGCCGGGCCTTCGGCCGGATCTGCCTGCACGGGTGCCGACGTTTCGCCGACGCTGGTGGCCAATTCGTGAACCACTCCATTTTCGACACTCAGCACCCGGCCCAACGGCCACGGTAAACCTGCATGCAGACCCGGACCGAACACCATCACCGGTTTGCCGAAACGCTCGTAGATCCCCCGCCCTTGCAGCGGAATTTCGTGAACACCGGTGAGTGACCAACCGACGATGGCCACAACGACCAGCACCGGAAAAAATGCCCGGCGCATGTAAGTGAAGGCCCAAATCTGCCGCAGGTCGATGCCGAAGCGGTTGTGCAATTCGTGCTGCAACGCCTGCAATGGTTGCGGCGGCCAGCGCAGCATATCGGCGACAAAACTGCGCGCCAGCAGTGCAGGTTCAAGTTGTTCGCGACGTGGGCTGAACAATGACAGTACGGCACGAAGTAGTAATTCGAAGGCGACGAACCCCGGCAGCAGGCCGATCAGTACCGCCAGACGCACCGGCCAAACCGACGTTTCATTGCCGAACAACAGGCAAAACGCTCCAAGTATCAGGCTGATGATTGCCACGCGGGTCAATTGGGCCAAGGCTCCCGCCTCGGGCCATTGAGCGCTGTTTTCCTGGGCAAGCTGACGCTCCAGAACCAGCAAGCCAAAGGCCAGCAATAACCCCAGGGCCGCGCCGATGGTGGCCGACATTCCCAGCGCTGCAGGCGGCAAAGCAAGGTTCCAGGCCTGCTCGACGCACAACAACGCCAGCAGCGCCCAACCACCCAGCCACAGCGTTGGCGCACCGATTTGCCTGAGTAGCTTCAGCCAGCGCTGACTGATTCGCTCCAGCAGCCGCTCGTACCAACCCACCGGGACTTCAGCTTCTTCAGAGTCGACCACCGGCGCCAAGGGGTTCATCGCCCTTGAACGCCATTGCGTCACCCACCCGGCGGATTGCAAGCCAGCGACCAACACCAGCAACGCGGCGCACTGATTGAACAGCAGGGCAGGCCAAAGGGATTGCGGCGCAAACAACTCGACAAAAAAGCCCAGCACCAGGCCCATTGCCGCGAACGCGCCGAGGCCGATGGCGAACTGGCGCAATCGTCGCCCTTGAAAAACTGCCTGCTGAAAGCGCGGCAGCCTGGCTACCTGCGCTCCATCATCACCCTCTTCGAGATCGACTTGCATACCACTCCAGTGTTTATCATGGCCCACACGGCATTTCGTTACGATATAACGATATCGGTGAAATTTTCGTACTCAATCGCCCTATCTAAAGATTCCCAACCTGTCGCTAGGCTGAAGCCTTGACCGAAATGCATCGAAACGCACATATTACGTTCGTAATTTTATTCGAAGGCTACTTTTATCCCTCCCGATCCCGCTTTCAATCCAGGAGTACATCCATGAGCACCTATGACGTCGTGATACTCGGTGGTGGCCCCGGTGGCTACAACGCAGCCATCCGTGCGGGCCAACTGGGATTGAAGGCGGCGTGCGTAGAAGGTCGCGCCACGCTTGGCGGTACCTGCCTGAACGTCGGTTGCATGCCGTCCAAGGCATTGCTGCACGCCTCCGAACTTTACGATGCAGCCATGGGAACGGAATTCGCCAACCTGGGAATCGAGGTCAAGCCCACGCTCAATCTGGCCCAGATGATGAAACAGAAAGATGAAAGCGTGACCGGGCTGACCAAAGGCATCGAGTTTCTCTTTCGTAAAAACAAGGTCGACTGGATCAAGGGTTGGGGCCACATCGACGGGCCCGGCAAAGTCACCGTGACGGATAACACCGGTGGCAAGACCGAACTGACCGGCAAAGACATCATCATCGCCACCGGTTCCGAACCCACTCCCCTGCCCGGCGTGGACATCGATAACCAACGCATCCTCGATTCCACCGGCGCACTGTCGTTGACTGAAGTGCCGAAACACCTGGTGGTGATTGGTGCCGGGGTGATCGGGCTGGAGCTGGGTTCCGTCTGGCGGCGCTTGGGGGCGCAAGTGACCGTAGTCGAATTCCTTGATCGGATTTGCCCGGGCGTGGACGGCGAAGCGGGCAAAACCCTGCAACGCTCATTGAGCAAACAAGGCATCAGTTTCAAACTGAGTTCAAAAGTAACCAGCGCCACGACGTCCGCAACCGGTGTGCAGCTCAGCGTCGAGCCCGCCGCAGGCGGTACCGCCGAATCGCTGGAGGCCGATTACGTGCTGGTGGCCATCGGGCGCCGGCCTTACACCCAAGGTCTGGGGTTGGAGAACGTCGGCCTCGCCACCGATAAACGCGGCATGCTCGCCAACAAGGGGCACCGCACCGAAGCCGCAGGGGTGTGGGTGATTGGCGACGTCACCTCCGGCCCGATGCTCGCCCACAAGGCTGAAGACGAAGCCATGGCCTGCGTCGAACAGATCGTCGGCAAGGCCGGCGAGGTCAATTACGAGCTGATCCCCAACGTGATCTACACCAAGCCCGAACTGGCCAGCGTCGGCAAGACCGAAGAACAACTGAAGGCCGAAGGTCGCGCATTCAAAGTCGGCAAGTTTCCGTTTACCGCCAACAGCCGGGCGAAGATCAATCACGAAACCGAAGGCTTCGCCAAGGTCCTGGCCGATGAGCGCACCGACGAAATCCTCGGTGTGCATCTCGTGGGGCCAAGCGTCAGTGAAATGATTGGCGAGTATTGCGTGGCCATGGAGTTCAGCGCGTCCGCCGAAGACATTGCCCTGACCTGTCATCCACACCCGACCCGTTCCGAAGCCTTGCGCCAGGCGGCGATGAATGTGGAGGGGATGGCGACGCAGATGTAGGAGTGAGCTTGCTCGCGGGGCATAGCCGGCCTACAGCGGCAAATGCCCCAGCGGCAACGCTCCCGGCGTCTTCACCGTATGAATCGCAAAGTTGCTTCGGATGTCGCTCACACCTGGCAGCTTCAACAAACACCCAGTGAGAAACCGGTCGTAGGCACGTAAATCCGGTACCACCACTTGCAACAGAAAATCCGATTCCCCTGACACCAGGAACGCCGAAATCACCTCCGGCAATGCGGTCACGGCCAGGCGAAAAGATTCAGCCTGCTCATCGTTGTGGCGCTCGACTTTCACCCCGACGAACACGGTCAACCCGAGCCCGACTTCGTCGCGATCCAGATTGGCCTGATAACCACGAATCACCCCGGCCTCTTCAAGCATCCGCACCCGGCGCAAGCATGGCGAAGCCGACAGACCGATTTCTTCAGCCAACTGCACATTGCTCAGGCGACCATCCCGTTGCAGCGCGGCGAGAATCTTGCGGTCGTAGGCATCCAGTTTCATCGTTTGGCAGATCCTGCTGGCTGAGCTGTGATTTGTTGGCAGGTTATGCCAAAACAGCCAGCTTTAGAAGCGAACTACGCAAGCACATGCCCTGCTCCCTGGCTCTAGACTGGCCCTACTGAATCGACAACGAACAGGGGTGCAACATGGCGGGATTCGGGCTGTTTTTCATGGCGTTGGCAGTGGTCTATCTGTTACCCGGCCCGGACATGATCCTGCTGCTGCAAACAGGTGCCCGCCAGGGTAAAGGCGCTGCGTTGGCCACGGCGGTTGGACTGGGGGTCGCGCGTGGTTGTCATGTGGTGTTGGCGGCGTTGGGGTTGGCAGCATTGTTCAAGGCGGCGCCCTGGACCTTTGACGTGGTGCGCCTGGTTGGTGCTGCTTATCTGCTGTGGATCGGCATTCAATGCCTGCGAACGACGATGCTGCCAAGCCTGAACGGTCCAGGTGCAACGGACGAAAAACCACGCTGGGGTGAAGCGATTCGCCGCGGTTTATTGACCAACCTACTGAACCCGAAGGCCTTGCTGTTCTGCTCGGTATTGCTGCCGCAGTTCATCGATCCACTCAACGGACCGGTACTCGCGCAATTTGCGGTCCTGGGCCTGGTGCTGGTCGGTGTCGGCTTGCTGTTCGATAGCACCTACGCCTTGACCGGTGCCGCACTGGGTCGTTGGCTGCAACGCAGCCCCGGCGCCCAGCGCCTGCAACAATGGCTGTTCGGTAGCCTGCTGATCGGTTTCGCCGTGCGGCTGACCTTTGTTCAACAGGCTTGAACCTTATCGCACCTTGCGGCGGCGCTTGACCTGCACCAGCGCCACCGCCATGACCACCAGAAAGCCCCCCAACTGCACAGCCGTCTTGTACGGTCGCAGGGCCGAGCGAGCAGCGTCGGTGACCTGGGTGACATAGCGCTTGTCGGCGTTCTCAAAGTCGGGATATGGGCATTGATGCCCAAAATCCGCCGCCCACTCCACGAATGGCCCCTCTTTGACATATCGCTGGTAGAGCGCACTTTGTTCTTCAAGGCTGCTGTTCCAGCCGGCCGCTTCACACAGCACGGCGGCAAACGCCTGGCTGGTGTGCGGCAGATTGTCGGCAGCTCGGCTGGCCAGTGCGGTCGCAACGAAACGATAGTGGTAGCGCTGATCGGGCTGGGCGGCACTGGCTTGCTGACGCTTCACTTCGTCCTCGGCTACCAGCGGCCCGACTTTGAGCTCAGTGCTCTCAAGGCTGAAGTTGCCACCTAACGTGGCATAGTCCGGCGCCATTTCGTAGCCGAGGATATCCATCCCCCACTCCCGCGCGGTCCAGGCCGCGTTGAACAGTGCCGCGGCACGTCGCGTCGGCCACCACGCAGAATCGGCCGCCATGCGTTGCTGGCCGTACAACCTGGCTTTGTGGCGCAAGCCATCGTTATCGAAATAAGCCGGCGCTTGCTCGTAGTGCCCTTCGCGCAGCAAACGCCGCCCCAGCAGATTGCGCAAGCTCGCCGCCACCGGCAGAGGTACGTAGTTGTCCATGTCCTGCTGACTGCGTTGTGGCGGTGCCGGAACCTGGGTGTCGACATAGTGCTTGAGCTCATCCAGCGTCAGTACGCGTTCGGCAACAGTGGCCGCATCGAACCAATAGATGCCTTGGCTGCGGTACAACTGGTCGAACGCCTGCAGATAATCCCCGCGTTGCAGGGCAAGGATCGCGCTTTCGCCTTCGACCCGACATTTGGGTAGCAGGGTTTCGAAATCGAAGTCCGGCGTTCTCCGATCGCCCCAGGATTCATTCTGGGGGAAGGCCTTGGCTGCCTTGGCATACGCCGCAGCAGCCGCCGTTTTATCGCCATCGCGCACCGCCAGTTTGGCCCGCAGCCACCAGGCCAGGCCGCCCTCGCCGGCGTGCTCGAGAAAGGCTTTGGCGCTGCTGAAGTCGCCCTGTTGATAATTCATCGCGGCCAGACGGTCCGCATTGTCGAGGCTGCCGCGCGTGCCGTTCTGCAACAGTTTGATCAGTTTTTGCTCATTCGGTGGTTGATCACCGAATGACCAGCCCAGGCGGCTGATCAAGGAGGCGGTCACCAGTTGCTGCACAGGCTTACCCTTGAGCAGAACAGCCAGTTGATCCTCGGGCATCGAAGCCAGATCGGCCATCAACAGTTTCAACGAGGTGTAACCCACAGCCGAACCCTGAAGGTTTTGCGTGGCATAGAGTTCGATGGCGCCGTTCCAGTCACCCGCCGTCCGGGCCACGCGGGCTTCTTCACCGAGACTGGCGACGCCCAGTTCCAGTGGATCGCTGAAGCCGTCGATGCTCAGCTGACGCGTTTGCTCGAAGGCTTTGCGCGATTGTTCCAGCAGGTCGGAAGCCGCATCGGCCTGCGAACTCATGGCAAACAACGCCCTTCCCAGCGAGTAGGCAGCCCAGGTACTGCGCAATGCCCGTTGATCAGCGGGCAGCGCCAGCACCTGGCGGAAGTATTCGGCGGCCAGCGCTTGGTCGCCGGCATTGAACGCCACCGCGCCCGCCAGATACAACTTGAGCTCGGCGGGCAGGCTCGCGCCCTGTGCTTCAACCTGGCGGGCATCGGCGAGCCCACGCAACTGTTTCACCTGCGCCTGCTGTTCATGGGTCAAACCAGCCTGCTCGGCCTGATCTCGCTGTTCAACATGAGCGGAGGTTTCACCATAGGCTGCGCCCGGGTCAAGGGTGGCTGCGGTAACAGGCTTGAGACCGGCAATCGCGTGACCGAGGCGACTCACCTCGAAACTGAAATTGCCTTCCGGCAACTCCGCCAGGGATTGTCCTCGATTGTCCAGCAGCCGCATGGGGAAATCCGGCCCGCACGCCATGGCCGCCAATGGCAGGCCAAGGCTCAGACAGAGCAAGTGACGGGGCCAGTTACGGGTGAACATTCGAAGCTCCTTGATCAATGGTTGCGCAGCGTGCCCAACCGATGGCGCGCTGTCCGCCAGCCGCTATCCGACCGTCGCGCAGGCGGGTGAAGGTAAGCAGGTTCGGCTCTTGTTGCAACGTATAACCGGCCAGCGCATCGGCGCCCTCGCAACCTTGTACCGCCACCGTCACGCGCTCGGGCCAGGCATTATCGAGGTTGCCCACATTGGTGATAGCGATGTCATAGAGACCTTCGTGCTCCGAAAGATTCAGTGCCAGTTGACTCTCAAGGACCTCACCGCGGGACACCGCGCGCAGGGTCGTCAGGCTCCAGGCTCGACGGTCGTTGGCCAACGGCAGGCGAAACCAGATCAGACCGACCAGATGAGCCGGCGGGTTCGCGCGCAACCGGGTAGCCAGCTCGCTCAATTGCAGTGGATCAGCCAACAACTCCCGGCGCTTGCCATGACGTCCAATCGCTACTTCGCTTTCCACGATGGGAGCGCCACCGACACTCGGCAGCAACGCGACGCCATAGGCCGGCAGGGCCAGAAAAAAGGGTTTCGACGTGATGCGACTCCAGGCCATTGCCCATTGGCGAGCAAGGTACGGATCGAACAAACCGCGTCGAGGATCACTCACGGCATGCACCTGCAACACGCTGCTATCGACGGTGGATAACAAGGCCGGCAGCTCTGGACTGTCGAGCCACGCTGGCAATGCGGTGATGCTCAAGGCCACCGACGTCGGCAGCACAGAACGCAGGTGCGCCAGAAATTCGCGGTAATCGGGAAGCCGAGTGTTGCCCGCATCGTGATCGATCTCCACCCCGGCGACGATCAGACCTTGCCCCTGCCAATCGCTGATCAGTTGCTGGATCTGCCCCATGACCTCGTCCTGATGCAGCGACTGGAGCTGGCCATCCAGGCGAACCACCGCAATCAACGGCCTGCCATCGCGCTTGAGCAGCGCCGGATCAATCCGCGCGCGACTCCAGCCTGCCTGAGGGAAGGCCTGTAATGCCAGCACCCGCAAGGTGGAAAAGTCTGCGCGACTGTCTCGCAACGCAGCGTCATGCGCCTGGGTCCATTGTCGTTGCCAGACATAGAGCTGCTGATCGAGTGGCGGGGCATCGTGCTGCTCGCAACCACTGAGCAGCGCAAGCGTCATCAGCGAGACGATCGCGCGGGTGAAAAAAACCATGAGAAAACGCCTGTCCCTGAAATGCACAAAGGGCCCTTCTCGGCCCTTTTGCGTATGACTCCTACCCTACTCAGCCATCGACCAATGGGCAATGGCTCCTGCGATGATCCCTCAGAGGTCCAGGACCAAAGGCTGAGCGCCTTGAGCCGGTACTGCGCAACAAATCAGCACCTGACCTTCATCCGGTACCTCCGCGGGCGGCTGGGGATAATTGACCTGGCCGCTGATCAGCCGGGTCTTGCAGGTGCCGCAAGAGCCGCCACGGCAACTGAATTCCGGGTGCAATCCACGGCTTTCCGCCAGCTCCAATAGAGTACCGCCGTCCGGTTGCCAGCGAGCCTCCTTGGCTGAGCGCTGGAACACCACCGGCACCGAGGTGGTAGCCGCTGGCGGTTGTTCGATGATTACGGCGTCGGGGTCCGGCCGACGGCGCAGCGTCGAGGGACCGAAGGTTTCAGCATGAATCCGCGCGTCGCGAATATCCAGTTCGCGCAAGGCGTCGTACAACGCCTGGGTAAAACTGCCGGGACCGCAGAGTACAAAATCCAGCTGATCGTAGTCCTCCACCTCAAGCAGTTCCGAGAGCCGAGCGACATCGATTCGCCCGGTCAAATCGAAGTCCTCGCCTTCCAGAGCCTCCGGCTCAGGTTGACTGAGCAGGCGCACCACCCTGACCGCGTCGCCGGCACGCTCGAGCAACCTGTCCACTTCTGGACGAAACGGCTGATCGGCCAACGAGCGCGAACTTTGGAAAAACCAGGTCGGACGGATGTGGCGAGTGCGCAACCCTTGATAGACCACCTCACGCAGCATCGACAACAGCGGCGTAATACCCACGCCAGCGGCCAACAACACCAGCGGCCGGCGCTCATGGGGCGCCACGGTGAAATGCCCCTGAGGTGCCCGAGCCTCCAATAGGTCACCGACGCGAACCTGTTCATGCAGGTGCGAAGACACCCGCCCATCACGCTTCACGCTGATACGGAAAAAGTCATCCGATGGTGCACTCGACAGGCTGTACGTGCGGATGTGAGTTTCACCATCAATGTTGAAGCGCAGCGGCAAATGCTGACCGGCCTGAAACAATGGCAACCCGGCGCCGTCGGCTGGCTCCATATAGATCGAGCGGATGTGCTGGCTTTCCGCTTCGATCCGCACCACCCGCAGCGGCCGCCATTGATCGCCCAAGGTCTTGGCTTGCAAGCGCGCTTTGGCCTGCTCCCAAGTCCCGGTCAGCAAACTGGTAGGCGAAACACCGTCAAAGCGCCAACGCAAACCGAGTGCAGCGGGGCGACGAACAACGTGTTCCACGTGGAACATCCACAAACGTTCGGCGCCTTGAAATGCCTCAACCTGCGAACCATCAAGAATAATTTCGGTGCGTCCGCTGAGGTGTAGCAGGTCACCGGAATTGAAATCGATAAACAGCAAACCAGCCTTTGGATTGATCAGCAGGTTGCCCAAGGTATTGAAAAACAGGTTGCCGGCAAAGTCCGGGATGGTCAGGCGATTCCCTTCCACCTGGACGAAACCCGCCTGGCCACCACGGTGGGAAACATCCACCGACCGTACGCCATCGACGTCCACGAAACTCGCGACAAAGAAGGTGTCCGCTTCGGCAATCATGCCTTTGGCCGCATCATCCAGTTCATTGAATTGCTGCGCGGGACGTGTTGCCGGATCCGCCAGGGGTACCGAACGGAACTGCCTCAATTGGATGTACTGCGGGCAGTTACCAAAGGACTGATCCACCGTGACTGCAAATTCGCTGGCGGACATTGCACCGATATGGCCATTGATTCGATTGCGACGCCGGGTATGCAGTTCAATGCCCAGCAACCCGATCGCGGCCCCCGCGCTCAACTGCGCGGGATCATCGGAAGCCGGCAAGCTGCTGAATTGCAACAATTCTGGTTCGGGTGAATGAGCGAAACCCGGTTCACCTTCAAGCACGCTGGCCCAAGGGCGACCGTCAGCATCCACTGCGCCGTACAACATGAACGGAAGCTGCTGATAAAAAGTGCGGTGTTGATCAGGCATCTGGTCGCGAATCACCCTGCGCCCGATTACGTCCATTCGCTCACTGACACCGATGTGAGCCTGCAACTCTTTTTCGCCAGCATGCCACGGTGAATGGTCCATTGCGGCTTCTCCCCTGCGCCATCGGCACAGCATGAAGGGCCCGACAAAGTCGGGCGAAAAAAAATCAGGCAGTTTTTTGCAGGCCGGCGACAGTGCGCGGCATACCGATGAAACCGGGCAAGGCTTCGACCCTTGCCAGCCAGGCGCGGATGTTGGCGTAGTCATCCAGCGACACATTGCCTTCCGGTGCATGGGCGATGTAGCTGTAGGCAGCCACGTCGGCGATGGTCGGTTCGCTGCCAGCCAGGAAAGCTGTGTTGGCCAGTTCCGTATCGATCACCTTAAGCACGCTATGGGCGTAAGGAATTACTTCATCAGGATTGTATGGCGCACCGAAAACTGTGATCAGCCTGGCCCGGGCAGGGCCAAAGGCGATTGGCCCGGCAGCGGCCGACAACCAGCGCTGCACTTTAGCGGCACCGACCGGATCGGCAGGCAGCCAGCGACCGTTCCCGTATTTTTGCGCCAGATAGATCAGGATCGCATTGGAATCCGCCAGCACAACACCTTGATCGTCCAGCACCGGCACCTGGCCAAAAGCGTTGAGGGCCAGAAACTCCGGCTTTTTATGCTCGCCCTTGGCCAGGTCGACGAAGATCAGCTCGGTCGGCAGTTGCAGCAGCGAAAGCATCAGTTCCACACGATGCGCGTGGCCGGAACGTGGGAAGTTGTAGAGTTTGATGGCTTGCATGGTCGACTCCGCAGGTCAGTGGCGCTAATCGGGAGAGATCAGCACCGATGGCAGCCATCTTCTACCACTCACCAAAACAACAGAATAACCAGCAAACGCAATCAATTATTTCACCCAGTGAAACAAACCATCAGTCCTGCAAAGCCGGATGTTCGCGCAGTGCCTTCACCACAAAATCGACAAAACTGCGAACGCGCGCCGCAGCTTTGTGCCCGCCTTGATAGAGCACATGGATCGGCAGTGGCGGCATTTCAAAATCCGCCAAAACGATCTCCAACTCCCCTGCCGCCACTTTGCTCGCCGACTGATAGGAAAGAACCCGGGTGAAGCCCAGTCCAAGTGCAGCGGCGGTGATCGCTGCCTGATTCGCCGTCACCGTCAGACGCGGTTCTGCCCGCACACTCAGTGGCTCGCCACGCTCGAGGAAGGGCCAGTGCTTCAACTGTCCAATGGCGGACGTCGCGATAATCGGCGCCTGAGCCAGCTCTTGCGGATGTTTTGGTCGACCATGGATAGCCAGGAACTGCGGCGATGCACAGATCACCCGCCGCACTTCTCCCACCCGAATCGCATGCTGGTTGCTATCAGGCAGCTCACCGATGCGGATGGCCACATCGACCCCCTCCTCGACGACACTCACCACCCGGTCCACAAGCAGCGCATTGATCGTCACGTCGGGAAATTGCGTGAGAAAGCTCACCATCAGCGGAGTGACGAACAACTCTCCGAACAAAACCGGCGCCGTGATCGTCAGCTGCCCACGGGGCTGGGCGTGGCTGCCTGCCGCTGAATCCTCAGCTTCCTGCAGTTCAGCCAGAATTCTCCGACAGTCCTCCAGATAACGCTGCCCCGCCTCGCTCAGATACACACTGCGCGTAGTGCGCGTGAGCAACTGCGTGCCAATGCGCTTCTCCAGCGCCGCCACCGCCCGGGTGACGCTGGCGGCAGACAAACCCAAACGCCGAGCCGCCGCCGAAAAGCCCTGGTCCTGGGCGACGGCGGCGAAGACCTGCATTTCCTGGAAGCGGTCCATGGGTGTGTCCTCGATTCAGATAAAAAATCGCAACTAAAAAGGCTGCGATTTTTTAAGGTTCGATCAGCTGTGGGTTACTTATTCCACAGTCATGGCTATATAGTCCAGTTACTGTAAGAAAATCCTAAAACTTATGTAAGTCGCATCCGTAAATATAAAATAAAACCTTGTGGCGCTTAAATTGTTAGTGGCATAACTCTATAGTCTTGAAGGTGAAATAGAGCGATATCTAGCGATTTACTCAGAAACATCACAAGTCGTGTATTTAACGCCCCCTGAATACGCAGTCACCCTATCCGTACAAAAGGAATGTCAATGTCTGCCCATTTTTCAGGTAATACATGGGGCTTTACCGGCACCGACCGACACCTGATAAAAGTGCAATTCAGCTTTTTGCTGATGGTTCTCGGGGGACGTTGCAATCAGTTGGCCGTGGCCTGGTGGGCCTTGGAGGAAACAGGCTCTGCGCTCTATTTTGCCAACATGATCGCTTTTTCCATCGCGACGGAGGTGTTAGCCAAACCCTTGCTGGGATGGCTAGGAGACAAATACAACAAAATCCTGATCATCAAGCTGGCCTCATCGATCAGCTTGCTGACAGCGCTTTTGATGGTGATGTTGTCCGCTATGGGATCGTTTAACCCCTGGATGGTAGGCGCGCTAATGATGATGAGCAGTGCGATTGTCGGCGTGCGCGACCCTCTCCAGGCGTCGATCATTCCTTTGTTTGCAAATGACGATAAAGTTTCCCTCGCCTTTCGCTCCAAAAGCGTGATGTCGTCCTTTTCCATTCTGCTCGGGCCGGCACTGGCCAGTGGGTTGATTTACGGATTCGGTACGACCTTCACCTTCGCCGCCGATTTTATTTCGATTCTTGTTGCCGGAGCACTGATCGCGACCATACCGAATCACATCGGTGCCACCGATCGAGGCGAAAAAGCCTCGGGTGCCAGCGGATTCAGAATGATCTATTCCGGATTCAAAGTTATCCATGGAGTGAAAGTCGAATTTTATCTGGCGATCATTGCAATGTTGATCAACTTTGCCCTGTTTCCGTTCTTCACCATTCTGATCCCACTTTACGTAAAGAATGTCATCCAGCTCCCGGTCACTTACATCGGTCTTCTGGATTCTTGCTTCGGGATAGGCATTCTGGCGGGTAGCTACAAAATCATCGGCTGGCTAACTGACCATTTCCCCCGCGACATCTGCGTGTCTGCCGGCTTTGCATTATTGGGATGCAATCTGGTGGTGGTTGGCAGCGTTTCATCGTCTTTAATCGTACCTGCCGCCTTTTTCTGCGGCGGTGTCGGCTTGATGTTGATCAACATCCCAACTTCAGCTGTGAGGTTGTTGGCGACGCCAAATCTCTACCGCAACCGGATGTTTGCCACCGTTTCATTTCTGTCTGCGGGGGCCAGTCCCTTGGGCAGTTTCGCGATGAACCCCCTGATTGCCTGCTTAGGGGTAACAATGACTACCACGCTTCTGGGTGTCATGGTGCTGCTGTTGTCTTTACTGGTCTTCCTGGTCCCTGACTTTAGAACTTTTATGCGTTCTCAAGATACGCAGCTGAACGATGCCTACCTCGACATATATCCTAAAGCGTTTGCATCCACGGCGACAAAATAGCTTATCTATAAAAAAGGGGGGTGACACCAAAGTGTCACCCCCATTCGTTTAGCCAATGCTCTGAATACTTTCCAAAGCATCAACTCGATCAGCTGTGGATAACTTATTCCACAGTCACCGATTTCGCCAGGTTGCGTGGCTGGTCTACGTCGGTGCCTTTCAGCACAGCCACGTAGTACGACAGCAACTGCAGCGGGATGGTGTAGAGGATTGGCGACAGAATGTCGTGGATGTGCGGCATGTGCACAACGTGCGTGCCTTCACCATTGGTCATGCCGGCCTTCTCGTCAGCGAAAACGATCAGCTGGCCACCCCGGGCGCGGACTTCCTGGAGGTTGGACTTGAGCTTCTCCAGCAGTTCGTTGTTTGGCGCCACGGTGACCACTGGCATGTCGTTATCCACAAGCGCCAACGGACCATGTTTCAACTCGCCAGCCGGGTAGGCTTCGGCGTGGATGTAGGAAATTTCCTTGAGCTTGAGGGCCCCTTCCATCGCGACCGGGAATTGCGCGCCGCGTCCCAGGAACAGGGTGTGATTCTTCTCGGCGAACAGCTCAGCGATTTTCTCCACGGTGCTGTCCATGGCCAGCGCTTCACCCAGACGGGTTGGCAAGCGGCGTAGTTCTTCGACCAGCGTGGCTTCAACGCCATTGGCCAACGAGCCATGGACCTGGCCGAGGGACAGGGTCAGCAACAGCAGACCGACCAATTGCGTGGTGAACGCTTTGGTAGATGCGACGCCGATTTCACGACCGGCCTGGGTCAGCAGGGTCAGGTCGGATTCACGCACCAGCGAGCTGATGCCGACGTTGCAGATGGCCAGGCTGGCGAGGAAACCCAGTTCCTTGGCATTGCGCAGCGCAGCCAGGGTGTCGGCGGTTTCGCCGGACTGGGAGATGGTCACGAACAGGGTGTTGGGTTGTACCACGACCTTGCGGTAGCGGAATTCGCTGGCGACTTCCACTTGGCACGGGATACCGGCCAACTCTTCGAGCCAGTAACGGGCAACCATGCCGGCGTGATAGCTGGTACCGCAGGCGACGATCTGCACGTTGCGCACTTTGGCGAACAGCTCGGCGGCCTGTGGGCCGAAAGCCTGTACCAGCACGCCGTTCGGGCTCAAACGACCTTCCAGGGTGCGCTGCACCACGGATGGTTGCTCGTGGATTTCCTTGAGCATGAAATGGCGGAACTCGCCTTTTTCAGCCGCTTCGGCACCATCGCGATACTGCACGGTCTCGCGCTCGACAGGCTTGCCGCTGACATCCCAGATCTGCACGCTGTCGCGGCGAATTTGAGCGATATCGCCCTCTTCCAGGTACATGAAACGGTCAGTCACCTGACGCAGCGCCAATTGGTCGGACGCCAGGAAGTTCTCACCCAGGCCCAGGCCGATCACCAGCGGGCTGCCACTGCGGGCTGCTACCAGGCGATCCGGTTGCTTCGCGCTGATCACTGCCAGGCCATAAGCACCGTGCAGTTCCTTCACCGTTGCCTTGAGGGCTTCGGCCAGGTCAGCGATATCCTTTAGTTTGTGATTCAGCAGGTGGGCGATGACTTCAGTGTCAGTGTCCGAGGTGAAGACGTAACCTAAAGCCTTGAGTTGTTCACGCAGGGCTTCATGGTTTTCGATGATGCCGTTGTGCACCACGGCCAGATCGCCAGAGAAATGCGGATGCGCGTTGCGCTCGCACGGTGCACCGTGAGTTGCCCAGCGAGTGTGGGCAATACCCAATCGGCCAACCAGCGGTTCTTCGGCCAAGGCCTGCTCAAGTTCGCTGACCTTGCCCGGGCGACGCGCGCGCTCAAGCTTCTGATCGTTGGTGTACACCGCCACGCCCGCGCTGTCGTAACCACGGTATTCCAGGCGTTTGAGGCCCTCGACAAGGATGGCGGTGATGTTACGTTCTGCAACTGCGCCGACAATTCCACACATGTTATTTCTCCTGACTGACAGCCACGCAAATCAAAGTGATACCGCGGGCTTGTATCTGATCCCGCGCTTCGAGCGACAGGCGATCATCGGTAATGAGGGTATGGACGCTGCTCCAGGGCAGTTCCAGGTTGGGAATCTTGCGGCCGATCTTGTCGGCCTCCACCATCACGACCACTTCGCGGGCGACTTCGGCCATGACCCGGCTGAGTCCCAGCAATTCGTTGAAGGTGGTTGTACCGCGGACCAGATCAATACCATCGGCACCGATGAACAATTGATCGAAGTCGTAGGAGCGTAGAACCTGTTCGGCGACCTGCCCCTGAAAGGACTCGGAATGCGGGTCCCAGGTGCCGCCGGTCATCAACAGCACCGGCTCATGTTCAAGTTCGCTCAGGGCGTTGGCGACGTGCAGGGAGTTGGTCATCACCACCAGGCCCGGTTGCTGGCCCAATTCCGGAATCATCGATGCGGTCGTGCTGCCGCTGTCTATGATGATGCGTGCATGTTCGCGAATCCGCGCGACGGCTGCGCGGGCGATGGCCTGCTTGTACCTGGAGATCGGTTGACTCAGGTCAGCCACAAGTTCTTGAGGCAAGGTGATCGCACCGCCATAACGACGCAGCAACAGACCGTTGCTCTCAAGAGCTGCCAAGTCCTTGCGGATCGTAACTTCTGAGGTTTCGAAACGCTTGGCCAACTCATCCACACTCACTTCGCCCTGCTCGTTAAGCATGGCAAGGATGTTGTGACGTCGTTGAGGTGTGTTGCGCTTCGACATGATTTGGTAAGTTTCGATTCGAAAGATAACGAAAGCAATAAAACCCTATCAGTGAAACTTCGTCAAGCGCGGAGTGATCAAAAGCCCTGTGGATAAAAATATCAACAGCAAGCCTCCTGAGCCAAGCGAGACTTGCTGGTTAATATTATTGACAGGCTATACCCTGTGAATAACTACTATCAAGCATTGATGTGTGGATAACTTAGCTCTTCTTGAGCTTCTCTGGCCGCTTCCAACCGTCGATGTTCTTTTGTCGCGCACGGGCTACTGCCAACTGCGCTTTATCCACAGTGGAGGTAATAGTCGAACCAGCCGCCGTGGTGGCACCATCCAAGATATCCACAGGTGCCACCAACGAGTTGTTGGAACCGATGAACACATCGTCGCCCAGCACGGTTTTCCACTTGTTCGCGCCATCGTAGTTGCACGTAATGGTGCCGGCACCGATGTTGGTGCGCGCGCCCACTTCGGCATCGCCCAAATAAGTCAGGTGGCCAGCCTTGGCACCTTCGCCCAGGTGAGCATTTTTCAACTCGACGAAGTTACCCACATGCGCCCGCGCTTCGAGCACAGTGCCAGGACGCAAGCGCGCGAACGGACCGGCATCGCTGCCTTCACCAAGAATCGCCCCTTCGATATGACTGTTGGCCTTGATCACCACGCCTTTACGCAAGGTGCTGTCCTTGATCACGCAGTTCGGGCCGATGACCACGTCGTCTTCGATGACAACGTTGCCTTCGAGGATCACGTTGATATCAATCAGCACATCGCGACCCACACTGACCTCACCCCGAACATCGAAACGGGCCGGGTCACGCAGGGTCACGCCTTGGGCCATCAAGCGACGGCCGGCACGCAACTGATAATGACGCTCAAGATCGGAAAGCTGCTTACGGTCGTTGGCGCCCTGCACTTCCATGGCGTCGTGGGGTTGTTCGGTGGCTACCACCAGACCGTCACTGACTGCCATTTCAATCACGTCGGTCAGGTAGTACTCGCCCTGCGCGTTGTTGTTCGACAGGCGACCCGTCCAGTCGGCCAAGCGATCGGCCGGAACCGCGAGGATGCCGGTGTTGCCTTCCTTGATGGCGCGCTGGTTTTCGTTGGCATCCTTGTGCTCGACGATGGCAGAGACCTTGCCATCAGTGCCGCGAACAATGCGGCCGTAACCGGTTGCGTCATCCAGCTCGACGGTGAGCAGCCCCATCTGCCCAGGCACCACAACCTTGAGCAAACGCTGCAGGGTTTCGATTTCAATCAACGGCACATCACCGTAAAGCACCAGCACGGTGTCGGCCTTGATGAAGGGAACAGCCTGGGCCACGGCATGACCGGTACCCAGTTGTTTGTCCTGGAGGACAAAGTTGAGATCGTCAGCGGCCAGCCGCTCGCGCACCACATCGGCACCATGGCCAATCACCACGTGAATGCGCTGTGGATCAAGTTGTCGGGCGCTGTGGATAACATGGCCGAGCATCGAATTGCCGGCAATCGGGTGCAAGACTTTCGGCAGGGCCGAACGCATGCGGGTGCCCTGGCCAGCAGCGAGGATAACGATTTCAAGAGACATGACTGGCTACCAATCCTGGGTGGTCAGCGGCTGCGACCAACGTGATGAATTTCGGAAAAGAAAAAAGGGTAGCCGAGGCTACCCTTTTTAATCAATCACACAACAAGCGCTGCCTTAGTGGCCGAACTTCTTGCGGATCTGCTGGACGGTACGCAGCTGGGCTGCGGCCTCGGCCAGACGTGCGGCAGCGGAACCGTAATCGAATTCCGCGCCCCGCTCATGCAAGGCCTTCTCGGCAGCCTTGACGGCTTCCTGAGCGGAAGCTTCGTCCAGGTCGGCAGCACGTTGCACGGTGTCGGCAAGAACCTTGACCATGTTCGGCTGAACCTCGAGGAAACCACCGGAGATGTAATACACCTCCTCTTCCCCGCCCTGCTTGACCAGGCGGATCGGACCTGGCTTCAGATTAGTGATCAGCGGCGCGTGACCCAGGGCGATACCAAGATCACCCAGTGCACCGTGCGCAATCACCATCTCGACCAGACCGGAAAAGATTTCCCCTTCCGCGCTGACGATATCGCAATGGACTGTCATAGCCATCTGATTGCCTCAACCTAAATTAGCGCCCGTTACCGGGCGCCGGGATTACAGTTTCTTGGCTTTCTCGATCGCTTCTTCGATGCCGCCAACCATGTAGAACGCTTGTTCTGGCAGGTGGTCGTAGTCACCGTTGAGGATGCCTTTGAAGCCAGCAATGGTGTCTTTCAGGGAAACGTATTTACCCGATGCACCGGTGAAGACTTCAGCCACGAAGAACGGCTGCGACAAGAAACGCTGGATCTTACGAGCACGGTTTACCAACTGCTTGTCGGCTTCCGACAGCTCGTCCATACCCAGGATCGCAATGATGTCCTTCAGTTCTTTGTAACGCTGCAGAACGTACTGAACGCCGCGAGCGGTGTCGTAGTGGTCCTGGCCGATAACGTTCGGGTCCAGCTGGCGCGAAGTCGAGTCCAGTGGGTCTACCGCTGGGTAGATACCCAGGGAAGCGATGTCACGGGACAGAACGACGGTGGCGTCCAAGTGGGCGAAGGTGGTCGCTGGCGACGGGTCGGTCAAGTCGTCCGCAGGTACGTATACCGCTTGGATCGAGGTGATCGAACCTTCCTTGGTCGAAGTGATACGTTCTTGCAGAACGCCCATCTCTTCAGCCAGGGTCGGCTGGTAACCTACTGCCGAAGGCATACGGCCCAGCAGTGCGGATACTTCAGTACCGGCCAGGGTGTAACGATAGATGTTGTCGACGAACAACAGAACGTCGTTACCTTCGTCACGGAACTTCTCGGCCATGGTCAGGCCGGTCAGTGCTACGCGCAGACGGTTACCCGGCGGCTCGTTCATCTGACCGTAAACCAGTGCCACTTTGTCCAGAACGTTGGAATCCTTCATCTCGTGGTAGAAGTCGTTACCCTCACGAGTACGCTCACCAACACCTGCGAACACGGAATAACCGCTGTGCTCGATGGCAATGTTACGGATCAGTTCCATCATGTTTACGGTTTTGCCTACACCGGCACCACCGAACAGACCAACTTTACCACCCTTGGCGAACGGGCAAACCAGGTCGATAACCTTGATGCCGGTTTCCAGCAGGTCGTTGCCGCCTGCCTGTTCAGCGAACGAAGGCGCTGCACGGTGGATACCCCAACGCTCGTCGGTGGCGATTGGGCCAGCTTCGTCGATCGGGTTGCCCAGTACGTCCATGATCCGGCCCAGGGTCGCTTTACCGACCGGTACGGAGATGGCTGCGCCAGAGTCGGTCACTTCCAGACCGCGCTTCAAGCCCTCGGTGGAACCCATCGCAATGGTGCGAACCACGCCGTCGCCCAGCTGCTGCTGAACTTCCAGGGTGGTTGCGGCCGCGCTTTGAACTGTCAGCGCGTTGTAGATGCTCGGTACGCTGTCGCGTGGAAATTCCACGTCGATAACGGCGCCGATGATTTGAACGATACGTCCGCTACTCATAGCTGGATCCTCTGAATATTTGAACCGTTAAACCGCGGCAGCGCCGCCGACGATTTCCGAGATCTCTTGGGTGATCGCAGCCTGACGCGCCTTGTTGTAGACCAGCTGCAAATCGCTGATCAAATCACCGGCGTTGTCGGTAGCGTTCTTCATCGCGATCATCCGCGCAGCTTGTTCAGCCGCGTTGTTCTCGACCACCGCCTGGTAGACCTGCGACTCAACGTAGCGGACCATCAAGCCGTCAAGCAGCTCTTTGGCATCCGGTTCGTAGAGATAGTCCCAGTGATGCTTGAGGTCTTGATCCGGGGTTGCCACCAGTGGAATCAATTGCTCCACGGTAGGCTGCTGCGTCATGGTGTTGATGAACTTGTTGGACACCACGGACAGGCGGTCAATACGGCCGTCCAGGTAGGCATCCAGCATCACTTTGACGCTACCGATCAAGTCGTTGATCGACGGCTCTTCACCCAGGTGGCTGATAGCTGCTACGACGTTACCGCCGAAGTTGCGGAAAAAGGCCGCACCCTTGCTACCCACTACACACAGATCAATCTCGACGCCTTTCTCGCGGTTTACCGCCATGTCCTTGACCAGGGCCTTGAACAGGTTGGTGTTCAAGCCACCGCACAGACCACGGTCACTGCTCACTACGACATAACCAACACGCTTGATTTCGCGGTCGATCATGAACGGGTGGCGGTATTCCGGGTTGGCGTTGGCCAGATGCCCAATAACCTGGCGGATGCGCTCCGCATAAGGACGGCTAGCAGCCATGCGCATTTGTGCCTTGCGCATTTTGCTGACCGCCACTTTTTCCATGGCGCTGGTAATTTTTTGCGTGCTTTTGATGCTCGCAATCTTACTGCGAATCTCTTTTGCGCCTGCCATGTAACACCTATCAGGTTAGCAAGCGGGAGCCTTGCGGCTCCCGCTGCGGCTTACCAGGTTTGGGTGGCCTTGAACTTCTCGATACCGGCTTTCATGCCAGCGTCGATATCGTCATTGAAGTCACCCTTCACGTTGATCTTCGCCATCAATTCGGCGTGATCGCGGTTGAAGTAAGCAATCAGCGCTTGTTCAAAGCTGCCGACCTTGGTGATTTCGACGTCAGTCAGGAACCCACGCTCAGCGGCATACAGCGACAACGCCATGTCAGCGATCGACATTGGGGCGTATTGCTTCTGCTTCATCAGCTCGGTAACGCGCTGACCATGCTCAAGTTGCTTACGGGTCGCTTCGTCCAGGTCAGAAGCGAACTGGGCGAATGCCGCCAGTTCACGGTACTGAGCCAGAGCGGTACGGATACCACCGGACAGCTTCTTGATGATCTTGGTCTGAGCGGCACCACCCACACGGGATACCGAAACACCGGCGTTCACTGCAGGGCGGATGCCCGAGTTGAACATGGCCGATTCCAGGAAGATCTGACCGTCGGTGATGGAAATCACGTTGGTCGGAACGAACGCGGAAACGTCGCCAGCCTGGGTTTCGATGATCGGCAGTGCGGTCAGGGAACCGGTTTTGCCGGTCACTGCGCCGTTGGTGAACTTCTCTACGTACTCTTCCGAAACGCGGGATGCGCGCTCCAGCAGACGGGAGTGGAGATAGAACACGTCGCCTGGGTAAGCTTCACGGCCTGGTGGACGGCGCAGCAGCAGGGAAATCTGGCGGTAAGCCACTGCTTGCTTGGACAGATCGTCATAAACGATCAGCGCGTCTTCACCGCGGTCGCGGAAGAATTCACCCATGGTGCAACCGGAGTACGGTGCCAGGAATTGCAGCGCAGGAGATTCCGAAGCACTGGCAGCCACGATGATCGTGTTGGCCAGGGCGCCGTTTTCTTCCAGCTTGCGAACCACGTTGGCGATGGTCGATTGTTTCTGACCAATGGCTACGTAGACGCAGAAAATGCCGCTGTTCTTCTGGTTGATGATCGCGTCGATCGCCAGAGCGGTTTTACCGATCTGACGGTCACCGATGATCAGCTCACGCTGGCCACGGCCGACAGGGATCATGGCATCGACAGCCTTGTAGCCAGTCTGTACAGGCTGGTCTACCGACTTACGCCAGATCACGCCTGGAGCAACTTTCTCGACCGCGTCGGTCTCGGTGTTGCCCAGTGGACCTTTGCCGTCAACAGGGTTACCCAGTGCGTCGACTACGCGACCCAGCAGTTCCTTACCAACCGGAACTTCGAGGATGCGGCCGGTGCACTTGGCGCTCATGCCTTCAGCCAGAGACTGGTAAGCGCCCAGTACAACGGCACCTACGGAGTCTTGCTCCAGGTTGAGGGCCATACCGTAGACGCCGCCCGGAAACTCGATCATCTCGCCGTACATTACGTCGGCTAGACCGTGAATCCGCACGATACCGTCAGATACGCTGACGACAGTGCCTTCGTTACGGGCTTGGGAGGTCACATCGAGCTTGTCGATGCGGCCCTTGATAATTTCACTTATTTCGGAAGGATTGAGTTGCTGCATTGCTCTGCTGCCCCTTCAAACTCAAGATTTCAATGCTTCGGCAAGTTTCGCGATTTTGCCGCGAATCGAGCCATCGATAACCAGGTCGCCGGCGCGGATTACGACACCACCTATCAGGGCGGCATCCTCCGCAACTTGCAGGCGCACTTCCCGGTTGAGTCGTGCACTGAGAACCTTGGCGAGTTTGTCTTGCTGTTCTTGGTTCAATGCAAATGCACTGGTCACTTCAACGTCTACCGACTTCTCTTGCTCGGCCTTGTACAGGTCGAACAGAGCGGAGATCTCCGGCAACAGCGGGAGACGGTCGTTTTCGGCAACGACGTTGATGAAATTCTGTGCCTTGGCATCGAACTTGTCGCCGCACACGTCAATGAACGTGGCGGCCTTTTCTGCGCTCGTCAGTCGCGGGGCCTTGAGCACGCGCTGCAGGGTATCGTCTTGCGATACCGCTGCCGCCAGGCCGAGCATGGCTGACCAATTGGCCAGTTGCTGGTGGGCCTGAGCGTGCTCGAAGGCCGCCTTAGCGTAAGGTCGGGCCAACGTGGTCAGTTCTGCCATGATCGCCCTCGCTTAGATTTCAGCAGCCAGTTGGTTAACCAGCTCTGCGTGCGCGTTTTGATCGATTGTGGCACCCAGGATCTTCTCGGCGCCGCCGACTGCCAGCAAGCCCACTTGGGCACGCAGCGCGTCTTTGACACTGTTCAGTTCCTGTTCGATCTCGGCCTGAGCCTGAACCTTCACACGGTCAGCGTCGATACGGGCTTTTTCAACAGCCTCTTCAACAATCTGATTACCGCGTTTCTTGGCTTGCTCGATGATTTCAGCTGCCTGAGCTTTCGCTTCGCGCAGTTGCTGACCCGCTTTCTCTTGGGCCAACTCCAGGTCGCGAGCTGCACGGCTGGCAGCGTCCAGACCATCAGCGATCTTCTTTTGACGTTCATGCAATGCCGCAATGACCGGAGGCCATACGAACTTCATGCAGAACAGTACAAAAATCAGGAACGCAACGGACTGGCCAATCAGGGTCGCATTAATGTTCACGCCAACACCTCGCAGTTACGTTGTCCATCACACCAAATTACCCGGAAGATCCGAGTAATCAGCCAGCGATTTGACCAACGAACGGGTTCGCAAAGGTGAAGAACAGAGCGATACCAACACCGATCATGGTTACGGCGTCGAGCAGACCGGCAACGATGAACATTTTAACTTGCAGCATTGGAACCATTTCTGGCTGACGCGCTGCGCCTTCCAGGAACTTGCCGCCCAACAGGCCGAAACCAATTGCGGTACCCAGTGCGCCCAGGCCGATCAACAGTGCAACAGCGATAGCGGTTAGACCAACTACAGTTTCCATCTTTCCTCCCGACTTTTACGTCGTATGGTTTAGGTTTTTTTAATTTAAAGCGGTAAAACAAATCGTTTCAGATGCCCCGTGAGGAGCACCCTCCCGTTTGACCGGGAGGGACATCAGACTAGTCGAGACTGGTCTTAATGGTTTTCTTCGTGCGCCATCGACAGGTAAACGATGGTCAGCATCATGAAGATGAACGCCTGCAGGGTGATGATCAGGATGTGGAACACAGCCCACGCCCACTGCAGAACAACGCCCAGGCCACTAAGCCAGAGCAGGCCGCTGCCGAACATCACAGCGATCAGAATGAACACCAGCTCGCCGGCATACATGTTGCCGAACAGACGCAAAGCCAGGGAGATCGGCTTGGCGATCAGGGTCACGAATTCCAGCAGGAAGTTCACCGGGATCAGCAGGGCTTGAACGAAGATGTTCTTGCTGCCGAACGGGTGCAGGGTCAGTTCGCCGATGAAGCCGCCGAAGCCCTTGATCTTGATGCTGTAGAAGATGATCAGTGCGAAAACCGAGAACGCCATGCCCAGGGTCGCGTTCGGGTCGGTAGTCGACACGGCGCGGAACGGGATGTGTGCATCGCCGGAGATCAGGATGGCCAGCTGAGGAATCCAGTCGACCGGTACCAGGTCGACGGCGTTCATCAGGAACACCCAGACGAAGATGGTCAGTGCCAGCGGTGCAATCACCGGGCTACGGCCATGGAAGCTGTCTTTCACGCTGCCATCGACGAATTCGACCAATACTTCAACGAAGTTCTGCAAAGCACCTGGTTGACCGGAAGTCGCTTTCTTGGCCGCCATGCGGAAAAGAAGAACGAAGATCAGACCCAATGCGACCGACCAGCCGAGGGTATCGACGTGGAAAGCCCAGAAGCCCATTTCCTTGGCTTCTGCTGCGGTGTGGGCAAAGCCCCAGCCGCCGGTAGGGTGCTGACCGAAGGTCAGGTTCTGCAAGTGGTGCTGGATATAGCCCGAAGCGGTTGTTTCTGCCATGGTTGCCTCAAACGCCCTAAGGTCTCGAAAGTCTTGTTCTCATCAGCAGGGGAGCGAACCAGCTGACTGACTGAGTCAGCACGAAGACACCGAATACTGCAATCGGTGCCAGTGGCTTCACACCTGCGAACACCAGTGCAAACAGCACTGCCGTCAAAATCAGTTTGCCCGCCTCGCCGGCATAAAAAGACCGGACGATGGACTGGGCTGCTCGGGCGCCGGAAAACCGAAATGCCCTGTGAGCGAAATAAACATTGGGCAGCAAGGCTATCAGGCCTCCGCAAAGTCCCGAGTACCCGGCAACGACTCCATGCCATTGCCAGAGCGCCAAAGCAGCAATCAGCAAAACGACAAATTGAGCCATTAACACCGGAAAAACTGCCAGGCGATGGAAGGGCAAGCGGTTTGGCGTGCGGGTTTCCATCACTATTGCTCTCCAATGGTCGGCTGCCAGAATTCAATAACTTGGCATAATTTGTGCCGACAAAATGCGCGCAGAGTATAGGGGCGGTTCTGCCCCTATTCAACTGTCAGGTAGTGATTTCCGACTGCGCGCTACATAAGGAATTGTTTCAGCGGATGTGTGCGAGCACGCCCTGAAGTTCATCCAAAGAATTGTAACCAATGACCAGTTGCCCCTTTCCCTTCTTCCCGTGGCGGATCTGCACCGCAGAGCCTAGGCGCTCGGCCAGGCGCTGTTCCAGGCGGGCAATATCCGGGTCCGGTTTGGAGGGTTCCACAGGCTCCGGTTTGCCACTCAACCACTGGCGAACCAGTGCTTCAGTCTGGCGCACGGTCAGCCCGCGTGCGACAACATGTCGCGCCCCTTCAACCTGTTGATTGTCCGGCAAACCGAGCAATGCACGGGCATGACCCATTTCCAGGTCGCCGTGGGAAAGCATGGTCTTGATGACTTCCGGCAACGAAATCAGGCGCAGCAGGTTAGCCACGGTTACCCGGGACTTGCCCACGGCTTCGGCGACTTGTTGCTGGGTCAGCTGGAATTCCGTCTGCAGGCGCTGCAAGGCCACCGCTTCTTCGATCGGATTGAGGTCTTCGCGCTGGATGTTCTCGATCAGCGCAATGGCAATTGCGGTTTCATCCGGTACATCGCGCACCATCGCCGGAATGGTTTCCTGGCCAGCTTGCTGGCTGGCGCGCCAGCGGCGTTCGCCGGCAATGATTTCGTAGCGACCGCTACCGATCGGCCGCACCACGATCGGCTGCATCACGCCCTGTGCCTTGATCGATTGCGCCAGCTCTTCGAGCGCCTGGGGATCCATATCCCGACGCGGCTGGTACTTGCCGCGCTGCAGCAGGTCCAGCGGCAGGTGCTGCAGCTCTCGCTGATCGGCCTGCACCGCCTGTTCTTCAAGTGCGCTGACACTCGGACCACTCAGCAGTGCATCCAGTCCACGTCCGAGACCTCGTTTCTTGACGGCCATGGGGATTCCTTAAGTTGCCTGAGCAGCGGCGATGCGTGAGTTTTTGCGTTGGCGACGGACCATTTCGCCCGCCAGGGCCAGATAGGCCACGGCGCCGCGCGATGATTTGTCGTAGGCCAGGGCCGGCATGCCGTAACTCGGCGCTTCGGCCAGGCGAATGTTGCGCGGAATGACCGTGTCGTACAGCTGATCGCCGAAGTGTTCCTTGAGCTGGGCCGAGACATCGTTCATCAGGCTCAGGCGCGGGTCGTACATCGTACGCAACAGGCCTTCGACCTTGAGGTTCGGATTGAGCAGCTCGGCGATGCGCTTGATGTTATCCACAAGGTCGCTCAAGCCTTCGAGTGCGAAGTACTCGCACTGCATGGGGATAATTACCCCGTCGGCGGCAACCAGTGCGTTCAAGGTCAGCATCGACAATGACGGCGGGCAGTCGATCAAAATGTAATCGTAGTTTTCACGGATCGGCGCCAACGCACTGCGCAGACGGCTCTCCTTCATCTGCATTTCCAGCAGAACCACTTCGGCCGCGGTCAGGTCCCGGTTGGCCGGCAACAGCTGGTAACCGCCGTGTTCGGAGAAATGCATGGCCTGGGCCAGATCGCATTCACCGATCAACAGGTCATAGACCGAGTTTTCCAGGCCGTGTTTATCCACACCGCTACCCATGGTGGCGTTGCCCTGTGGATCGAGATCGATCAGCAATACCCGACGCTTGGTTGCGACCAGGGATGCTGCGAGGTTGATACAGGTGGTGGTCTTGCCCACACCACCCTTTTGGTTCGCAATCGCGAATACCTTAGCCATTCTTGCTTGTGTTCCCAATCATGCCGTGCGGCGCAGTATCAGCAGATGGCGTTGGCCTTGGCAACCAGGAACGGCCAGGGCGTGTTCGCTATCGAGGTGGAAGTCTGTCGGCAATGCTACCAGCTCATCGGCGGGATGAACGCCCTTCATTGCCAGCCAGCGTGTATCGGTGTCACCGAGGTGGCGCGTCCAGTTGCTGAAGTTTTCCATGCTGCTGAAGGCCCGGGAGATGATCCCGTTGAATGGCTGTGCAGGCTGGAACGCTTCGACGCGACTGTGGATAACTTGCAGGTTATCCAGTTTCAGCTCGAGTTTGACCTGGGTCAGGAAGCGGGTTTTCTTGCCGTTGCTGTCCAGGCAGGTCACTTGCGACTCGGGAAACAGGATGGCCAAGGGAATGCCCGGCATGCCGCCGCCGCTCCCAACATCAAGCCAGCGACCGTTTTCGACGAACGACATCACGCTCAGGCTATCGAGCAAATGACGGGACACCATTTCATCGGGATCGCGCACGGCGGTGAGGTTGTAGGCCTTGTTCCATTTTATCAACAGGGCCAGATAACCCAGCAGCTGTGCATGCTGGGTTTCGGTCAGAGCGACACCGAGCTGGCGAGCGCCTGTGGATAACTCTTCTGCGTGTTGCGGGGTGACCAACGAACTCAAGCGCTTTGCTCCAACTGACGGCCCGCGCCGCGTTTTTTCAGATGAATCATCAACAGGGAAATGGCTGCCGGTGTCACGCCCGGGATGCGTGATGCCTGACCCAAGGTTTCTGGACGGGTCGCGCCGAGCTTGCTCTGGATCTCTTTGGACAGGCCGGAAATGTTCGTGTAATCGATATCCACAGGCAACTTGGTGTCTTCGCTGGCCCGCAGGCGCGCGATTTCATCCTGCTGGCGATCGATGTAGCCGGCGTATTTGGTCTTGATTTCGACCTGCTCGGCAACCTGTGGATCTTCTGCGCCGCCACCGGTCACGGCGACCAGACCAGCGTAGTCGATTTCCGGACGGCTCAGCAGATTCAGCAAGTTGTATTCGTGGGTCAGTGGCGTGCCGAATTTTTCGGCGATCGCGTCGCCCTGTTCGGTGCCTGGCCGTACCCAGGTACTTTTCAGACGCTGCTCTTCCAACTCGATGCTTTCGCGTTTTTTGCAGAACGCTGCCCAACGCACGTCATCGACAAGACCCAATTCGCGGCCTTTTTCGGTCAAACGCAGGTCAGCGTTGTCTTCGCGCAGGATCAGGCGGTATTCGGCACGGGATGTGAACATCCGGTACGGTTCCTGGGTCCCGAGGGTAATCAGGTCGTCGACCAACACACCGATGTAGGCTTCGTCGCGACGCGGACACCAGGCATCTTTTCCTTGGGCTCGCAGTGCGGCGTTGGTCCCGGCCAGCAAACCCTGGGCGCCGGCCTCTTCGTAACCGGTGGTGCCATTGATTTGCCCGGCAAAAAACAGACCGCCGATGACTTTGGTTTCCAGGCTGTACTTCAGGTCACGCGGGTCGAAGTAATCGTATTCGATGGCGTAGCCCGGACGCACGATGTGTGCGTTTTCCATGCCGCGGATCGATTGCACGATCTGCAATTGCACGTCGAACGGCAAGGACGTGGAGATTCCGTTCGGATACAGCTCGTTTGTCGTCAGACCTTCCGGTTCGATGAAGACCTGATGGCTTTGCTTGTCGGCAAAACGATGGATCTTGTCTTCGATCGACGGGCAGTAACGCGGGCCGATGCCTTCGATTTCACCCGCCGCGGAATACATCGGCGAACGGTCGAGGTTCGCGGCAATGATTTCGTGGGTGCGCGCGTTGGTGTGGGTAATCCAGCAACTGACTTGCTGTGGATGCTGTTCCTTGTTGCCCATGAACGACATCACCGGGATCGGTGTATCGCCCGGTTGTTCGGTCATTACCGAAAAGTCCACAGACCGGCTGTCGATACGCGGTGGAGTACCGGTTTTCAACCGACCGACACGCAACGGCAGTTCACGCAGACGGTGAGCCAGCGCGATCGATGGCGGATCACCGGCGCGTCCGCCAGAAAAGTTCTGCAAACCGATGTGGATAAGTCCACCGAGGAACGTACCGGTGGTCAATACCACCGAATCGGCCAGGAAACGCAGGCCCATTTGGGTAACGACACCGCGCACTTGTTCCTGCTCGACGATCAGGTCGTCTGCAGCCTGTTGAAATATCCACAGGTTCGGCTGGTTTTCCAGGATTTCGCGTACGGCCGCCTTGTACAGAACCCGATCCGCCTGAGCGCGGGTTGCACGCACGGCTGGGCCTTTGCGGCTATTCAAGACGCGAAACTGGATGCCGCCTTTATCGGTAGCAATGGCCATCGCACCGCCGAGGGCGTCGATTTCCTTGACCAGATGGCTTTTGCCGATCCCGCCAATGGCCGGGTTGCAACTCATGGCACCGAGGGTTTCCACGTTATGCGTCAGCAACAGGGTCTTGACCCCCATACGTGCTGAGGCCAGTGCTGCCTCGGTACCGGCATGACCGCCGCCGATGACGATCACTTCAAAACGGGAAGGGAAATCCACCACGCACCTCGTGCCTGCTTAAGTAGGTAATTCAGGAATAGTTTGAGCTCAGGTTTTTGGACCTGGTCGACAAGTATAGGGACTTCGCCCTTCCTAAAGAACCCTTTGCACAAAATTTAACCAGCTGTGGAAAAGTGGCGGTTATAGAAATTAAAAAGAGAGAAATTTATTAAATCTTTGTTTTTATGTTTATTTCTACTGACCGGCCTTTCTGTGGATAGATTGCTATATCCCTTTAAATCCGTTGTGTACAGAGATTCAAAACCCTGTGGTCATGTGCCAATGAGGCCCTTGGATAACCGGTTTAAGCCTGTGGATGAATGAGGTGCTTATCCACAGGGGTGGTTATCTTCAGTTTTGAGGCCCTGTTATCAACTGCCCTTAGCCGGGGTTATTAACAGGGCTTAATCCACAGAAAAGCGTCGAACGAAGGAAATTCAGGCAGGGAAAAACCGCTCAAGCGGAAAAATCTGCTCGGCACTGGAGGGGTGTTTTGGAAATGGAGGAGGCAGACAGGCCAGAACGGCCTGTCTGTGAATGGCAGAAGGACTATTTTCCGATGCAGAAGCTGGAAAAGATTCGCCCCAACAAGTCATCGGAGCTGAATGCACCGGTGATTTCGCCCAGCGACTGCTGAGCCTGGCGCAAATCCTCGGCCAGAAGTTCGCCGGCACCCGCCAGGGTCAATTGGGCGCGGCCATGCTCAAGGGATGCACTGGCATGACGCAGTGCTTCCAGGTGGCGCCGGCGAGCGCTGAAGCTGCTTTCCGAGGTCTGTTCGTAGCCCATGCAGGCCTTCAGGTGGTCGCGCAGCAACTCCAGGCCAACCCCTGCAGACTTGGCGCTGAGGCTGATGGTGACGTGTCCGTCATCGCTGACTTCCAGGGCCATGGATTCGCCTGTGAGGTCGGCTTTGTTACGGATCAACGTGACTTTCGCAGGATCCGGGCGAGTTTCGAGGAACTCGGGCCATAGCGCGAAAGGATCGAGCGCTTCCGGCGCGGTTGCATCGACGACCAGCAGTACCCGATCGGCCTCGCCGATGGCTTTCAATGCCCGCTCCACACCAATTTTTTCCACATGGTCATCGGTATCGCGCAGCCCGGCGGTATCCACCACGTGCAGCGGCATGCCATCGATGTGGATATGTTCGCGAAGGACGTCCCGCGTGGTGCCGGCGATCTCGGTGACGATGGCCGCTTCACGGCCGGCCAGGGCATTGAGCAGGCTGGATTTACCAGCATTCGGACGACCGGCGATAACCACGGTCATGCCGTCGCGCAGCAAGGCACCCTGTCCAGCTTCTCGCATCACGGTGGATAACTCATCGCGCACTTTGTCGAGCATGCTCAGTACGTGGCCATCGGCCAGGAAGTCGATTTCCTCTTCCGGGAAATCGATCGCCGCTTCGACATAAATCCGCAGGCCTATCAGTTGTTCCGTGAGGTTATGCACACGTGCCGAAAAAGCGCCCTGCAAGGAGCGCAATGCGTTGCGAGCCGCCTGTGCAGAACTGGCTTCGATCAGGTCGGCGATGGCTTCGGCCTGGGCCAGGTCGAGCTTGTCGTTCAGGAACGCACGCTCACTGAATTCCCCCGGCCGGGCCAGACGGCAGCCCAGTCCGAGGCAGCGCTGAAGCAACATATCCAGGACGACCGGGCCACCGTGACCCTGTAATTCCAGGACATCTTCGCCAGTGAACGAGTTGGGCCCGGGAAAATACAGCGCGATGCCCTGATCGAGCACCTCGTCGTTTTCACCGAGGAACGGACCATAGTGTGCGAACCGCGGCTTGAGTTCGCGACCGCTGAAGGCCTCGGCCGCAACGCTGGCCAACGGCCCGGAAATACGAACGATGCCTACACCACCCCGACCTTGAGCGGTGGCGACGGCGGCAATGGTTTCACGAGGAGCGCTCATAAACCGGTATCCAGACAAAAGTGACAGATAGCAAAACGCCCCACTAGGGGGCGTTTTGAGTGGTTACCCACAGTGTAAGTCAGGCAGTCGCTTTGGCGGCGGCTTCGATCTTACGAGTGATGTACCACTGTTGGGCGATCGACAGGCAGTTGTTCACTACCCAGTACAGCACCAGACCAGCCGGGAACCACAGGAAGAAGAAGGTGAAGATGATTGGCATCAGCTTCATCACCTTGGCCTGCATCGGATCCGGTGGAGTCGGGTTCAACTGCTGCTGGATGAACATGGTTGCACCCATGATGATCGGCAGAATGAAGAACGGATCCTTGATCGACAGGTCGGTAATCCACAGCATGAACGGCGCTTGGCGCATTTCAACGCTTTCCAGCAGAACCCAGTACAGCGAAAGGAATACCGGCATCTGCACGAGGATTGGCAAGCAACCACCCAGCGGATTGATCTTCTCTTTCTTGTACAGCTCCATCATGGCTTGCGACATTTTCTGCCGGTCATCGCCATGTTGCTCTTTCAGCGCAGCCAGTTTTGGCGCCACTGCACGCATGCGCGCCATGGATTTGTAGCTGGCAGCCGACAGCGGGAAGAAGATCCCCTTGATCAGCATGGTCAGGAAGATGATCGACCAGCCCCAGTTACCCACAATCGCGTGGATGTGTTGCAGCAGCCAGAAGATCGGTTGCGCAATGAACCACAGGATGCCGTAGTCGACAGTCAGTTCCAGACCTGGGGACAACTCTTTCAAGACAGCCTGGCTTTTCGGACCGGCGTACAGCACAGCACTGGTTTCAGCCTTGGCACCCGGAGCAACGGTCAACGAAGGACCGGTGTAACCGATGATGTAGTTGCCTTTGCTGTCTTTACGGGTCTGAACGACGTTGTTTTCGCCCTTCGCCGGAATCCACGCGGTCACGAAGTAGTGTTGCAACCAGGCAACCCAGCCTCCGGTGACGGTTTCTTTAAGCGCAGCCTTGTCCATGTCCTTCATGGACACTTTCTTGTACGGCTCCGAACTTGTCCACAGGGCAGCGCCCAGGTAAGTGGCGGTACCGGTGGCGGTGCTGGAAGACGGATCGGAGCTGGCGTCACGCTTCAATTGCGCGAACATTGCACCGGACCAGGGCTGTGCGCTCTGGTTGTCGATCAGATAGGAAACGGTTACGTCATACAGGCCGCGTTTCAGGGTGAAACGCTTGATGTAATTGACGCCGTCCTTGCTGAACTTCAGGTCCACGACCAATTGGTCCTGGCCATCAGCCAGTTGGTAAACCTTCTTCTCCGCCGAGTAAACCGGACGACCGGTAGGACTAGCATCCGGGCCGTTGCTGCCAATCAGGCCACTTTGCGCCAGATAGGTCCGCTCGTTGCCGTTGTCGAACAGCTGGAATGGAATTTCCGGATGGTCCTGACGACGTGGATACAGCGGCAATCTCAGTTGGGCAACATCACCACCTTGTGGATCGATGGCCAGATCGAGCACATCCGTTTTGATCTGGATGAGGTCGGTGCTTGCAGCAACCGGAGTTTCGGCAGGCGCGCTGGTATCGTTTGCGGCGTGTGGAATGTCGTCACTGACGGACGCTTTATTGCCAGTGGCCGTATCCGGGAGGCCCGGTGCGGTCGTACTGGAAGCAACATTCTGAGTCGGCAGGGCAGCCTGGCCATAGTCCTGGTTCCATTTAAGAACCATAACGTAGGACACGATTGCCAGGGCGACGATCAGGATCGTGCGTTTGATATCCATGATTACTCGGCCATCGAAGAAGAACGGGAGGTAGGGATAGATGGAACCGGGTCATAACCACCGGGATTCCACGGATGACAGCGACCTAAACGACGAAAGGTCAGCCAGCCACCGCGAAGAAGGCCATGATTTTCAATGGCTTCTAACGCGTAGCAGGAACAACTGGGGTAGAAACGACAGTGACTGGCCATCAGGGGACTAATGGCGTAGCGATAAAACTGGATCGGAACGAGTGCCAGTTTACGCATCTGGACTGTCTACCCCTACAGTTTCGGTTTTGACTGCTGGTACCGGCGTGCTGCGTGCCAGACGCTTCCAGAGTTTGCCGAAATGCTGAATCAATTCGGGGTTTTCTACGTCACCCAAACCTTTGCGCGCGACGATAACGATGTCCCAGCCGACCAGCAAATCCTGGTTCAGGCGAAACGATTCGCGCATCAGACGTTTGAGGCGATTGCGCTCGACGGAGAGCTTTACGCTCTTTTTCCCGATAACCAGCCCGAGACGGGGGTGATCAAGATCGTTGTTGCGCGCAAGGAGCAGGAGATTTTTCCCCGGTACCTTGCCGGTAGGGGAGTCAAAGACTGCCTTGAAATGCCGGGGAGTAAGCAGACGCTTTTCCCGACTGAAGTCCTGACTCACCTCCAGTGCCGGCTTATCAAACTGCCAGACGCGCACGACCTTTGGCGCGACGACGCGACAGAACGGCACGACCGTTCTTGGTAGCCATGCGAGCACGGAAACCGTGGGTACGAGCGCGTTTGATAGTGCTTGGTTGGAAAGTACGTTTCATTGTCGTGTTACCTGGTTCGTCCACAACGGGCCGGAATGGCCCCCGTTTTAAGAGACCGGGGATTCTAGAGAAAGCAAGCCTCTAGGTCAATTTCCAACCAACGTTTCCTTATAAATAGATCTCCAGAGGTTTTTCCGGCCCTCGACCCTTCGCCAAACATAAAAATAAAGAAGGAGAGTATTTAAAGCTTTTCTGTAAAGCTTATAAAGACTAGGGCCGCCAACATCTGTGGATAACTAACTTCAGCCCTTGTTCTACAAGCTGTACAGAGAATGACAACTACAGTGGAAAACCGTGTTCAGCCTGTGCTGCACCCTCGGAAAACCTGTGGGTGAAAACGGGCTTTATCCACAGGCAGGTTATCCACCGAGTTTCGCCCCCACTTGTGCAATGAGCTTAGAGGTGGTTATCCACAGAGCTTATGCACAGACCATTGGTCGTCTTTTAGGCGTTCAAAACCTTGATTCTTCTCGGTGCATGACTCACCTACGTGTGGATAAGTCGGCGTCTGGCCGTTACAATGGCCGCTTGTTTTTGCCTCACCGGCTTTCAACTTAGGGGATATCCGTGTCAGTGGAACTTTGGCAGCAGTGCGTGGAGCTTTTGCGCGATGAGCTGCCTGCCCAACAATTCAACACTTGGATCCGTCCACTACAGGTCGAAGCCGAAGGCGACGAGTTGCGTGTCTATGCACCCAATCGTTTCGTCCTGGACTGGGTCAACGAGAAATACCTGAGTCGCGTCCTGGAATTGCTCGACGAGCACGGCAACGGTATGGCGCCTGCGCTTTCCTTATTAATAGGCAGCAAACGCAGCTCTGCTCCACGCGCCGCGCCGAATGCGCCGCTGGCCGCCGCTGCGGCGTCCCAGGTTCAGGCTGCTGCGGCCGCAGCAGCTCCTGTGGCTGCACCTGCAACACCCGCCAAGCGTGCAACGCAAAAAACTGCTGAAGTCACCGAGCTTGAGCCTTCTCGAGACAGCTTCGACCCCATGGCCGGTGCCAGTTCGCAGCAGGCTCCGGTTCGCGCCGAGCAACGTACTGTCCAGGTTGAAGGCGCGCTCAAGCACACCAGCTACCTGAACCGCACCTTTACCTTCGAGAACTTCGTTGAGGGTAAGTCCAACCAACTGGCCCGGGCCGCGGCCTGGCAAGTGGCGGACAACCCCAAGCACGGTTACAACCCGCTGTTTCTTTATGGTGGTGTAGGTCTGGGTAAAACCCACTTGATGCATGCTGTGGGTAACCATCTATTAAAGAAGAACCCGAACGCCAAGGTCGTGTACCTGCATTCCGAGCGCTTCGTGGCCGACATGGTCAAGGCCCTGCAGCTGAACGCGATCAACGAATTCAAGCGCTTCTACCGTTCGGTGGATGCGTTGCTGATCGACGACATTCAGTTCTTCGCCCGCAAGGAACGTTCCCAGGAAGAATTTTTCCACACCTTCAACGCCCTGCTTGAAGGTGGCCAGCAGGTCATTCTTACCAGTGACCGCTACCCGAAAGAAATCGAAGGCCTTGAAGAACGCTTGAAGTCCCGTTTCGGCTGGGGCCTCACGGTGGCCGTTGAGCCGCCGGAACTGGAAACTCGTGTAGCGATCCTGATGAAGAAGGCCGACCAGGCCAAAGTCGAACTGCCACACGATGCGGCGTTCTTCATTGCCCAACGCATTCGCTCCAACGTCCGCGAACTGGAAGGTGCGCTCAAACGCGTGATCGCCCATTCGCACTTCATGGGTCGCGATATCACCATCGAGCTGATTCGCGAGTCCCTGAAGGATCTGTTGGCGCTGCAAGACAAACTGGTCTCTGTGGATAACATTCAGCGCACCGTCGCCGAGTACTACAAGATCAAGATCTCGGATTTGTTGTCCAAACGTCGTTCGCGTTCGGTCGCCCGTCCACGTCAGGTCGCCATGGCGTTGTCCAAGGAACTGACCAACCACAGCCTGCCGGAGATCGGTGATGTGTTTGGTGGGCGTGACCACACGACAGTTTTGCACGCCTGCCGCAAGATCAACGAACTTAAGGAATCCGACGCGGACATCCGCGAGGACTACAAGAACCTGCTGCGTACACTGACCACTTGATGAACACCAGCGCAGCTTTTAAGGCAAGGGACTAGACCATGCATTTCACCATTCAACGCGAAGCCCTGTTGAAACCCCTGCAACTGGTCGCAGGCGTCGTCGAGCGCCGACAGACCTTGCCGGTGCTCTCCAACGTGCTGCTGGTTGTCGAAGGCCAGCAATTGTCGCTGACCGGTACCGACCTTGAAGTCGAGCTGGTTGGTCGAGTGCAACTCGAAGAGCCTGCTGAAACAGGTTCCATCACCGTGCCTGCACGTAAACTGATGGATATCTGCAAAAGCCTCCCGAACGACGCGCTGATCGACATCAAGGTCGATGAACAGAAGCTGGTGGTGAAGGCTGGCCGTAGCCGCTTCACCCTCTCGACCCTGCCGGCCAACGATTTCCCTACCGTGGAAGAAGGTCCTGGCTCGCTGACGTGCAGCCTCGAGCAAAGCAAACTGCGTCGCCTGATCGAGCGCACCAGCTTCGCCATGGCCCAGCAGGACGTGCGTTACTACCTCAACGGCATGCTGCTGGAAGTCTCGGCAGGCGTCATTCGCGCCGTGGCCACCGACGGTCACCGCTTGGCAATGTGCTCGATGCAGGCTGATATTGGCCAGCCGGACCGCCATCAGGTCATCGTGCCGCGCAAGGGTATCCTTGAACTGGCACGTTTGCTGACCGAGCCGGACGGTATAGTCAGCATTGTTTTGGGCCAGCACCACATTCGCGCTACCACCGGTGAGTTCACCTTCACCTCGAAACTGGTCGACGGCAAATTCCCGGACTACGAGCGCGTTCTGCCAAAAGGCGGCGACAAGCTGGTGCTTGGTGATCGCCAGGCGTTGCGCGAGGCGTTCAGCCGCACGGCGATTCTGTCCAACGAGAAGTACCGCGGCATCCGCCTGCAACTGGCCGCTGGTCAGCTGAAGATCCAGGCGAACAACCCGGAGCAGGAAGAAGCGGAAGAGGAAGTTGGCGTAGAGTACAACGGAGGCTCCCTGGAAATCGGCTTCAACGTCAGCTACTTGCTCGACGTATTGGGCGTGATGACCACCGAACAGGTTCGCCTGATCCTGTCCGACTCCAACAGCAGTGCGCTGGTCCAGGAGTCCGACAACGACGACTCGGCCTACGTCGTCATGCCGATGCGTCTGTAATCATGTTCAGCAGAAGCTAGATGTCCTTAAGTCGCGTCTCGGTCACCGCGGTGCGCAATCTGCACCCGGTGACCTTCTCCCCCTCCCCCCGAATCAATATTCTTTACGGCGCCAACGGCAGCGGCAAAACCAGTGTCCTGGAAGCCATTCACCTGCTGGGGCTCGCCCGTTCGTTTCGCAGCACCCGGTTGTTGCCTGTCATTCAATACGAACAATTGGCGTGCACGGTATTTGGCCAGGTCGAGTTGGCCGAGGGCGGTCACAGCGCCTTGGGTATTTCGCGGGACCGGCAGGGGGAGTTCCAGATCCGGATCGACGGGCAGAACGCGCGGAGTGCGGCGCAGCTGGCCGAGATCCTGCCGTTACAGTTGATCAACCCGGACAGCTTCCGCTTGCTGGAGGGGGCGCCAAAGATTCGTCGACAGTTCCTCGACTGGGGCGTGTTCCACGTGGAACCCCGCTTCATGTCCACTTGGCAACGGCTGCAGAAGGCCCTGCGCCAGAGAAACTCTTGGCTGCGGCATGGTACACTTGACGCCGTTTCTCAAGCGGTTTGGGACAGGGAGTTGTGCCAGGCCAGCGCTGAAATAGATGAATACCGCCGCGCCTATATCAAAGCCTTGAAACCGGTGTTTGAACAGACCTTGAGCGAACTGGTTGAGCTCGAGGGCCTAACGCTCAGCTATTACCGGGGCTGGGACAAAGACCGTGAATTGAGCGCTGTACTCGCCGGATCCCTTCAGCGGGATCAGCAGATGGGACATACCCAGGCAGGACCGCAACGTGCTGATTTGCGCCTCAGATTGGGCGCACACAATGCCGCGGACATCCTGTCTCGAGGACAGCAGAAGTTGGTGGTCTGCGCATTGCGCATCGCCCAAGGTCACCTGGTCAGCCAGGCCCGACGCGGTCAGTGTATTTATCTGGTGGATGACTTGCCGTCCGAACTGGACGAGCAGCACCGCCGTGCGCTTTGCCGCTTGCTGGAAGACTTACGCTGCCAGGTGTTTATCACCTGTGTAGACCACGAATTATTGAGGGAAGGCTGGCAGACGGAAACGCCAGTCGCCCTGTTCCACGTGGAACAGGGCCGTATCACCCAGACCCACGACCATCGGGAGTGAAGGCATTGAGCGAAGAAAATACGTACGACTCAACGAGCATTAAAGTGCTGAAAGGCCTGGATGCCGTACGCAAACGTCCCGGTATGTACATTGGTGACACCGACGATGGCAGCGGTCTGCACCACATGGTGTTCGAGGTGGTCGATAACTCGATCGACGAAGCGCTCGCCGGCCACTGCGACGACATCAGCATCATCATTCACCCGGATGAATCCATCACCGTCAAAGACAACGGCCGTGGCATCCCGGTAGACGTGCACAAGGAAGAAGGCGTTTCGGCAGCCGAGGTCATCATGACCGTGCTGCACGCCGGCGGTAAGTTCGATGACAACTCCTACAAGGTATCCGGCGGCCTGCACGGCGTAGGTGTGTCGGTAGTGAACGCCCTGTCTGAAGAGCTGGTCCTCACCGTTCGCCGTAGCGGCAAGATCTGGGAACAGACCTACGTCCATGGTGTTCCGCAGGAGCCGATGAAGATCGTTGGCGACAGCGAAACCACCGGCACCCAGATCCACTTCAAGGCTTCCAGCGAAACCTTCAAGAACATCCACTTCAGCTGGGACATCCTGGCCAAGCGGATTCGTGAACTGTCCTTCCTCAACTCCGGTGTCGGTATCGTCCTCAAGGACGAGCGCAGCGGCAAGGAAGAGCTGTTCAAATACGAAGGCGGCCTGCGTGCGTTCGTTGAATACCTGAACACCAACAAGACCCCGGTCAACCAGGTGTTCCACTTCAACATCCAGCGTGAAGACGGCATCGGCGTGGAAATCGCCCTGCAGTGGAACGACAGCTTCAACGAGAACCTGTTGTGCTTCACCAATAACATTCCGCAGCGCGATGGCGGTACTCACCTGGTGGGTTTCCGTTCCGCACTGACGCGTAACCTCAACACCTATATCGAAGCCGAAGGCCTGGCGAAGAAGCACAAGGTCGCGACTACCGGTGACGATGCCCGTGAAGGCCTGACCGCGATCATTTCGGTAAAAGTGCCGGATCCGAAGTTCAGCTCCCAGACCAAGGACAAGCTGGTCTCTTCCGAAGTGAAGACCGCGGTCGAACAGGAAATGGGCAAGTACTTCTCCGACTTCCTGCTGGAAAACCCGAACGAAGCCAAGCTGGTTGTCGGCAAGATGATCGACGCGGCACGTGCGCGTGAAGCCGCGCGCAAGGCCCGTGAGATGACCCGCCGTAAGGGCGCACTGGACATCGCCGGCCTGCCGGGCAAACTGGCTGACTGCCAGGAAAAGGACCCTGCCCTTTCCGAACTGTACCTCGTGGAAGGTGACTCTGCTGGCGGCTCCGCCAAGCAGGGACGTAACCGCAAGACCCAGGCGATCCTCCCGCTCAAGGGTAAGATCCTGAACGTCGAGAAAGCGCGTTTCGACAAGATGATCTCTTCCCAGGAAGTGGGCACCTTGATCACCGCGCTGGGCTGCGGCATTGGCCGCGAAGAGTACAACATCGACAAGTTGCGTTATCACAACATCATCATCATGACCGATGCTGACGTCGACGGTTCGCACATCCGTACCCTGTTGCTGACCTTCTTCTTCCGTCAGCTCCCAGAGCTGATCGAGCGTGGCTACATCTATATCGCCCAGCCACCGCTGTACAAGGTCAAGAAAGGCAAGCAAGAGCAGTACATCAAAGACGACGACGCCATGGAAGAGTACATGACGCAGTCGGCCCTGGAAGACGCGAGCCTGCACCTGAATGAAGACGCACCAGGCATCTCGGGCGAAGCCCTTGAGCGCCTGGTGAATGACTTCCGCCTGGTGATGAAAACCCTCAAGCGCCTGTCGCGCCTGTACCCACAGGAACTGACCGAGCACTTCATCTACCTGCCTGCCGTCAGCCTGGAGCAATTGTCCGATCACGCGGCGATGCAGGATTGGCTGGCCCAGTACGAAGTGCGCCTGCGCACCGTCGAGAAGTCCGGCCTGGTGTACAAGGCCAGCCTGCGTGAAGACCGTGAACGTAACGTCTGGCTGCCAGAGGTCGAACTGATCTCCCACGGCCTGTCTAACTACGTCACGTTCAACCGCGACTTCTTCGGCAGCAACGACTACAAGACCGTCGTGTCCCTGGGCGCTCAGCTGAGCACTCTGCTGGACGAAGGTGCGTACATCCAGCGTGGCGAGCGTAAGAAGGCGGTCACCGAGTTCAAGGAAGCCCTGGACTGGCTGATGGCTGAAAGCACCAAGCGTCACACCATCCAGCGATACAAAGGTCTGGGCGAGATGAACCCGGATCAGCTGTGGGAAACCACCATGGACCCTAGCGTTCGCCGGATGCTGAAAGTGACCATCGAAGACGCCATTGGCGCGGACCAGATCTTCAACACCCTGATGGGTGATGCGGTCGAACCTCGCCGTGACTTCATCGAAAGCAACGCCCTGGCGGTTTCCAACCTGGACTTCTGATCCCGGTTCACTCGCCAAACGAAAAAGGCCAACGCATGTGCGTTGGCCTTTTTTTTGAATTTTGAAAGATATTCTGCAGGCGTGAAACACCCACGTTACAGGCATAAAAAAACCGGCTATATCAGCCGGTTTTTTTGCGCCCGAAAAAAACTTATGCACGTTTTTCGGGTTTTTTTCGCTTTAAGAAATATCTATATAAATCATCAAGTTAGAAGCAAAAAAAAGCACTTTTCTCATAAACGGTACACAGGTTATCCACAGAACCTCAGACAACCACCTGATCGTTGGCAGCCGGTGCTTGTGGAGCGGGTGGCAAAGAGCCCATTTCCCGTTGCATCTGCTCGTTCCAGGCCTGAACCCGATCGTTCAAATCGGCGATAGCCCGTGGTCCGCTACCTTCTGCATACATCGGCGCGCCGATGATCACGGTGATGACGCCCTGCTTCTTCTTCCAGCCGGTTTTTGGCCAGAACTTGCCAGCGTTGTGGGCAATCGGCAGCACCGGTAGCTCGGCATTCACCGCCAGCGCCGTACCGCCCCGCGAGAATTTGCCGATGGTGCCGAAGGGAACGCGCGTACCTTCGGGGAAAATCAGCACCCAGACGTTGTCCTTGAGCAACTCATCGCCTTTCTTGGCGACATGCTTGAGTGCCGCTTTCGGGTTGTCGCGGTCGATGGCGATCGGGCGCAGCATGGCCATCGCCCAGCCGAAGAAAGGCACGTAGAGCAGTTCGCGCTTGAGCACCTGGCTCAATGGCTCGAAATAGGCTGAGAGAAAGAATGTCTCCCAGGTGCTCTGGTGGTTCGACTGGATCACGCAGGGCTGTGCGGGCACGTTCTCGGCACCCTTCACTTCATAGCGAATGCCCAGGAACACCTTGCTCAGCCACAAGGCGCAGCGGCACCAATACACGTTGATGAACCGATAGCGCGCCTTGAACGGCAGAAAGGGCGCGATAAAAAAACTCAGGCTGCACCACAGCAGAGAGCTGGTGCCCAGCAGCAGGTAAAAGAGAAATGTTCTGATGGCCTGCAGTATCGACATGGCGACGTTTACCGTTACGGGCACTGCCCGACTGTTCAAGCGCACTCCCGATCTGTCGAAAGCGCTCTAATTGTGGATAAGTTCTGCGGCAATCGCCGCCAGATCGTCGAAAATCAAAGTGCCTGCCGGTAGGGTCTTGCCTAAAGTCTTTTCGCCTTTCCCGGTCTTAACTAAAACAGGCTGAGAATCGACGGCTTTGGCGGCTTCCAGGTCACCGAGACTATCGCCGACAAACCATAGATCAGTCAGCGATACGTTGTAATGTGCGGCGATGCTTTTCAACATCCCGGGTTTGGGCTTGCGGCAATCGCAGCCGTCGTCCGGCCCGTGCGGGCAATAGACGATCAGGCCGACTTCACCACCCTGCTCGGCCACCAGCGAGCGCAAGCGCGCGTGCATGGCGTCCAGGGTGGCGAGATCGTAATAGCCGCGAGCGATGCCCGACTGGTTGGTGGCGACCGCCACCGTCCAGCCGGCCTTGCTCAACTGCGCGATGGCTTCGATCGAACCGGGGAGTGGAATCCACTCCTCCACCGACTTGATGTAAGCGTCGGAGTCGTAATTGATCACCCCGTCCCGATCGAGAATCAGCAGTTTCAAACAGTCTTACCCCAGCAACGAAATATCGGCGACGCCGAGGAACAAGCCACGCAGACGCGCCAGCAGTGCATAACGGTTGGCGCGCACATTGGCGTCTTCCGCGTTGACCATCACTGCTTCGAAGAACGCGTCCACCGGCTCGCGCAAGGCGGCCAGGCGTGCCAGCGATTCGCTGTACTGACGTGCCGCGGCCATAGGCTGGACTGCCTGGTCCGCCTGCTGGATCGCTGAATACAGGGAGAACTCGTTGGCATTGTCGAAGTACTTGGCTTCCACCACGGTCGGCACCGAGCCTTCGACCTTGCTCAGCAAGTTCGATACGCGCTTGTTCACCGCCGCCAGGGCCGCGGCTTCCGGCAACTTGCGGAAGGCCTGTACCGCTTGCACGCGCTGGTCGAAGTCCAGGGCCGAGCCCGGGTTCAAGGCGCGAACCGACAGGTAGGTCGCCACGTCGACGCCTTCATCCTCATAACGGGCACGCAGACGGTCGAAGATGAACTCCAGCACGGCGTCGTTGAGGCCGGCAGCCTTGACCTTGGCACCGAACGCATTCACGGCGAAGGCCACGGCGTCGTTCAGGTCCAGATCCAGCTGTTTCTCGATCAGGATACGCAACACACCCAATGCGGCGCGGCGCAGGGCGTAAGGGTCTTTGCTACCGGTCGGCAGCATGCCGATGCCGAAGATCCCCACGAGGGTGTCGAGCTTGTCGGCGATGGCCACGGCCGCACCGGTCAGGGTGGACGGCAGTTCAGCGCCGGCACCGCGCGGCATGTACTGCTCGTTCAGGGCCAGGGCGACGTCTTGCGGCTCGCCGTCATTGAGGGCGTAGTAGTAGCCGGCGACACCTTGCATCTCCGGGAACTCGCCGACCATTTCGGTGGCCAGGTCGCATTTCGACAGCAAGCCTGCGCGAGCGGCCCACGAAGCGTTGCCGCCAATGCGTGCTGCGATGTAGGCAGCGAGCTTGGAAACGCGTTCGGCCTTGTCGTAGACGCTGCCGAGTTTTTCCTGGAACACCACGTTTTGCAGGCGCTGGTTGAAGTCTTCGAGTTTCTGCTTCTTGTCTTGCTTGAAGAAGAACTCGGCGTCGGTCAGGCGTGGGCGAACCACTTTTTCGTTACCGGCGATGATCTGCTGCGGGTCTTTGCTTTCGATGTTGGCCACGGTAATGAAACGTGGCAGCAACTTGCCTTCGGCATCCAGCAGGCAGAAGTACTTCTGGTTGTCCTGCATGGTGGTGATCAGCGCTTCTTGCGGCACATCGAGGAAACGCTCCTCGAACGAGCACACCAGCGGCACCGGCCATTCGACCAGCGCGGTCACTTCATCGAGCAGGGCTGGCGGAACGATCGCCGTGCCTTCCTGACGGGTGGCCAGCTCTTCGGTGCGCTTGCTGATGATGTCGCGACGCTCGTTGGCGTCGGCCAGCACGTAAGCGGCACGCAGGTCGGCCAGGTAGCTGGACGGCGAACCGATGCGCACGCTTTCCGGGTGGTGGAAGCGGTGACCACGGGAATCGCGGCCGGACTTCTGGGCAAGGATGGTGCAGTCGATGACCTGGTCACCGAGCAGCATTACCAGCCATTGGGTCGGACGCACGAACTCTTCCTTGCGCGCGCCCCAGCGCATGCGCTTCGGAATCGGCAGGTCGTTCAGCGAATCTTCGACGATGGTCGGCAGCAGGCTTGCGGTCGGCTTGCCGGCGATGCTCTGGCTGTAGCGCAGTTTCGGGCCGCTCTGATCGATTTCGCTCAGGTCGACGCCGCACTTTTTGGCAAAGCCCAGTGCCGCTTGAGTCGGGTTGCCTTCGGCATCGAACGCGGCCTGACGTGGCGGGCCGTCGAGGTTGATGCTGCGATCCGGCTGCTGGGTGGCCAGCGAGGTGATCAGCACCGCCAGACGGCGCGGCGCGGCATACACGGTTTTGGTCTCGTAGTTCAGGCCGGCAGCTTGCAGGCCCTTGTCGATACCGGCAAGGAACGCCTCGGCCAGGGTGTTCAGGGCCTTGGGTGGCAGTTCTTCAGTGCCCAATTCAACCAGAAAATCCAGAGCACTCATTGTGCAGCCTCCAGCTTGGCCAGTACTTCGTCACGCAGGTCCGGGGTCGCCATCGGGAAGCCCAGCTTGGCGCGAGCCAGCAGGTAGGCTTGCGCAACGGAACGCGCCAGGGTGCGTACACGCAGGATGTATTGCTGACGCGCGGTTACCGAAATTGCACGGCGCGCATCCAGCAGGTTGAAGGTGTGGGACGCCTTCAACACCATTTCGTAGCTCGGCAACGGCAGCGGCTGGTCGAGTTCGATCAGGCGCTTGGCTTCGCTTTCGTAGAAATCGAACAGTTCGAACAGCTTCTCGACGTTGGCGTGTTCGAAGTTGTAGGTCGACTGTTCCACTTCGTTCTGGTGGAACACGTCGCCGTAGGTCACTTTGCCGAACGGACCGTCAGCCCAGACCAGGTCGTAGACCGAGTCCACGCCTTGCAGGTACATGGCCAGACGCTCGAGGCCGTAGGTGATCTCTCCGGTCACCGGGTAGCATTCGATGCCGCCCGCTTGCTGGAAGTAGGTGAACTGGGTCACTTCCATGCCGTTGAGCCAGACTTCCCAGCCCAGACCCCAGGCGCCGAGGGTCGGCGATTCCCAGTTGTCTTCGACGAAGCGGATGTCATGCACCAATGGGTCCAGGCCCACGTGCTTGAGGGAGCCCAGGTACAGCTCCTGGAAGTTGTCCGGGTTCGGCTTGAGCACTACCTGGAACTGGTAGTAGTGCTGCAGACGGTTCGGGTTTTCGCCGTAGCGGCCGTCAGTCGGGCGACGACTTGGCTGCACATAAGCGGCGTTCCAGGTTTCCGGGCCAATGGCGCGCAGGAATGTTGCGGTGTGGAAAGTGCCGGCGCCTACTTCCATATCGTAGGGCTGAAGTACCACACAACCTTGCTCGGCCCAGTATTGCTGGAGGGCGAGGATCAAGTCTTGGAAGGTACGCACGGCTGGCGTAGGCTGGCTCACGAAATTCACCTGTTTCTTGGGCTGCGATTTAAAGAGCGGGAGTATACCCGATTCGTTGCTGCGCACGCCCCCTGGAGCCCTATGCCACGCTGCTTTTGGTGTACCGAAGATCCGCTGTACATGGCTTATCACGATCAGGAGTGGGGCACGCCGCTACGCGATGCGCAGGCATTGTTCGAGTTGCTTTTGCTCGAAGGGTTCCAGGCCGGCCTTTCCTGGATCACCGTCCTACGCAAACGCGAGCATTATCGCCAGGTGATGTACGGCTTCGACGTGCAGCGCGTGGCGCAGATGAGCGACGCGGAAATCGATGAATTGATGCTCGACCCGGGGATCATCCGCAATCGCCTCAAGCTCAAGGCGGCCCGACGCAATGCCCAGGCCTGGATGGCGCTGGAGGACCCGGTAGGGTTTCTCTGGTCCTTTGTCGGTGGCATGCCGAAGATCAATCATTTCAAGGATCGCAGCGAAGTGCCGGCCATCACGCCCGAGGCGGTGGAGATGAGCAAAGGCTTGAAAAAGGCCGGGTTCACCTTCGTTGGCCCGACCATTTGCTACGCGCTGATGCAGGCTTCGGGCATGGTCATGGACCACACCCGCGATTGCGATCGCTACGCGCAGCTGGTCAACGGCGGTTAGAATAGCCGCCTCGCGCACAGCACAAGATCAGGAGTGACCTGTGGATAAGTTTAAAGGCGCCTTGCTGGTAGGCGCTCTACGGCTGTTTGCCCTGCTGCCGTGGCGGGCAGTACAGGCTGTCGGCTCGGCGATTGGCTGGGTGATGTGGAAAACCCCCAACCGTTCCCGCGACGTGGTGCGGATCAACCTCTCCAAATGCTTTCCGGATATGGATCCTGCCGAACGCGAGCGTCTGGTCGGCCAGAGCCTGAAAGACATTGGCAAGTCCCTGACCGAAAGCGCCTGTGCCTGGATCTGGCCGGCCCAGCGCTCCATCGACCTGGTTCGCGAAGTGGAAGGCCTCGACGTATTGAAAGACGCCCTCGCCTCTGGCAAAGGCGTGGTGGGCATCACCAGTCACCTGGGCAACTGGGAAGTGCTCAACCACTTTTACTGCAGCCAGTGCAAACCGATCATTTTCTATCGTCCGCCAAAATTGAAAGCGGTGGATGAATTGCTGCAAAAGCAACGGGTGCAACTGGGCAACAAGGTGGCCGCTTCCACCAAGGAAGGTATTCTCAGCGTGATCAAGGAAGTGCGCAGGGGTGGTGCAGTGGGCATTCCCGCCGACCCGGAACCGGCAGAATCCGCCGGGATCTTCGTGCCGTTCTTCGCCGTACAGGCGCTGACCAGCAAGTTTGTGCCGAACATGCTCGCCGGTGGCAAAGCGGTTGGCGTGTTCCTGCATGCGCTGCGGCTGCCGGACGGTTCGGGTTACAAGGTGATCCTGGAAGCCGCGCCCGAGGCGATGTACAGCACCGATACCGCCACGTCTTGCGCTGCCATGAGCCAGGTCGTCGAGCGCTATGTACGGGCATATCCGAGCCAGTACATGTGGAGCATGAAGCGCTTCAAGAAGCGTCCTCCGGGTGAAGAACGCTGGTATTGAATCTGTTGGCTTACGCTATCTTCCATCAGTGCGCCTGACGGTCGAGCTTCTTCAGAAACACTGTCATTTCTTTCTCGGCCTGCTTATCGCCGTGGTTTTGGGCGGCTTCCAGGCCTTTCTCCCAGGCTTGTCGCGCCGCTGCAAAATCCGCCAGCGCCAGATGAGCCTTGCCTAACAGCTTCCAGGCAGCCGAGTACTTCGGATCGATCTCGACGCAGCGCTGGAAATGCTCGACTGCCTTGGCGTTATCCCCAAGATCCAGGTAACCCTTGCCCAAGCCGAAGCGCAGCAATGAGTTATCCACACCCTTGGCGAGCATTTTTTCCAGGGATTCGATCATCGGTGGATTCCTTTTTGAAGTTGATCAGGGACAGCGTTGTGTTCTTGAGATTGCTTGCGCGGGCAAGCCCGCTCCCACAGGGTTCTCGGCGGTACACAACTTTTATGTCCACCGGAGATCACTGTGGGAGCTGGCTTGCTCGCGAAGAGGTCCGCCTGGCCACCGCAAATGTCGAATCAGAAAAAACTCAATCCGACATGGAACAGCTTTTCCACATCGCGAATATGCTTTTTATCCACAAGGAACAGAATCACATGGTCGCCGGCGGCGATCACGGTGTCATCGTGCGCGATAATCACCTCTTCATCGCGAATAATGGCGCCAATGGTGGTGCCAGGCGGCAAGCCAATGTTCTCGATGGCCTTGCCGATCACCTTGCTCGACTTCGCATCGCCATGGGCAATGGCCTCGATGGCTTCAGCAGCACCGCGGCGCAACGAGTGCACGCTGACGATATCGCCGCGACGCACGTGAGCCAGCAAGGTGCCAATGGTCGCCAGTTGCGGGCTGATGGCGATGTCGATGTCGCCACCCTGGATCAGGTCGACGTAGGCCGGGTTGTTGATGATGGTCATCACCTTCTTCGCCCCCAGGCGCTTGGCCAGCAGCGATGACATGATGTTGGCTTCGTCATCGTTGGTCAGGGCCAGGAAGATGTCTGCGTCGGCGATGTTCTCTTCCAGCAGCAGGTCACGGTCGGAGGCGCTGCCCTGCAACACCACGGTGCTGTCGAGATTGTCCGAGAGATGGCGGCAGCGTGCCGGGTTCATCTCGATGATCTTCACCTGGTAACGGCTTTCAATGGCTTCGGCCAGACGTTCGCCGATCTGCCCACCGCCAGCGATGACGATGCGCTTGTAAGTCTCGTCGAGACGACGCATTTCACTCATGACCGCGCGAATGTTCGCCCGAGCGGCGATGAAAAACACTTCGTCGTCCGCTTCGATCACCGTATCGCCCTGCGGCAGGATCGGCCGGTCGCGACGGAAAATCGCCGCCACGCGGGTTTCAACATTCGGCATGTGTTCACGCAGCTGGCGCAGTTGCTGACCCACCAGCGGTCCGCCGTAATAGGCCCGCACCGCGACCAGCTGCGCCTTGCCCTCGGCGAAGTCGATCACCTGCAAAGCGCCCGGATGCTGGATCAGGCGCTTGATGTAGTTGGTGACCACTTGCTCGGGGCTGATCAGCACATCCACCGGGATCGCTTCGTTGTCGAACAGTTCGTTGCGGGTCAGGTACGCCGCTTCACGGACGCGGGCGATCTTGGTCGGTGTATGAAACAGGGTGTGGGCAACCTGGCAGGCCACCATGTTGGTTTCATCGCTGCTGGTCACGGCGACCAGCATGTCGGCATCGTCGGCACCGGCCTGGCGCAGGATGCTCGGCAGCGAACCGCGGCCCTGCACCGTGCGGATGTCCAGCCGGTCACCGAGGTCACGCAGGCGTTCGCCATCGGTGTCGACCACGGTAATGTCATTCGCTTCGCTTGCCAGGTGCTCCGCCAGCGAACCGCCGACCTGCCCCGCTCCGAGGATGATGATTTTCATCCAGTCACTCCGTTGAATCCGTTTAACCGCGTGCGGCGGCGATCTTGATCAGCTTGGCGTAGTAGAAACCGTCGTGGCCGCCTTCCTGGGCGAGCAATTGCCGGCCATGGGGCTGTTTGATCCCGGCCGCCGTGGCCAGGTCCAGTTCGCGGGCGCCCGGGGTGCGAGCGAGGAAAGCCTCGATCACTTCGGTATTCTCGGTCGGCAGCGTGGAACAGGTGGCGTAGAGCAGGATGCCGCCGACTTCCAGTGTCATCCACAGGGCGTCCAGCAGTTCGCCTTGCAGCAATGCCAGCGCGGCAATGTCATCGGCTTGGCGAGTCAGCTTGATGTCCGGGTGACGGCGAATCACGCCGGTGGCCGAGCACGGTGCATCGAGGAGGATGCGCTGGAACGGTTTGCCGTCCCACCAGGTGGCGGTGTCGCGGCCGTCGGCGGCGATCAGTTCGGCACTCAGTTTCAGGCGTTCGAGGTTCTCGCGTACCCGCACCAGGCGCTTGGCTTCGAGGTCCACCGCGACGACGCCGGCCAGCTTGGGTTCGGCTTCGAGGATGTGGCAGGTCTTGCCACCGGGTGCACAGCAAGCGTCGAGCACGCGTTGGCCCGGCGCCAGGTCCAGCAAATCGGCAGCCAGTTGTGCCGCTTCGTCCTGCACGCTGATCCAGCCTTCGGCGAAGCCTGGCAGGCTGCGCACGTCGGCGGCTGCCTCGAGGATGATCCCGTCGCGGCTGTAAACGCATGCACTGGCGGCGATACCCGCTTCACCGAGAAGGCCAAGGTAGGCCTCGCGGCTGTGATGACGGCGGTTGACCCGCAGGATCATCGGCGGGTGCGCGTTATTCGCCGTGCAAATGGCTTCCCACTGCTCGGGCCAGAAGGCTTTGAGCGACTTTTGCAGCCAGCGCGGGTGAGCGGTACGCACGACGGGGTCGTGTTCCAGCTCGACCAGCAACGTTTCACTTTCCCGTTGCGCGCGGCGCAGTACCGCATTGAGCAAGGCCTTGGCCCAGGGCTTTTTCAGCTTGTCGGCGCAACCCACGGTTTCGCCGATCGCGGCGTGGGGCGGGACGCGGGTGTAGAGCAGTTGGTAGAGACCGACCAGCAACAGCGCTTCGACATCGGCGTCGGCCGCCTTGAACGGTTTCTGCAGCAGCTTGGCCGCCAGCGCCGACAAGCGCGGCTGCCAGCGAGCGGTGCCAAACGCCAGATCCTGAGTGAAGCCGCGATCACGGTCTTCGACCTTGTCCAGTTGCGTCGGCAGTGAACTGTTGAGCGAAGCTTTGCCGTTCAGGACAGCGGCGAGTGCCTTGGCGGCGGCCAGACGCGGGTTCATTGAGCGTCCACCGCTTGACCGAGGACGGTGCCGATGGCGAATTTCTCACGACGGCTGTTGAACAGGTCGCTGAAGTTCAGCGCCTTGCCACCGGGCAATTGCAGGCGGGTCAGGCACAGGGCCTGCTGACCGCAGGCAACGATCAGCCCGTCCTTGCTGGCGCCGAGGATTTCCCCCGGTGCGCCCTGCCCTTCGGCCAGGTTCGCCGCCAGCACTTTCAACGCTTCGCCGTTCAGCGTGCTGTGGGTGATCGGCCAAGGGTTGAAGGCGCGAACCAGACGCTCCAGCTCAACCGCTGGCCGCGACCAGTCGATGCGCGCCTCGTCTTTGTTCAATTTGTGGGCGTATGTGGCCAGGCTGTCGTCCTGCACTTCACCTTCCAGCGTTCCGGCGGCGAGGCCGGCAATCGCCTGGATTACGGCGGGCGGACCCATTTCGGCCAGGCGGTCATGCAGGCTGCCACCGGTGTCCTGAGCGCTGATCGGCGTGACGACTTTGAGCAGCATCGGCCCGGTGTCGAGGCCGGCTTCCATGCGCATCACCGTCACGCCGCTTTCGCTGTCGCCAGCTTCGACGGCGCGCTGGATCGGCGCCGCACCGCGCCAGCGAGGCAGCAGGGAGGCGTGGCTGTTGATGCAGCCCAGGCGCGGAATATCCAGTACCACCTGCGGCAGGATCAGGCCGTAGGCAACCACCACCATCAAGTCCGGCTTCAGTGCGGCCAATTCGGCCTGGGCGTCGGCATTGCGCAAGGTCGGGGGTTGCAACACCACGATATTGTTTTCAAGGGCCAGTTGCTTGACCGGGCTCGGCATCAGCTTTTGCCCACGCCCTGCCGGACGATCCGGCTGGGTGTAGACCGCAACGATCTCGTAAGGGCTGTCGAGCAGGGCCTTGAGGTGTTCGGCGGCGAATTCCGGGGTGCCGGCAAAGACAATGCGCAGTGGCTCAGTCATGAAAGCTCTCGATTACAAAGCATCTTGAAAAGAAAAAGGCTTGCCGCAGCAAGCCTTTGAAGAGGGGCATCAAGCGTTCTGGCGGTGAAGTTTTTCCAGTTTCTTCTTGATACGGTCGCGTTTGAGCGTGGACAGGTAGTCGACGAACAATTTGCCGTTGAGGTGGTCGCATTCGTGCTGGATGCAAACGGCGAGCAGGCCTTCGGCGATCAGTTCGTAAGGCTGGCCATCGCGGTCCAGGGCCTTGACCTTGACCTTCTGCGGGCGATCGACGTTTTCGTAGAAACCCGGCACCGAGAGGCAGCCTTCCTGGTATTGCTCCATCTCGTCGGTCAGGGGCTCGAACTCGGGGTTGATGAACACCCGCGGTTCGGTGCGGTCTTCGGAGAGGTCCATCACGACGATACGTTTGTGCACGTTGACCTGGGTCGCGGCGAGGCCGATGCCTGGCGCTTCATACATTGTTTCAAACATATCATCGACCAGCTGACGCACTTCGTCGTCCACTACGGTCACTGTCTTGGCGATCGTACGCAGGCGAGGGTCAGGGAATTCGAGGATGTTTAAAATGGCCATAAGCTCTGATTACTGCACGTGTGAAGTAAAGTCGGGTCGATGGCCTGGGCGCTCCGAAGAAGATGCAGGCTACCGTTGTAAAACGTAGCTCCCTTCTTTTCATAAGCAAGCCGGGAGCGAGCCACCGAGGGCTCTGGCGTTTCACGCGAATGCACATAATAAAGGGATTCATCGCATGAGGAAATCACTACTCGCCTTGCTGCTTCTGGCCTCGGCTGGTTTTGCGCACGCGCAAGTGCAGCTTCGGGAGGGTTTTCCACAGCAGTACACCGTGGCAACGGGCGACACACTCTGGGACATATCGGGAAAATACCTGCGTGACCCGTGGCAGTGGCCGCAACTCTGGCAGGCCAATCCACAGGTTGAAAATCCCGATCTCATCTACCCCGGCGACACGCTATCGCTGGTCTACGTCAACGGCCAGCCGCGCCTGACCCTCAATCGCGGCGCCTCACGCGGCACCATCAAACTTTCACCCCGGGTGCGCAGCAATCCGGTGGCCGACGCCATCCCGAGCATCCCGCTGAAAGCGATCAACAGTTTTTTGTTGAGCAACCGCATCGTCGACAAGGCCGAGGAGTTCGACAAGGCGCCTTATATCGTTGCCGGTGATGCCGAGCGCGTACTCAGCGGCACCGGCGACCGCATCTTCGCCCGCGGCCACTTCGACCCGGCCCAGCCGGTGTACGGCATCTTCCGCCAGGGCAAGGTCTACACCGATCCGCAGACCCAGGAGTTCCTGGGCATCAACGCCGATGACATTGGCGGTGGCGAGATCGTCGCCACCGAAGGCGACGTAGCGACCCTGGCGCTGCAACGCACGACCCAGGAGGTGCGCCTCGGCGACCGCCTGTTCAGCGGCGAGGAACACTCGATCAATTCGACCTTCATGCCCAGCGCACCCGGCACCCAGGTCAACGGCCTGATTATCGATGTGCCGCGCGGGGTCACGCAGATCGGTGCGCTGGACGTGGTCACCTTGAACAAGGGGCAACGCGACGGCGTGGCCGAAGGAAATGTCCTGGCGGTGATGAAAACCGGCGAAACCGTGCGCGACCGGATCACCGGCCAGCCCTTGAAAATTCCGGATGAACGCGCCGGCCTGCTGATGGTTTTTCGCACCTACGACAAGCTCAGCTATGGGTTGGTGCTCAATGCCTCACGTTCTTTGGCCGTGCTGGACAAGGTGCAGAATCCTTAGCTCACTTCACAAGTTACCAACAGAGTTATCCACAGCTTATTCCCGTTTCGATGGGTGCTCATAACGATCAAGGATGATCCATGTCGATACCAGCTTTTACATCGCTTTCCCCTGCGGAACTGGAAGCGCGCCTACGTCTGCACCGCCTGCCGGAACTTGGCCCGGCGCGTTTCAGGAAATTGCTGGAAGCCTTCGGTTCGGCGTCCAAGGCCATCAGCGCACCGGCCAGTGCATGGCGAGCGTTGGGCTTGCCGCAGGTGTGTGGGGAGGCCAGGCGCGCCCCTGAAGTTCGTGACGGTGCCAGCCACGCATTGGCCTGGATAGAGCGCCAGGACCAGCATTTACTGATGTGGGACCAGCCCGACTACCCGGCACTGCTGGCGCAAATCAGCGACGCGCCGCCGTTGCTGTTCGTGGCGGGCGACCCGCAGATCCTGGAAAAACCGCAATTGGCGATGGTCGGCAGCCGTCGTGCTTCTCGGCCAGGCATGGACACCGCCGCCGCGTTTTCCCGCAGCCTGGCCGGTGCCGGGTTCGTCATCACCAGCGGTCTGGCCCTGGGAATCGATGCCGCCGCGCATCAGGCGGCGCTAGATGTCGGCGGGCGAACGGTGGGGGTACTTGGCACGGGGCTTGAAAACTTTTATCCACAGCGCAATCGGCGGCTGGCGGACGCCATGATCGCGTCGGGCAGCGCGGTGCTCTCGGAGTTTCCGCTGGACGCCGCTCCTAGCGCCGCCAACTTTCCCCGACGCAACCGGATCATCAGCGGATTGTCCCTGGGCGTGCTGGTGGTCGAAGCCAGCGTTGCCAGTGGTTCGTTGATCACGGCCAGGCTGGCGGCGGAACAGGGGCGCGAGGTGTATGCGATTCCAGGGTCGATTCATCATCCTGGCGCTCGCGGTTGCCATCAGTTGATCCGCGACGGCGCCGTGCTGGTGGAAACCATCGAGCATATCCTCGAAGCCCTGCGTGGCTGGCAGCAGCTGCCGTTTTCCACAGAAACACCCGCGGCTGCAACGAGTCATCCGCTGCTGAAGCTGCTCCATGCCAGCCCCCACACCAGTGAAGCGCTGGCCGATGCCAGCGGTTGGACCTTGCCCAAGGTCCTGGCGACGTTGACGGAGCTGGAAATGGACGGCCGCGCTGTCTGCGAAAACGGGCGCTGGTTTGCGCGGGTAAGCTAGGTTTTACAAGGAAGAAAGGTAAACTGCGCAGAGCCTTATTCTGGAGAGTTTTTCATGGTCAACAGTTGGCGTGTGCAGCAAGCCGCACGAGCAATTCGCGCAGGGGCGGTGATTGCCTACCCAACCGAAGCAGTCTGGGGCCTGGGTTGCGACCCGTGGGATGAAGAGGCAGTGGATCGTTTGCTGCTGATCAAGGGTCGGTCCGTGGACAAGGGCCTGATCCTGGTGGCCGACAATATCCGCCAGTTCGACTTCCTCTTCGAAGACTTCCCCGAGCTGTGGATGGACCGCATGGCCAGTACCTGGCCGGGGCCGAACACCTGGCTGGTGCCGCATCAGAACATGTTGCCGGAGTGGATTACCGGCGTGCATGAAACGGTGGCGTTGCGGGTCAGCGATCACCCGCAGGTACGGGATTTGTGCGCACTGGTCGGGCCGCTGGTGTCGACCTCCGCCAACCCTCAGGGCCGGCCGGCGGCGCGCACGCGGATTCGCGTGGAGCAGTATTTCCGGGGTCAGGTTGATCTGGTGTTGGGTGGGAACCTGGGTGGGCGCAAGAACCCGAGTGTTATTCGGGATCTGGCGACCGGGCATGTTGTGCGCCCGGACTGATACCGCGTCGTCCCCAATCGCTGGCAAGCCAGCTCCCACAGGGTTTTGGTCGTTCACATTATTTGTATACGACGCGGGAGCTGGCTTGCCAGCGAAGGCGTCCTCAAGGCAACAAAATCACCGACCCGGTCGTACGCCGCGCCGACAACTCGGTCTGCGCCTTCGCTGCGTCAGCCAGTGGATAACGCTGGCTGATGTCCACGGTCAGCTTGCCGCTGATGATCATCTCGAACAACTCATCGGCCATGCGCTGCAGGTTCTCGGCGTTGTTGGCGTAGGTCGCCAGCGTCGGCCGGGTGACGTACAGCGAGCCTTTACCCGCCAGAATCCCCAGGTTCACCCCGTCCACCGCCCCGGATGCATTGCCGAAGCTCACAACCAGCCCACGGGGGGCCGCGCAGTCGAGAGAAGTCAGCCAGGTGTCCTTGCCGACGCCGTCGTACACCACCGGGACTTTTTTGCCGTCGGTCAATTCCAGTACGCGCTGTGCGACGTTTTCATGGCTGTAGTCGATGGTCGCCCAGGCACCATTGGCCTTGGCCAGTGCGGCTTTCTGCGCCGAGCTCACGGTGCCGATCAACTTCACGCCCAAGGCCCTGGCCCATTGGCAGGCCAGGGAACCGACACCACCGGCAGCGGCGTGGAACAGGATGGTTTCGCCACCCTTGAGTTCATAGGTCTGGCGCAGCAGATATTGCACGGTCAGGCCCTTGAGCATCACCCCGGCGGCCTGTTCGAAACTGATGGCGTCCGGAAGGTGCACCAGGTTGGCCTCGGGCAAGACGTGAGCCTCGCTGTAGGCACCCAACGGGCCGCTGCCGTATGCCACGCGATCGCCGACCTTGAACCGGGTCACTTCGCTGCCAACGGCCTCGACCACGCCCGCGCCTTCCGAACCGACACCCGATGGCAGGGACGGTGGCGGATAGAGGCCGCTGCGGTAATAGGTGTCGATGAAGTTCAGGCCGATGGCCTTGTTGGTCACGCGGACCTGCTGCGGGCCGGGTTCGGCGGGCTGGTAATCCACATACTCGAGCACTTCGGGACCACCATGGGCACGGAACTGGATACGCTTTGCCACCTGCACTCTCCTGAGATCGTTTTACCAAGCGCCCTATCGGACTCCTAAGCGTGATCTGCGTCAACTGCGACGAGCGCTTCGGCGGTGGTATGCTACGCGCCCATTTGCGCCAGCCCGCTCCAATGGAGCGTCGCGTAGCTTTGCCCGATCCAAGGTGATGCCATGACTACCCGCACCGAGGCCGTAAAAGCCTACCTGCTCGACCTGCAAGACCGTATTTGTGCTGCCCTGGAGGCCGAAGACGGCGGCACGCGCTTCGTCGAAGACGCCTGGACCCGGCCTGCCGGCGGTGGCGGACGCACACGCGTGGTCGAAAATGGCGCGGTCATCGAAAAGGGCGGCGTCAACTTTTCCCACGTCTTCGGCAGCGGTTTGCCACCGTCGGCCAGCGCCCATCGGCCGGAACTGGCCGGGCGTGGCTTCGAGGCCCTGGGCGTGTCGCTGGTGATCCACCCGCACAACCCGCATGTACCGACCTCCCACGCCAACGTGCGGTTTTTCATCGCCGAAAAAGAAGGTGAAGAGCCGGTCTGGTGGTTTGGCGGCGGCTTTGACCTGACGCCGTACTACGGCAATGAAGAAGATTGCGTGCACTGGCACCGCGTCGCCGAGCAGGCCTGTGCGCCGTTCGGTGCGGACGTCTACCCGCGTTACAAGGCCTGGTGCGACAGCTACTTCCACATCAAGCATCGCCACGAACCCCGAGGCATCGGCGGCTTGTTTTTCGATGACCTGAACGAGTGGGATTTCGACACCAGCTTCGCTTTCATGCGTGCCATCGGCGACGCCTACATCGAGGCGTACCTGCCGATCGTGCAGCGTCGCAAAAACGACGCTTATACCGCCAAGCAGCGGGAGTTCCAGGAGTTCCGTCGTGGCCGTTACGTCGAGTTCAACCTGGTCTACGACCGTGGCACCCTGTTCGGCCTGCAGTCGGGTGGACGTACCGAGTCGATCCTCATGTCGCTGCCACCGCAAGTACGCTGGGGTTACGACTGGAAAGCCGAGCCTGGCAGCGAAGAAGCACGCCTGACTGAATATTTCCTGCAAGACCGCGATTGGTTGGCCAAGGCCTGAACGAGGAATCCAGATGGACCGTTACGTCGTATTCGGTAACCCGATTGGCCACAGCAAATCGCCGTTGATTCATCGTCTGTTCGCCGAGCAGACCGGGCAGAAACTCGACTACAGCACTTCGCTGGCGCCGCTCGATGATTTTTCCGGCTGTGCCCGGGCGTTTTTCCTCGAAGGCCGTGGCGCGAATGTGACGGTACCGTTCAAGGAAGACGCTTATCGCCTGGCCGACAGCCTGACGGCGCGGGCGCAACGGGCCGGTGCGGTCAATACCCTGAGCAAACTGGACGATGGCAGCCTGCTGGGCGATAACACCGACGGTGCGGGTCTGGTGCGGGACCTGACGGTCAATGCCGGTTTCAGCCTCAAGGGCAAGCGCATCCTGCTGCTCGGTGCCGGCGGCGCAGTGCGCGGTGCGCTGGAACCGTTGTTGGCAGAGCAGCCGGCGTCGGTGGTCATTGCCAACCGTACGGTGGACAAGGCCGAGTTGCTGGCCGAACTGTTCTGCGACCTGGGCCCGGTATCGGCCAGTGGTTATGACTGGCTGCAAGAGTCGGTAGACCTGATCATCAACGCCACGTCCGCGAGCCTGTCAGGCGATGTCCCGCCGATTGCCAGCAGCCTGATCGAACCGGGCAAGACCCTTTGCTACGACATGATGTACGGCAAGGAGCCGACCTCGTTTTGCCGTTGGGCCAGCGAACATGGCGCGGCGGTGTCGATGGATGGGCTGGGGATGTTGGCCGAGCAGGCGGCGGAAGCCTTCTTCCTGTGGCGCGGAGTGCGCCCGGATACGGCGCCGGTGCTGGCCGAGCTTCGTCGACAACTGGCCCTTTAAAATCAAAAGATCGCAGCCTTCGGCAGCTCCTACAGGGTGAGCGCAATCCCCATGTAGGAGCTGCCGAAGGCTGCGATCTTTTTAATCCTCAAACCGGATCGGGCATTTCTCTGCCCCTTCCAGCTTCCTCAATTCATCCACCACCTGCGGCCGTGCCCGGCGCAGGGTCAGGCTGCGGTCCTGGCGCAGCAGCCGCCGCGCTTCCTGATGCAGCATCTCAACCCCCGAATAGTCGATGAAGTTGATTTGCTGCGCCTCGATCACCACCCGAGCACCGTGCATTCGTTGCAGGCGAACCTGCAGGTAATGGCTGGCGCCGAAAAAGATCGAGCCGCCGACCCGCAGAATGTCTTCATCGCCGTCGCGTAAATGCTGCACGCGGGGTTGCGAGGTGCGCTTGAGGTAAAAGAACAGCGACGCCAGCACCCCGGCGTAGATCGCCGTCTGCAGTTCCAGCAGCAGCGTGGCGATGCAGGTCAGGCCCATGACCACGAACTCGGCGCGGCTGACCCGCAACAGCGCACGAATGCCACGATGATCCACCAGGCCCCAGGCGATCAGCAAAATGCTGCCGGCCATGGCCGGGATGGGGATATGTGCGATCAGGCTGGCGCCGAAGATTGCGAACAACGCCACCCATAAGGCCGAAAAGACGCCGGCCAATGGCGAACACGCCCCCGCTTCGTAGCTTAGGCCTGAGCGGGTGAAGGAGCCGGCCGAGAGTGATCCGGAGAAAAACGCGCCGACGATGTTGGACAAGCCTTGGGCGCGGACTTCCTGATTGGCGTCGAGCAACTGCTGCGAGCGCGCCGACAGCGAACGGGCAATCGACAGACTGGTGACCAGCCCGAGCATGCCGACCGCCACGGCACTGGGCAGCAGGCGCAGGATCAGGTCGAGGTCCAGTGGCAGCGGACTCAAGGGCGGCAACTTGCCGATAAAGGCGCTCACCAGTTTTACGTGACCGAACATCGAGGGCCACAGCCAGACCAGCAGCGCACCCAACACCAGCGTAATCAACAGCGTCGGCCAGCGCGGCAAGCACAACTTGAGGATCACGCCGACCACGACGGTGGCCAAGCCGAGCATGAGCGAAGGCTTATCCACTTCACCCAGGTGTCTGGTCAATGTGATGAAACTGTCCAGTGCGGTGGCCTGGCTGGGCAGGTCGAGCCCCAGCAGGTTGGGCAACTGGCCGACGGCAATCACCACCGCCGCGCCGAGGGTGAAGCCAAGCACCACTGAATGAGAGACGAAATTGACCAGCGCACCAAAACGCAGCAACCCCAGCAGCCACTGGAAAATCCCGGCCAGGAGGGTCAGCAAAAGGATCACGGTGACGTAGTCCTGCGTCGCCGGAACGGCGAGGGGACTGACGCTGGCGTACAGGACGATGGAAATGGCCGCCGTCGGACCGCAGATCAAATGCCACGACGAACCCCACAGACAAGCGATCAACACCGGGATGATCGCCGCATACAAGCCGTATTCCGGTGGAAGGCCGGCAATCAGTGCGTAAGCGATGGATTGCGGCAACGCGAGAATCGCGCCACTGAGGCCGACGATCAGGTCACGACCGACGCTGGCGCGGGTTTGCCGGGGCAACCATGTGAGGAATGGGAAGAGTGAATGGCGGCTGGGAAGGGCCATGGGTCCTCTCGGGTTGGGTGTTTGCGCAAGAGTATCAGCACCAGACATTGTGGGAGCGAGCCTGCTCGCGATTGGGGTGTGTCAGCCGATACAAATGTCGGATCTGATGGCCTCATCGCGAGCAGGCTCGCTCCCACAGTTTTAGAGCTTGGCTTTTACTGCCGGCAACGCATCCTTGCCATCCACGGTCTTCACGCCATCGAGCCACTTGTCCAGAACGGCCGGGTTAGCCTTGATCCACGCCTTGGCCGCATCGGTATTGCTGACTTTCTTGTTCACCACCTCGGCCATGATGCTGTTCTCCATTTCCTGAGTGAAGCTCAGGTTGGTGAGCAGCTTGCCGACGTTCGGGCAGGCCTGTGCATAACCTTTGCGGGTCAGGGTGTGGACGCTGCCGGTGTCACCGAAGTATTTCTCGCCGCCCTTCAGATAATGCATTTTCAGCTGCACATTCATCGGGTGCGGCGTCCAACCGAGGAAGGTCACGAACTTCTGCTTCTTCACTGCGCGGGACACTTCCGCGAGCATGGCCTGCTCGCTGGATTCGACCAGTTTCCACTGACCCATGTCGAAATCATTTTTCTTGATGATCTCTTGCAGCGAAATGTTTGCCGGTGCGCCAGACCCGATGCCATAGATCTTGTGGTCGAACTTGTCGGCGTACTTGTTCAGGTCGGCAAAGTTATGCACACCCGCATCCCAGACATAGTCCGGGACAGCGAGGGTGAACTCGGTGCCATCGAGGTTCTTCGCCAGTTGCGTGACGTCGCCGGTGGCGACGAACTTGTCATAGAAACCCTGCTGCGCCGGCATCCAGTTGCCGAGGAAGACATCCACCTGGCCGTCCTTGAGCCCGCCAAAGGTGATCGGCACCGCGAGGGTGTCGACCTTGGCCTTGTAGCCCATGCCGTCCAGCAGAAACCCGGTGATGGCGTTGGTCGCGGCGATGTCGCTCCAGCCCGGGTCGGCCATTTTCACCGTCTCGCAACTCTGATCGGCATACACCGATGCACTGCCAAGGGCCAGGAGCCCGACCGTCAGTACTGTGGATAACCTTTGCATGGACTTCCCCTTAACATTATTGGTTTTGGCAGGGTTGTGGATAACGTGCTTTGCGCTCCAGATCGTCGAGGTCGATGTGATTGCGCATGTACTGCTGACTGGCGTCCACCAGTGGCTGGTGATCCCAGCTCTTCAGCTTGCCGATGGTCAGGGCCTCGGCGACGAAACGCCGGCGCCGCTGGCTCGCGAGCACCTGTTGGTGGATCGCCGGAATGTCCCATTTAGCCCGCGCTTCCGCGAGAAAATCGTCGAACAGCTGGCGATGTTGCGGCGACTGGCTGAGTTCTTCCAGCTCCCGCGGGTCATTGTGTACATCGAAGAGTAGGCAAGGGTCGTCTTCGCTGTAGATGAATTTGTAAGCGCCACGGCGAATCATCATCAAGGGACCGATAGTGCCTTCGGCCATGTACTCGCCGAACACTTCATCGTGACCGCCCTGCCCTTGCAGGTGCGCAACCAGCGAACGGCCATCGAGCGGCAAGCCCGGTTCAAGAGAGCCGCCGGCCAGTTCTACAAAGGTCGGCAACAGGTCGGCGGTGGATACTGATGCGCTGACCCGGCTGGCGCCGAATTGCCCTGGCGCACTTATCAACAGCGGCACGCGAGCAGCCATTTCGTACCAGTGCATTTTGTACCAGAGGCCACGTTCGCCGAGCATGTCGCCATGGTCGCCGGAGAAGACGATGATGGTGTCATCGATCAGCCCGGTATCCTCGAGGGTTTGCAGGAGTTTGCCGACGTTGCTGTCGATATAGCTGCACGCACCGAAGTAGGCGCGGCGCGCGTCACGGATTTTATCCACAGGCAGGGGTTTGTCCCACAGGTCATAGACCTTGAGTAATCGTTGGGCGTGCGGATCGAGTTCGTGTTGATCCGGTGTTTCCGGCAACGGGATGTCGGCGTCGTCGTACAGGTCCCAGAACGCCTTGGGAATGGTGTACGGGTCGTGGGGGTGAGTCATCGAGACCGTCAGGCAAAACGGCTGGTCGCCATCCTCGCGAATGTGGTCGAACAGGTACTGCTGAGCCTTGAACACCACCTCTTCGTCGAAATCCAGTTGGTTGGTGCGCACACAGGGGCCTGCCTGCAATACCGACGACATGTTGTGGTACCAGGTCGGACGCACGTCCGGTTCGTCCCAGTTAACCGCCCAGCCGTAGTCGGCCGGGTAGATATCGCTGGTCAGGCGTTCTTCATAGCCATGCAGCTGGTCCGGACCACAGAAATGCATCTTGCCCGACAGCGCGGTGCGGTAGCCGAGGCGTCGCAGGTAATGGGCATAAGTCGGCACATCGGCAGGGAAATCCGCCGCGTTGTCATAGGCACCGATCTTGCTCGGCAACTGGCCGCTGACCAGGGTAAAACGCGAAGGCGCGCACAACGGGCTGTTGCAGTAAGCGCTGTCGAACACCACGCCCTCGGCGGCGAGGCGGCTCAGATTAGGTAGCTTGATGGGCGAAGGACCGTAGAACGGCAACATTGGCGCGGCCATTTGATCGGCCATGATGAAAAGAATGTTCTTGCGCTTCATGTGATCGCGGCATTCCATAGTGGATGTTTATGCGAGAGTGCTGGGACCGAGGATGTAACCCCCACACTTTGCGGTAAAGCCCATGGCCGACAATGACTAGGATAACTACAGCTTATGTATGAGGCGCTTGGTGACCTTTCCCTGGATCTGCTCCGCGCTTTTGAATCGGCGGCGCGCCAGCGCAGCTTCACGGCGGCGGCGAACGAGCTGGGCACCACGCAGCCGGCCGTGAGCCAACAGATCAAGCGACTGGAGGAGCAGTTGGGGACTCGATTGTTCGACCGCATCTATCGCGGCATCGAACTGACCGAGGCGGGGGCCATTCTTTTCGAGCAGGTTCAGCTCGGTTTGCAGAATATCGAGGCAGGATTGAGTGCGATCAGCGCGCAACAACAGCATGAAGTGCTACAGGTCGCCACCGATTTCGCCTTTGCCGCCTATTGGCTGATGCCTCGGTTGCACCGCTTTCACGCGGCCAATCCACAGGTCGACGTCAGCTTGGTGACCAGTGAACGCAGCCATAACATGCTGCGCAGCGATATCGATGTGGCGGTGCTGTTCGGCGATGGCCGCTTCAAGCAGGGCGAGAGCCATTGGCTGTTCAGTGAGGAAGTATTCCCGGTGTGCAGCCCGCAGTTGTTGAATGATCGTGCCCTGCCCTTGCCTGCCCGATCCTTGCTGGAATTTCCGCTCTTGCACCTGCGGGGCGAGAACAGCAGTCACTGGTTTGACTGGAGCGGGGTCTTCCGCGAGTTGGGCATCACCTCGCCCCCGGCTCCGGGCCAATTGCGTTTCGACAATTACACCTTGCTGATTCAGGCCGCCATTGGCGGTCAGGGCGTGGCTATTGGCTGGCGGCACCTTGTGGATAACTTGCTGGCACAAGGTTTGTTGTGTCGGCCGATTGCCGAAACGGTGATCTCCAGGCTGGGTTATTACGTGGTCTTGCCGCAGCGTAAACGGCGTGGCGCCCTGATTCAGCAGTTTGTCGATTGGCTGATGACTGAGCAGGCCAGTAGTGCGCAATCGTTGAACGGGATGGCGCTGCCCTCCATTGCGGTTTAGCTGTCGGTCGCGACGAAATTGACGTGCTCGCCGATATGCAAGTTCAAGTGCAGCTCATCGGCGATCCCTACCGCCGTGCGGGCAAGGCGTGCCAGCGGCTCGGCCAGCCCCGGCTCCAGGTTGCCGCCGATTTGACTGAAATGCTCAATGGTCAGCCCCGGCACTCCGCGGGGGGCGTTCACCATCGTCCAATGCAAGGGGCTGCTTTGTAGCGCTTCGCGGATTTCTTCGGCGGCGTGGCGTTGCAACCCGTCCTCGAACTCCGGATCGTCCAGGATCTCGAAATCGCCCACTAGAAACAACCGGGCGATGCCCGCCGCGTGCATGCCATCGATCAATGCATCCACTGCCAGCACCTGCTCTACCGGGCCGGGCACGATGTTTTTTTCCACGTGTTCACTGTTGAATGGCAACCCTGGTGCATCCAGCAAACAGATAACCACCGAACTGCCGGCTACGCTTTGCTTCACACGCTGGGCATCGAACAGGTCGCCGGTCTTCGTGCGCAAACCCGGGCGTGGCGCCAGCGCCGTCAAGTCATCGAGAATGGCGATCACTTCATGTTGGCGCCGCAACATTTCAGCCATCAGCGCACTGCCCAGGCTACTCATGGCACCATAAAGCACCACTTTCACCACCGGGGTCTCGGCATTTTTCATGGCTGAACTCCCTTGTTTGCCTTCCTGTATGGCATTTGACCTGCAGGAAACGGTGAGGGTTCGACTCGGTTTTAGAGGGATTCAGATGCAACGGATCAAGGGCTACCACGCCCACGTCTATTTCGATGCCAGCACCATCGACCAGGCGCGGGCCCTGTGTGAGCAAGCCGCACAATTGTTCCCGCTGAAAATGGGCCGGGTGCACGAACGCCCTGTCGGACCGCACCCGGACTGGAGCTGCCAACTGGCATTCGGCCCCGAGCTGATCGGGGATGTGCTGCCGTGGTTGGCGCTCAACCGCAAGGGACTGGTGGTGTTCCTGCACCCGGACACCGGCAACGATCTGCTGGATCACAGCGAGCACGCGATCTGGATGGGCGCGATTCGGCCGCTGGATCTGTCTATTTTCTGATCAGAGTGTTTCTTCGGCTTCGCCCGGCAAGTGCTCATCCAGGTGCAGCCACGGCAGGCGGCTGTCGGTCCAGATGTGGCGTTCGGCCGGGGCCTGCTCGGGATGGTCGAGGGTAGCGATGGTCAAGTCGATACTGTCCGGGCTCAGGTGGGTCACCAATGCCAGCTGCGCCCCACAGTTACCGCAGAAATAGCGCGCGCCGGTTGGCGAAGAGTCGTATCGTGCCGGTTTTCCCGCCAGCCATTGAAAGGCCGATGCCTGCACGGTGATCCAGGTGGTCACGATCCCACCGCTGACCCGCCGGCAAATAGAGCAATGGCAATGGGCGATATCGTGCAAAGGCCCGCTGAATTGATAGCGCAGTTGCCCGCAGTGGCAGCCGCCTGTATGAAAGTCGACCATACCTATTCCTCCTGATGCGTTTTCACTGACGCCATCGCGAGCAGGCTCGCTCCCACAGGGGATCTGTGCCGTACACAAAATCAGTGTAGGAGCGACCCTGCTCGCGAAGGACACAACCCGGTTTCCCTCCCTGCCCCGGTCCGACGACCGGTTGCACATCCGGTCAATGCTTTCATCGGCGAAAGCTGGCTGAAAGCTTCCCCGATTAGGATCGCCCTCACTGCCGGCAATAGACCGGCTGGCTAATGCGAGTGTTCGATTGCTCGCCCGGCCCATTTAACAACAACAATGGTGACCCTGATGTCCTCTTCTATCCGCCGCTTCGCTGCAACTCCGCCCGTACGCCTCGTGCTTCCCGTTCTGCGCTGATCCCGTCCGATCCGCCCATTCCCTAGCCGCGCTACGCCTGGAGTATTCCCATGCTGACTTTCCTTGGCTTCGCCATGGTCATCACGTTCATGTTCCTGATCATGACCAAGCGCCTGTCCGCGTTGATCGCCCTGATCATCATCCCGATCGTTTTCGCCCTGTTCGGCGGTTTCGGCCCGAAAATCGGCCCGATGATGCTCGAAGGCATTACCAAGCTCGCGCCGACCGGTGTGATGCTGATGTTCGCGATCCTGTACTTCGCCCTGATGATCGACTCCGGCCTGTTCGACCCGGCCGTGCGCAAGATCCTCAAAATGGTCAAGGGCGATCCGTTGAAAGTGTCGGTGGGTACCGCCGTACTGGCGCTCGTCGTTTCCCTCGATGGTGACGGCGCGACCACCTACATGATCTGCGTGGCCGCCATGCTGCCGCTCTACAGCCGTATCGGCATGAGCCCGCGGATCATGGCCGGCTTGATCATCCTCGCCGGAGGCGTGATGAACATGACTCCGTGGGGTGGCCCGACCGCCCGTGCCGCCAGTGCGCTGCACGTCGACCCGTCGGCCATCTTCGTCCCGATGGTTCCAGCGATGGCGGCCGGTGTCCTGGCCATCCTTGCCATTGCCTACTTCTACGGCAAACGTGAACGTGCGCGCCTGGGTGAATTGCACCTGGTGGGCGATGAGATCGATCACAGCGAGATCACCGTCTCGCAATTCCCGGATGCCCGTCGTCCGAACTTGATCTGGTTCAATGGCGCCCTGACCCTGGGCCTGATGTGCACCCTGATCGCCGGTCTATTGCCGCTGCCGGTGCTGTTCATGGTGGCATTCAGTATTGCAATGATCGTCAACTACCCGTGCCTGCAACAGCAGAAGGACCGCGTCGCGGCCCACGCCGGTAGCGTGCTGGCGGTGGTCGGGCTGATCTTTGCCGCGGGCATCTTCACCGGTATCCTGTCGGGCACCGGTATGGTCGATGCCATGTCGAAAAGCCTGCTGTCGGTGATTCCGGATTTCCTCGGCCCATACCTGGCAGTGATCACGGCGTTGGTGAGCATGCCGTTCACCTTCTTCATGTCGAATGATGCATTTTATTACGGCGTGTTACCGGTACTTGCCGAAGCCGCCAGCCATTACGGTATAACCGCGGTGGAAATGGCACGTGCCTCGATCGTCGGTCAACCCGTCCACTTGTTGAGCCCGTTGGTACCATCGACTTACCTGTTGGTGGCCCTGGCCGGTATCGATTTTGGTGATCACCAGCGCTTCACCCTGAAGTGGGCAGTGCTGGTTTGCATGTGCATACTGGTTGCTGCATTGCTGATGGGGATTTTTCCGCTGTTCAGCACTCTATAAGCCCAAGACTCACCATTTCGGGTCCAGGCTTCGCGGTTTGAAGTCGGGGCCCTTTTTGGTTTAACAATCGCTCAAAGGAATACACATGGAATGGCTGACCAACCCTGAAATCTGGGTTGCCTTCTTTACCCTGACCGCCCTGGAAATCGTCCTGGGTATCGATAACATCATCATGATTTCGATCCTGGTCAGCCGCATGCCCAAGCACATGCAACAGCGCACCCGGATTTTCGGCCTGGCGCTGGCCATGGTCACGCGGATTCTGTTGCTGCTGTCGATCACCTGGGTCATGCGTCTTACCGCCGACCTGTTCGAAGTGTTCGGCCAGGGTATCTCCGGGCGTGACCTGATCCTGTTCTTCGGTGGCCTGTTTCTGCTGTGGAAGAGCTCGCAAGAGATGTACCACGCGCTGGAAGGTGAAGACGAAAGCGATGACGAGCCTTCGATGAAGGGCGGCAACTTCCTCTACACCATCATCCAGATCGCGATCATCGACATCGTGTTCTCGCTGGACTCGGTGATCACCGCCGTCGGCATGGTCTCCCACGTACCGGTCATGGTGGCCGCGATTGTCGTGGCGGTACTGGTGATGATGCTGGCCTCGGGCACGATCAGCGCGTTCATCGACAAACATCCTTCGTTGAAGATGCTGGCGCTGGCGTTCCTGTTGATCGTCGGTATGGTGCTGATTGCCGAAGCCTTCGACGTGCATGTGCCAAAAGGGTACGTCTACTTCGCCATGGCGTTCTCGCTGGCGGTGGAAGCGATCAACATCAAGATGCGCACCGCGATTGCGAAAAAGAAGAAGCAGCAGGATCCGGTGAAACTGCGCAAGGACATTCCGGGGCAGTAACCCGAATGCTTTGCTGAACAAAAAGGGGCCTTCGGGCCCCTTTTTCTTTATCTGCATCAAACTGTTTTCATGACAGTTTCATTTCAATCGCTTCTTTAGCTATGCGATGCTGGCGCCCAGACCGTTAGCCAACTACAGCTTAAGTACAGAACGTAGAACGACGCGCGGCACTTTCAACTTGCTCCTTTGGGGCGCTACCACCACAGGGGGCCTGCATGCTCACCCTGCTCAATCTTCTTTCAGCCGTGGCCTTGCTGATCTGGGGCACACACATCGTCCGAACCGGCATCTTGCGGGTCTACGGCTCCAACCTGCGTCACGTCATCGGCCAGAACATGTCCAAGCGCTGGCTGGCGTTCATCTCAGGGATCGTCGTGACCGCGATGGTCCAGAGCAGTAACGCCACGGCGATGCTCGTCACCTCGTTCGTCGGCCAGGGCCTGATGGCGCTGACCCCCGCCCTGGCAACGATGCTCGGGGCCGATGTCGGTACGGCGTTGATGGCGCGGGTGCTGACTTTCGATCTGTCATGGCTCTCGCCACTGCTGATATTTCTCGGGGTGATTTTCTTCCTGTCGCGCAAACAGACGCGGCTCGGGCAAATGGGCCGCGTGAGCATTGGCCTGGGGTTGATCATTCTGGCGCTGCAATTGATTGTCGAAGCGGCCGCGCCGATCACCCACGCCCAAGGGGTGAAAGTGATTTTCGCCTCGCTAACCGGCGACATTTTGCTCGACGCCCTGGTTGGCGCGTTGTTCGCGATGATTTCCTACTCCAGCCTGGCGGCGGTCCTGCTGACCGCGACCCTCGCCGGCGCCAGCGTGATCAGCCTGCCGGTGGCCATCGGCTTGGTGATCGGTGCCAACATCGGCAGTGGCATTCTCGCGTTCCTCAGCACCAGCATGCAGAACGCCGCCGGCCGCCAGGTGGCGTTGGGCAGCCTGTTGTACAAGATGATCGGCCTGTTGCTGATCATTCCGGTGCTCGACCCCTTGGTGCACTGGATCGACAGCCTCGACTTCAGCCCCCAGGAGATGGTCATCGGCTTCCACCTGCTCTACAACACGGCGCGTTGCCTGGTCCTGCTGCCCAGTGTCGGGCCGATGGCCAGGTTCTGTGCGTGGATACTGCCCGAGCGCCCGCAAACCAACGGCATGGCCAAACCCCGGCACCTTGACCCGACAGCGTTGGTCACCCCAAGCCTGGCGTTGGCCAACGCTGCCCGGGAGACCCTGCGCATGGGCGATCTGATCGACAACATGCTGGAAGCCATGCTCGACGTGCTGCACGGCAAGCAAACCGCCGTGACCCAGGAGATGCGGCGTCTGACCGATGACGTCGAGGCGCTCTACAGTGCAATCAAGCTGTACCTGGCGCAAATGCCCCGGGAAGACCTCAGTGACCAGGACAGCCGGCGCTGGGCGGAAATCATTGAACTGGCGATCAACCTCAAGCTCGCCAGCGACTTGATCGAACGCATGCTGCGCAAAGTCCAGCAGCAGAAAACCTCCCAGCGCCGGTCGTTTTCCGAAGTGGGGCTGGAAGAATTGGCCGGGCTGCACAGCCAGTTGATCTCCAACCTGCGCCTGGGTTTGTCGGTATTTCTCAGTGGCGACAAGGAAAGTGCCCGCCAATTGCTGCGTGAGAAACGTCGCTTTCGCGCACAGGAACGCCGCCTGGCCCACGCCCATGTCAGCCGTTTGCAACGTAAGATCGTGCAAAGTATCGAGACCAGTTCGCTGCACCTGGAATTGATTGCCGACATGAAGCGACTGAATTCACTGTTTTGCAGCAGTGCCTACGTGGTATTGGAAACGTCTGACACCGGGGCATTGGCTGTCGACGATTTGGCGGACATCACACATTCGCCTTGAACGTCTGGCACGGTGGTTAGTCAGTAACATTGATTCAGCCTCAAGGCCGTCATAGCGGATTGAAGGACGAAACGGATCTCCGATTGATTGCCGGGAAGCTCGTTATGCGTTGTCTGTTGTTCGCCTGTCTGTTGCTTGGCTCACTCCCCTCGTTTGCCCTGGATCGCTTCCAGGTCGAAGGCTACACCCTGCGCAACGGTTTGCAGATGTTGCTCAAGCCTGGCACCGAACGCGGCCATGTGGCGATTCGGCTGGTGGTTGGCGTAGGCCTGGATGATTTCGGTTGCGCCGAGAAAGAACTGCCGCACCTGCTTGAACACTTGCTGTTCAGCGGTATCGACGCCAGCGGTGAAGGCGGCCTGGAGGAGCGCATGCAGGCGCTGGGTGGCGAGTGGAACGCTTTCACCAGCAACGCCGACACCACCTTCGTGATCGAAGCCCCGGCGAAAAACCAGCGCAAGGTGCTCGATCTGCTGCTGGCGTTGCTGACGCAGACCCATTTCGACGACGACGCCATCCACGCCGCCAAGCAAGTGGTCGAGCGTGAAGACGGCGGCCACTACACGCACCTGCAACGCTGGCTGGATCGCCAGGACCTGGGCAATACCGCCAGCAAGCAACTGGCCGTGGAGCTGGGCCTCAAATGCCCTGAGCGCGCGGAAGTCGATCACCTGACCCGCGAACAGCTGGAGAAAGTCCGCAAGGGCTGGTACGCGCCCAACAACATGACGCTGATCGTCGTCGGCGACCTCGACCGTTTACTGCCGGCCTATCTGGATCGGGCTTATGGCGCGCTGACCGCCATCGACCCGACAGAGCACCCGCCCCTGCCACAAATCCAGGCCAGCGCTGCCCATGAGCGCAACCTGATTCACGGCTTCGTCGGTGGCGGGGCCAAGCTGCACTGGCTGGTACCGGAGCCGGTACTGGACGATCAGCACGACGTAACCTTCGACCTGCTCAAGGACTATCTGGACTGGGCACTCTATCGCCAGCTGCGCCTGGCACACAGCCTGTCCTATGGCCCCTGGGCCGAGCGCGAGGTGTTTGGCGGCGTTGGCTTCATGAGCCTGAATGCCGACCTGGATCGCGACGACGTGGCCGAAGCGCAGAAGGTGCTGGATGAATTGAAGGCTGGTTTGCTCAAGGACGGTCTCAATGCCGAGACCTTCAATCGCCTAAAACAGGCCGCCATCGCTCGACAGGCCTGGGCGGTGCAAGGCAACAGCGCATTGGCCGACTACTATTGGAGTGCCTTGGGAGACTACGAAAACGGCCGTTTCGCCAGCCCGGTAAAAGAATTGCAAGCGGTCACGCTGGCGCAAGCGAACAAGGCCATGCGCGAACTGCTCCTGCAACCGGGCTATGTGCGGATCGAAAAGCCGTTGGTGAGTTATGACCAGTTGATGTGGGCGATTGCCGGGGTATTGGGATTGTTGGTGTTGAGCCTGGCGGCATGGCGTTTTCATCGCAGAAAGTAAGCACTTTTCGCGGATGAGGCGGTAACCTGTCAAGGATTTTTCCTACGACTACTGTGAACCGCCGAATGCCGACCCTGACCCTTATCGTCCAGCGCATCCTCGAACTGATGAAGCGCTACCCCGGGGTCATTGCGCTCGGTGGTTTCATCTCCGGAATCGGCAGCTTCATCCTGGTGGATCGCCAGCAGGGCCTGGCGAGCTGGATCACCACCATCATGCTGATCAGCTGGATCTGGCTGATGCTGGAAAACAGCCTGACCAAGCTGTTCACCCGAATCTTCAAGCGGGAAATCCCCCAGCCACTGCTGCGCTATGCGACGCAGATGATTCACCAGGAAAGCCTGTTCTTCGTCCTGCCCTTCTTTTTCATCACCACGACGTGGAACAGCGGCCAGTTGTTCTTCACCGGGCTGCTGGGCATCGCGGCGCTGATTTCCATCATCGACCCGCTCTACTACAAGTGGCTGGCGCCCCGGCGCTGGGCGTTCCTGGCGCTGCACACCCTGACCCTGTTCGCCGCCCTGCTCACCGCATTGCCGGTCATCATGCACCTGACCACCGCGCAGAGCTTCAAATGGGCCCTGGGCATCGCCGTGCTGTTGTCGTTCCCCAGCCTGGCGTCGATCTTTCCGATCCGCACCGTGCGCAACGCCGTGGCGATCCTGAGTATTACCGTGGGTATCGGCGGTGTCGGCTGGGTACTGCGTTCATGGGTGCCGCCTGCGACCCTGTGGATGACCGACGTGGCCATCAGCACCCAGATGCAGGATCGCACCCCCGGCGCCAGCCTCGATGAGGTCAGCGCCGAGCAGATTCGCGGCGGCGGCCTCTATGCCTACACCGCGATCAATGCGCCGCGCGGGCTGGACGAGCGGATTTATCACGTGTGGCAATTCAACGGCAAAGAGGTCGATCGCATCCCTCTCGATATCCACGGTGGGCGCAAGGAAGGCTACCGGGCCTGGACCCACAAGCAGAACTTTCCTGGCAACCCGGCAGGCAAATGGCAGGTGCGGGTGTTGACCGAAGACGGCCAACTGATCGGTGTGTTGCGCTTCAAGGTGGCAGACAGCACACCGGTCAAAGAAAAGTGAGTCAGTTCGTGTTATTACATAGCTCTGCGTAATAGCCGAAAAAGCACGGAGCTTATGACCAGCAGCACAGTGGCCGGCAATGCCCAATTGGACACCTCGCACTCCCCGCCGCAGATTCGGGTGACGGGAGACTGGACGCTTGCCCATTACGCCGACCTCAAGCACCTGAGCGAAAAGCTCGAAGGCCAATACGACGACAGCACCCGCATCGATCTCAATGGCCTCGGCGCCCTTGATACCGCCGGCGCCTCGTTGTTGGTGGAGTTGCTGGGCTCCGAACGCCTGGGCCGATCCGCCGAACATCCCGATTGCACCCTCTCCTCCGCCGACCGCGCCTTGTTGCAGACCGTCTATCAGTCACTGACGGATTTCTGTGCGCCGCTCAAGGAGCCGGAAATCAGCGTAGGCATTCAATTGCTGACCCGCATTGGCCGCGCGGTGGACACCGTCTGGCAGGACACCCTGCAGCTGCTGGGGTTCGTCGGCCTGATTCTGGAAACCATCGTTCGTGGCCTGTTCCGCCCCAGCCGCTGGCGCATCACGCCGATGGTGGCGCACATCGAACAGACCGGCCTCGACGCCGCGCCCATCGTTGCCCTGCTGACCTTTCTGGTGGGCGCCGTGGTGGCCTTTCTCGGGGCGACAGTGCTGACCACGTTCGGCGCCAGCGTGTTCACGGTGGACCTGGTGGCGTTTGCCTTCCTGCGCGAGTTCGGTGTGCTGCTGACGGCGATTTTGATGGCCGGGCGCACCGCCAGTGCGTTCACCGCGCAGATCGGCTCGATGAAGGCCAACGAGGAAATCGACGCCATCCGCACCTTGGGCCTCGACCCCATGGAGTTGCTGGTAGTGCCGCGGGTCCTGGCCTTGCTGGTGGCATTGCCGATGCTGACCTTCCTGGCGATGGTCTCGGGGGTCATCGGTGGCGGCGTCGTCTGCGCCGTATCGCTGGATATTTCGCCGGCGATGTTCCTGTCGCTGCTGCAATCGGACATCGGCGTTCAGCATTTTCTGGTGGGGATCGTCAAAGCACCGATCTTCGCGTTTCTGATTGCCGCGATCGGTTGTCTGGAAGGCTTCAAAGTCAGCGGCAGCGCCGAGTCCGTCGGCGCCCACACCACCTCCAGCGTGGTGCAGTCGATTTTCGTGGTGATCGTGCTCGACGCCGTGGCCGCGCTGTTTTTCATGGAGATGAGCTGGTGAGTCGTTTACCCCGAGCGCCCGCCGAGGCGGTGATCGAAGTCCGTGGGCTGTGCAATCGTTTCGGCAGCCAGAGCGTGCACGAAAACCTCGACCTGGATCTGTACAAGGGCGAGATCCTGGCCGTGGTCGGCGGTTCCGGCAGCGGTAAATCAGTGCTGCTGCGCAGCATCGTCGGTTTGCGCCAGCCCAGCGAGGGTGAGGTGAAAGTCTTCGGTAAAAACCTGCCGACCCTGCCCGAGCACGAGCGGTCCCTGATCGAACGGCGCTTCGGTGTGCTGTTCCAGAAAGGCGCCCTGTTCTCTTCGTTGACCGTGACCGAGAACGTCGCCCTGCCCCTGATCGAACACGCGGGTTTGAGCCGTGACGATGCCGAGCACCTGGCGGCGGTGAAACTGGCCTTGGCCGGCTTGCCGCTGTCGGCGGCGGACAAGTACCCGGCGTCGCTGTCCGGCGGCATGATCAAGCGTGCGGCCCTGGCGCGGGCCCTGGCGCTGGACCCGGACATCCTGTTTCTCGACGAGCCCACCGCCGGTCTCGATCCGATTGGTGCCGCCGCTTTCGATCAACTGATCCTGACCCTGCGTGATGCCCTGGGCCTGAGTGTGTTCCTGGTCACCCACGACCTCGACACCCTCTACACCATCACCGACCGCGTGGCGGTGCTGGCGCAGAAGAAAGTGCTGGTGGCCGATGCCATTGATGTCGTCTCGGAAACCGACGACGCGTGGATTCACGAATACTTCCATGGCCCTCGCGGCCGCGCGGCGCTGACGGCCGCTCAACAGCTCAACGAGGTCTGACATGGAAACCCGAGCCCATCATGTATTGATCGGCCTGTTCACCGTGATTGTGGTGACAGGCGCCCTGCTCTTCGGCCTTTGGTTGGCCAAGTCCAGTGTCGACACCGAGTTCAAGGACTACGAGGTCGTGTTCAACGAGGCGGTCAGTGGCCTGTCCAAGGGCAGTTCGGTGCAGTACAGCGGGATCAAGGTCGGCGACGTGGTGTCGCTGCGCCTGGACCCGAAAGACCCGCGCCGGGTGCTGGCGCGGATCCGACTGGGCGGCGATACCCCGATCAAGGAAGACACTCAGGCCAAGCTGGCGCTGACCGGGGTCACCGGGACATCGATCATTCAGCTCAGCGGCGGTACGCCCCAGAGCCCGACGCTTAAAGGCAAGGACGGCAAACTGCCTACCATTATTGCTTCGCCCTCGCCCATCGCCCGTCTGCTCAATGACAGCAACGACCTGATGGCCGGGGTGAACACGTTGATGCACAACGCCAACCTGATGTTTTCCACGGAAAACATCGAGCGCATCAGCAAGACCCTGGAGCATCTTGAAGTCACCACCGGCACCATCGCCGACCAGCGTGGCGATATCCGTCAGGCGATGCAGCAATTGGCCGCGGTCGGCAAGCAGGCCAGCACCATGATGGAACAGACATCGGCGTTGATGCGCAACGCCAACGGCATGCTCAATGATCAGGGCAAGCAGATGTTCGGCAGCGCTGAGCAGGCCATGAAGTCCCTGGAACAGAGCACCGCGACGATCAACAAACTGCTGGTCACCAATCAGGATTCGCTCAATAACGGCATGCAGGGGCTCAATGGCCTGGCCCCGGCGGTGCGTGAACTGCGTGAAACCCTCACCTCGTTGCGCGCCATTTCTCAACGCCTGGAATCCAACCCCAGCGGCTACCTGCTGGGCAGTGACAAGAGCAAGGAATTCACCCCATGAAGCTGACCCGACTCGCCCTCCTCGCCAGCTTCACCCTGGTCAGCTCGTGCTCGATCCTGCCCAAGACCGAACCCTTCGAGCTCTACCGATTGCCGTCGGCGCATAGCAGCACATCGGCCAGTCAGGTCACGCCGCAACGCTGGTCGTTGCGCCTGAACAAACCCCAGGCCAGCGAAGCGTTGAACAGCCCGAACATCGCTGTCATTCCCCAGGGCGATGTGATCAGCAACTACAAGGGCGCACGCTGGAGCGATCCGGCGCCGGTGCTGGTGCGCAATCGCCTGCTCGATGGTTTCCAGCGTGATGGCCGGGTGACGCTGCTCAGTACCGATGACAGCAATTTCCAGGCGGATCTGGAGTTGGGCGGCAGCTTGCAGGCGTTTCAGACGGAGTATCAAGGCACCACCGCCAGTGTCGTGGTAAGGCTGGATGCGCTGCTGGTGCGTGGGTATGACCAGCGCATTCTTGCCAGCCGCCGCTTCGAGGTGCGCCAGCCATTGAATGATGTGAAGGTGCCCGCCGTTGTCAGCGGATTCGGCCAGGCCAACGATCAACTGACGGCACAGGTGGTGGCTTGGGCGGTGGAGCAAGGGCAGAAAATCGCGCCACCACCGAGATCATAAGCCTTACACAGGACCAAGTGTGGGAGCGAGCCTGCTCGCGAAGGCGTCCTGTCATTCAACATTGATGTTGGCTGACACACCGCTTTCGCGAGCAGGCTCGCTCCCACAGGGTTCTCTATCAGCCGAAGAACCAGTAGCAGACGCCAATAGCGCCCAGTACACCCGCCAATTCCGCCAGCAACGCACACCCCACCGCATGCCGCGCTCGCTGGATACCCACCGCACCGAAGTACACCGCCAGCACATAAAACGTGGTTTCGGTACTGCCCTGAATCGTCGCCGCCACCAGCGCCGGGAAGCTGTCCACACCCGATGTTTTCATCGTTTCGATCAACATCGCCCGGGCGGCGCTGCCGGAGAACGGCTTGACCATCGCAGTCGGCAGCGCATCGACAAAGCGCGTGTCCCAACCGGCCCATTCCACCAGGTGACGAATCCCGTCCAGGCCGAAATCCAGGGCGCCGGACGCCCGCAACACGCCCACGGCGCAGAGCATCGCCACCAGGTACGGCAGCAGGTTCTTCGCCACGTCGAAGCCTTCTTTGGCGCCTTCGACGAACGCTTCGTAGACCTTAACTTTGCGCAACGCGCCGATCACCAGGAACAGCATGATTATTCCAAATAGCGTCAGATTGCCGAGGATCGACGACAAACTGGCCAGTGCAGTGGCCGAGAGCGTTGCCAGCAATGCCATGAAGCCACCCAGGATCAGGGCGCCGGGAATCATGTAGGCCAGCACCACCGGGTCCCAGACACGCAGGCGTTGCATGAACGCTACGGCCAGGAAGCCGACGATGGTCGAGCAACTGGTGGCCAGCAGGATTGGCAGGAACACCAGCGTCGGGTCGGGCGCGCCCTGCTGGGCGCGGTACATGAAAATCGTCACCGGGAGCAGGGTCAGGGAGGAGGCGTTGAGTACCAGGAACAGAATCTGCGCGTTGCTGGCGATCGTATCGCTGGGATTGAGCTCCTGCAGGGCCTTCATGGCCTTGAGGCCGATGGGTGTGGCGGCATTGTCCAGGCCCAGGCCGTTGGCGGCGAAGTTCAGGGTAATGAGGCCGATGGCGGGGTGGCCGGCCGGGACTTCCGGCATCAGGCGCAAAAACAGCGGCCCGAGGGCCTTGGCCAGCCATTCGACGATCCCGGCCTTCTCGGCGATCCGCAGAAAGCCCAGCCACAGGGTGAGGGTGCCAAACAGCAGGACCATGACCTCGACCGACAACTTGGCCATGGCGAAGATGCTTTCCACCATCGCCGCGAAGATCCCGGCGTTGCCGCCGATCAGCCATTGCGCCAGCGCCGACACGGCAGCCACGATGAAGAAGCCAAGCCACAGGCCATTAAGCATCAGTCAAATCCCCCAAAAGATGCGCGAATGATAGCGGGGTGGCCAGAAACGACAAACCCCGGATTTCTCCGGGGTTTGCGTATATGTCCTACAGACTCTTGTAGGAGCCGGCTTGCCGGCGAATGCGTCATCATTAGCGATGCAAGGCTTGAAGGCCTCTTCGCTGCGATGCGGCGACCCGACGAGCCAGCTCCTACAAGGTTGTGCGTCAGTTGCTGGAGGTTTCACCTGCCGGCAACTTTTCCTTGCTGCGCCAGTGCGGCAGGGAGTTCCAGTAGCGCTGGCCCTTGGCGTCGTCGTACATGCCTTCCCAACGAGAGATGACCAGTACGGCCAGGGCGTTGCCGATCACGTTCAGAGCGGTACGCGCCATGTCCATCACACGGTCGACACCGGCGATGAATGCCAGGCCTTCGAGCGGGATACCGACGCTGCCCAGGGTGGCCAGCAGCACCACGAAGGACACGCCCGGTACGCCAGCGATGCCTTTGGAGGTGACCATCAGGGTCAGTACCAGCAGCAATTGCTGGCTGATCGACAGGTCGATGCCGTACAACTGGGCAATGAAGATGGCCGCGATGCTCTGGTACAGGGTCGAACCGTCCAGGTTGAACGAGTAACCGGTCGGCACCACGAAGCTGCAAACGGCTTTTGGCGCGCCGTAGGCTTCCATCTTCTCGATCACACGTGGCAGCACGGTTTCGGAGGAGGCGGTGGAGTAGGCCAGCACCAGCTCATCCTTGAAGATGCGCATCAGCTTGAGCACCGAGAAGCCGAACAGGCGAGCGATCAGGCCCAGTACCACGAAGGCGAAGAAGGCGATGGCGAAATAAACCAGGATCACCAGTTTTGCCAGTGGCAGCAGGGACGCGAAGCCGAAGTTAGCCACGGTCACCGCGATCAGTGCGAACACGCCGATCGGCGCGTAGTTCATGATCATGTGGGTGACCTTGAACATGCTTTCCGATACGCCCTGGAACATCTTCACCAGCGGCTCGCGCAGGTCCGCCTGCAAGCTCGACAAACCGAGACCGAACAGTACGGAGAAGAAGATGATCGGCAGCATTTCGCCGCGGGCCATGGCCGCGAAGATGTTCGACGGGATCAGGTTGAGGATGGTTTCGATGAACGCGTGTTCATGCTGAACCTCGGCCGCCGTGGCCTGGTACTTGGAAATGTCCACAGTGCCCAGGGTGCTCATGTCGATGCCGGCACCTGGATGGAACAGGTTGGCCAGCAGCAGACCGACCACGATGGCGATGGTGGTGACGATCTCGAAGTAAATGATGGTCTTGAGGCCGATGCGCCCAAGCTTCTTGGCGTCACCGACGCCGGCAATGCCCACGATCAGGGAAGAGATGACGATCGGGATCACGATCATCTTGATCAGACGGATAAAGATATCGCCTGCCGGTTGCAGGACGTTGCTGATCCACCAGGCTTTTTCGGCACTGAAATGGTTGAGCAGCGCACCGATTGCAATCCCCAATACCAGACCGATGAGGATCTGCCAGGCGAGGCTAAGCTTTGCCTTCTTCATATCTTTACCCTTACTTCAGTTTGACTCGAACACATGCATGAGCGGCTTCGCTTGTGGCGAAAATGTCAGTGCACCTGTCCCCGTATAAGGAGCCCCGGAGCGCTTGTTAATGGCTCTCTGGCAGGCGAAAAAAGGCGCAACTATTCCGATGCAAGGAAGCGACGTCTAATGCCGTAAACGCCTACCCTATGCCGAATCGGCATGAGGTTTTTTGAGTGAAACGCGCGTCCCAACCGGTTCGAATACGACATATTGGCAGGCATAAGTGCCGTGAACCGGCCATCACAGAGCAGGTTGTGTGTTTTTTGAACAGGGGGGAAGGGTGTCAAAATGACGGAAAATCGCAAGATGCGCACGGAGACCTGAGCGCAAAAGACAGGCGATTTTTCTCGATGTACGGTCGCTTATGAAGCCCCGCAAGACTATTTCTCGCGGGCGTTTTGAGATTCAAGCCCTACGCAAGCCCGTCGAGCCGTGGTTGGCCGGCGAACTTGCGTGGCAGCTTTCCTGACCCGGCCCTTGCGCAGGCACTCCCTGTACCCGTAGGTCACTCCGCCCCTGAAACAGGCAGAACATCCCGACCCCTTGGTCATGCGCCTGCCTTCCTCAGGTGGCGCAGCGGGAAAGAAGCGATGCGCATCTTTCGCGTCTTGAATTCATTACTACTTCGGATCTGCGCTTGCCATGGCACTGCCGCCCGGTAGCAGGGCGGCTGCCAGTGTCTTTAGCGAAACGCTCATGTTCACCCTCGGCCGCGACGGCCAAAGAAGAAGGAAGCAATGAACATCACCAGGAACACGACAAAGAGAATCTTGGCGATACCCGTGGCGGTGCCCGCGATACCACCGAAGCCCAATACTGCAGCGATGATGGCAATGATCAAGAATGTGATTGCCCAGCTCAACATGGTGATTCTCCTTACGCTTCTATTTAGAGGTATTGCTATCCCGGCGCGTCGAGCGCACCAAGTCGATGTGCTCAGAACACCCAGCGTTCCTGACGAGGCATGTCATTGGCCGGCTGGGCCTGATCGACGTCCATCATTCTCATCGGGGTGTTATCTACCAAACCGCTTCCCGCCGCGCTGAATTGGGTTTGGGTCGGATGCTCAAACGAAATTTGCGGGGCTTCTGGCTGCTGGCTCTGTTCCCACAGAAGAAACTGTTGACCGGCGATCAAGGTGATCACCAGTGCAAGTACCGCAAACAGGCCTTGCTGAACATGCAGTGGCGAGAGATGCAATTGGGCGGCACGTTGGCGATTCATCCTGAAGCTCCTCCCACGCTGGGGAAATCGGTTGAGGGCATTTGTTGTTGCCCTGCGTTAATCAGGTTATTGCAGCCTGCATGCCAGCTTTTTTTCTTTAAAAAATCGTTTAAAAACAGATAGTTATGCTTGTTAGGAGAATGTGGGCCGACGCATCCTGCACGATGAGCCCTCACACCGTCGTGCGTAATGCACGACTCATCGGAAAGAGATCGCAATATTTTTGAATTGAGAGGAGGGCGCGGCTGTCAGAAATGGACGCAAGGCATCTCTGATAGGGGTTTCCTTTGGAGCAAGCGCAATTGCGGGCGCTCCAGCGAGGGGACAGGAGTTAGCTACCCTGCTAAGGCAGGAATGGATCAGAATAAACCATGCAACTTGCCCGATTTTTCCGGGACTAACCAAGATCATTCATTAAGGAGCGTAGGAAAATGGAATCCGCCACTGAGCATCAAGGCCGCATTCTTCTGGTGGATGATGAATCTGCCATCCTGCGAACCTTCCGCTATTGCCTTGAAGATGAAGGTTACAGCGTGGCGACCGCTAATAGCGCTGCGCAAGCGGAAGCCTTGCTGCAGCGGCAGGTCTTCGACCTGTGCTTCCTGGATTTGCGCCTGGGAGAGGACAACGGCCTCGACGTTCTGGCGCAGATGCGCATCCAGGCCCCATGGATGCGCGTGGTGATCGTCACCGCGCATTCGGCCGTAGATACTGCCGTGGATGCGATTCAGGCGGGTGCCGCCGATTATCTGGTCAAGCCGTGCAGCCCCGATCAGTTGCGCCTGGCCACGGCCAAACAGCTGGAAGTGCGGCAATTGTCAGCACGTCTGGAGGCGCTGGAAGGTGAGGTCCGTAAACCCAAGGACGGCCTGGACTCCCACAGCCCGGCAATGAAGGTCGTGCTTGAGACTGCCCGTCAGGTGGCCACAACCGACGCCAACATCCTGATCCTTGGCGAGTCCGGCACCGGTAAAGGCGAGTTGTCCCAAGCGATTCATGGCTGGAGCAAGCGCTCGAAAAAGTCCTGTATCACCATCAACTGCCCGTCGCTGACGGCCGAACTCATGGAAAGCGAGCTGTTCGGGCACAGCCGGGGTGCATTTACCGGCGCCAGCGAAAGCACCTTGGGGCGCGTCAACCAAGCCGATGGCGGGACCTTGTTTCTAGACGAAATCGGCGATTTTCCCCTGGTTTTGCAACCAAAGTTGCTGCGCTTCATTCAAGACAAAGAGTACGAGCGGGTGGGTGACCCAGTCACCCGTCGCGCCGATGTGCGCATTCTGGCGGCCACCAACCAGAATCTCGAAGACATGGTGCGCGACGGCCGTTTCCGCGAGGACCTGCTGTATCGCCTCAATGTCATTACGCTGCACCTGCCGCCATTGCGCGAACGCCGGGAAGACATTCTCACCCTCGCTGACCGGTTTCTGGCCCGTTTCGTCAAGGAGTACGCACGTCCGGCACGGGGTTTCAGTGATGAGGCCCGTGAGGCGCTCCTCGGTTACCGCTGGCCCGGGAACATTCGCGAGCTGCGTAACGTTGTGGAGCGCGCGAGCATCATTTGCCCGCAGGAGCGGGTGGAGATCAGCCACCTGGGCATGGCCGAAGCACCGATCAATAACGCCCCGCGTATCGGTGCCCCGTTAAGCCTGGATGAGCTGGAAAAGGCCCATATCGGTGCTGTCCTCGCCACCGCGGGTACGCTGGATCAAGCCGCCAAAACCCTGGGGATCGACGCGTCGACGCTGTATCGCAAGCGCAAGCAGTACAACCTGTGAGTTCGCGGCGATGAAGCTGGCGATGAAGTTGCAGACCCGTCTTTTCCTCAGCATTTCTGCGCTGATCACTGTGGCACTGCTTGGGCTGCTGCTCGGTCTTGTCAGCGTGTTGCAGATGGCCGGGAGCCAGGAAGCGTTGGTGCGCAACAACTTCGTCACCCTGGACCTGGGGCTCAAGTTGCGGCAGACACTGGGCGATCAGTTGCTCGTCATGCTCAGCGAAAACAATGATCCGGCCGCCTTCGAAGCGGCCAGGAAGCGTTACCTTGAGCTGCTGGATGAGGGTATCGCCCAAGAGCCGCCGGGTGAAATCCAGGGTTTCAAAAAGGCCAAGGCCGACTATTTGAGCTTTATTGGTGCGTATGAAGTGTCCGCTGACCCGACGCGCGTGCTCAGTGGCAACGATGAGCTGACTGAAAAATTCAATCTATTGCGCAATGGCTTGATTGCCGAACACAAGCGGGCGCTGGATGACATCAGTACCGTCGAACGCAAGGCCCGTGAGCGTGCGCTGCTGATCGCCGGGCTGCTTGGCCTGGTCGGGCTGGCGGTGCTGGTCATCGGCTTCATCACCGCCCACGCCATTGCGCGGCGTTTCGGTGAGCCCATCGAGGCTCTCGCGCAGGCGGCGGATAATATTGGCCAGGGAAATTTCGACGTCACGCTGCCGGTGTCCTCGGCCGTTGAGCTGAATCAGCTGACCCGGCGATTCGGGATCATGGCCGAGGCGCTGCGCGAACATCAGGCCACCAACGTCGATGAGTTGCTGGCGGGACAGCAGCGGTTGCAGGCGGTGCTCGACGGCATCGACGATGGCTTGTTGATGATCGATCGCCAAGGGCACCTGGAACACCTCAACCCGGTGGCGCAACGCCAGCTGGGCTGGGACACCGATCGACTCGGGCGAGGCCTGGGGGAAGCGCTGGAGCATCCCGAACTCGATGAACAACTGCAGCTGGTACTGCGTGGCGGTACGTTGGAGCGTATGCCGGATGACCTGAATATCGAGGTTGAAGGCGAGACGCGTTTGCTGACTTATAGCCTGACACCTGTCATCCATACCCAGGGCCATATCCTCGGTGCGGTGATGGTGCTGCACGATGTGACGGAACAGCGTGCCTTCGAACGGGTGCGTAGCGAGTTCGTCTTGCGCGCCTCCCATGAATTGCGCACGCCCGTTACCGGCATGCACATGGCATTTGGCCTGTTTCGCGAGCGCGCGCATTTCCCGCCAGAATCCCGGGAAGCGGACCTGCTGGACACGGTAAACGAAGAAATGCAGCGGCTGATGCAGCTGATCAACGACTTGCTGAACTTCTCCCGCTACCAGAACGGCTTGCAGAAACTCACCCTGGCGCCGTGCTCCATCGAGGATTTACTGGAACAAGCGCAGATTCGCTTTACCGACGGTGCGCAAGAGAAGGGCGTCGAGCTGTTGGTGGAAGTCCAGGGACCCTTGCCACGGTTGCAAGCCGATCAGCCGCAACTGGACAGAGTGCTCGACAATCTGATCGATAATGCGCTGCGCCATACCGCCGCTGGCGGACTGATACGCTTGCAAGCCCGGCGCCATGGGGAGCGGGTTATCATCAGCGTCGAAGATAACGGTGAAGGCATTGCCTATGGGCAACAGGGTCGAATCTTCGAGCCCTTTGTCCAGGTCGGCCGCAAGAAAGGCGGGGCTGGGCTGGGCTTGGCGTTGTGCAAGGAAATCGTGCAGCTGCATGGTGGCCGGATGGGCGTTTACTCACGACCGGGGCAGGGGACTCAGTTCTATATGACGTTGACCGTGTAATTGCTTTTACGCTTCGTCATCCAGGCGTCGACCGGCCAGTCGGCGGCCTCGGGTTATCAGCTCAATGAACTGCACCGCACTCAGTGCATGAGCGAACAGCCAGCCCTGGCCGAACCTAACCCCCTCACTGCTCAGGAGCGCCGCCTGGGCTTCATGCTCGATACCCTCGGCAATCACCTTCAAGTGCAGTGACTGGGCCATGTGAATGATATGCGGCGCCACACCGCTGCTCGCCGCGTCATGGCCGAGCGCATCGATGAAAGCCTTGTCGATCTTCAGGCAATCCACCGGCAGGGTTTGCAGGTAGGCGAGGCTGCAGTAGCCGGTGCCAAAGTCATCGATCAGTACCTGATGCCCGACATCCCGCAAGGCTTGCAGGTTTTCCCGGGCCACCACCACATCGATCAATCCGCGTTCGGTGACTTCGAAGGCAATCTGCTTGGCCGCGACCCGGTGCAGGGTCAACAAGCGAGCCATCACTTGGCCGATCCGCGGGACCATGACATCGCAGGCCGCCAGGTTGACCGAGATGTACAGCTGCGGATTGGCCCGCAGCAGTTGCCCCAACTGTTCAAGCAGGCGTTGCAGGACAAAGTCGGTCATCTGGCGGATCTGTCCGGTGTTCTCTGCCATCGGGATGAACAGATCGGGACTGGTCAGGGTGCCATCCGGCCGTCGCCAGCGCAGCAAGGCCTCAGCCCCGACGCAGTTGCGGCTGTCGAGGTCGAAGATCGGCTGATACAGCACCTGCAACTCACCTCGGCGGATGGCGCCCGTCAGCTCCGCGTCCAGTGACTGGCGCTGGCGCACCAGCAAAAACACCAGGAAGCCCACGCACAGTGCCAATAGCAGGCAGGCGGGCAGCAACCACCACCACACGGGTGGTATATGGGTGCCACTGCGCGGGCTTATCAGTACCAGTTGGTACTCCGGGTTGTCGGTGGGCATGCGGTAAATCAACTTGGTCTGGGTGACTTGCAGCGCATCGCGGGTTTTCGGGGGCCAATGGCCGGTGGGTGGCCAGGCTTGCGCAACGCCCAGTACCGGAATCGCCCGGGTGCCATGGTCAAGGACTACCAGCAGGCTGCTTCCCGGCGAAAGATCGACCATGTCGGTCAAATGGCCGCGTGACGTCGCGACCCGGAAATTGCCGCGTCCAAGCATCAGCGCGGCACGGTTTTCATCGGGCTCGGTGGTGGTGTTCAACCAGTAACTGTAGGTGGGGCCCTGGATGTCCGGTGGGCGTATCAATGACAAACCTTCCTGGCGCGGACGGTTGGAGCAGATTCTTGAGGCGTCCATGTAGGCCGCCTCATAGACGAAACGGTAATTGAAGCTGACCTGCTGCAGGGTCGCGATCATGTCGTCATCGCAGCTACGCAGCGGCTGGGCTTCCAGGTCATCAAGGCTTTCGCGCAACTGCCCGAACAGTTGCTCCAGCCGAGCGAGAAAACGTTCACCCTGGGCGTTCATTTCCCAGCTTTCGTTTTGCTCAACCTGGTGAATGGCGACAAAGTAGCTTCCGGCCATCATCAACGTAGCGCTCAAGACAGCAGCCAGCATCGCCAGAAACCAAGGGCGATAGAACCAGCTGCGAAGTGTCTCTCGAGCAACAGTCATTATGGAATATCCGACGGATTACCAATGAGTTATAGCTGCTATTTGAGAAATGCGCTGACCGTCGGGCGATCGTCATTATTTTGTCTGATTTAAAACCTGAAGCAGCGCTGCCGTTTGTGCATCCGGCGTACCGTCAAAACGCGACGGTCGGAAATGCATCTGGAAGGCCGCCAGCACATGGCGGGTAGCGACATCCAGTTCGCCGGTTTGCGGCGTGTCATAACCGACGCGTGCCAGTTGTGCCTGGAACCAGCTGATGCTCGGCAGCTGTGTTTCGAACCGGGGTTGCTGGCGGGCTACGGCTTGCTCGTTCGGCCATATTCCGATCCCTTGTTCAGCCAGGCGCTTCCAGGGAAACAGAGGCCCCGGATCAAGCTTGCGCAAGGGCGCGATGTCGCTATGGCCGACAATACTGCGAGGGCTGATTGCGTAGCGCTGGCTGATGTCCTTGAGCAGGACGATCAGGGACTCGACCTGCGCTTCGGAGTAGGGGTACCACAGGCGCCCGGTCGGGGTGTCCTTGAAGCCCGGATTGACGATTTCAATGCCGATGGAACTGGAGTTCATCCACGTCCTGCCTTGCCATTGGCTTTCCCCGGCGTGCCAGGCCCGCAGGTTTTCATCCATCAGCTTGTAGATGGTCGCCTTTTTGTCGTCGCCGATCAGGTAGTGGCTGCTGACTTCGCCATGGGTCAGCAGTTGCAGCGAGCGCTCCAGCGATGCATTGGTGTAGTGGAGCACGACGAACTGAATACGACTGTCGTGATTGGGCGAAGCATGGCTGGTGTCGTAGCGCGGACCACTGGCGCAGCCGGCCAGCAGGATCAGCGACACGATGAGAGCAAGATATTTCATGGAGGGAAGCCAATACGCTAGAGACAGTAATGCAACAGTGTAACGTACTGTCTTGCGCGTGTTGGGTCATCGCAACGATTTGAACTAAATGGAGCGACAAAGCGCTCAGCCCAGCTCCACTCGGTTGCGCCCGGCATTTTTTGCACGGTAAAGCGCCTGATCAGCTCTTTTGAGCACCACATCGCCATGCTCACCGGGCCTGAACGCCGCCAGACCTATGGAGAGGGTGACGGTTACCGGTTCACCCCTGAAGTGAAAAGGGCAGGCTTCGATGGCGGCGCGCAGGGTTTCCAGGAGTTTCATGCCGTTTGCCGGAACTGTGGATGGCATCAGCAGGACAAATTCCTCGCCACCAAACCGCGCAATGAAATCCGTAGTGCGCAGGCGCTTGCGCAGCACACTGGCAATGATTTTCAAGACTTTGTCGCCCGCCAGGTGCCCGTAATTATCATTGATGCGCTTGAAGTGATCGAGGTCGAGCATGGCCAGCATCAATGTATTGCCGTGCTGCTGATATTGGCCGATCTCATACTCAAGGCGCTCGCTCCAGGCCGCGCGGTTGGGCAGGCCGGTCAGCGGGTCGATCAAGGCTTTCTGGCGTTGCTCTTCCAGGTGCTCACGAAAGCCCTGGGCTTCCTGTTCCATGTGCGCAACTCGTTCGGCCAGGCCTTGAAGGCGGGCCGCCACCTCCTGCTCGCGCTCGTCGCGCTGCTGGCGGTGCTGGTCCATGGTGCCGAGCAAACCTTCCAGATGGTTTTCCAGCACGTGCTTGAGATCATCCAGGTCGGCTGCCTCCTGCATGCTGCTCTGCATGCCGTCGACCTGTTCGCGAATCTGCGTGTCCATCGCATGAGCGGCGGATCGGCTGTCGGCATGCCCGGCGCTGGCGGCCAGCAAGTTGCTCTGGAACGATTCCAGGCGTTCGTTGAGCCCCTGCAGATAGGCTTCGAACTCGTGTTGGCCACCGTCGGAGATTGCCAGCATTAAAGTCGCAAGATCGTCGAGAATCGGCAGCAACTCGTACCAGTTCAAGCCATTTTTCAGGCGTTCACGCATTGATTCGGCTTGTGGACGATGACGCTCGGGTACCGTCAGATCGTCAAGCAAGCCCAGCAAGGTGTCTTCGATGTGTTTGGCCACCGAGCTGTAGGACGGTTCGGGCGAGTCGGGCAGGGCGTAGAGCATGTCTTGCTCGGGCTGCTGCGGATCGATGGCCGCCAGGGCCTGGGCCATGGGCGAGGGTAGCGGCAGGGTGTCGAGCGGCACCACCGGGCTCAATTCGTCGGGATTGACTGCCGGTTCAGCCTGGATGGTGGGTGCAACGGCAGGTGCGGGCTGTATCTCGGATTGCTGCGTAGGGGCTTCGGCCATGACTTGCGCAGGCCGGGCTGGCGATTGCTGCGGCTCCAGGGCTGGCGCAACAGCAGCAGGTTGGGTTGCATCCGGTGTGTCGCGGAGTAACTGCGGCACAGTGTCGGCAGTGACCGGCGGGGTTGCGACCACGGGCGTTAGAACGGTATCGCCCGTCTGCGCGACAAGCGCTTGTTCTGTGGGGGCGGTTGTATTTTCCGCATCGCGATGACCGAACAGCCGCTGCAACAGTCCCGGGCGTTCAGGTTCCACCGGGCTCTCAAGCTGGCTCAAGGCCTTGCCTTGCAGTCCGCTCAGCTCGCCGAGCAGCAACGGGATCTCGCGCGCCTGGCTGACGCGACTGTCCAGTTGCTTGGCGAAGTGCTTGAGGGGACGACTCACTTCCCGGGGCAGCGGCAATGTTTGCAGCTGCGTGACCAGGGCGGTAAGCGCGGCGCTGGTCTGGTTGATCCGGGTTTCCCGTCGCTGCTCGGAGTCGAGTACGGCTTTTTCCAGGCGTGGCAGCAGGGCGGCGAGACCGGCGTCCATGTCATTGGTGCGTACGACTTCACGCATCTCCTTCATGCATTGGTCAACGACTCGGTCGGTGCCTTCGGCTGCCAGCGTGCTGCGCACCAGGCCCCGACGCAACAGGTCGAGCCGGGCATCCCAGCGTCGTTCGAGTTTTTCCTGTGTTTCGATGCTTTGGAGGTATTTCTCTTTCCAGCGCTGTGCGTCGTCGCTCATTCATGGGATCCGCGGGGGGGCAGGACTCAACGCGGGCAATGCATCGGCCGTGAGCGAACCCGGCAGACGAATCTCTACCGCGACCGGCAGGTGATCGGAAATGGGTTGCGCCAGCACCTCGACCTTTTCAAGGGTCAGGCTCGGGCTCAACAGAATATGGTCCAGGCAGCGCTGGGGGCGCCAGCTGGGGAACGTCGCTTCCATTTGCGGGGCCAGCAGCCCAAGGTCGCGCAATGGAGAGTGTTGCAACAGGTCACTGGCGTGGGTGTTCATGTCGCCCATCAGCACCTGGTGTTTATAACCGCCGATGACTTCGCGGATGTAAGCCAGTTGCATGCTGCGGGCGCGAGCGCCCAGTGCCAGGTGCATCATGACCACCACCAGCGCTTCGGGGCCTTCGCCGAAGCGCACCAGAATCGCTCCGCGACCCTTCGGCCCCGGCAGCGGATGGTCCTCGATCGCCCACGGCCGCAGGCGACTGAGCACACCGTTGCTGTGCTGACCCAGGCGACCGAGATTGCGATTGAGTTGTTGATACCAGTAGGGAAAGGCGCCGAGCTGGGCCAGGTGTTCGACCTGGTTGACGTAGCCTGAACGCAGGCTGCCGCCATCGGCTTCCTGGAGGGCGACCAGGTCGAAGTCGCCCAGCAGGTTGCCGATCTTTTGCAGATTGTCGGCACGCCCGGTGTGCGGCAACAGATGTTGCCAGCCCCGGGTCAGATAATGCCGATACCGTTCGGTGCTGATACCGACCTGGATATTGAAGCTGAGCAAGCGCAGACGGCTGTCTGCGGGCAGGCCCGTCGATTCCAGGTGATGCTCGTTGACCCGCGGATCATGCAGGCCAACGATGCGTTCGGTTCCCCAGCGGCGCATGGCAGGCGCCTCTTAGTTGGCGGCAGCCTTGTTAGCCGCTCGCTCCTGGTCGACCAGTTTATCGGCCAGTTGCAGGGCTTGTTCGGCACCGCCGGCAGAACCTACGTCAAAACGATACTTGCCGTTGACGATCATGGTCGGAACCCCGGTGATTTCATATTTTTTCGCCAGTTCGCGAGCCTTGTTGATCTGGCCCTTGATGGCGAAGGAGTCAAACGTGGCCAGGAACTTGTCCTTGTCGACGCCCTGGGTGGCCAGGAAGTCCGCCATGTCATTCTTGTCGGTCAGCTTCTTGTGTTCTTTCTGAATGGCTTCGAACACTGCGGCGTGGACCTTATGCTCGACACCCATGGCTTCGAGGGTCAGGAACATCTGGCCGTGTGCATCCCATGGGCCGCCGAACATGGCTGGAATACGTACGAAGTTCACGTCGGAAGGCAGCTTTTCAACCCATGGGTTGATTACCGGTTCGAAGGCGTAGCAGTGCGGGCAACCGTACCAGAACAGCTCCACCACTTCGATCTTTCCAGGCACGGCGACAGGCACCGGATTGCTCAGCTCGACATAAGGTGCGGCGGGGGTTTCAGCGGCTTGGGCAGTCATGCCGAACAGGCTGGCAGCGGCAAAAACGGCGCTGATGATCAGATTACGCATGCTTTACTCCTGGACAATTTTTTCGCCTCGCGGGACCTGATTTCAGACAGGTCTTGGCGGGCCTGAGTTCTGTAGTGTAACGGCAGCGGCCACAAAAAAGGGCGGCCAAAGCCACCCTTTTTATACTTGCTGTGACGGATTAATCGAGCGTTAACGTTGCAAGGGTTCTATGCCTTGCGCAACGCCCGATGCATCGGTCTTAGTGCAGGCCCTGGATGTAGCTGGACACTGCGGCGATGTCTTCGTCGCTCAGCTTCTTGGCAATGCTCTGCATTGGTTTGGTGTCGCCGTCGTTGGCCCGACCACCTTCTTCCTTGCGGAAATCGGTCAGTTGCTTGGCGATATATTGAGCGTGCTGGCCACCCAGGTGCGGGAAGCCTGCCGCTGCGTTGCCCGCGCCATTTGGCGAGTGGCAGCCGGTGCACGAAGGCAAGCCCTTGGCCAGGTCGCCGCCGCGAAACAGTGCTTCACCGCGAGCCACGACTTTCGGGTCGGCGGCGCCGACGCTGCCCTTCTGGCTGGCGAAGTAGGCGGCGATGTCCGCCAGATCCTGGTCGCTCAGGTTGGTCAGCAGGCCAGTCATTTCCAGAACGGTGCGCTTGCCCGACTTGATGTCGTGCAGCTGCTTGGTCAGGTAGCGTTCACCTTGCCCTGCCAGTTTTGGAAAGTTAGGCGCCATGCTGTTGCCATCCGGGCCATGACAGGCGCCACATACGGCGGCTTTTGCCTGGCCTGCGGCGGCGTCACCAGGTTTGACTGGCTCACCTGCAGCATGGGCAATGCCGGAGATCCCCACGGTCAACAGCAGACTCACGATCAATTTGTTCATCAGCTAATCCAACTACGGCTAAGGGTTAAGTTATGGACCGGGTTTACTCGCTCATCCAGTGGATGATGGCTTGGTAATCCTCGGCACTGCAGTCCATGCACAAACCACGCGGCGGCATCGCCTTGAAACCCTGGGTCACGTGTTGCACCAGCGTCTCCATACCTTTCGCCAACCTCGGCGTCCAAGCTTCCTGATCGCCCTTGCGGGGCGCCATGGGTAGTTGGCCGGAATGACAGGCACCACAAACACGGTTGTACACAGTTTCCGGATCCTGTGTAGCCTGAGCGCTGTAAAGCGGCATCAAGATTCCGGCAACTAGCAGCCATTTCGTCATAAAACGACCTTTTCAGGGTTGAGAGCGATCTGCGTTCTAGTGCGCAATCAAGGTCTGTCGCTCTCGTGAACTTCATCCTGCGTCGGGACAAAGCGCACACAAAATCTGCGGCATTATATACTGGCGTCACTGAAACGGAAGCGACACTGCTTGCCGCGCCCATTCCTGGCGCCGCCCACATCGGAAATCCCATGCAACTCAAGAATCCCATCCTCGGTCTGTGCCAACAGTCCACCTTCATGCTCAGCGCCGCCAAAGTCGACCAATGTCCGGATGACGAGGGCTTCGAAGTCGCCTTCGCCGGTCGTTCCAACGCCGGCAAGTCCAGTGCTCTGAACACCCTGACCCATGCCAGCCTGGCGCGCACCTCGAAAACGCCGGGGCGCACGCAACTGTTGAACTTCTTCAAGCTAGACGATGAACGCCGTCTGGTCGACCTGCCGGGCTACGGTTATGCAAAAGTACCGATCCCGCTCAAGCAACACTGGCAGCGTCACCTGGAAGCCTACCTGGGTGGTCGCGAGAGTTTGAAGGGGCTGATCCTGATGATGGACATCCGTCACCCGATGACCGACTTCGACCTGCTGATGCTCGATTGGGCCGTTGCGGCTGGCATGCCGATGCACATTTTGCTGACCAAGGCGGACAAGCTGACCTATGGCGCGGCCAAGAACACGCTGCTCAAGGTGCAGTCGGAAATTCGCAAGGGTTGGGGCGATGCCGTGACGATCCAGTTGTTTTCGGCCCCGAAGCGCATGGGCCTGGAAGACGCCTACACTGTACTGGCAGGCTGGATGGAACTGGCGGACAAGGGCGCTGACGAAGTAACTGTGTAAGAGTGAAAAAGCTGTCTGGGGAGCGGTCAGGCCAGCGCGGCATGATCGCACCAGCCAGTTTTTTACAGGCAAAAAAAACCCCGGACTTCTATGGGGAGGGGGAAGTTCCGGGGTTCAAGTTCTAGACCGCTAGGGCGGGGTCCAGATATCTGCCAACACTTAACACAACATAGGAGCATCGAAGGGCTTCACCAGCCATTCAGTAAATCTGAGTGGCTGGGGCCAGATTAGTTCAGTTTTTTTTCAGAAGCTTTGGAATAACCTCAAGCGCCTTTTGGACTAAGCAGCCTGCGAGCGGTCTGCCGCGACATGATGCCGCAGCAGAGTCTCCACTCAGTGCGCCTCATCCCAGTTATTGCCCACCCCGACTTCCACCAGCAATGGCACATCCAGTTTCGCAGCACCGCTCATGTGCAGGCGAATCTCGGCGCTGACCTGTTCGACCAGGTCCTCGCGCACTTCAAGTACCAATTCATCGTGCACCTGCAGGATGACTTTGGCGTCCAGGCCTGACGAGGTTAGCCAGTCATCCACGGCCACCATGGCTTTCTTGATGATGTCGGCCGCCGTGCCTTGCATCGGCGCGTTGATTGCCGTGCGTTCGGCGGCGGCACGCTCCTGCGGCTTGTTGGAATTGATCTCCGGCAGGTACAGCCGCCGCCCGAAGAACGTTTCCACATAACCTTGATCCGCAGCCTGGGCGCGGGTGCGATCCATGTACTCACGAACGCCGGGATAACGGGCGAAGTAGGTATCGATATAGGCCTTGGCGGTCTTGGTATCGACGCCGATGTCCTTGCCGAGTTTCTGCGCACCCATGCCGTAGATCAGGCCGAAGTTGATGGCCTTGGCGCTGCGCCGCTGGTCGGAGGTGACCTGGTTGAGCTCGACCTTGAACACTTCGGCAGCGGTGGCGGTGTGCACGTCCAGGTTATTGCGGAAGGCATTCATCAGGCCTTCATCGCGGGACAGGTGCGCCATGATCCGCAGCTCGATCTGCGAATAGTCGGCCGCCAGCAGCTTGTAGCCTTTCGGAGCGACGAAGGCCTGGCGAATGCGCCGCCCTTCCGCGGTGCGCACCGGGATGTTCTGCAGGTTCGGATCGCTGGACGAGAGACGCCCGGTGGACGCCACGGCCTGGTGATAGGAGGTGTGGATGCGTCCGGTGCGCGGATTGATCTGTTCCGGCAGACGGTCGGTGTAGGTGCTTTTGAGCTTGCTCATGGAGCGGTATTCCATCAGCACCTTGGGCAGCCGATAGTCGTCCTCGGCCAGCTTGGCCAGCACTTCTTCGGCGGTGGACGGTTGGCCCTTGGCGGTCTTTTTCAGCACCGGCAATCCGAGCTTCTCGTAGAGGATCACGCCGAGCTGCTTGGGTGAGCCCAGGTTGAATTCCTCACCGGCAATCTCGAAGGCTTCACGCTCCAGCGCCACCATCTTGTCGCCCAGTTCGATGCTTTGCACCCCTAGCAGGGCGGCATCCACGAACGCGCCCTGGCGTTCGATACGTGCGAGCACCGGTACCACGGGCATCTCGATGTCGGTCAGCACGCTGGCCAGGGTCGGGATGACGGTCAGCTTCTCGAACAAGGCCTGGTGCAGGCGCAGGGTGATGTCCGCGTCCTCGGCCGCGTAAGGCCCGGCCTGCTCCAGCGCAATTTGGTCGAACGTCAGCTGCTTCACGCCTTTGCCGGCGATGTCCTGGAAGCTCACGGTGGTGTGATCCAGATACTTCAGCGCCAGGCTGTCCATGTCATGGCGGGTGGCCGTGGAGTTGAGCACATAGGACTCAAGCATGGTGTCGAAAGCGACGCCGCGCACGGTGATGCCGTTTGCCTGATCGCCACCGATGGCGCAGTTGGCCAGGATGTTCATGTCGAACTTGGCGTGCTGGCCGACCTTGAGCTTGTTCGGGTCTTCCAGAATCGGCTTGAGGGCGCGCAGGACGGTGTCGCGATCCAGTTGATCGGGCACGCCGATGTAGGAGTGGGTCAACGGGATGTAGGCCGCTTCGTTGGCCTGCACCGCAAACGACAAGCCCACCAGTTGCGCCTGCTGCGCGTCGATGCCGGTGGTTTCGGTGTCGAAGGCGAACAGCTTGGCGCTGTTCAGTTTTTCGAGCCAAACGTCGAATCGAGCCTGGTCGAGGATGGTCTCGTAACGGGCTTCTGACGTGGCCGGCGGCACTTCGGCTTCGGCTTCGGTTTCGGCGGCACTGAACAGATCGACTACCGGCTGAGGCTTGGAGGCAGCAGCGCTCAGTTCAAGACGTTTGGCGTCCCGATCAAGATCGTTCAGCCAGCTTTTGAATTCCAGCAGGGAATAGAGCTCGTAGAGTTTGGCCGGATCTTCCGGGCCCATTTGCAAGTCGTCGAGGCCAATCTCCAGCGGCACATCGACCTTGATGGTCGCCAGTTGATAGGAGAGGAACGCCATCTCCTTGTGCTCTTCGAGCTTGGCCGGCAGGGTCTTGGCACCGCGGATCGGCAGTGTGGGGACGATGTCTAGCTGCGCGTAGAGCTCGGTCAGGCCGCCATTCACACCCACCAGCAGGCCGGAAGCGGTCTTTGGGCCTATGCCCGGAACGCCTGGAATGTTGTCGGAAGAATCGCCCATGAGTGCCAGATAATCGATGATCTGCTCCGGAGCGACGCCGAATTTCTCCTTCACGCCGTCTACGTCCATGCTGCTACCGGTCATGGTATTGACCAAGGTAATGTGGCCGTCGACCAGTTGCGCCATGTCCTTGTCGCCGGTGGAGATGACCACCGGACGATCGGCCGCCGCGCTGCTGCGTGCCAGCGTGCCGATCACGTCATCGGCCTCGACGCCTTCAACGCACAGCAGCGGGAAGCCCAGGGCGATCACGCTTTGATGCAGGGGTTCGATCTGCACACGCATGTCATCGGGCATGCTCGGCCGGTTGGCCTTGTATTCGGCGTACATGTCATCGCGAAATGTCCCACCCTTGGCATCGAACACCACGGCGAAGGGACTGTCCGGGTACTGCTTGCGCAGACTCTTGAGCATGTTCAACACGCCCTTGACCGCGCCGGTGGGCAGGCCTTTGGACGTGGTCAGCGGTGGCAGCGCGTGAAAGGCGCGGTACAGGTAAGAAGAACCGTCCACCAGGACGAGGGGGGCTTGGCTCATGAGCAGGATCAACCTTTTCGGCGGGTCCGGCGCTAGAATAGCGGGACCGTTGACGACAAAGGGACAAGGTTATCATGCGCACACTAAATCGCCTGTTGCTGGCTGGGTTGTTTGCAGTCACTCCGTTGGCCGTCATGGCGGCGGACGATGCGCCATCGCCAGATCCGGAAGTAACCATTCGCACGGAAGGCGACAAAACGATTCAGGAGTACCGTCAGAACGGTTTTCTCTACGCCATCAAGGTCACTCCGAGCGTCGGCAAACCCTATTTTCTGGTGCGCGCCGATGGATCGGACGGTAACTTCATCCGCTCGGATCAGCCGGATATGCTGATACCGTCGTGGAAGATCTTTGAGTGGAAGTAGTTTCTTAATTTCAATCGGCGTTGGCTCAAGAGCGGCGCCTCGTACTGGCAGTTTTAATCATGTCTGTGTTTACCCCCCTGGCTCGGCCCGAGCTGGAAGCTTTTCTCGCCCCTTATGGCCTCGGCCGCCTGCTTGATTTCCAGGGGATTGCCGCCGGTAGCGAAAACACCAATTTCTTTATCAGCCTGGAGCAGGGCGAGTTTGTCCTGACCCTGGTCGAGCGCGGCCCGGTGCAGGAGATGCCATTCTTCATCGAATTGCTCGACGTGCTGCACGAGGCCGACCTGCCGGTGCCTTACGCGCTGCGCACCACCGACGGCGTTGCGTTGCGCGAGCTGGCCGGTAAGCCTGCGCTGTTGCAACCGCGCTTGGCCGGCAAGCACATCAAGCAAGCCAACGCCCAGCATTGCGCGCAGGTAGGCGAGTTGCTTGCCCACCTGCACCTGGCGACCCAGGCCAAGATGATCAAGCGCAAGACCGATCGTGGCCTGGACTGGATGCTGGAAGAGGGCACGCAATTGCTGTCGCACCTCAATGCTGGGCAGAAAGCTTTGCTGGAGCGGGCGCTGGAAGAAATCACCCAACAGAAAGAGAAAATCCTGGCGCTGCCTCGGGCCAACATCCATGCCGACCTGTTCCGCGATAACGCGATGTTCGAAGGCACGCACCTGACCGGGCTGATTGATTTCTACAACGCCTGCTCGGGGCCGATGCTCTACGACGTGGCGATTGCCCTGAACGACTGGTGTTCCGACGATGACGGCTTGATTGACGGCCCGCGGGCGCGGGCACTGCTGGGGGCTTATGCCGCGTTGCGACCGTTTACCGCGGCCGAGGCTGAGTTGTGGCCGACCATGTTGCGGGTGGCGTGCGTGCGTTTCTGGTTGTCACGGTTGATCGCGGCGGAGTCGTTTGCCGGGCAGGACGTGTTGATTCACGATCCGATGGAGTTTGAGCTGCGTTTGGCGCAGCGCCAGACAGTTAATACGCCTTTGCCGTTCGCCCTTTAAGAGCTTCGCGGGCAAGCCTCGCTCCTACAGAAATCGGTCGTTCGCAATTATTGTGATCGGCGCGAAATCTGTAGGAGCGAGGCTTGCCCGCGAACGGGGCGACACAAATTCCGGGGTTACAACGACTCCAGACACCCCGCCAAATCATTCCCCAATTTCTCCAGCACCTGCTCGTACCCCTGAGCCGTCGCTGGCGTATACCCACCCAAAGCATCCAGTTCCGCCAGCTTCACCGGCAGGCCCGCCACCAGGGTTTCCGCCAGGCGTGGGCGTAGCGGTGGTTCGCTGAATACACAGGTCTTGCCCACTTCCTGCAACCGCGCACGCATTGCCGCAACATGCTGGGCGCCAGGCTGCACTTCGGCTGCGACACTGAAAACGCCGGCGTGCTTGAGGCCGTAGGCGTCTTCGAAGTAATCGAACGCTTCGTGGAACACGAAGTAAGGTTTGCCTTCAATACCAGCCAGACGTTTCTTCAGGCGTGCATCCAGCGCATCGAGACGCTCGTCAAATGCCTTCAGGTTGCTCTGGTAGCGCGCCGCGTTGGCCGAGTCGGCCGCACTCAGGTCCGCAGCCATTTTCGCCGCGATCACCCGGGCGTTGACCGGCGACAGCCACAAATGCGCATCCAGGGTGCCCGGACGGTGATCGTGGTCGTGTTCGTCGGCTTCTTCGGCGTGGGAGTGGTTATCTTCGGCGAAATGTCGCAGCTTCAGGCCAGGAAGCTCCTGCACGGCGACGCTCGGCAGCGTACGACCATTGAGCACCCGTGGCATGAAACCTTCCATGTCCGGCCCGATCCAGTACAGCAGATCCACCGATTGCACCTTCCGTACGTCGGATGGGCGCAAGGCATAGTTATGCGGCGAGGCGCCGGGTGGCAGCAAGACTTCCGGGATCGCCACACCGTCCTGTACGGCAGCGGCGATCAGCTGCAGTGGCTTGATGCTGGTGAGGACCTTGACCTCGGCTTGCGCCGAGCCAATCAGCAGAAAACTGGTGAAAATTGCGACAAAGATGGAAAAAAGTCGGGACACGATGACCACTCGAAGAGGCGAGAACGGGTAACATAATAACGTCTCTCACAAAACTCGTCGCCGCTCATGCCTAAAACACCGATTGCCAGCCGTCCCCACGACCACTCTCATTGCGTTCACAGCGCATTGTCTGAGGCCGATGCCTTGTGCGCGCGCCAGGGTTTGCGCCTGACCGCATTGCGTCGGCGGGTGCTGGAACTGGTGTGGCAAAGCCACAAACCCTTGGGCGCCTACGACATTCTTGCGGTGCTCAGCGAGCAGGATGGCCGCCGAGCGGCGCCACCAACCGTGTACCGCGCGCTGGATTTCCTGCTGGAAAACGGCCTCGTGCACCGAATCTCCTCGCTCAACGCCTTCATCGGTTGCAATCATCCGGAGCACGCGCACCAGGGTCAGTTCCTGATCTGCCGTGAATGCCACGCCGCCATCGAACTCGAACAGAAATCCATCAGCGACGCGATCATCGCCAGCGCCAGGGACGTCGGGTTTGTCGTCGAAGGCCAGACCGTCGAAGTGATCGGTCTCTGTTCGGGCTGCCAGGGGGCTTGATGAGCAACGCGCTGATCCGCCTCGAGCAGGTTGCCGTCACGTTTGCCGGGCAACCCGTGCTGGATAATATCGAACTGAGCGTCGAGCCGGGGCAGATCGTGACCCTGATCGGCCCTAATGGTGCCGGCAAGACCACCCTGGTGCGCGCTGTGCTCGGCCTGTTGAAACCCGACAGCGGCAGTGTCTGGCGCAAGCCGAAACTGCGGGTCGGCTATATGCCGCAAAAGCTGCATGTCGATCCGACCCTGCCGCTCTCGGTGCTGCGCTTCTTGCGCCTGGTGCCGGGTGTGGACCGTGCGATGGCCCTGGCTGCGCTCAAGGAAGTCGGCGCCGAGCAGGTGATCGACAGCCCCGTGCAAAGTGTTTCCGGCGGTGAAATGCAACGCGTCCTGCTGGCCCGGGCCTTGTTGCGTGAGCCTGAACTTCTGGTGCTCGACGAGCCGGTACAAGGCGTCGACGTGGCCGGCCAGGCCGAACTCTATAGTCTGATCACCCGCCTGCGAGACCGTCACGGCTGCGGTGTGTTGATGGTTTCCCACGATCTGCACCTGGTGATGAGCACCACCGACCAGGTGGTTTGCCTGAACCGCCATGTCTGCTGCTCCGGCCACCCCGAGCAGGTCAGCGGCGATCCGGCATTCGTCGAACTGTTCGGAAAAAACGCGCAAAGCCTGGCGATTTATCACCACCACCACGACCACGCCCACGATTTGCACGGCTCAGTGGTCAAGGCGCCCGCATCGGGCCATAACCATGTTCATGGAGATAGCTGCAAGCATGGCTGATTTTCTGCTCTACGCCCTGCTTGCAGGTCTGGCTCTGGCGGTTGTGGCGGGCCCCTTGGGCTCCTTCGTGGTCTGGCGGCGCATGGCCTATTTCGGCGACACCCTGTCCCACGCGGCATTGCTGGGCGTGGCGTTGGGCTTTCTGCTCGATGTCAGCCCGACCGTTGCAGTCACCGTCGGCTGCTTGCTGTTGGCGGTGTTGCTGGTGACCTTGCAACAGCGTCAGCCGCTGGCTTCCGACACGCTTTTGGGAATTCTCGCACCCAGCACCCTCTCTTTAGGCCTGGTGGTACTAAGCTTCATGCACGAAGTGCGGATCGACCTGATGGCCTATCTGTTCGGTGACTTGCTGGCGATCAGTCCAACCGACCTGGCGTGGATCCTCGGTGGCAGCGCCGCGGTGCTGGCGTTGTTGGTGACGTTGTGGCGGCCACTGCTGGCAATCACCGTGCACGAAGAGTTGGCAAGGGTCGAAGGGCTGCCGGTGGCGGGGTTGCGCCTGGCGCTGATGCTGTTGATCGCCGTGGTGATTGCCGTGGCGATGAAAATCGTCGGTGTGTTGCTGATCACCTCGTTGTTGATCATTCCGGCCGCTGCGGCACAGCGTCACGCCCGCTCACCGGAGCAGATGGCACTGGGCGCCAGCGTGCTGGGCATACTCGCCGTGTGTGGCGGATTGGCGCTGTCCTGGTTCAAGGACACCCCGGCGGGGCCGTCGATTGTAGTGGCGGCCGCCGCGCTGTTTCTGCTGAGTTTTGTTCTGCCCCGTCGAGGGGTGTAGACTTGCTCGTTTTTTGCGCAAATAGAGAGTCGCAGGAATGAAGTCGTTCGCCTCCCGTTATCTGCTCCTTGTCGCATTTTCTTTGCTGCTGGGCGCTTGCCAAAGCACGCCACCGGCAGCCACCGAGGTTTCGGATGCGCGGGCCACGGCCATTGCACAGCTGGAACAAAGCCTGGCCAGCAGCGATTTGGCCACGGCCGAAGGTCAATTGGCCGCGTTGCAGGCCGAGTCCCCCAACGATCAATCCCTTGAGCAATACCAGCGTCAACTGGCCGAAGCCTACCTGCTGCGTAGCCAGATCGTGCTGCAAAAAGGCGATGTAAACGCTGCTGCCACCGCATTGGCCCGGGCCCGGGTCTTGATGCCTAAAGCGCCTGCGCTGACCGGTGGCGTCAATGGTGCCATCGCACAAGCCCGGAAGGCTGAGCTGGAAAAGGCCGAAGCAGACCTCAAGTCCGCCGAAGCCAAGCGCAAAGCCAAGGTCATTGATCCAGAGGCGGAAAGCACCACGGTGAAGCTAAAAATCACCGATATGGGGAAAATGCGTCGTCAACTGGATGCGATTGCCGCCGATGTTGTGAATTTTCAGTGCGACGTGAGCATTCAGGTGCCGCGTACCGATGATTATCCCTGGGTGGCTAACTTGCTGACCAAGCGGGTGAAGAAGCTTGATCCGCAGTTTGATCTGAACCTGGAGCGGCAGATTATTCGCAGCGTTCCGGCGCAGGTGGTCCTGAGTCCGCGCAAGCAGCCTTAAAAGCATCGCGGGCAAGCCTTGCTCCTACAGGAGCAAGGCTTGCCCGCGATGGCGTCCTCTCAATCAATACAAAACTCAGGCCGGAATCGCTTTAGCCTTCGGCTCTCTCTCCCAAACCCGATGCTGACCAATCGCCGTAAAGAACGCATTGGTCAACTTCGCATCCGCACCAACAATCAATCCCGCATCAACCTCCAGCTTCAACACATCCAGCAACTGCTTCGCCTCGCCATGCAACGCAATCGCTTTCAAATGCTTGTAAGCCTCCAGCACGTAGTGCAACGCCACGCCATCAGTGCTCAGCGCCTTGATCGATGCCGCTCCTCCGGGCACGAACACCGCGTCGAATGCCACTGAAGGCAAGCCTTCCATGGACGCATCCACCGGCAACGACTTGCCATCGGCGGTTTTCACCGGTGCCGAGGTCGGGCCGAGCAATTTGGCATGCGCCCCTTCAGCTTCCAGCGCTTTCTTCATGGCATCGATTGCTGCGCCGTCTACGCCATCGGCAGCCAGGATCGCTACTTTGCGGGTTTTGATATCGCCTGGCAGCAGGTTGGCCTGACTCAGAGCCGGCGAGCGGTCCAGGGACGTTTTTGGTACATCGACGGTCTCCGCTTTCGGCACCGCAAGTCCGAGGTTCTGGGCCACCCGCTTGGCCAGCTCCAGATCGATGTTGGCCAGGATCTCATTCACTTCCCTTGCCCGAATGAACTCACGCTCAACCTTGCCCAGCTCGAAGCTGTACGCGGCGATGATGTGTTCTTGCTCATGTTTGCTCATGCTGTGGAAAAACAGGCGTGCCTGGGAAAAGTGGTCGCTGAACGACTCGCTACGCTGACGGATCTTGTTGGCGTCGATGCGCTCGGCGTAACTCTCGAAGCCGCCATCTTGCGCTGCGGGCGGCGTTTCTTTCGGCCAGCCGCCATCGATAGAGTTAGGTTCGTAGGCCGCACGGCCCTTGTCGATGGTGGTGCGGTGCAGCGCATCCCGCTGGCCGTTGTGCAGGGGTGAAATCGTTCGGTTGATTGGAATCTCGTGAAAATTCGGGCCACCGAGTCGGCTGATCTGCGTGTCGGTATAGGAAAACAGCCGGCCCTGCAGCAGCGGATCGTTGGAGAAATCGATCCCCGGCACGATATGTCCCGGGCAGAACGCGACCTGCTCGGTTTCGGCGAAAAAGTTGTCCGGATTGCGGTTCAATACCATCTTGCCCAGCGGGGTGATGGGTACGATCTCTTCAGGGATGAGCTTGGTGGGGTCGAGGATGTCGAAATCGAAGGCGTGTTCGTTTTCTTCCTCCACTACCTGGACACCCAGCTCCCATTCCGGATAGTCACCCATCTCGATGGCCTCCCAGAGGTCGCGACGATGGTAGTCGGTGTCTTTGCCTGCAAGCTTTTGTGCTTCATCCCACACCAGCGAACAGGTACCCGCGGCAGGGCGCCAGTGAAACTTGACGAAGCGCGATTTTCCTTCGGCATTGATCATGCGGAAGGTGTGAACCCCAAAGCCCTGCATGCTGCGCAGGCTTTTGGGGATCGCCCGGTCGGACATCGCCCAGATCACCATGTGAGCCGATTCCGGTTGCAACGAAACAAAATCCCAGAAGGTGTCGTGGGCCGAGCCGCCGGTGGGTATTTCGTTGTGGGGCTCTGGTTTCACGGCGTGGACGAAGTCAGGGAATTTGATGGCGTCCTGGATGAAAAAAACCGGCATGTTGTTGCCCACCAGGTCGTAGATGCCTTCATCGGTGAAAAACTTCACCGCGAAGCCTCGTACATCACGCACGGTATCGCCTGACCCGCGAGGCCCCTGCACCGTGGAAAAGCGCACGAATACCGGGGTCTTTTTGCCGGGGTCCTGCAGGAATCCGGCTTTGGTCAAGACGCTGTGGTTTTCATAACTCTGGAAGTAACCATGGGCACCCGTACCGCGGGCATGAACGATGCGCTCGGGAATGCGTTCATGGTCAAAATGCGTGATCTTTTCACGCATGATGAAATCTTCCAGCAGCGACGGCCCACGGGCGCCGGCTTTCAAGGTGTTCTGGTTGTCGGCCACCTTCACGCCCTGATTGGTACGCAAGGCCTGACCGGTGGCGTCTGAGCGGAATTTTTCCAGGCTATCGAGCTTGGCGTTGGTGTTATTGCGGTCCAGGGTATCGGTCCCGGCCAGGTCGCTCTTTGGCGCGGCAGGCTTTTTAGTGCTCATCAGGCGTGACTCCTCGGCAGAAATTCGAGTTGCCTAAGTAGTGACTGATGACGCTTTTAGCCGTTCCTTTTATCTGACCTTTGATCGCGTTATTGCCAAATGACTGGTCGAATACGAAATAAATGCTAAGAACTGCTATACGGACAGGCTAAAATGCGCGCCCGGCTAACCGCTGATCCTTTTCCAACGCGCCCCACAAGGTTCGCTACGTGATCGAGTTTCAAAACGTCCATAAAACCTACCGCGTCGCCGGTAAGGATATCCCCGCCCTGCATCCGACCAGTCTGACGATAGAGAATGGTCAGGTCTTTGGCCTGATCGGCCATTCCGGTGCGGGAAAAAGTACCCTGCTACGTCTGATCAATCGCCTGGAAAACTCCAGCGGCGGCAAGATCATCGTGGACGGCGAAGAAGTCACCGCGCTCGACGCCAACGGACTGCGCCGTTTCCGTCAGCAGGTCGGAATGATTTTCCAGCACTTCAACCTGCTGGCGTCCAAGACCGTTGCTGACAACGTTGCGCTGCCGCTGACACTGGCGGGTGAAATGTCCCGCCGCGACATCGATCAGCGCGTGGCGGAATTGTTGGCCCGAGTCGGTTTGTCCGATCACGCCAACAAGTACCCGGCGCAGTTGTCCGGTGGCCAGAAACAGCGTGTCGGCATTGCCCGCGCCCTGGCGACCAAGCCGAAAATCCTGCTGTGCGACGAAGCGACCAGTGCACTGGACCCGCAGACCACGGCGTCGGTCCTGCAATTGCTGGCCGAGATCAATCGCGAGCTGAAGCTGACCATCGTGCTGATCACCCATGAAATGGACGTGATCCGCCGGGTCTGCGACCAGGTCGGTGTCATGGACGCTGGCGTGATCGTCGAGCAAGGTTCGGTGGCCGAGGTGTTCCTGCATCCGAAACACCCGACCACCAAGCGCTTCGTGCAAGAAGACGAACACATCGACGAAAGCGAACAGCGTGACGACTTTGCTCACGTGCCAGGCCGCATCGTGCGTCTGACCTTCCAGGGCGAAGCGACCTACGCGCCCCTGCTGGGTACCGTCGCTCGGGAAACCGGTGTGGACTACAGCATCCTGGCCGGTCGTATCGACCGCATCAAGGACGTCCCTTACGGGCAACTGACCCTGGCGGTGACCGGCGGTGACATGGAAGCGGCTTTCGCCCGCTTCACCGCAGCGGACGTCCACATGGAGGTGCTGCGCTAATGGAAGCCCTGACAAGTTTCTTCGCCAACATTGACTGGTTCGAAATCTGGCTGGCCACTGGCGATACCTTGCTGATGCTTGGTGGCTCACTGCTGTTCACCGTATTGCTGGGCCTGCCGCTTGGCGTGCTGCTGTTCCTCTGCAGCCCGCGCCAGTTGCTGGAAGCCAAAGGCGTCTACGCGATGTTGTCCCTGGTGGTGAACATCCTGCGTTCGCTGCCGTTCATCATTCTGTTGATCGTGATGATTCCGTTCACCGTGTTGATCACTGGCACGTCCCTGGGCGTTGCTGGTGCAATCCCGCCGCTGGTGGTGGGTGCCACGCCGTTCTTCGCGCGACTGGTGGAAACCGCCCTGCGCGAGGTGGATCGCGGCATCATCGAAGCGACCCAGGCCATGGGCGCGACGACGCGGCAGATCATCACCAATGCCTTGCTGCCCGAAGCCCGCCCGGGCATTTTTGCGGCGATTACGGTGACGGCCATTACACTGGTGTCCTATACGGCAATGGCCGGTGTGGTCGGCGCCGGTGGTCTGGGTGACCTGGCGATCCGGTTCGGTTACCAGCGTTTCCAGACTGACGTGATGGTGGTCACGGTGGTGTTGCTGCTGGTGCTGGTGCAGGTCCTGCAAACCGTCGGCGACAAGCTGGTTGTGCATTTTTCTCGGAAATAAAAAGTTCTCGTAAATGACAAATGAGCCGGCCATTCGCTGGCAGGCGCCAGACGGGCGCCTCAAATGGAGTTAGCTGAATGAAAAAACTACTCGTTGCGTTCGCTGCCGTTGCAGCCTTTTCCGCCCACGCCGCCGACACCCTGACTGTCGCCGCGACCCCGGTGCCGCACGCGGAAATCCTCGAGTTCGTTAAACCGGCCCTGGCCAAAGAAGGCGTCGACCTGAAGGTCAAGGTCTTCACCGACTACATCCAGCCGAACGTACAGGTTGCGGAAAAACGCCTGGACGCCAACTTCTTCCAGCACCAGCCGTACCTCGATGAGTTCAACAAGGCCAAGGGCACCAATCTGGTCTCGGTTGCAGGCGTACACCTGGAGCCCCTGGGCGCTTACTCCAGCAAGTACAAAGCGCTGACTGAACTTCCGGGTGGCGCCACCGTGGTCATCCCGAACGACGCCACCAACGGCGGCCGTGCGCTGTTGCTGCTGGCCAAGGCCGGTGTGATCAAGTTGAAGGATTCGAACAACATCCTGTCGACCGTCAAGGACATCACTGAAAACACTAAAGACCTGAAGTTCCGTGAGCTGGAAGCCGCGACCATCCCGCGCGTGCTGACCCAGGTCGACCTGGCGCTGATCAACACCAACTACGCGCTGGAAGCCAAGCTCGATCCGGCCAAGGACGCGCTGGTCATCGAAGGCAGCGACTCGCCTTACGTGAACATCCTCGTTGCCCGCCCAGACGACAAGGACAGCGAAGCGATGAAGAAACTGGTGGCTGCCTTGCACAGCCCGGAAGTGAAGGCCTTCATTCTCGAGAAGTACAAAGGCGCGGTCGTGCCGGCGTTCTGATCTGCAGCGGTAACAAAAAATGGGGCGCATTGAATGCGCCCCATTTTTTTTCCTGAAACAACGTCCGTGTGAACCGCCATCCTATCAGTTCTGCTAGTAGACAAAGTTACCTCGGTTGCCGAAGCTGAATCACCTGGATCAAAGACCCTTTAGTAGTGCATCTTATGACTGCCAATACGCAAGACTTGCTATGCCGTTACCATTACGACCCGCTGGACCGACTCGTTGGAGCGACACCTTCAGGCGAGGCAGGAATTAAGCGTTTCTATTGCGGTACACGCTTGGCCACTGATATTCAAAACACATTGAAGTATTCGATTTTTGAATACGGTCATTACTTGTTAGCTCAAAAAAACCAAATGGATATTCGTATCCAAACTTCACTACTAGCGACAAACCAGCTGCGGTCTGTTGTGCACATGGTTGACGTCCATTCCTCGCAGCCGATTATATATTCTCCCTATGGTTATCGATGTCCTGAGTATGGAGTTTCTAGTCTGTTGGGGTTCAATGGTGAAAGGCGGGACAAAATCACCGGATTTTATATGTTGGGTAACGGCTATCGAGCATTCAACCCTATACTCCTGAGGTTCAACAGTCCAGATAGTTCAAGTCCGTTTGGACCAGGGGGAATAAATTCGTATGTGTACTGTTTGGGAGATCCGATTAATCGACGTGATGAGAGTGGTCATTCGTCTCTCGGGATAAGTGCGACATTAGGTTTCATTGAAAAAAAAGCCCACAAGATCTTTTCTGCAGGGAAAAGGCCAAGCTTCACCGCGCCTGCCAAGAATCAAGGAATAGTAAATACCATAAATGGTGAGCCGGCGACAATAATCAAAAACAAGATGCCGCCATCCCTGATAAAGCAGGAGTTTCAAGAGTTTATAGGTAAACAAAATGTCAGTGATTCAGTTCTCATCATGAGAATAAATAACTCTCGCGATCTGAAGTTGTTAGAGAGTGATTATTCCTACAAGTTTGTCTTTACGGACCAAGGTCAATTGATTGTAGGTGGTCGACCTGGGACGCCGGCAGGACACATTGTAAGTCATTCGGTATTAAGTCACCATGCAGGCAATACGAATATAATAAGCGCTGGATATATACATAAGTTGCACGGTAGGAATTTTTACAAAGTTGATAATTATTCAGGTCATTATGAGCCAGATTTTGAGTCTCTTCGTTATATCGCTACGCATATTAGAGGTATGGGGTCTCGAGTGAAGGTGGAGCATTGGAAAAAATCCACATTGTAAGATGTGGATTTCAGTTGATCATGTTACTGCAGGGGTATCTCGACTATTTGCGGTTAAGCATCACCGGCAACTGCGCCACCAATTTCTGGTTGTTCAACGGTGCCCGAATGAACCCGCGCTGGGTCCCGTCCGGGCCGATCACCGCGAGATTGCCGCTATGGTCGACCGTGTAGTTCGGCTTGCTGATATCGGCCGGAATAAACGGAATGCTCACGGCATTGGCGACTTTCTGCAGTTCTTCGATCGAGGTTGCTGTCAGGCCGACAAACTGCGGATCGAAGTAGCCCAGGTACTGCTTGAGCTGCTTGGGCGTATCGCGGTGCGGATCGACACTGACCAGTACGATCTGCAACTTGTCCACAGCCTCGGGCGGTAGCTCACTCTTGATCTGGCGCAGCTGGGCAAGGGTAGTCGGGCAGATATCCGGGCAGAAGGTGTAGCCGAAGAACAGCAGGCTCCACTTGCCTTTGAGCTCGTTGATCGCCACCGGCTTGCCATCCTGATCGGTCATCTTCACATCCGGCAGGTTGCGGCTTTGCGGTAGGAGAATGATGCCGGCGTCGATCAGCGCCGTCGGATCGCCCTGGCCTTTGCCGGAGAGTACTTTGTTGATGGTCAGGCCCAGGACCAGCGCGATCAGGGCGACAAGGATGAAGACGGTTTTCTGGGTTCGGGTCATAGGTTCAACAATAAGTAGTGGTCAACGAGCAGGGCGATGAACAGCAGGAACAAGTAGTAAATAGAGTACTTGAAGGTGTTGATCGCCGCGTGCGGCCGAGTGCCACGGTACAGCACCACGGCCCACTGCAGGAATCTGGCGCCAAGACCGATGGCGCAGACCAGGTAGAGCAGGCCGCTCATGTGGATCACGTAGGGCATCAGGCTGACGGCCAGCAGCGCGCAGGTGTAAAGCAGGATGTGGATTTTGGTGTAGTGCTCGCCGTGGGTCACCGGCAGCATCGGGATGTCGGCCTTGGCATATTCCTCCTTGCGATGGATCGCCAGCGCCCAGAAGTGCGGCGGCGTCCAGGCGAAGATGATCAGCACCAGCAACAGTGGTTCGGCGCTGACGTGGCCGGTGGCGGCGGTCCAGCCGAGCAGCGGCGGAGCGGCGCCGGCCAGGCCACCGATGACGATATTCTGCGGGGTCGCGCGCTTGAGGAAACCGGTGTAGACCACTGCGTAGCCGAGCAGGGAGGCGAGGGTCAACCATGCGGTCAGTGGATTGGTGAAGGCCAGCAACAAGGCCTGGCCCAGCAGCGCCAGCACCAGGGCAAAGGTCAGCGCCGCGGCCGGAGACACCCGGCCTTCGGCCAGCGGCCGCTTGTGGGTGCGTGCCATGACCGCATCGATCCGCCGGTCCACCACATGGTTGACCGCTGCCGCACCGCCCGCACACAGGGCAATGCCCAGGTTACCGAACACCAGCACGGTCCACGGCACTCCGGCGCGCGTCGCGAGGAACATCCCCACCAGCGAAGTGATGAGCATCAGCACCACCACTTTGGGTTTGGTCAGCTCCAGGTAGTCACGCCAGATCGCCTGGCTGGGACGTTCGCCGATCAGAATCGCCACGGCATCTCTCCTTTTATTGTTATGGGCCCGGCTGAGTGTTTACGCGGGCTGAAACGCCAGCGTGTCGGCTGCTTGACCCGAACCAGGCTGGTCCGGGCGTGGTAATTGACCAGCACCATCGTCAGCAACAGCGCTGCACCCCCGGCGTTGTGGGCGACGGCAATCGGCAACGGCAGGTGCAACAGCACGTTGCTGATGCCCAAGGTGATTTGCGCCGCGAGGGCGATCAGCACCAACCCGGCGAGTCGCGTCATGCCGACGACTTTCAGTTGCCAGGCGAGGCCGAGCAGCACCAGGGTCACCAACAACGCGCCGATTCGGTGGGTCAGGTGAATGGCGGTGCGGGCGTCGCTGTCCAGTTGCCCGCCGAGGTAGTTCGGGCCGATGTGCTGGGTCAGGTGGAAGCCGTTGGCAAAATCGGCCGGTGGCAGCCATTGACCATGGCAAGTCGGAAAGTCGATGCAGGCCACGGCGGCGTAGTTGGAGCTGACCCAGCCACCCAGGGCGATTTGTCCGATGACCAGCAACAGCCCCGCCGTCGCCCAGTACTGCAGGCGTCGCGGCACCGTGAGTGCGGGCAACACGCCGGACAGGCGCAAGGTCAGCAGAAACAGCAGGCTCAAGGTCGCAAAGCCGCCAAGCAGATGCCCGGTGACCACTTGCGGCCAGAGCTTGAGCGTCACCGTCCACATGCCGAATGCCGCTTGGGCGAACACCACCGCCAGCAGGAACAACGGCAGCTTCACCGGTTGCCCAGGATGCCGGCGATGGACCCAGGCCCGACCGGCCAGCACCGAGATCAGCAGCCCCAGTGTGCCGGCAAAGTAGCGGTGGATCATTTCGTTCCAACCTTTATGGGCTTCTACCGGCGTGTCCGGAAAATGCAGTTCGGCATGGGCCAGTTGCGCTTCGCTTTTCGGCACGCTGATAAAGCCGTAGCAACCAGGCCAGTCCGGACAACCCAAGCCTGCGTGGGTCAGGCGGGTATAAGCACCGAGCAACACCACAATCAGTGCCAGCAAGGTGGCAAACAGTGCGAGGCGAAATCCAGGCTTGGCCATGACGATGCCCTTATCCGATGTTCGACAGTTTCAACAGATGCCGCAGGTCATTGAGCAGATCCTTGCCTTTGACTGACGGGTCGTAGCGCAACACCAGATTGCCGTGGGGGTCGATGATCCACAGGTGTGGAGAGTCATTGCTCTGAGCGCCTTTGGTGTAGGTCGGCAAGTCCAGTGGATAGCGCTGCAACTGCGGGTACTCGCGTTGAAGTTTAGTCTCGTAATCACTGCTCAGCGGTTGTGTCACCGCCAGCGCGTGACTGGCACGACCGGCATCGCGACCCAGGCCGATCTGGATTTGCCGCGCCAGATAAACCAGTTGCTGGCAGTCGACCGAACACGTCTTCGGTGCCGTGACCAGCAACTGCCAGCGGTCTTCCTGCGCCTGGACGCCGAGGTCGGCACGGCTTTGTCCGTTGCCGATCAGTTCGCCGTGATAACTGCGGCCTTCCGGCACCCAGAAATTCAGTTTGTACATGCCGGTGGCCAGGATCATCGGACCGACCACCCCCAGCACAATCAGCAGTAGCTGCAACCGTCCCTTGCGCCGGTTGACCGGCGTTTTTGCCTCAGACATGCTGGGTGGATTCATGGCCGCTCCCATGGTGTTTCTCCTTTGCGTTGTGCCAGCCGAGGTAGAGATAAAGACCGAACAGGGCGATCGACATGGCGAACCACTGCACGGCATAAGCGATGTGTTTTTCCGGGCCCGTGGCAACCACTGGCCAATCGGCCTGATAAGTTGCAGGTCCGGTTTCTGCGCGTAATTCGTAGGCAAAGCCTTCGCGGTCCAGGGCTGCCCAGAGTGCATTCGGGTCAATGGCCGTCAGCAATTTTGGCCAGGTGCTGGTGCTTGGGTCGGCGTGGAGCTGGAAGGTCGCGCCGGGCGAAACGTAGACCCATGCCTCGAGACTCAAGGCATCGGTCGGTGTGGTGAATTGCGGTGGCGTCCGGCGGTCGGGCCATGGCAGCCAGCCGCGGTTGACCAGCAGCCACAGCCCGGTGGCCTGATCCTGAAACGGTTGCAGCAATTCGACCCCGACCTTGCCGCCACGCTGACGGTTATCCAGCAACAGACTGTGCGCGGCATCGAACCGGCCGTGCAGGTGAATCCGTCTGAAGGCCGGGTCTGGCGTGTGTTGCAGCTCGGTGCTGGCCATCGGTTCTGCGGCCCGGCGTTCGGTGTAGCTTTGCAGCAGCGCGCTTTTCTCCGCGCCCCGGCTCAATTGCCAGAACCCGAGCGACACCAGCAGGGGCAGCAACAGCGCAACCACCAATGTCGGAATGATGCCCGGCCGAAAGCGCTTCATGGCGTCGCCAGAAAGTCGGTCATCGCGATAGCTATACTCAGATGCATCGCTTGTCCCCCGGAGTCTCACCATGCTCAAAGCAGCCATCGTCCTGATGCTGATTGCCACGGTTGTCAGCCTGTTCAGCGGCCTGTTTTTTCTGGTCAAGGACGACAGCAGCTCGAACCGCCTCGTCATTGCCTTGAGTGTTCGTGTGGCCCTGGCCGCCATCACCGTCGGCTTGATCGCCTGGGGTTTTTTCAGCGGCCAACTTGTCTCTCACGCGCCCTGGTAGGGCGCTTCGCTTCAAACTTGAGGCTTGCAGCTTGAAGCTTGAAGCTTGCATCTGCCGTTAGAGTACATAGACAAAAACGAACAGCCCGATCCACACCACATCCACGAAGTGCCAGTACCAACTCGCCGCCTCGAAGCCGAACTGATGATCGCTGTCGAAGTGCCCGCGCATGACCCGCATCAGCATCACGAACAGGATGATGGTGCCGATGGTCACGTGGGCGCCGTGGAACCCGGTGAGCATGAAGAACGTGGCGCCGTAGATGCCCGAACCCAGGGTCAGGCCCAGTTCGTGGTAGGCGTGCATGTACTCTTCGGCCTGAAAGCCGAGGAACGCAACGCCCAGCAGCACCGTGAGCGCCAGCCAGATTTTCAGGGCGCCGCGATGGCCCTTTTTCAAGGCATGGTGGGCGATGGTCACGGTGACGCTTGAGGTCACCAGTATCACGGTATTGAGCAGCGGCAATCCCCAGGGGCTGATGACCTCCTTGGGTGGTGGGAACAGCTTGGAATCGGGGTTGTTCAGCAGTGGCCAGGTCCACTCGAAGGCAGGCCACAGCATGTGGGCGAGACCTTTGGTACCTTCGCCACCCAGGGCGGGACCGGAGACGTGGCGCACATAAAACAGCGCGCCGAAAAAGGCGATGAAGAACATCACTTCCGAGAAAATGAACCAGCTCATGCCCCAGCGGAACGAGCGATCCATCTGTGCGCTGTACAAGCCGCCGCGACTTTCCTTGATCACCGTGCCAAACCAGCCAAAGAGCATGTAGGCCAGCAACAGGCCACCGACGAAAAAGATCAACGGGCCGTGGGATTCCGGCCGCGCCGCTTTCAGGTCGTTGAACCAGGTGGCCAGGCCGAACACCGTGACGAACATCCCGACCGTAGCGATGATCGGCCATTTGCTCTGGGCCGGAACGTAATAGTGTTCATGAGTTGCCATTTATTGTTCTCCTTATCGGGCACGCTCAACCGCCAGTATTTACTGCGACCGGTGGATGTCGGGAGGTGATATCGAACAGCGTGTAGGACAGCGTCAGGTGCTTCACATCCTTGGGCATGTCGCGGTCAACGATGAAACGTACCGGCATCTCGATCCGTTGACCGGGCTGCAGCACTTGTTGGGTGAAGCAGAAGCATTCGGTCTTGTGGAAATACGCCGCCGCCGCGCTGGGCGCGATGCTTGGCACCGCCTGGGCGCTCATCGGGCGATCGGTAGGGTTGTGCGCGATGAAAATCATCTCGTTCACTGCCCCGGGGTTGGCCGTCAATTCATCGTGCTTGGGATAGAAGTCCCAGGACATGTCGGCGGAATTGGTCGACAGGAACTGCACGCGAACCTGTCGCGAGGTATCGACCGTTTGTTCGCCCTCGTACTGCCCGGCGGTCTTGCCATTGATACCGAATGCCTTGCACATCACGTCGTAGATCGGCACCAGGGCAAAGCCGAAGATAAACATCGCTACCACCACCAGTAACAGGCGGGTGACCAGTTTCTTCATCGAAATCGAGTCAGCCATGGCTCTGATCTCCTGTAGGAGCGAGCCTGCTCGCGAAAAACCTGAGAGCACCGCGGGGTGTCAGGCTTCCAGCGTTATCGTTGAAGACCATCGCGAGCAGGCTCGCTCCCACAAAGGCCATGGCGCTCATTTCATTTCACTTCCGGCGGCGTGGTGAAGGTGTGATACGGCGCCGGTGACGGAATACTCCATTCCAGGCCTTCAGCTCCATCCCACGGTTTGGCCGGTGCTGGCGGGCCGCCGCGAATGGTCTTGATCACGATGAACAGGAAGAAGATCTGCGTTGCCCCGAACATGAATGCGCCGATCGACGACACCATGTTGAAGTCGGCGAATTGCAGGTTGTAGTCCGGAATCCGTCGCGGCATGCCCGCAAGCCCCACGAAGTGCATCGGGAAGAAGGCCATGTTCATGCCGATGAACGACAGCCAGAAGTGCAGCTTGCCGAGGGTTTCGTCGTACATGTGGCCGGTCCACTTCGGCATCCAGTAATAAGCCGAGGCGAAGATCCCGAAGATCGCCCCCGGCACCAGCACGTAGTGGAAGTGCGCGACCACGAAGTAGGTGTCCTGGTACTGGAAGTCCGCCGGGGCGATGGCCAGCATCAGCCCGGAAAAACCGCCAATGGAGAACAGGATCACGAACGCCACCGCGAACAGCATCGGCGTCTCGAAGGTCAGTGAACCCTGCCACATGGTACTGGCCCAATTGAACACCTTGACCCCGGTGGGTACCGCGATCAGCAATGTGGCGTACATGAAGAACAGCTCGCCCACCAGCGGAATGCCGACCACGAACATGTGGTGCGCCCAGACGATGAACGACAGGAAGGCAATAGATGCCGTGGCGTAGACCATCGAGGTGTAGCCGAACAGCGGCTTGCGCGAGAAGGCCGGAATGATCGAGCTGACGGCACCGAAGGCCGGCAGGATCATGATGTACACCTCGGGGTGGCCGAAGAACCAGAACACATGCTGGAACAGCACCGGGTCACCGCCACCGGCGGCACTGAAGAAGCTGGTGCCGAAGTGGATGTCCATCAGCATCATCGTTACGCAGCCGGCCAGTACCGGCATCACCGCGATCAGCAGGAACGCGGTGATCAACCAGGTCCAGACGAACAGCGGCATTTTCATCAACGTCATGCCGGGGGCGCGCAGATTGAGAATGGTGGCGATCACGTTGATCGCACCCATGATCGAACTGATCCCCATCAAGTGGATGGCGAAGATGAAGAACGTCACGCTTTCCGGTGCATAGGTCGTCGACAGCGGCGCGTAGAACGTCCAGCCGAAGTTGGGTCCGCCGCCGGGGGTGAACAGGGTCGAAACCAGCAGGATGAACGCCGCCGGCAACAGCCAGAAGCTGAAGTTGTTCATCCGCGGCAGCGCCATGTCGGGTGCGCCGATCATCAGCGGGACCATCCAGTTGGCGAGGCCGACAAAGGCCGGCATCACCGCACCGAAGACCATCACCAGGCCGTGCATGGTGGTCATCTGGTTGAAGAATTCCGGCTGGACGATCTGCAGCCCTGGCTGGAACAGCTCGGCGCGAATCACCATCGCGAACGAGCCGCCGAGCAGGAACATGGAAAACGCAAACCACAGGTACAACGTACCGATGTCCTTGTGGTTGGTAGTCAGCACCCAGCGCATCAGGCCTTTGGCGGGGCCGTGGGCGTGCTCGTGGGCGGTGCCGGTCTGAACATGGTCATCGACTACAACAGTCATGTCCTGTCTCCTGCAAGCAGATGGGCTGGGCAGGTCGGGGCGTGATGCCCCGACGGGTTCCTTGGGTGCGCAATAGACCGGGTCATTTGCTTTCCGCCTGTTTCAGCTCCAGCACTTCCTTGGGAGTGACCATGTCGCCCTTGTTGTTGCCCCAGGCGTTACGCTCGTAGGTCACGACTGCTGCGATATCGACTTCCGACAGTTGCTTGCCGAACGCCGCCATGGCGGTGCCAGGCTTGCCATGGAAGACGATGCCCAGGTGATCCTTGATCGGTCCGGTGGCGATTTTCGAGCCCTTGAGTGCCGGGAACATGGGCGGCAGGCCTTGGCCTTCGGCCTGGTGACAGGCCACGCAGGTGGTGTGATAGACCTTGTCACCGCGCTCCTTGAGCTCGTCGAGGGTCCATTCCTTGCTGGTCAGCTCCTTGAGTTGAGCAGCTTCGGCCTTGCGTTCAGCCAACCATTTTTCGTAATCGGGCTTGTCCTTGACCTCGACCACGATCGGCATGAACCCGTGATCCTTGCCGCACAGCTCGGCGCATTGACCGCGGTAGACGCCGGGTTTTTCGACACGGGTCCAGGCTTCGTTGACGAACCCCGGGATCGCATCGCGCTTGACCGCGAACGCCGGCACCCACCAGGAGTGGATCACGTCGGCGGAGGTCACCAAAAAGCGCACCTTGGCGCCGATCGGCAGCACCAGGGGCTTGTCGACCTCAAGCAGGTAGTGCTCGGTCTTGGCTTCCTTGTTGTGGATCTGATCGGCGGGAGTGGCCAGGTTGCTGAAGAACTCAACGTCCTGGCCCAGGTACTTGTAGTGCCATTTCCACTGATAGCCAGTGACCTGGATATCGATATCCGGCTCACTGGCGTCGTACATCTTGATCAGGGTGGCAGTCGCCGGAACCGCCATGGCCACCAGGATGATGAAGGGCACGATGGTCCAGAGGATTTCGACGGTGGTACTTTCATGAAATTTTGCCGCCACCTGCCCGGTAGAGCGGCGGTGCAGGATCATCGACCAGAACATGGCACCAAAGACGATGATGCCGATCACTACACAGATCCAGAAAATGGTCATGTGCAGGTCAAACACAGCGTGACTGATTTCAGTCGCTCCAGGCGCCATATTCACAGTCCAGGCCGCTTGCGCCTGACTGAAAATCGACCACAACAGGAGGCCCATCCAGACATGTGGATGTCGCATCATTGCGGGTTCCCCTTATCGTTCTTTTTATCCCGCCGGCTTTCACCTGCGGCAAGGGAGCGGCTGCATCAGACTACGAACTTGAATCGCCGGGCCTTGCTGCATTGCAGTCGGGCGTCATCAGCTAACTCCATTCCAACCCGAGTATAGACAGCGACTCTCACCTCGCAATGTGCTGGCGTAAATCATGTGAAACAGCATTAACTTGCATTGCAGGGCACGAATGGAGAAGGATGCAGACGAGTGGTGGCGAACCGATATAACGGAGACGTCTCAAGGATGAAACAATTATGACAAATGCGTCTTAGCATTTTTCGTATGCCAGCTAAGTTATGTCTTCCCTATTTCATTGCCTTGTTTCCTGGAGTTTTCATGAACACCGCCGCATTGCGCGAGCAGATCCAAAAAGCCCGACAACACGAAGCCGAGACCGGCCTGCTGACCCGTCAGCTGGAAACCCAATTGCCTCATTTACACCGCGCGATCCAGTTACCGGAGGCTGATGCCAACGGCGTACTGGCGCGCTTTGTCGCCGCCTATATCGATGAAGTGCCAGACCTGCTGGATGCAGCCAATGAAGTCGCCAGGGAAGCGGGCATCGAGTCACAGATCAAACCGGTGCTGAAAATAGCCGAACAGTACTTCCTCCAGCCGCCGGCGATCATGGCCGGGCACGTCGGGCTCGACAGCCTGCTGGACGAGGCCTATCTGGCGCACCGGTTCGTCGAAGAGGTCAACGACCTGTACATCAAGCATCTTGGCCAGCCACTTATCCCCTTGGACATGACTGTTGCCAACCTGATTGCTCACCAATTGATCGGTGAGGAATTTGCCAACCAACTGGATGAGGCGGTGCATCACGCCGTGGACGAAATGCTCAACGACGACAGCTTTGCACTGGAATCGGTCGAAGCCTACCGCGAGAAACTCAGCAGTCCGGACACGGGCGCCGCGTGGAAGCGCTGGCCGTGCATGTCCCGCCGCCTGGGCGTGGGCCTGGATCTGGAACAGCCGGTGGCGTAAGTTCGCATTACCCTTGTAGAAGCGAGCATGCTCGCGATGGTCGACAACGATTACGCGGGTATCCTGATATCCCGCGGTGTTCTTTGGCCCATCGCGAGCAGGCTCGCTCCTACAGGTGTTTTACTCAGCCAGCCGCACCAATACCGATGTTGGTCCTCACCCGCCCCTCCAGCCTGCGCTTCAACCCGCGCGATTCGATCAACAACTTCGAACCCTTGGCCGCATTGGCCCGTCCCCATTCCTCCAGCAGCTCCAGACACGAATGATCGATGTAGCTCAGGTTATTGAGCGGCACATGCACCGTCGCACCGGCTGGAATACTGCCCAGTACCCGGGTCAATGCCGGGACCTTGAGAAAGGTCGCCGCACCCACCAGGCGCAGCTCCATTTCACCATCCCGGGGCAGGTCGATCAGGCTGATTTTCAGTCGTGAAGCCTTCAGCGCCAGTTTCACCAGGGTCAAGCCGAAGCCGATCAGCACGCCTGTCAGCAGGTCAGTGAAGATGATCGCCAATGCCGTCGCGGCGTAGGTGAACATCGGCATCCGACCGTATCGACCCAAACCGCGAAAAGCCTTGAGGTCGACCAGTTTGAAACCCGTGTAAACCAACACACCGGCGAGGCTCGCCACGGGAATGCTTTGCAGCACGCTCGACAGCAACATCACGAACGCCAGCAGCCACAATCCGTGGAGGATCGTCGAATAGCGCGTGGTTGCACCCGCCTGGACGTTGGCTGAGCTACGTACGATCACCCCGGTCATCGGCAACGCGCCGAGCAATCCGCACAGCATGTTACCGACGCCTTGGGCAGACAGTTCGCGGTCGAAGTCCGAACGTTGACCACTGTGCATGCGGTCGACGGCGGCGGCGGACAGCAGGGTTTCGGCGCTGGCGATGAAGGCTACGGCGAATGCCGCGATCAGCAGCGCAGGGTCAGCCAGGTTCAGCAAGTCTGCAGGTTTCAGCCAGTCGATGGCTTCGGCCAGATTGGCGGGCACTTCCACCCGTTTGACTTGCAGCGCCAAGACCAGGCTGACGACGGTGGCGATCCCTACTCCAAGTAACGCGCCGGGAACGAAGCGCAGGGAATGGGGACGCAGCTTTTCCCACAGCCACATCACAGCGATCGTTGCCAGCCCGAGCAAACCAGCCTGCCAGCCAAAGGAGGGCAAAGCTTGAGCCACGGCGGCTGGGAAAGCTGCCAGGTTATCCAGCCCTGAGGGCTTTGGCGTGGCGTCCAGCATCACGTGCAGCTGAGACAGGACGATCAGCACCCCGATCCCGGCGAGCATGCCGTAGACAACGGCGGGCGCTGTCACGCGAAACCAGCAGCCCAGTTTCAACCGACCGGCCACCAGTTGTAAAAAGCCCGCCAACAGAAGGATCGGCCCGAGCATGACCACGCCATGCTGGCGTACCAGTTCGAATACCAACACCGCCAGGCCTGCCGCCGGGCCACTGACTTGCAAAGGCGAGCCGGCCAGCCAACCGACTACCAGGCCACCGATGATCCCGGTGATCAGGCCTTTGGCCGGTGGCAATCCCGAAGCAATGGCAATGCCCATGCACAGGGGCAGGGCGACCAGAAACACGACCACCGAAGCCAGCAGCTCCCGTGGCAGCACAGCTTTAAGTTGCGCAGCACGCATGATGATTCTCCCGAAGTTTTCTTCAGGCATGGCAAGGCCGGGCCGCTGAAACAGCGGCCGGCGTCAAACCACACAGATGGTTAGGAGGATTTAGAAGCGCGCTTTGGGCGTCGCCACCGGAATCGGATGGCTGCCGTCGAGCGGGAGGAATCGACCCTGATCCGCGTCGTAAGCTTTGATTTCGCTGGTTTCGATGTCATAGACCCAGCCATGGATGAACAGTTGACCGTTCGCCATGCGCGAGGCTACCGAAGGGTGGGTCCGCAAGTGCTGCAACTGGGCGATGACATTTTCATCGGTGAGGACATGCATGCGCTCGTTTTCGTCGGCGCAGTTGCAGTTGTCGTGCACCATGGTCTTCGCGACCTCCGCATGCCGCAGCCAGGCTTTGACCGTAGGCATTTTTTCCAGGCTGTCGGGATTGAGTACCGCACGCATCGCTCCGCAATCGGAGTGGCCGCAGATGATGATGTGCTGCACGCCCAGTGCCAGTACCGCGTACTCGATGGCGGTGGAAACACCACCGTTCATCTGGCCGTAAGGTGGAACGACGTTGCCGACGTTGCGGGTGACGAACAGGTCGCCAGGCGAGCTGTGGGTGATGAGCTCGGGCACGATGCGCGAATCAGCGCAGGTAATGAACATCGCCCGTGGTTGTTGGGCCGTGGCGAGTTTTTTGAAGAGTTCTTCCTGTTGCGGAAAGATCTCATGATGAAAATGCAAAAAGCCGTCAACGATATGCTGCAGCGCTGCATCGGCGCTTTCCGCCTCGGGTTTGGCAGAAGCCGACGCAGCCAACGGCTGTTTATCCTTGTCACTCATGATTCATCCTCTTTTGCGGAGTCAGGGATATTCCCGTTTTGTCCGGTGTGAAGCCAGTGGCTGTTTAAAAAAACATCCAGGTCGTCAATCGACCCGTCAGTCACTCGATGAACAAGGTAGCCGTCGAATCTTAACTCAAACTGAATAGACCGCTCTAGAACCTGTGTTCCAGGTCACAAAAAACGTGACTGGGGAAAAGTTGAGCGCGTTCCCCAGTACTCAACCATAGGCTAATTGTCCTCAAATCAACGACATTTGGCGACCCGGCGGACAGAAGGCTTCGCAGTCCAGGTTAAAACCTTCCCGATGGTTAAGCCCCAGGCGCTTGATGGCCTTGGCAAAACGTTGTGCCAACAAATCGGCAAAGGGGCCTTCACCACGCATGCGTGCACCAAAGCGACTGTCGTACAGCTCGCCGCCCCGGCTCTGGCGAATCAGGCTCAGGACATGGGCCGCACGTTGCGGATAGTGGGCCGCCAGCCACTCTTCGAACAGGGGAGCGACCTCCAGGGGCAACCGCAACATCATATAGGCGGCGCTCTGTGCCCCAGCCGCGTGTGCCTCTGTGAGCAGGTTTTCGATTTCGCTGTCGTTGATCATCGGAATCATGGGCGAACACAGCACACCCACTGGAACGCCCGCTTCGCGCAACACCCTGATCGCCCGGAGCCGGGCCTTGGGTGTCGCCGCGCGGGGTTCGAGGATGCGCTTGAGCTCGTCGTCCAGCGTGGTCAGGCTGATCATCACCGCCACCAGCCTTTGCCGAGCCAGTTCGGCCAGCAGGTCCAGATCGCGCAGAATCAACGAGCCCTTGGTCACGATTGTCACCGGATGACGGTAGCGCAGCAGCACTTCGAGGGTTTGGCGGGTGATCTTGTACTCGCGCTCGATGGGCTGGTAAGGATCGGTGTTGGACCCCAGGTTTATGGGGGCACATTGGTAGCCACGTTTGGAGAGCTGTTCCTCCAGTATGTCCGCGGCATTGGTCTTGGCGATCAGCTTCGTCTCGAAATCCAGGCCTGGTGACATGTCCCAATAAGCGTGGCTGGGCCGCGCGTAACAGTAGATGCAACCGTGCTCGCAGCCACGATAAGGATTGATCGATCGATCGAAGGGCAGGTCCGGTGAGTTGTTGCGGGTGATGATGGTTTTCGCCGTCTCGATGGACACCTCGGTGCCTTGGGTCATCGGCGCTTCCTGATACCAGCCGTCGTCCTCGGCCACCGAGCGATGGGGTGCGAAGCGGTTATGCGGGTTGGTGGCGGTGCCGCGACCGCGTGGGGGCAATGGCGCGTTCATGGGGCTGGCTCGCATGCTGTATGCCCATACAGTATACGTGAAAGACTCAAGTGACCAGTGCCGTTTGGCAGCTCTTCGGTCTGGTCTCGAAAGTCATTGAACGATACATATCGCGTCTGGTTGAAACGCTCCAGGCACCGGTATTGTTATGGCCGCTCCATGCATTGATTGGGGTATTAATTAAAAGGATTTAATTATGTCTATGTTCAATCGTCGCGGTATTTTTTTACAAAAGCTTGGCCCAAGCGCCGTCAATCCAAAAGAAGTGCAAGTATCGATGCAGTTCGCATTGAAAGAAGAGACTTGGGATGCAAAAAATTTCGCGACGACCACCGCTTTGCTGGACTCCACCACTCTCATCGCCTCCTCAAATGATGGGGGACAATCAATCAAGATCCGTAACTTCAATAAAGATGTCGATGGTGATGGCGATGTTGACGCCGAGGACCTGCTGAAACTGCTGGCGCTGGCTAAAGCCTACGTCAGCATTTCCACGCCTTGACTGAAACTCGATTACCTCTCACGGCGTTGCGCCGTGAGAGGTGTCGCTTCCTACTCAGTGTTGTTCGTCAGGCTTTTTCTTCAGCTTCGGGTTCGGAAAAAACTGCACGGCCTGAACCTTGGTGTCCGCAGGCTTGAGTGCGGAAGTGTTGACCCGGGTGCCCAGTTCCTTGGGAACGGACAGGCCTTGTTCATTCAGCGTATCGGAGTAACCGCAGGCCACGCACTCGCGGTGCGGTACGTCGTCTTCGCTCCACATCATCAACTTGTCCGGCTCGCTGCAGGCCGGGCAAACCGCGCCGGCGATAAAGCGTCGTTTGGTAATCACGGGACTCTCACTCATGCTGCTGCGCCCTCACTCAGGCCGCTGTGGCGCAAGAGTGCGTCAATCGACGGCTCACGACCACGGAAGTCGACGAACAGCACCATCGGCTCTTGAGAACCGCCGCGCGCCAGGATCGCTTCTCGGAACGCCCGGCCGGTGTCAGCATTGAGCACACCTTCTTCCTCGAATTTGGAGAAAGCATCGGCCGAGAGCACTTCAGCCCATTTGTAGCTGTAGTAGCCCGCCGCGTAACCACCGGCAAAGATGTGCGCGAAGCTGTTAGGGAAACGATTGTAGGCCGGAGGACGCATCACCGACACCTCGTCACGCACGCCTTCAAGCACTTGCAGTACGCTGCGACCGTCACCGTGGGTGGCGTGCAGTTCGAAGTCGAACAGCGAGAACTCCAGTTGGCGGACCATCATCAGGCCGGACTGGAAGTTTTTCGCCGCGAGCATTTTCTGCAGCAGGTCCTGTGGCAGGGGTTCGCCGGTTTCATAGTGACCGGAGATCAGCGCCAGCCCCTCGGGCTCCCAGCACCAGTTTTCCATGAATTGGCTCGGCAGCTCGACCGCGTCCCAGGCCACACCGTTGATGCCAGACACCCCGGCGTGCTCGACGCGGGTCAGCAGATGATGCAGGCCATGACCGAACTCGTGGAACAGGGTGGTGACTTCATCGTGGGTCAGCAGCGCAGGCTTGCCGCTGTCGGCTGGAGTGAAGTTGCACACCAGGTTGGCCACCGGGCTCTGCAGCACGCCCTCGGCGGTGCGGCGACGGTCACGGGCACCGTCCATCCAGGCGCCACCGCGTTTGTTGGCGCGGGCGTAAAGGTCGAAGAAGAAGCGGCCGACGTGCTGGCCGTTTTCCTTGATTTCGAACAGGCGCACATCCGGGTGCCAGGTGTCGAAGCCTTGCTGCTCGGCGATTTCGATGCCGTACAGGCGTTGCACGATGGCGAACAGGCCGCCCAGTACTTTATCGATCGGGAAGTAGGCACGCAGGGCTTCCTGGGCAACGCTGTAACGCTGCTCGCGAAGTTTTTCGCCGTAGAAGCCGCTGTCCCAGCTTTGCAGGTCGGGGCAACCCTGCTCGGCGGCATAAGCCTTGAGCTGTTCCAGGTCCTGGGCGGCGAACGGTTTGCTGCGCTTGGCCAGGTCGCGCAGGAAGCTCAGCACCTGATCGCTGGATTCAGCCATCTTGGTGGCCAGGCTCAACTCCGAGAAGCTTGCGAAGCCCAGGAGTTTCGCCAGTTCCTGACGCAGGTCGAGGATTTCCTGCATGACCGGGCCGTTGTCGTTCTGGCCGGCATTCGGGCCCTGGTCCGACGCGCGGGTGCAGTACGCCGCGTAGACTTCTTCGCGCAGGGCGCGGTCATGGGCGTAGGTCATCACCGCGTAGTAGCTCGGGAATTCCAGGGTGATCAGCCAGCCATCGAGGTCCTTGGCTTGCGCGGCGGCGGCCATTTGCGCCTTGGCCGAATCGGTCAGGCCGGCGAGGGCGGCTTCTTCGGTGATGTGCTTGGTCCAGGCCTGGGTAGCGTCCAGCAGTTGGTTGGAGAAGCGGCTGCCCAACTCCGACAATTTGCTCTGCACTTGGGCGTAGCGTTTCTGCTCGGCTTCCGGCAGGTCGATACCCGACAGACGGAAATCGCGCAGGGCGTGTTCCAGGATAGTTTTCTGCGCTACGTCGAAACCGGCGGCTTCCGGGCTGTTGGCCAGGGCTTCATAGGCCTGGAACAGTTCACGGTTCTGGCCCATTTCGGTGGAGTAGGCGCTCAGGGCCGGCAGGCAGGACTCGTAGGCTTCGCGCAGTTCGGCACTGTTGCACACGGCGTTCAAGTGGCTGACCGGACTCCACGCCGCACCCAGGCGGTCGTTGAGCTCGTCCATGGCCAGTACCAGCCCAGCCCAGGTCGGTTGTTTGCCCTGGGCCTTGAGGATCTCGATAATGGCGGCGCGGTTGTCAGCCAGGATCTGTTCAATGGCCGGTTGCACGTGCTCGGCACGGATCGCGGAGAACGGCGGCAGGTCATAGGACTGCAAAAGAGGGTTGTTCACGCTCACGGTTGGCACCTTGGCTGGAAGAAACGTACAGCCATCTTAATTACAATCGACACTCACCGCAGCTATCAGCGACAGAGAGAGAACCTATCGTGTCCCTTCGCAAGTACCAGAACCACACGCCGTTGCTCGGTAAAGGCGCTTTTGTCGACAGTTCGGCGGTGGTGATCGGCGATGTTGAAATCGGCGAAGACAGCTCGGTGTGGCCATTGACGGTGATCCGCGGCGACATGCACCGCATCCGCATTGGCGCGCGCACCAGCGTGCAGGACGGCTGTGTGCTGCACATCACCCATGCCGGGCCTTTCAACCCCGACGGTTTCCCGTTGCTGATTGGCGATGACGTGACCATCGCCCACAAAGTCATGCTGCATGGCTGCACCGTCGGCAGCCGGGTGTTGATCGGCATGGGCAGCATCGTAATGGACGGCGCGGTGGTCGCCGACGATGTGATCATCGGCGCCGGTAGCCTGGTGCCACCGGGCAAACGCCTGGAAAGCGGGTTTCTATATGTGGGCAGCCCGGTGAAACAGATCCGGCCACTGACCGACAAGGAACAAGCCTTTTTCACCTACAGCGCGGCGAACTACGTGAAGCTCAAGGATCTGCATCTTGCCGAAGGCTACGACCAGATCTGAAACATCTCGCTATCGCCCAGGAATTTTCATGCATTACCAAACCGTTCTGTTCGACCTAGATGGCACCCTGACCGACCCGCGCGAAGGCATTACCCGTTCGATCCAGTTTGCCCTGGGCAAGTTGGGCATAGATGAGCCCGACCTGACCAAGCTCGAACACTTCATCGGCCCGCCCTTGTTGCAGGCCTTCATGCAGTTCTATGACTTTGACGAGGCCAGGGCCTGGGAGGCGGTGAACTTCTACCGGGAACGGTTCAAGGTCACCGGGTTGTACGAAAACCGGGTGTTCGACGGCGTCACGCCGCTGCTCGAAACCCTGGGTGGGCAAGGACGACAACTGTACATCGCGACCTCCAAACCCTGGGTCTTCGCCCGGGAAATCGCCCGCCATTTCGACTTCGCCAAACACTTCAAGGTGATTTACGGCAGCGAACTGGACGGCACCCGCACCAATAAAGTCGAATTGATCGCCCACCTGATGGCCGAAGAGGGCCTCGACCCGGCCAGCACCCTGATGATCGGCGACCGCAAGCACGACCTGATCGGTGCGCGCAGTAACGGGCTGGATGCGGCAGCGGTGGGTTATGGGTTTGGCAGTCGGGAGGAGTTGAGCGCTGAAGCACCGGCCTATCATTTTGAAACGTTGGACGAGATGCATCAGGCGTTTTTGCAGCGCTAGTTAAAACGCCTTCGCGGGCAAGCCCGCTCCCACAGGGTTCTGCGTCGATCTCAATTTACAGGTCGACACAAATCACTGTGGGAGCGGCGGTGCGGCGACCCGACTTGCCCGCGAAGAGGGCCTCACCGCCACCAAAGATTTATGATCCAACCAAATCCTTCAGCGCCGCCTTGCGTTCACCAACAGGCAACGCACCCAACTTCTCGACCCGCGCATAAAACTTCACCCAATCCCCACCCTCCTGCCTGAACAACTCGGCAAACGCCGGCACCCATTGGTCATACAGGCCAAACGGCAGTAATCGCGCATTGTTCATCGGCGCATTGATCCACGCGTCGTAACGTTTATCCCCGGCCCATTGTTTATCACGCATCTGTCGGTATTCAGCGCGCAACTGTTCGAACGCCTCGGCTTTACGCTGGCGCATTTGCTCGGGCGGCAGCGGTAGGCTGTACAATTTTTCCAGCCGGGTGCGGGTGTCCAGAATCAGCTCAATGAATTGGTCCCGTTGTTGCGTCTTTGTCCCGCTTTCGGGTGGCAGGTTACGGTAAGCCCGCCACTGGCGAGTACCTTCCTGCTCGACGAAGGTGGCGAATGACTCGTTGAACTCAGTGTCATCCTTCACATAAACGCGCTGATGTGCGAGTTCATGAAAGATCAGCGTGGCCAGGCGTTCATCGCCCCAGCCCATCATTGAGTTCATGATCGGATCGTTGAACCAGCCCAGGGTCGAATAGGCTTCTACTCCACCAATGGACACGTCCATCCCTTGCAGGCGCTGCAACGCCGCCTCACCGCGAGCCGCGCTCTGGCTGTAAAAACCGCGATAAGCCACGCAACCGGCGATGGGGAAGCAATGGTTTTGTGGCTTCAGGGAAAATTCCGGTGTGACAAACACGTTCCAGACTACATAGGGACGGCCAATGTCGGCATACAAGCGGTAACTCTGATTATCCGGTAAGTGCAGTTGCTGGCTGGCGAAGGTCCGGGCCTTTTGTGATTGGGCCAGGTGCGCGCGCAGTTTCTGATCGCGCTGCGGATCGGCAATCACCTGGGCAACGGGCTCCCGTGCCCGCAGCAATTGCAGCTGACCACTGGCCAACTGACTGTAGTAGCTGACGCTGGAACAACCGTTGAGTAACAAAAACAACACGCCCGGAAACAAAATGCGTAAAACGCGATCAAGTAACCCAAGGCTTCGACGCGGCCTGATCAAAATAAAAAAATCCCTGGAGAGTCTGCTCGCAAGACTATCCCGCTTGACTGGAGCTCCGCTATGCGCAAGTTGATGCTGACGGGAGGCCTGCTGATGCTGGCCGGTTGTGCAGGATTCGGATTACCTCGCCATGATCCGACGCAAGCATGGATCGATCTGGAGTCACATCAGGAAGACACGGCCCTGCTGGCGCTGGAGGTGGACAATAAAGCGGCCACCGACAAGCGCTATTTCGAGGTCCAACCCGGCAGCCATGAATTGACCGTTCGCTACCAGTTCCCGGTCCAGCCCACCAATATCGGCCCCGATGCGGAACCGCTGTGGCGAGACTGCCAGCTGAATGTGAAATTCAACGACTTCAACGCGGGCGAGCGCTATCAACTGCAGGCGGGGAATATCGGCTTTCGGCCATGGGCCAAGCTGTATGATCAACAGCGAAAAGTGATTGGCCAGGGCACACCGGCGGGCTGCCAACGGACCTGATCGGCGCTATTCTGAATATCCCGACATTGGGATATTCATCATGCGCAGGTTGATGCTGTTATTGGCCGCTAGTGCCCTGGCCGGCTGTTCGACGCCGATGCCGGCGGTCAATCCGAACATGGCGTGGGTAGACTTCTCTACGCCATTCCCTAACGATAAATTGCTGATGGCCGAGCGATTGGATAACCAGCGATTGCGCGACGGGCGTTATTTTCAGGTCACACCCGGTAGCCACGAGCTTACGGTGCGCTTCGATTTTGAAGTGCCAGGCGGCGGGGGCTCGGACTTGTTCGGCGGTACCACGGAGCGGTTGTGCTACATGATCGTCAAATACGATCATTTCGAAGCCGGTCAGCGTTATTTGTTACAAGCTCGCTCCATGGCGTTTACCCCTGAAGCGCGGCTGTATAACGCCAAGCATGAGATCGTTGCCGAAGCGGGCCAGATCAACTGCGTGCCGTAACTGCGGTCAGCGGTCATTCTTCTGGTAGATGATTTTTTTGGTGCCGCCATCGCACGAGCCAACGACCATGTTCTGATCGTGCACTTCGTCATTGGTAACGATTTCCAGGGTATAGGACGTCACCCCTGCAGCCTGAATCTTGGCTTCGATTTCGGCCTTGAGTTCTTCACAAGGTTTGGGTGCCGCCAGGGCCGAAGTGGCCAGGGCGCAACAGATGACCGCCAAGGCAAAACGTTTCATGGTTGAAGCTCCTTGAGGCAGCGCGCACAGGTCATGCGTTTTAGCTGCTGTCATTTATTCGACCACAATTTGACCCGGCAAATCTGTTTCAACTCAAAAAAGATCGCAGCCTTTGGCAGCTCCTACAGGATCAGCGTCAATCTGTAGGAGCTGTCGGAGGCTACGATCTTTCCATTTCAATGCGAGTTCAGCTGAGCAAAGTCGCATCCAGGCTGATTTTCGCATTCAGCACCTTGGATACCGGGCAGCCCTCTTTGGCCTTGTTGCTCAACTCATCGAACTGCGCCGGGCTCGCGCCAGGGATTTTTGCCTTGAGAATCAATTTCACGGCCGTGATCGCAAAACCACCTTCTACCTGGTCCAGGGTCACTTCGGCGTTGGTATCGATGCTGTCGGCCTTGAGGCCGGCGTCACCGAGAATCATGGAAAAGGCCATGGAGAAACAGCCCGCGTGGGCCGCACCGATCAACTCTTCCGGATTGGTGCCCTTGCCGCCTTCAAAGCGGGCCTTGAAGCCGTAGGGCGCGTCCCTGAGCACCCCGGTTTCGGTGGAAATCGAGCCGATGCCGGTTTTCAGATCACCTTCCCAGTGGGCGGATGCTTTCTTGGTGATAGCCATGCCTGTCTCCTCAAGATCCGGCGCGAAGGGTCGCGCCGTTGTGGTTTCGGTCGCTAGGGTTCTGAGGGTAGACCGGGGAGCAAAGTTCAGCGCATCTGATCGTTCGGCTTTTTTGCCGGTAAATTTCGCCGTGCTATTGAAACTCGGGTATATGCCCTCATTGCATGAAACACGCTTATGGATTCGGCAGGTTTTCGTTTGTAACAAAAAACCTGCGCCCTCAATTGGAGAAGCAGGTTTATGAAACGACTGTCCGATATCAAGTTCTCGACCCTCGACCTGGTGCCCGTGCGGGAGAACGGCAGCGCCGCCCAGTCGTTGCGCAACTCGCTGGACCTGGCGCAGCACGTGGAAAAATTCGGCTATAACCGGTTCTGGGTTGCCGAACACCACAACATGGACGGCATTGCCAGTTCCGCGACCTCCGTGCTGCTCGGCTATCTGGCCGGTGGCACCTCGACCATTCGGGTCGGTTCCGGCGGAGTCATGTTGCCCAACCATGCGCCGTTGGTGATCGCAGAACAGTTCGGCACGCTTGAAAGCCTGTATCCGGGGCGCATCGACCTGGGACTTGGCCGTGCACCCGGTTCCGATCAGATGACGGCCCGCGCACTGCGCCGTGAGCGCTCGGGTAGCGCCGACGACTTCCCGGACGATGTGGCCGAACTGGTGCGTTATCTCGGCCCGCGCACGCCGGACCAGCGCGTTATCGCGATGCCAGGAACCGGCACGAATGTCCCGATCTGGCTGCTGGGCTCAAGCCTGTTCAGCGCGCAGTTGGCAGGGGAGCGCGGGTTGCCCTACGCCTTCGCTTCACATTTCGCTCCACGCTTCATGCATGAGGCCATTCGCGTCTACCGCAATCATTTCAAGCCTTCTGCAGTGCTGGACAAGCCATACGTGATGCTCGGCGTGCCGCTGGTGGCCGCCGACACGGATGAGCAGGCCGACTATCTGGCAACCTCGGTATTCCAGCGCATTCTCGCGCTGATGCGCGGACAGAGCCTGGTGCAGCGCCCGCCGGTGAAAACGATGGACGGGCTGTGGTTGCCCCATGAAAAAGAAGCCGTCAGCGATTTCCTGGGGTTGGCGATGATCGGCAGCCCGCAAAAAATTCGCGCCAGGCTGGAAGTACTGATCGAGCAGACCCAGGCCGACGAACTGATTTTCACCTGCGACCTGTATGAACACGCGGATCGCCTGCACTCCTATGAGCTGCTGGCGCAGGTCATGAAGGGCTAGGCACGCTGACCGCAAAAAAGCCGACGCTGGCGTCGGCTTTTTGCTTGCAATCGGTCGGGGCTATCGTTTGTTGGAGCTACCGTTTTTAGGGACTACCGCTTGTAGACTATTTCCTTGCTGCCCTTCTCGCACGTGCCGACGATTTTTCCGCCAGACGCATTGCCTTTGTCGACGATTTCCAGCGAATAGCCAGAAACGCCCTTGGCATCAAGCCTTGCAGCGATTTCGGCTTTCAGCTCTTCGCAGGACTTGCCGCCTTCAGCAAAGGCAGTACCCGCCAGGCTCAACAAACCTACCGCCAAAATAAACTTCTTCATCGGTCGCATTCTCTGGTCGGATCAAAAAAAAGGCATCCAGCCATTGGCCGGAAACGCGCAAAGCGCATTGCCAGTCCCTATGGCACTCGGCCAGCGCGCAAGTTCAGAAGACTAGACCAACGTCAGCTGCTGGCAATCCGGAACCCGACCTTGAGCGTCACCTGGAAGTGCGCCGCCTTGCCGTCCTTGATGTGGCCGCGGGTTTCGGTCACTTCAAACCACTCCATGTACTTGAGGCTCTTGCTGGCCTCGGCCAGCGCGTTGTTGATCGCGTCTTCGATACTGCTGGTGGACGAGCCTACGAGTTCGACTTTCTTATAGGTGTGATGGTCAGTCATGGCGTTCTCCTTAGGGTGTGAAATACAGCCTAGCAGTGATTTTCTGTCTTACTTCCTTCGGCGCTGCGACATGGAAGCTCACATTTACTGCACTTTCTCGAGTCCCTGAAGTCCCAACCAACACACGCCACTCATCAACAATGCAGGAGAGCCACCATGGCCAACAGCTCGTTACGCAAAGCCTCATTGCAAAGCATGGAAGCGGAGATCGAGAGTCTGCTCAAATCCTTGGAAAACCTGAAGGACGACGCCTCGGACGAGTCGCGTAAAACCCTCAAGGTGCTTAAAGGCAATGCCGAGAATGCGTTGAGGCATTCGCGCCATCTGCTCTCGGATGCCTATGAAGAGGTCAAGGTCAAAACCCGTGAAACCGGAATTGCCACTCGTGATTACGCACAGGAGCACCCCTGGACGACTGCCGGTGTTGCCGTCGGAGCGCTGGGCCTGTTGGCGGCCTACCTGCTGTTTAAACGCGGGGAATGATCTGTCTGGCGCAGCTCATTCTTGAGCCATTGCGCCAGTTGCCTGGCGCGCCCGTCCGCGGCGCGCTTGGGTAGCCACAAGGCCAGATGAGCGGGTGTTTCGCAAAATCCCCAAGGGGCGACCAGGCGACCCGCCTTCAAGTCCTCGGCCACCAGCGGCTCGGGGGCAATCGCCACACCTAGTCCGGCCACCGCGGCTTCCAACAAGTAATACAAATGTTCGAAACCCTGCCCGTACTTCAACGCTTTGGCGTCGAGACCGCTTTGCTGCGCCCAGCTGGGCCAGGCTTGCGGACGCGAAGTGGTGTGCAGCAAGGGTTCAGTGAGCAGCGCGGTGGCCGGCGCCGTTTTCAGGCGCTCATAACCGGCAAATCGCGGGCTCATGACCGGGCCGATCCGTTCGCTGGCGAGTTCGAAGACCTGCATATCAGCGGGCCAGGGCGGTTCGGCGAAAACCAGCAGGGCATCCAGGCCCGGGCGACGGGGGTCGAGATCACCTTCGCCGGCCGACAGGTGCAGGCGCAGGTCGGGCAGATCAGCGTTCAGTCGCCCCAGGCGCGGTATGAACCAGCGTGCCAGCAGGCTTCCCGAGCAGCCCAGGACAAACGGCGCATCGGCGGTGCTTTGCGTGAGCTCGGCGCACACGGTGCGCAGACGCTCAAACGCTTCAGCGCTGGCGTCACGCAGACGCATGCCTGCATCTGTGAGTTTCAGGCCGCGTCCTTCCTTGATGAACAGCCTCACACCGAGGTGTTCTTCAAGCACTTTAAGCTGCCGGCTGACCGCACCATGAGTGACGTGCAGCTGCTCGGCCGCCTGACTGACGCTGTTTAAGCGGGCAGTGGCTTCGAAGGCTCGCAAGGCGTTCAGCGGTGGCAGGTCGTGGCTCATGGTATCTGTGAGTTTTCCTGACAGGTTGTTGCGATCTTATCGGTTTTCAGGGCCAGGCGTCAGGGGTAGAGTGAAGCCCATTGTCATATCACGCATTCAATTGGAGCGCCCCATGACCCAGACTAATCTGCGCAACGGCCCTGACGCCAATGGCCTGTTCGGCTCGTTCGGCGGCCGTTACGTCGCTGAAACCTTGATGCCGCTGGTCCTCGACCTGGCCCGTGAATACGAAGCGGCCAAGGAAGATCCTGCCTTCAAGGAAGAGCTGGCCTATTTCCAGCGCGACTACGTCGGTCGTCCGAGCCCGCTCTATTTCGCCGAACGCCTGACCGAATTCTGTGGCGGCGCGAAGATTTATCTCAAGCGTGAAGAGCTGAACCACACCGGCGCACACAAGATCAACAACTGCATCGGCCAGATCCTGCTGGCGCGGCGCATGGGCAAGAAACGCATCATCGCCGAAACCGGCGCCGGCATGCACGGCGTGGCGACCGCCACCGTGGCTGCGCGTTTTGGCCTGGACTGCGTGATCTACATGGGCACCACTGACATCGAACGTCAGCAGGCCAACGTGTTCCGCATGAAGCTGTTGGGCGCCGAAGTGATCCCGGTCGTGGCCGGTACCGGCACTCTGAAAGACGCGATGAACGAAGCCCTGCGTGACTGGGTGACCAACGTCGACAGTACCTTCTACTTGATTGGCACCGTGGCCGGTCCGCACCCTTACCCGGCTATGGTCCGCGACTTCCAGGCCGTCATCGGCAAGGAAACCCGTGACCAGCTGCAAGCCCAGGAAGGCCGCCTGCCGGACAGCCTGGTGGCGTGCATCGGTGGTGGTTCGAACGCCATGGGCCTGTTCCACCCGTTCCTGGATGACAAAAGCGTTGAGATCATCGGCGTGGAAGCGGCCGGCTACGGCATCGAAACCGGCAAGCACGCGGCCAGCCTGAACGGCGGCGTACCGGGTGTGCTGCACGGCAACCGGACCTTCCTGCTGCAGGACGAAGATGGCCAGATCATCGACGCCCACTCGATCTCCGCTGGCCTCGACTACCCTGGTATCGGCCCGGAACACGCCTGGTTGCATGACATCGGCCGTGTCCAGTACACCTCGGTGACCGACGACGAAGCGCTCGCGGCATTCCACCAGTGCTGCCGCCTGGAAGGGATCATTCCTGCCTTGGAAAGCGCCCATGCCTTGGCTGAAGTGTTCAAGCGCGCGCCGACTTTGCCGAAGGATCACCTGATGGTGGTCAACCTCTCCGGCCGTGGCGACAAAGACATGCAGACCGTCATGCACCATATGGAACAATCTAAGCAGGAGAAACACTGATGAGCCGCCTGCAAACGCGTTTTGCCGAACTCAAGGAACAGAATCGCGCCGCCCTGGTGACCTTCGTCACCGCCGGTGACCCGGACTACGACACCTCTCTGGCAATCCTCAAGGGTTTGCCGGCCGCTGGGGCCGACGTGATCGAATTGGGCATGCCCTTCACCGATCCGATGGCCGACGGCCCGGCGATTCAGCTGGCTAACATCCGCGCGCTGGGTGCTAAGCAGAATCTGGCGAAAACCCTGGAAATGGTGCGTGAGTTCCGCAAGGACAACACCGACACGCCGTTGGTGCTGATGGGTTACTTCAACCCGATCCACAAATATGGCGTGCCACGTTTCATCGCCGACGCGAAAGAAGCCGGTGTCGATGGCCTGATCGTGGTGGACATGCCGCCCGAGCATAACGGTGAGCTGTGCGACCCGGCCCAGGCGGCCGGTCTGGACTTCATCCGTCTGACTACCCCGACCACTGACGATGTGCGTCTGCCAACAGTCCTCAATGGCAGCTCCGGGTTTGTGTACTACGTATCGGTGGCTGGTGTGACCGGTGCTGGCGCCGCAACCCTGGAACACGTCGAAGAGGCGGTTACTCGCCTGCGTCGCCACACCGACCTGCCGATCAGCATCGGTTTCGGCATCCGCACGCCGGAGCAAGCGGCATCCATCGCGCGCCTGGCGGACGGTGTGGTGGTGGGCTCGGCACTGATCGATCACATCGCCAATGCCACGACGCCGGATCAGGCCATCGATGGCGTGCTGAGCCTGTGCTCGGCGTTGGCCGATGGCGTGCGTAAGGCTCGCGTCAGCTGAAGGTAAAGTTCCTGATACAGAGGAATTAGAGCCTCCCGACACAGACTAACCAGCAAGACCGAGGGCTTCAGGACTACGTTCTGAAGCCCTTTTTGTTGTGTGTGCGGTGAGGAAAGCCCCAATGAAAATGCCGAAACGTCTGATTGCCAGCCTGGGCGTGCTGATGCTCAGTGCGACCCCGTTGCTGCACGCCAGCGCCGATCAGCGCAACGATCATGACCACGGCGGCCCGCAACAGGGCCAATACGATAACCACGACAATGACCATCGTGGCGGGCAGGACAACCATCGCGGTGGACCACCCCGGGATTTTGGCCCGGTGCGTCAGACGATTCATGACCATCACGACTATTTCGTCCGTGGTGCGCCGTCGCCTCCAGGCATACATCTGGAACGCGGCCGGCCACTGCCCCATGGCTATTACGGCGAACGCCTGGACAATCGCGCGTTGAGTCGTTTGCCGTATTACCAGGGCTACGAATGGCGTCGCGCGGGTAGCGATATTGTATTGATCGCAATGGGTACCGGGATTGTCTACGAGATTCTCGAAGGGGTGCTCTGACCCGCGTTTGGCAAAAGGCTTCGCGGCTGTTGCGCCGCAAAGCCTTTTTTACGGCAACTCCAAACCACCCGAAGCCTTGTGCAGCTTGCGCAGGTGCTCGCCAATCTGTTTCACATTGGCCTCATTGGCCGCCATTTCCGCTGCACGGTCTGGATCGAGCAGCGCCCTGACTTCCTTGTCCAGATCCCCAGTCAGCGCCTGAAGCTGCTTCTGCCGCAGGCTGGTCTCCGATTCCAGGCGTTGCCATTCAGCAGGTTGTGGCAAGCCATACCCGCCGCTGCCGAGCAATTCCGCCGGACGGCTGAGGAACCCGCTGCTATCGAGGATTTGCCTCAGCGTTGCGTTGGCCTTGTCCATTCCGCCGTTCTTCAACTCACGGGCACCCAGGTAACGTTGCTTGACCTCGTCCTGTGCCAGGAGCAACTGCTGGCGATAGCTTGCCTGTTCGAGCAGGAGCAATGCCGCGCTGGTGCGCAAATCCGCCTGATCGAACCACTGGCGGCGCTGCGCTGCGGTCAGGGACAACCAGTCTTCGACCTTTTCCTGTTTGATCGGTAGCTGCTTTCGCAATACCTCGAACATCGCTTGATAGCGGTCGCGGAAGGAGTCGAAGCGATAACCCAGGCGCAGTGCCTCACGTGGATCGTCCAGCACGCTGGTATCCGCCAGCCCGCGGCCCTTCAGCACTTCCAGCAATCCATTGGGCATGATGTTGTCCAGGGCAACCAACTTTGAGTTATTGGTGCCGCCACGCAACAATTTCAGTTCTTCCACAGCGCAGTTGTTCGACAGGAAGAAGTAGTTGCCGTCGTAACTCCAGTGCATCTCGGCGGCACGTTCCACCACGTTTTCAATCTCTTCACGAGACAGGTTCAGCGGCACGGAGGCAAGGCTGCGCAGTTCGGTCTTGGTGTATTCGTCGATCACCTGGGCCAGTGGCAGCACGAACAGGCGTGACGGGTATTTACCCACCAATCCATCCCAACTCGATAGCTGCACGTCGCCCACGAATGCGCGGTAGGACAACACCAGGTGCTGGTCCAGGTCCAGGCGGCAATCCGGACCGCGTGGCCGGCCCGGTGCGCAGATCACCAGGCGCAACATGCTGTGGCCCCAACGGCTGACCCAGTTCTGGTTGGCCTCTGCCAGCAGGTAGTCGACGGCGTAGACCCGCTCCGGATCGACCTGGCCCAAAGGCGTCTTGGCAAAGTCATTGCCAGCATTGAGGAATGCGAAGGTCTTGCCGCAATCGCCCTTGGCCGCAGGTGCCCAGCCGAAGCGCTCCTTGTAGTAGCGGTACAGCGCAGGGCGGCGACAGGCGTAGCTCGGGTCGAGGAGGAAATACTCCATGTTGACCGCGACGAATTCCTTGGGACTGCTGGTCTCGTAGATATCCGGGCTGCGGACGATCTGGCGGTTGTGCTGTTCGCGCTCGCCACGACGGCCAACGTACTGTTGCCAACCGGCAAGGTCGAGCAGGCGCGGGTCGTCGCTGAAGGTAAAGCGTCGATCGGACTGGCCGCGGCATTGATCGGGAATGCCGATCAGCCCTGAACTGCCATTGCGTTGGGTACAGCGCTGGATCAGCGTGCGTTCCGTGTTCGACCAGAGGCGCGAGCGGTCATAAATGTGGGTAAGCTCATGCAGCACCGTGGCGAGCATTTCCCGGTGCACCGTGCCATGGGGGCGATAGGTTTTTTTGGTCGCGGCGCTGCCATCGGTGAGGCTCGCCAACAGGTTGCGATTCAGATCGAGCTCGGACACCAGCGACGCCTGGCCGTAGGCATCGCTGCGCATGTTATCGGTCCAGCCGACGTCAATACGCCGGTCGAGTTGTTCGATGAACCGTGGCGGCAATGCCTGCATGGCTTCATCAAGCAACGCTTGGCTGGCTTGCTGTTGCGCGGGGCTCAGGCCTTCGGTCTTGAGGCGTAGTTCGAGGTCGGCGTGGGCCGTGCTGCCGAACAGCAGCATGGCCCCGGCCAACAGCCAGGCAGCTGGCGACCTCACAGTGCGAGGATGGCTTCGGCGAGATCCTGATCACTGGCTTCGCGGGCTTCCGGAACGCGAGTGCGCAACAAGTTGAGAGCGGATTCCAGATGCGCACCACGAATATCGCCGTTGCTGGCGACGAAACTGGCGGCATCGTCCTGGGCTTCGCGGACAATTTTCGAGTCGCGGATCGACGTCGTGGTGTCGGAAGTGAAGTCCAGTGTGCGCTGGGTGGCACGAATGAGAATGTTGCTGGTGGCAACCAGGGTTTGGGCCTGGGCCACATCAGCCAACAACAGCAGGCCAAGGGTGGCAACAATCAGTGGGTTACGCATGGAACGACTCCGGAGAAACTTGGGATAACTATTGGACGAGAATTGCCTGTGCCAGTTCAAGGTCGCTGGCATGAAGTTTTGGCTGGGTCTGGCGCAGGTAAGCCAGGGCCGACTCCAGCCGTGCGCCTCTCATCTGGCCATCACTGGCGATGAATGCCGCGGCATCATCCCGGGCGGAGAGCAGTTTATGGTCGAAGGGGGCAGAGGTCACCATGCCTGAGGCATAACTGCTGGCCACGATGCCCTGGGTAGACAGGTTAAACGCGTCGAAAGCATGGGCCGGCCCTGAGTAGCAGGCTGCTAGAAATACTGGAGTAATCAACAGGCTTGAAAGAAAACGCATGAGACTCGACAGTTGAACGTGAGTCCCAAGGCTAGCGCAAGGCCCGGGCTAGAGCCAGTGCTGAAACATTGGGACACGCCACGCGTGTCCCTGTCGCGGCAAACGATTAGATGGTCAGGATGGCCTGTGCCAACTGTGCGTCGGTTGCGTTCAGTTGTGGAGCCTGATGGCGAATGTGATCAAGTGCGCTTTCCAGTTTTACCCCACGGATGCTGCCTTCGCTGGCGACGAAGCTGGCAGCATCGTCACGGGCCGCGAGCACGATCTTGTCGTCCTTGAACGAAGACGTGACGTCGGAGGTCGCGTCGGACGTGGCTTTGAGTGCACCGACGACGGCATCGGTGGTCACGATGAAGCTGGTGGCGTGGGCATTGGCAGCCACGGCAAGCAGGGCTGCAGCGCTGAGCAGACGAAGACGGGACATGGTGTAACTCCTTTGGATAAGACAATTAAGAGGTGGTGCAGTGTCTGATGAGTTAGACGTTAGACACTCGGGGGGGGCAACACGTTCTGGCTTGATATTAGGCCTGAGCAGGGCGTTTCGAACAGCCTATAAGAGAAAAGGTTGCTAAAAATCAGTTCGATCGGCCGAAAGGTAATTGTAGAACTGTATCGGTCTACTGTCTTGTTGTAGGAACTGTACCTGTTTGCGCATTAACAGGCCTGAAACGACAAAGCCCGTCGTGGCTTCCCACGACGGGCTTTGTTTTTTCAATTCGGGTTGCTGGCGGTAGACCCTGCAGGTCAGAGCCAGCGACGCTAACTTAGCGCCAGAACGGCTTGCTCAGCTCTTCGTAGCGTTGTGCTTCGCTAATCCCGGCATCAGCCAGCAGACGCGAATCCAGACGAGCCAGTTGGTGGCGGCTGGAGATGCGGCGCTGCCACAGCATCAGGTTGGCGATAACGCGCAGAGGCATGGAGGCCTGGGTTTTTGCAGCGGTGTCTTCGAAGAACAGATCGGAACTGAGTGTACGTTCCATGGTTTTCATCCTTCCGCTTATGGCGGGATTAGGTAGTGGCTTAACTGGTGCCCATGATCCTCTTGTTTGCCTAGTCTCTGTAGATACAGTTCATCTGTATTGTGAGAGCTCAGTTAACTGTTTATAGGGGGTGTACTGGTCAAAAATGAGGCAACTGTACCTGTCTGCGCCGTTATGGTGCAATTTTGCTCATTTGAGTGAAGTGTGTAGGAGAATTCGGTAAGAAAAGACCGGTACAGCAGTACAGTTTTTGATGGGATTGGGCTTAGCAACAGCAAGCTGACGAAACTGTGTTTGCGTCAGCTGCCATCTGTATCAATCAAACAGCGATCATTCTCCCGGTTTCTTCCAGGTTCATGTGCCAGCTCAGGGCACCACGCAGGATATGCGGGGTGTGTCCGCCGATTGCGCAGGCTGCCGTGAAGTAGTCGTTCAGCGCCTGACGGTAATCCGGGTGTACACAGTTGTCGATGATCACGCGAGCGCGCTCTCGAGGTGCCAGGCCGCGCAGGTCTGCCAGGCCGACTTCGGTGACGAGGATGTCGACATCGTGTTCCGTGTGGTCAACGTGGCTGACCATCGGCACCACGCTGGAAATCGCCCCGCCCTTGGCGATCGACTTGGTCACGAAGATAGCCAGGTGCGCGTTGCGCGCGAAGTCGCCCGAGCCGCCAATGCCGTTCATCATGCGCGTGCCGCAGACGTGGGTGGAGTTGACGTTGCCATAGATATCGAATTCAAGGGCGGTGTTGATGCCAATGATGCCGAGTCGGCGGACCACTTCCGGGTGGTTGGAGATTTCCTGCGGGCGCAGGACCAGTTTGTCCTTGTAGCGCTCCAGGTTGCCGAATACGTCAGCGTTGCGCCGGCTCGACAAGGTGATCGAGCTGCCGGAGGCAAAACTCAGCTTGCCGGCGTCGATCAGGTCGAACGTCGAGTCCTGAAGCACTTCGGAGTACATGGTCAGGTCTTCGAATGGCGATTCGATCAGGCCGCACATCACCGAGTTGGCGATGGTGCCGATACCGGCCTGCAGCGGGCCGAGCTTGTTGGTCATGCGACCCGCGTCGACTTCTTGCTTGAAGAAGTCGATCAGGTGATCGGCGATGGCCCGGGTGTCCACGTCCGGTGGCAGCACGGTGGACGGAGAGTCCGGCTGGTTGGTGACCACGATTGCGACGATCTTTTCCGGTGGGATCGGGATGGCGGTGCTGCCAATGCGATCGTCGACCTTGACCAGGGGAATCGGCGTGCGGGTCGGGCGATAGGTCGGGATATAGATGTCGTGCAGGCCTTCGAGGTTCGGGTTGTGCGCCAGGTTTATCTCGACGATCACGTGCTTGGCGAAAATCGCGAAGCTGGCCGAGTTGCCCACGGAAGTGGTCGGCACGATGTGGCCTTGCTCGGTAATGGCCACGGCTTCGATCACCGCGATGTCCGGCAGCTTCAGTTGCTGGTTGCGCAGCTGCTCGACGGTTTCCGAGAGATGTTGGTCGATGAACATCACATCGCCAGCGTTGATTGCCTTGCGCAAGGTGCTGTCCACCTGGAAGGGCATGCGGCGCGACAATACGCCGGCCTCGGTGAGCTGTTTATCGAGGTCGTTGCCCAGGCTGGCGCCGGTCATCAGGCTGATCTTCAACGGGGTGACCTTGGCCCGTTCGGCCAGTGCGTGGGGTACGGCCTTGGCTTCGCCGGCGCGGGTGAAGCCGCTCATGCCGACGGTCATGCCGTCCTCAATCAGAGCGGCAGCCTCGGCGGCGCTCATCACTTTATCCAACAACGAAGGCAGGCGAATACGGTCACGGTACATGGATTGTTATCTCGGGCAACGGGTAGCAGGACGTGCAGTCTAGTGAATTTCACGGCGCTGTGTCCCGCTACCAAGGTCGCAAACGAGGCGTCTATTCCGGTGCTTTCAGACAAAACACCGTTACCGTTTCGGTAATAACGCGGTGGTTTGTCCGACAATGTTCGCAAACAAAAACGCCCCGACGAGTCGGGGCGTTGTGGTACTGCGAAACGGTCTTACTCGACAGCTTTAACCATGTCTTCGATGACTTTCTTGGCGTCGCCGAAGACCATCATGGTTTTGTCCAGGTAGAACAGTTCGTTGTCCAGACCGGCATAGCCGCTGGCCATCGAACGCTTGTTGACGATGATGGTCTTGGCCTTGAACGCTTCGAGGATCGGCATGCCGGCAATCGGCGATTTCGGATCGTTCTTCGCGGCCGGGTTGACCACGTCGTTGGCGCCCAGCACCAGCACCACGTCGGCCTGGCCGAACTCGGAGTTGATGTCGTCCATCTCGAACACCTGGTCGTAAGGCACTTCGGCCTCGGCCAGCAATACGTTCATGTGGCCAGGCATACGACCGGCAACCGGGTGGATCGCGTACTTCACGGTCACGCCGCGATGGGTCAGCTTCTCGGTCAGTTCCTTCAGCGCATGCTGTGCCCGTGCTACCGCCAGGCCGTAGCCCGGAACGATGATCACGGTGTCGGCGTTGGTCAGCAGGAAAGTCGCATCGTCAGCCGAACCGGATTTCACCGGACGCGCTTCTTTCGAGCCTGCAGGGCCCGCATCCGCCGTGTTGCCGAAGCCGCCGAGCAGTACGTTGAAGAACGAGCGGTTCATCGCCTTGCACATGATGTACGAGAGGATCGCACCGGACGAACCGACCAGCGAACCGGCAATGATCAGCATCGAGTTGTTCAGCGAGAAGCCGATACCCGCTGCTGCCCAGCCGGAGTAGCTGTTGAGCATCGACACCACCACCGGCATGTCGGCACCGCCAATCGGGATGATGATCAGCACGCCGAGCACGAAGGCCAGCGCCAGCATCACGCTGAAAGCGGTGTAGTCGCCGGTGAGCATGAAAGTCACGCCCAGTGCCAGTGTGGCCAGGCCCAGCAGCAGGTTCAGCTTGTGCTGACCGCCAAACTGTACTGGCGCGCCCTGGAACAGGCGGAACTTGTACTTGCCCGCCAGCTTGCCGAACGCAATGACCGAGCCGGAGAAGGTGATCGCACCGATGGCAGCGCCCAGGAACAGCTCCAGGCGGTTACCGGCCGGAATGGCATCGCCGAGGTTCTGCACGATGCCCAGCGACTGCGGCTCGACCACGGCGGCCACGGCGATGAACACCGCCGCCAGGCCGATCATGCTGTGCATGAAGGCGACCAGTTCGGGCATCTTGGTCATTTCAACGCGTTTGGCCATGATCGTACCGACAGTGCCGCCGATCAGCAGGCCGACGATCACGTAGACGATACCGTCGTGGGCCAGTTCGGCGCCCAGCTTGTAGATCAGGCCGACCGTGGTGAGGATCGCCAGGCCCATGCCGAGCATGCCGAACAGGTTGCCGCGACGCGACGTGGTGGGGTGCGAGAGTCCCTTGAGCGCCTGGATGAAGCAGACCGAGGCGATCAAATACAGGGAAGTAACCAGATTCATACTCATGCTTGCTGCACCTCAGCCTTGATTGCTTCGGCCTTGGCTGCCGGAGCTTTTGCTGGCGCCGCTTTCTTCTTGAACATTTCCAGCATGCGCCGGGTCACCAGGAAGCCACCAAATACGTTTACAGCGGCCAGGGCCACGGCCAGGGTGCCCATGGTCTTGCCCAGTGGGGTCACGGTGAGGGCGGCCGCGAGCATGGCGCCGACGATGACGATGGCCGAGATCGCGTTGGTCACGGCCATCAGTGGGGTGTGCAGTGCAGGGGTCACGTTCCAGACCACGTGGTAGCCAACATAGATGGCCAGCACGAAGATGATCAGGTTGTAGATACCGTGAGAGATCAGCATGTCTTCCATTGTTTTTATCCTCAGCCGTTCTTGCGCACGATCTGGCCGTCGCGGCACATCAGGCACGCGGCGACGATATCGTCTTCAAGGTTGATCACCAGTTGTCCTTCTTTATCGAACAACAGTTTCATGAAGTCCAGCAGGTTGCGGGCATACAGTGCCGAGGCATCGGCACCGACCGCGGCCGCCAGGTTGGTCGGGCCAACGATGGTCACGCCGTTTTCGACAACCACCTGGTCGGCCACGGTCAGCGGGCAGTTGCCGCCCTGTGCCGCCGCCAGGTCGATGACCACCGACCCCGGTTTCATCTGGGCCACGGTTTCCGCGCTGAGCAGCGTCGGTGCCTTGCGACCTGGAATCAGTGCCGTGGTGATGACGATGTCAGCCTGCTTGGCGCGTTCGTGCACGGCCACGGCCTGGCGCTGCATCCAGCTGGCCGGCATTGGGCGTGCGTAACCGCCGACACCGACGGCGCATTCGCGCTCTTCATCGGTCTCGTAAGGCACGTCAACGAACTTGGCGCCCAGGGATTCGATCTGCTCCTTCACCGCAGGCCGCACGTCCGAGGCTTCGATCACCGCACCCAGGCGCTTGGCCGTAGCGATGGCCTGCAGCCCGGCAACACCGGCGCCGAGAATCAGCACCCGCGCCGCTTTCACGGTGCCCGCGGCGGTCATCAGCATCGGCATGAAGCGCGGATAATGATGGGCGGCCAGCAACACGGCTTTATAGCCGGCGATGTTGGCTTGCGAGGACAGTACGTCGAGGCTCTGTGCACGGGAGGTGCGAGGCGCGGCCTCCAGGGCAAAGGCGGTAATGCCGCACTCGGCCATCTTGGCGATGGTTTCGTTGTTAAACGGATTGAGCATCCCCACCACAACGGTGCCGCTCTTTATCAGAGCAAGCTCGCTGTCGCTGGGAGCGACCACCTTCAAAATCAGCTCTGCACCGAACGCCTCACTGGCGCTGCCAATGACCGCACCAGCGGCTACATAGGCACTGTCGACAACGCTGGCATTGACGCCCGCGCCGCTTTGTACAGTGACCTTATGACCCTGGCCGATGAGCTTCTTGATAGTTTCGGGGGTTGCAGCAACCCGTGTTTCACCGGTCTGGGTTTCGAGAGGAACACCAATGTGCACGTCAAATCTCCTGCGTGATCTTATTGAGTAAACCCATGCACTACGGATGGTGCGGCTGGGGCGGCCGATCAGCACGACCCCGCCAAATTCAGGCGGGGCGCGGCATTTTGCAGGCGAACTTTGTGCCCTTTCAAGGGATTATGACGGGTGACGGAAAATTAACTACAAGTCACCCCGTGACCGAATGTCGCAACCAAACGGCTCAATCCCTTGTAGGCCGTACCTTTCGGGCACTTTGGCGCAAATCAAACAATTTTCGCATCGGCCATATGAATGATGCGCCATTGTGCTGAAATAGTGGCGCAAAGCCGCGTCGTCAGGCGCTTATGGCACGTTTGTACTGCTTCGCCGTACAGTTTTCTTCCATGCGACAAATACTTATATCTGTAGGGTTTTTATTTTTCTGACTACGAGGTCAGATAAGTGCTCAGGGCCTTTATCCTTCTAGGCTGTAGCCATGGGCCTGATTTACCAGCCAGTCACGAAAAGCCCTTAAAGAGGCCGATTCGACCTTTCGCTCCGGAATCATCAGGTAATAAGCCTTGATGCTGGAGAGTGCCTGCGGGTTGGCGATCACCAGGCGCGACTCGGCCAATTCGCGCTGAATCAGGAACGGCGGGATCAGCGCAATCCCCATATCGTGCATCGCCGCCTGGGCCAGCATGGAGAATAGCTCGTAACGCGGCCCTGTCATGTCTCGGGGGACGTTCAGGTGTTGAGAGTCGAACCATTGGCGCCAGGCGTAGGGGCGAGTGGTCTGTTGCAGCAGGGGCAGGTCGGCGATTTCAGAGGGGGTCAGGGCATCCTTGTTGCCCAACAGGTTGGGGCTGCACACGGGCATCGGATTTTCACCCATCAGCCTGTGGGATTCAGTACCCGACCAATCCGCATCACCGAAGTAGATCGCCGCGTCGAAATCGGTGTCGGCAAACAGGAATGGCCGCGTGCGGTTGGTCAGGTTGACCGTCACTTCTGGGTGTTTGTGTTGAAAGTCCTTGAGCCTGGGCAGCAGCCACTGGGTGCCAAAGGTCGGAACCACGGCCAGTTCGATGACGTTGGCTCCCTGCTGGCCCATCACCGACAAGGTGTCGCGCTCGACCGCATCGAGTTGAGTGGCCACACGGCGACTGTAGGAAAGTCCCGCCTCCGTCAGCTTGACCCCGCGCCGGGAGCGTCGGAACAGTTCCACGCCGAGGAACTCCTCGAGGCTGGCGATTTGTCGGCAAATCGCCCCTTGGGTCAGCGAAAGTTCCAGGGCTGCCTTGGTGAAGCTTTCATGGCGGGCGGCCGCCTCGAAGCTGATCAGGGCCGTTGTGCTGGGTATTTTCCTTCGCATGTACGTCAACCTCACTAATACATCGCATTGAATGGGTTTTGCGACGTTTCGGAGTGAGAAATTAGCACAACAGTATGCGAAATCCTCGTTTGCCCAGACGCCGAACCCGGCCTAGGATCACTGCACGTTATTTGACCTGTTTCGAGAGGACACACTCATGGCCGGTAAAGCTAGCTTCAACTGGATCGATCCCCTGCTGCTGGATCAACAGCTCACCGAAGAAGAGCGCATGATCCGCGACACCGCTGCGCAGTTCGCTCAGCAAAGTCTCGCGCCGCGCGTGCTCGAAGCTTTCCGCCATGAAAAGACCGATCCGGCGATCTTCCGCGAAATGGGCGAAGTGGGCCTGTTGGGTGCAACCATTCCCGAGCAGTACGGTGGCAGCGGCCTGAACTACGTCAGCTACGGTTTGATTGCGCGTGAAGTCGAGCGTGTCGACTCCGGCTACCGCTCGATGATGAGTGTGCAATCCTCGCTGGTGATGGTGCCGATCAATGAATTCGGTACTGAAGCCCAGAAACAGAAATACCTGCCAAAACTGGCGTCGGGCGAGTGGATTGGCTGCTTCGGCCTGACCGAGCCTAACCATGGCTCCGATCCGGGAGCGATGATCACTCGTGCACGAAAAGTGGAAGGCGGCTACAGCCTGACCGGCAGCAAGATGTGGATCACCAACAGCCCGATCGCCGATGTGTTCGTGGTCTGGGGCAAGGACGATGCCGGCGACATCCGTGGCTTCGTTCTGGAGAAGGGCTGGAAAGGCCTGAGCGCCCCGGCGATTCACGGCAAGGTTGGCCTGCGGGCTTCGATCACCGGTGAGATCGTCATGGACAACGTGTTCGTGCCGGAAGAAAACATCTTCCCAGACGTCCGTGGTCTGAAAGGTCCCTTCACCTGCTTGAACTCGGCCCGTTACGGCATTTCCTGGGGCGCACTGGGCGCAGCCGAGTTCTGCTGGCACACCGCTCGTCAATACACCCTGGATCGTCAGCAGTTCGGTCGCCCGTTGGCCGCTACCCAGTTGATCCAGAAGAAGCTGGCCGACATGCAGACCGAAATCACCCTGGCGCTGCAAGGCTGCCTGCGTCTGGGGCGCATGAAGGACGAAGGCACCGCGGCGGTTGAAATTACCTCGATGATGAAGCGCAACTCCTGCGGCAAGTCCCTGGATATCGCCCGTATGGCCCGTGACATGCTGGGCGGCAACGGTATCTCGGATGAATTCGGGGTGGCGCGTCACCTGGTCAACCTGGAAGTGGTGAATACCTATGAGGGTACGCACGACGTCCACGCGCTGATCCTCGGTCGCGCGCAGACCGGCATCCAGGCGTTCTATTAATAGGAGAACGCCATGGGCGCGCTTTCGCATCTACGGGTACTGGATTTATCGCGGGTGCTGGCCGGGCCATGGTCCGGGCAGATCCTCGCCGACCTTGGCGCCGAAGTGATCAAGGTCGAGCGTCCGGGCAATGGCGATGACACGCGCGCCTGGGGCCCGCCGTTCCTCAAGGACGCCTATGGCGAGAACACCAGCGAGGCCGCCTATTACCTGTCGGCCAATCGCAACAAGCAATCGGTCACCATCGACTTCACGCGCCCGGAGGGACAGAAGCTGGTGCGTGAGCTGGCGTCCAAGTCGGATATCCTGATCGAGAATTTCAAGGTCGGCGGTTTGGCGGCCTACGGTCTGGACTATGAGTCGCTGAAGGCGATCAATCCTGATCTGATCTATTGCTCTATTACCGGGTTTGGGCAAACCGGTCCTTACGCCAAGCGTGCGGGCTATGACTTCATGATCCAGGGTCTTGGTGGTCTGATGAGCCTGACGGGTCGACCTGAAGGCGAAGAAGGGGCGGGGCCGGTCAAGGTTGGCGTGGCGCTGACGGATATCCTCACCGGGCTCTATTCGACGGTGGCCATCCTGGCTGCGCTTGCGCATCGAGACCACGATGGTGGTGGGCAGCATATTGATATGGCATTGCTGGATGTGCAGGTCGCGTGCCTGGCCAACCAGGCAATGAACTACCTGACAACGGGCAATGCGCCAAAGCGCCTGGGCAATGCTCACCCTAACATCGTGCCTTACCAGGATTTTCCTACGGCAGATGGCGATTTCATCCTGACGGTCGGGAACGACGGGCAGTTCCGCAAGTTTTCCGAAGTGGCGGGTCAGCCCCAGTGGGCGGACGATCCGCGTTTTGCGACCAACAAGTTGCGGGTGGCAAACCGGGCTGTGCTGATCCCCCTGATCCGTCAGGCGACGGTGTTCAAGACGACCGCTGAATGGGTCGCTCAGTTGGAGCAGGCCGGTGTGCCGTGTGGCCCCATCAATGACCTGGCGCAGATGTTTGAAGATCCCCAGGTCAAGGCGCGCGGGTTGGCGATTGAGTTGCCTCACGCGTTGGCTGGCAGCGTGCCCCAGGTGGCCAGTCCGATACGGCTGTCCGAGACGCCAGTGGAGTATCGGTATGCACCGCCTTTGCTGGGCGAGCATACGCTGGAGGTTTTGCAGAGGGTACTGGGGCTGGACGCTGGCGCCGTGTCTGTACTCAAGACTTCGGGCGTCCTCTGATAGAGCTCTTCTATATAGAGAAGCGTTTGCCTCTTCTATATAGGGCTTAATCGGGGTGTTTTGGCGCCTTCTGTAAGTTATTGATAGAAAACTAAAATCAACGCTTGACGGCAGATTCTGGAGGCCTATAATTCGCCCCACTTCCGGCGCAGTCGAAACAGAAAACTCCTTGGTAAACAATGAGTTATGCAGTTTTGGCAGCAGGTTGCTTCAGTTCATCGAAGCCCGAAGGAAGTTGAAAAAGAGGTGTTGACAGCAGCGTGTAACGCTGTAGAATTCGCCTCCCGCTGATGAGAGATCTGAAGCGCAAGTGG
>NZ_AKJF01000199.1 GCF_000282475.1 Pseudomonas sp. GM78
TGCCGTTAAGCACGTCATCGTTCGGCGTGCCGACCAAGGCACTCAGCAGATTCAACGTGAAATCATCACTCACCGATAGCCCGCCCGAGTCGGTCGCCGTAACGGTGATAGCAATCCCCCCGGGCTGTGTCCCTGCCGGCGGCGTACCACTGAAGCTGCGGCTCGGCGCATCGAAGATCAGCCACGCCGGCAATGGATCGCCGTTCAGCAGACGGGCACTGAGAACAAGGTTGTCGCCAGCATCCACGTCAGCAAAGGTATTGGCCGGCAAGGTATAGGCAACCGCCTGCCCAAGCCCGTTGAGCTGGTCGAACAACGCCACCTGCAGTGTCGGCGCATCATTCACCGCCGCCAGGTTGAAGCCCTGCACAGCGGCAACCGAACCACCCTGGCCATCCATCACCTGGTAGTTCAGCGTGACCGCGCCGTTGTAGTTGGCATCGGGCGTAAAGGTCCAGCTGCCATTGCCGTTATCGACCAGCGTGCCGTGGTTGGTGCTCAGGTTGGCAACGGACAAGGTGTCGCCATCCGGATCGCTGGCGTTGGCCAGCAACTGCGCGGTGGTAATGCTATAAGCCGTGTCTTCGGTGCCAGAAGGCAACGCGCTCGGGGCGCCGAGGATCGGCGCATCGTTGGTGTTGCCGATGGTCAGGGTAAAGCTGCTGCTCGCCGTGGCACTGCTGCCATCAGTAGCCGTCACTCTCACGCTAAGACTGCCGACATCACTATTGCCCGGCGTACCACTGAAGCTACGGTTGGCCGGGTCGAAACTGAGCCAGCTCGGCAACGGGTCACCGTTAGCCAGGCTGGCGCTGTAGCCGAGGGTATCGCCGACGTCCACATCGGCAAAAGTGCCGAGCGGTACGGTGTAGCTGAAGGGCGAGTCTTCGCTGGCATTCTGCGCGAGCAAGGCAATGGCCACGATCGGTGCATCGTTGACGCCGGTCAGCCGCACCTCGAAGGTACCGTTGGCCGAGCCGCCGTGCCCGTCCTGCACGGTAAAGGCAATCACATCGACGGCCTGCGCTCCGGCACCGAGAGTATCGATGGCCGGGGCGTTGCCACTGTAGAAAAAGGCCCCAGGGTTCCCGGCAAACACTGAAACGCTGCCGCCCAGGCTGCTTTGAGGAGCAAAAGTGTAGGTCAGCGAATCACCGTCCGGGTCCTGTACGTTCCCACTCACACCCGCCGAGATGAAGCCGTTCTCGCTGCCTTCGGCCCACGGCACCCCGCTCACCACTGGCGCATCATTGACCGCCGCCAGATTCAGCTGCGCCGCAGTCGCGACTTGAAGACTGCCGTCACTCACGACCACGGCGAAATTCACCGGACCATTGAGGTTGCTCGCCGGACTGAAGGTCCAAGTGCCGTTGCCATTATTGGTCAAGGCTCCGAGGCCCGAGTCGACGCTGACGCTCTGCACACTCAGCGTAGTGCCCGCATCCACGTCGCTGGCATTGGCCAACAGCTGTGCAGTGGTAAAGGTATAGGCCGTGTCTTCGACACCATTGGCCAGGCTGACCGGGCTGCTGACGGTTGGCGCATCATTGACCGGCGTCACATTGATGCTCAGGGTATTGGCGTTGATGGCGAAGGCTGTGCCGTCGCTGACCTTGAAGCCGATGCCAACGTAGCCACTGCCATTACCATTGAGAGCCGGCACAAATTGCAGCTTGCCAGCATCGAGGTCGGCCTTGCTGATGACCTGGTCCTGAACCACCGCGACCCAGGCACTGCCGTTGTTGTACTGCAGGTTGCCGAGCACCGGCAGGCTGGTGATTTTCACCGCGGCCAGCGGCGTGTTTTCCGGATCGCTGTAGGTGCCGAAGTCGGCGCTGCCCAAGATCACCGGCGTGTCCTCCAGGGTGGCCTGAGTGTCATTGGTGGAGCTTGGAGCAGCGTTGACTGGAAGAGTAGCCGCGGCCTTGAGGGCGGCCGTGTTCCAGACCACGTTGTTGCCGAAACGAACCTGGTCGATCTCGTAATCGGCGCCCAGATAAAAGTTTTTCAGGGTCAGGGTCTGGGAGTTCGCCAGCACCACCATCTGCAGGTCGTTGCCGGTGTGCACGAAGCGCACGTTGTTACTGTTGAGCCCCACCAGCTGCACGGTATCGACGTCAGTGCTGACACCGCCACTGTTATCGATCACGTCGTTGCCATAATTAGTGCCGTAGCGATAGGTGTCGCTGCCGCGGCGGCCGGCCAGAGCGTCATCGCCAGCACCACCATCGAGGAGGTTATTGCCAGTGTTGCCGGTCAGGCTGTTGGCCAGGGCATTGCCAGTGCCGTTGAGATTACTGGCGCCGGCAAGTTCGAGATTTTCCAGATTGGCACCCAGGCTGTAGGTCAGCGAGGCGCGCACGGTATCGTTGCCACCACCGACCAGCTCGGAAACACTGTCGCCACTTTGATCGACTATGTAGACATCGTCGCCGCTGCCGCCCGCCATGCTGTCGTTGCCAACCCCACCGTCAAGCAGGTCGTTGCCGGCGTCGCCGTTCAGGCTGTCATTGCCCAAGCCGCCTTGCAGAGTGTCATTGCCATCGCCGCCCTGGAGCAGGTCGTTGCCGGCACCGCCGTCAAGTTGGTTATTGCCGGCGTTGCCGATCAGAGTGTTGGCAAGCGCGTTGCCGGTGCCATTGATATTGGCACTGCCGGTCAGGGTCAGGCGCTCGACGTTGCTGCCCAAGGTGTAGCTGATATTGGCCCGGACCAGATCATCGCCCTCGTTGCTGGCCTCCACGACCACATCTGCGGCGGTATCAACCACATACGTGTCACTCCCCACGCCACCTTCCATGCGGTCGTTGCCGCTGCCGCCGTCAAGCGTGTCATTGCCGCCGTTGCCATACAGCGTGTCGTTGCCACCCAGCCCCTGGAGAGTGTCATCGGTGGGGTTACCGTTGATCACGTCGGCGCCATTGGTCGGCACGACTGGCGGGTAATAGAGATTGGCCAGCGCCTCGCTGACACCCCAAGTACTGCCGTCAGCGAACTGGATTCGGTCGATCGCATGGTCTGCATCGAGAAAGCACTGGCTAACGGTGATGGTTTCGCCAGTGGCCAGAACGGAGAGCACCAGGTCGTTGCCGATGCGGGTCAAGCGGATCTGGTTGGCGTTGAGGTTGGTCAACCGGAGGATGTCGACGTCGCTGTTGGCGCCACCGGAATTGTCGATCACATCGAAGCCATAGCCCTGGCCGAACCGGTAGGTATCGCTGCCGCGCCCACCCAGGAGCCGATCATTGCCCGTGCCACCGTCCAGCGTATCGTCACCCGCGTTGCCGAAGAGGGTGTCGTTACCGCCCAGGCCATTGAGGGTGTCGGCCGCAGCGCCCCCTGTCAGAGTATTGGCGTTCTCATTACCGTTGATGATAGCCATGACCTAACCCCCGATGATTACGAAGTTTTTTCGATTTTAGGACTGTAGTCCGCAGCCACTTGTTGGCATCATCCGTTTGAATGAACAGGCAAACCTTTTGTCTGAAAGTCGGATCCTACGCCCGGTTGACCGTCGGCATTGTCTGACAGGACAGGATCAGGGGCGGCGAGCTTCTGGCTGAAGTTCCCTGGGCTCAACCAGGCATAAACGCTTTCGACACTGTCGGCAGGCGGCTTTCCCGCCCAGCGATTGAGCGTGAGCCTGGCACGTCGGTCACTCGGACTACCCGATGATGATCGTTGGCATCTACGCCACACTTGGCGTGTTCTTGATCCTGGCCGCACGTGATCCGTTAGCGAATCTGAGCCTGATCTGGTTCACCGTGTGGTCTAGCGCCGTACATGGAGGAATCATGGCCGTCCAGGCGGTCACCCAGCCGGGGCAAATGGGGCACTTGGCAGGTGACGTACCGGCGCTCTTCATCGTGGCGGTTGCCTTGGCCATCTTGACGCCCCGCTCGCAATTGGCCGCTAGGCCCCGGATACACAATGGGGCCTAAGGGTAGGTTTGACTGTCAGGATCGGGTCGATTACAGCCTTTTCTGACAGGTAACAATCGGGCCAAAAGCAGTCATGCAAACATCGAGGCCAAAGAAGTTTTCTCAAGCCACTACTGCAACCTTAGGTTTACCAATCCTTGCGAGTAATGAAAAAGCACGACTGAGCATCGCGCCTCCACATCATCAACGCGGCGACGCGAACCGCGCGCCAACTTCACGGGTACCGACTGAGGATGGTCTGCCAGCCCTGCAAAAATGCGGCTCCGAAACCGGCTCCTACAGTAACGACAGCGGATAGCTGACAATCACGCGGTTTTCATCAAATTCCAAGGTGCTGTAATCCCGACGCAAGGTGGAGTTGCGCCAACGTACGCTCAGGTTTTTGGCCACCCCGCTTTGCACCACATACGCCAGTTCCGATTCACGCCCCCATTCCTTGCCATCGCTCACAGCACCGACATGGGCGTTGCTGCCGTTGATGTAGCGGGTCATCAACGTCAGGCCCGGCATGCCCAAGTCCACGAAGTCATGGTCATAACGCACTTGCCAGGAGCGCTCTTGCGCCGCGTCATAACTGGAGTTGTAGCTGTCGTTGGCCAGGCTGGTGCCGGCGGTGCCATTCACCCGCATCCAAGCGTTATCCCCGAACATCCGTTGCCCGCCCAGGTAAAACGTGTGAGCACCGACCTTCGCCGACAGCATGGCCGACAACGCCCGGTTTTCCAGATCGCCGGCCAGGGCCTTGCCGTTTTCTTCACCCGCGAAGTAACCCAGGTTGGCCCCCAGCACCCAGTTGCCTGCCGGTTGGCTGTGGGTCAAGTTGAAATAGCGTTGCTGGTAGATATCGGCCAACTCCGAATACCAGACGCCCACCTGGGTTTTCTTCTCGTTGAACTGATATTCGGCGCCGCCAAAATTGAAGCGGTCCGAGGTCGCATCCGCACGGCCAGCCATGAACATGTCTTCCATGCTTGCGTCATTACGCGGGCTGTTTGCGCGGAACTGGCCGCCATACAGGGTCAGGCCATTGAGCTCGCGAGAGGTCAATTGCGCACCGCGAAAGGTCTGGGTCAGGGAGCGCCCATCGTCGGAGCGTAACACCGGCAAGGCCGGTGCCCATTCGCCGGCCTTGAATTCGGTGTTGGAGATTTTCGCTTTCAATGCCACCCCGAGCCGGCCGAAATCATCCGCCGGGCGACCATCGTCATGCACCGGCAGCAATTGGGTGTTGGCGGAGCCTTTTGCGCCGTCGAGTTTAATCGAGTACAGCCCCAGTACATCCAAACCGAAGCCGACAGTACCCGTGGTGTAGCCGGAGCGTGCATCAAGGATGAAACTCTGGGTCCACTCCTCGGCCTTGGCCTGGGGATAATTGCCATCGACGAAGTTGCGATTGATGTAGAAATTGCGCAGGTTCAACGAGGCCTTGGCATCGTCGACAAAACCTTCGGCGTGGCTATTGGCGGATAAAACCAGGCAGCCCAGCAGTGCAGGCGTGGAGCGAGAAAGGATTTTCATTGTTGTTATTCCTTTTTTACAGGCAACAGTCTCCCGTCGCAGAGAAAACAACTATCTGCCGAGGGGAAACGTCTTGGATGTTTAAGGTGCGCTGTGGGCTGAACTACCCCACGAGCGCAATGATCGCCGGAACGCTGAGGACCGCCGTGTAGTGCCCCATGAACTGCACACCGGTGTTGAAACCCAGGAAGCGCGCGAGGAAACCGCCGAGCAAGCCCACCGTGACAATCACCAACAATCCCAACAAACCGCCCTCCCAAATGCCAATCACCAGCACCAGTCCGATAAAGGTCGCGATCACCGCTTCATGGCTGATCTTGCGCACCACGAAAGCCGCGGCGCCGTGGGCGAAGTTCATGGTGAACGGGTAGGCCACGAGAATTGCCACGATCACCGCGAGCATTCCATAGCCAAGAAAATCCCAGGTGCTGAGCAGATTGTGCAGGTTGTTGACTTCGCCAGTGGCGTTGTCCACCCAGAAGCGTGGTGGTGCGTTGAACAGCGGCGCGGCAGGGCCGGCAGCCACCGGACTCAAGGGCAGACCGAAGGCGATCAGCGGGATCAGCGTTTCGGCGATGTAGGTCGACTCAGTGACACCGTTTCGGGCGGTGATGACCGTTGTCAGGCGGTCATATGCCTGCTTGATTCGCGCACCGATCACTTCCCCCATGATCACGGTCATTGCCACCGGGCTGAACACGAAGGTCGCGCTCGACACACTGGCCGCCATGGCCGTGACCTTCATCTGGCGCGGGTTGATGACCTTGAGCGGGTTGGGAAAGTAACCTTTCCAACTCTTGAGGTCCGGCGCCAGGGAGAACACCCGGTATTCACTGCGGCGCATGCGCTCGCGCTCGGCCGGTGCCAACAGGGAAAACAGCGAAGCAATCAGGGGCGCCACGGCGATGCCGAGGAAGTAACTCACCGACAATTTCACCCCGTAGTGGCCGGTCAAGGCTTGCAACGCGACGATCACCACTACAAATGGCACCAGCGCCAGCACGGAGGCCCAGCGACCTGCAGAGAAGTAGGCAATGGCGAGTGCGGCGCAGAGGAACACCCAGGGCGCAAACTGCTTGATCACCCCACCAAACGGCGCCAGCAATACCGCAAACAGAACCGACAGTGGCACCGCGATCAACGCTGCCACCGCGCCGCCGGTGATCATTTTGCGCAGGGCGATATGCGGTACGCCGAGTTTGCGCAAGTAGTTGGCGTCGCCCAGCAAGGCGGTGGCCACCGTATCACCGGGGATCCCCAACAAGGCCGTGGGCACCGCGTGGGTCATATGCTTGGCCACCGCACCGGCGAGGAAGAAGGTCAACACCCCGGCAGGCGGCGCGCCAAGCAATACCACCAGCATCGTCAGCGGGGCAAGGGTCGAGGTTTCGTCTGTGCCCGAGACCAGGCCGATCGCGGAAAACACCACGGCGCCCAGCAACCCCAGGGCAAACGCCATCATGATTTCATGCATGAGCATTTCCATCATCCGCGCCCTCCGCTCAGGCTGGAGGTTGCATCAATGTCTGGCGCAGCCACCGGATGCAGATTTTCTTCGCGGGCCTGGGCTTCGCGGAACAAATCATAAAGTCCCAACTCACGCAGTTCTGCGATCACTTCGGCAGACAGGCCTTCAAGCCGACCGAGGCTGCCGTACTCCTTGAGCAGGTCTGCCACAACTTGCTCGCGAAAAGCCGGATCGGCGGCGTGCTCCTGCACATCGCGTTTGGGTGCAAACAATTTGGCACTGATCACGCCGGCTGCCAGGCAACCGAGCACGCCCACCAACATGGCGTAAGTCTTGGCCATCTGCGCAGACTCGACGATGGGATGCAGCAGGTGGAGCGCGGTGAAGTAAGCACCCAGGCTAACCACCGCACCGATGCAGATGGAGACTGCCAAGTCTCGGCCATCGATGGTGTCGCCCCATACCTCGTAGAGGTTTTGCTTTCCAGGCGGTGAAAGAGATTGCTTCATAGTGCCCTCCGGCCCTTGCGGGCTTGTTGTTTTTATCGAGGCTTGAAAAGCTTGACCAGTAACGCAATTGGCGCTGGCCGGGTAAGGCATCAGGCCATGCGAGGCCTGATCAGCGCATGGCGGGCGAGCATCGCCTTGGCCACGCGCGATCCACCGGTGCGCTGCAACTGACTATCGATAAACACGCCCACCTCGATCAGTTGCTCAAGGTCGACACCGGTGTCCATACCTTGGCGCTCCAGCAAGTACACCAATTCTTCGGTCGCCACGTTTCCGGTGGCACCCGGTGAATAAGGACAGCCACCCAGTCCCGAGACCGAACTGTCGAATACCCTGACCCCAGCCTCCAGCGCGGCTTGAACGTTCGCCACGGCCATGCCGTAGGTGTCATGGAAATGCCCGGCCAGAGCACCGATCGGTACTTCTTTGACACAGGCGGCTATCAGCCGGGCCGTTGCTCGCGGCGTGCCGACGCCTATGGTGTCGCCGAGGCTGATTTCATAACAGCCCATTTCATACAGTGCCGATGCCACCCGCGCCGCTTGGCTGACGCTAACATCACCACTGAAGGGGCAGCCGAGTACGCAGGACACATAGCCCCGCACCGCGACGCCCGCCTCTCGCGCCTTGACCAATACTGGACGGAAGCGCTCCAGGCTTTCGTCAATCGAGCAATTGATATTCTTATGGGAAAACGCTTCCGAGGCCGCTGCGAACACCGCCACCTCCCGACAACCAACTGCCAGCGCTGCCTCCAGGCCTTGAAGGTTGGGCACCAGGGCGGTGTATGCCACCCCGGGTCGCTGCCCGAGTCGGCGCAGCACCTGATCGGTGCCCGCCATCTGTGGCACCCAGCGCGACGAGACAAAAGCACCGGCCTCGATGGTGCGCAAGCCAGCCGCAACCAACCCCTCCACCAGCGCCACCCGCGTGTCTACCGACAGATTGCGGGCCTCATTCTGCAAACCATCGCGTGGCCCCACCTCCACCAATCGCACGGCGTCCACGCTTATAGCCCGCGCTTTTCAAGCAGCAAGGCCTGGGCTCGATCGGCGCGCACGTCGTGGCTCTCGACCATGCGTTTGACCAGCCAATCCAGCTCTTCGCCACGAGCCCCCGCCGACAGCGCCACATTGCGTGCATGCAGCGCCATATGCCCGCGCTGAATGCCTTCGGTGGCCAACGCCCTCAGCGCTCCGAGGTTTTGCGCCAAGCCCACGGCAACCGCGATTTCCCCCAACTCCTGGGCGGTTTTCACGCCGAGAATGCGCAGCGACAATTGCGCCAGTGGATGGGTCTTGGTCGCCCCGCCCACCAGCCCCAATGGCATCGGCATCTCAAGGGTGCCGACCAGGTGCCCGGCGCTGTCCTTTTCCCAGGTGGTGAGCGAACCATAGTGACCGTTACGGCAGGCGTAAGCATGGGCGCCTGCCTCGACGGCGCGCCAGTCATTGCCGGTGGCAACCACCAGCGGATCGATGCCGTTCATGATCCCCTTGTTATGGGTCGCCGCGCGGTACGGGTCGATAACCGCAAAGGTGTAGGCGTCGATGATCCCCTCAATCACCTCTTCACCGCTGTACTCGGCGGTGGCCAAGTGCTCCGGGGCGATACGCAGTTGCGCCCGTGCCAGACGCAGGTCCGCCAGGTTGGACAGAATGCGCAAGCGCACCTTGCCACCCGTAAGGCTTTCCATCAGCGGCGCCACGGCCTCGGCCATGGTGTTGACGGTGTTGGCACCCATGGCATCGCGGACATCGACAATCAGGTGAGCCACCAGCATCGGCCCGCGCGGGCTATCGGCAAAGGTGTGCACCTCAATATCTCGGCAGCCGCCGCCCAGCTTGATCAGCAATTGGTCCTTGCTGTTGGCCTGGGCGATGATTTGTTCCTTGTGACGCAACAGGCTCAGGCGTGCATTGAAGGGGTCACTGACGCCGACGATTTGCACTTGCGCACGCATCAGCGGTGCACTGCTGGAAGTCTGGAAGCCCCCGGCGTGCCGGGTCAACTTGGCCATGAATGAAGCGGCAGCGACCACTGAGGGCTCTTCCACCACCAGCGGAATCACTACGTCGCGGCCGTTGATCTGGAAGTTACTGGCCACGGCGTAGGGCAGTTCGAAGGTGCCGATCACGTTCTCGATCATGCCATCGGCAATTTCCAGCGCCAGTGCGCCGGCATCGCGCAGCAGGTCGCTGTCTTCGGCGCTGAGGCCCAACAGTTGCTGGAGGTGTTCAAGACGCTGGCCGGGAGAGAGGCTACGAAAGTTGGGCAAGCGGGAATCGATAGGCATCGAGGGCTCCTCTGGGAGTCATTTGTTATTGGATGACGCCAAATTGCCTCATCTGTATCCTTGAAAGAAGGTACAGTTTTGTCGGACAGTTAAGCGACTGTACCCATTACAAGAAGCCCACAAGGACATTTACCATGGCGCGCCAGACCCTCGCGCAACAGGTTGCCAGTGCCATTGCCCAGCAAATCATCGACGGCGCGCTGAAGGCCGGCGAGAAGCTGCCCTCGCTACGTGAATACATGCGCCTGCACGGTCATTCGAAAAACACCGTGATCACCGCCTACGAGCACCTGGCCGCCGAAGGGCTGGTGGAAGCCCGTCACGGCCAGGGCTTTTTTGTTATCAAGCGCGTGGCGCACACCAGTGAAGAAGACGACAGCCTGCCCTACAACCGGGCGCTGGACACTATCTGGATGATGCGCCAGCAGTTCCTGCGCGACCCTGGGCATTCACCGTTGGGGGAAGGCTTTCCGCCAGTTGAATGGCTGATGGACATGCGCCTCGACAAGTTCCATCGGCAGGTGGTACGGGCCGGGGTCACCACCTTGTTTCGCTACGGCACGCGCCTGGGCAACGCCGGGCTGCGGGCACGGCTGGTACAAAAGCTGGCGGACTACAACATCAAGGTCGCACCTCGCCAACTGGTCACGACCCTGGGGGCCAACCATGCCATGGACCTGATCATCCGACGCTATATCAATCCGGGCGATGCGGTATTGGTGGAAGACCCTGGTTACTACCCGCTGTTCGGCAAACTCCAACTTCAGGGCGCGAATATGCTGGGTGTGCCTCGTGAGCCCGACGGGCCGAACCTGGAGGCATTGGAACAGTTGCTCAAGGCCCACCGACCCAAGTTGTTCTTCTTCCAATCCATCGGCCATAACCCCACGGGATCGGACCTGTCACCTGCCAAAGCGCACCAGCTGCTAAGGATCGCCGAGACCTATGACCTGCTGCTGGTGGAAAACGATGCCATGGCCGACTTCAAGCCCAGTTCGGCCATCAAACTGTCGGCCCTCGACCAACTCAACCGTACGCTGTACCTGGGCAGCTTTTCCAAATCAGTGTCGGCAGCACTGCGGGTGGGGTTTATCGCCGGCAGCAAGCAACGGGTCGAAGAATTGGCCGATATCAAGATGATCCTGCATAACAGCGGAGCCGAATACAGTGAGCGGACCATCGACGTGATCCTCGGAGAAGGCCAGTTTCTTCGGCACTTGTCGCGCCTGCAGGATCGCTTGCGCCAAGCCACTGCCCGTGGCCTGGCGTTGCTGGACGAACTGGGAGCCGAGGTTTTTTGCCGTCCAGAACAAAGCCTGTACCTATGGGCACGTTTTCCGCATATCGAGGACGCCAATGTCCTGACTCGGCTCTGCCTGGCCCAAGGTGTGATGCTGGCGCCAGGGGCGATTTTTTCGACTCAGCCGAAAAAGGTAGTGCCCTGGACCCGTCTCAATGTGGCGTACCTGGATGACCCTGAATTCTGCAAGATCATTCGGGAATTACGCCTGAATAGTCCAGAAATGCGACACCCGCATTGAGCTCCAACACGGGCTGATATAGAACACCTTGGCAGCATTTTCCGCAGTTGCTCAATCCGCGTTCCAAGGACTCGAATGTGAAAATAAAAACAAACAAAAACCTGCTATCCCCCTTGCTCCTCTCTCTGCTGATGCTTCATGGGACTCCCACCTTTGCCGAGGAAGTCGCCAGCCCACCTTCAAATCTTTTAACGGCTGCCGTCGCCTGGAAGCAAACCGCAGCCGAGTTTGAAGCGCTTTATTATCAAGGGTTCAACGTAGCAAGAATGCAACTGGATCGAGCGCTCCAGGCCCACAAAGCGGGTGATCGACCTTTGGCTATCATCAGCGATGTCGACGACACCGTCCTGAGTAGCAATAGCTACTGGGGCTACATGATCAACGCCGATAAGGAGTTTTTCGACGACGCTGCCTGGGATAAATGGGTGGCTGAGAATGGCCCGGTTGCTACACCTGGCGCGGTGGATTTCCTGAGCTATGCGCAATCGAAGGGGGTTGAGGTTTTCTACGTCACCAGCCGTGACCAGGGCGAAAAAACCTTTGAATACGCCTTGGCGAATCTTCGCAAAAGCAATCTTCCGTTTGCCGATGAAAAGCATCTGACGGTTTATCGGGAAAGCTCCAACAAGGAGCCACGCCAATCAGAGATCGCCAAGGATTACGATGTGGTGGTGATGCTGGGTGACAACCTCAACGACTTCAAACGCAAGTACTACGTCGCTGACGTTAAACAACGCAATGGCCTAATGACCGAAGACAAGGAGCAGTTTGGCCGCAAGTTCATTATCTTTCCGAACCCTACCGATGGCCACTGGCTCAAAGCCATTTTTGGCGACTCGGAACCACCGGCCACCCCGGAAAACCGCGCCAGGTTCAAGGCGGCGGCTGGCTCTACAGCCTGGCAGCTCAAGCAATAACAGGGTTGGGTCTGACAGCAGGCCTTAGGGGGCGGCAACCATCGTTGCGCCCCCTGAACCCGCCAGACCAGGATGGGTTTTCTCACTTTGTCCGGTAGTCGGCCAAAGCCAGAGAAGTGTCGTCTATCTGGACGCAGTCTCCATATAAGACTTCACCGCCGCGAGCCCGGGTTGACCTTCCACTGTTTGAACATCGAGCAATGTTTTATCCAGCCATTCGGGATGATCACCCAGCCATTTTTTTACCGCAGAGCGTGGGTCAAGGCCGCCATTGATCACGTAATCCATCATGGTGTTTTCGGCATCGATGGAAAACTCCAGGTTCTTGAGAAGCTGGCCCACGTTAGGGCATTCGTCCAGGTATCCCGTACGCACGTCGGTGCGCACCGACGATGCGCCGTAATTTGCTCCGTAGTACTTGTCACCGCCTGACAAATATTCCAGTTCGATATTCTTGTTCATGGGGTGAGGCGCCCAGCCCAGAAACACGATCCAGTCGTTCTTTCTGATCTGCCTGCCGACCTGGGTCAGCATGCCCTTCTCACTGGACTCAACCAGGCTCCAGCTCCCCAGGTTATAAGCGTTATCGGCGATGAGGTTCTGGATCGGTTTGTTGCCACCCGGTTCTACGCCATAGATTTTCCCGCCAAACTTTGCCTTGTAAGTGTCCAGGTCTGCATAGCTTTTGACACCTTGCTCATAGACGTATCGCGGAACCGCCAAGGTGAATTTGGCGCCGGTGAGGTTCACTCGCACGGTCTGAATCGACTTGTTGTCGTAGTAAGGCTGGGCCGCCTCGATCAACGCGGGATCCCATGTTCCGAGGAACACGTCGATGCTCTTGCCTTCCATCGCCTTGTAGGCGATTCCGGTCGATAGCGTGATGACTTTCGGGGTGTAGCCCAGTCCTTCCAATACGGCGGTGGTCAAGGACGTCGTCAACGTGATGTCGGTCCATCCCACCTCTGCGAACTGAGGCGCACGACACGCCGCCGGCTCCGCGGCGCCGGCAATCCCCTGGAATGTCATCAACAGCACGGCACAACCGATAGCACTGCTTTTCATACCGGATCCCCTTGCGATCTCTTGCTCTTGTTTTTAGGAGAACCTAGTGATAACTTTTTTTTCATTGAGTGTCCAATGAAAAAAAGAGAAGCCCATGCCAAAGGTCGGAATGCAGGAAATCAGAAGAAAGCAGCTCGTCGAGGCAACGCTCGCCCTCATTGGCGAGCAAGGCATGGCGGGGACGAGCATGGCCCAGGTGAGCGCCCGCGCGGGGTTGGCCAACGGCATCGTCCACCACTATTTCTCGGACAAGAATGCGTTGCTCGAAGCCACCTTGAGAGAGCTGAACAAACGCATCAACGCCGAGATCTTTGCGCGCCTGCGCCTGTCCACGACACCCGCTGAGCGTGTTCTCGCGTTCGTGGACGGCAACGTCAGTGCCTTGAACCTGACGCACGACAATGTCGCGGCCTGGCTCGCCTTCTGGGCCCAGGTACCGCAGTCCCCGAAATTGCAGCGGGTACAGAACATCGTGGCGCGCAGGAGCCACTCCTTACTGTTCCATGCCTTGGCAAAAAGCATGGACAAGGCCACAGCCAATTCCCGGGCGCAGATGATCGCGATCTTCATCGACGGCTTATGGTTGCGGGCTGCGGTCGATTGCAACCCGGACACGATCGATGACTCGCGTCGCCTGGCTTACGAGTTCCTCAACAATGCACTTGGTTATGATCTGGAGGCGTAGAAATGACACCTGAAGAGTATAAAAGTCTTGATGCCGTGGGCCTTGTTCAAGGGTTGAAGTCCGGTGAAGTCACTGCGCTGGAGTTGGTCAACCTGGCCGCCAGGGAAATTGAAATCCAGGACCCGGCCCTGGGCGCAGTCGTTGCAATCGATATCGAAGGCGCGCAACGTGCGGCGCTGGATCCCAAGGCAGGAGCACTCTCAGGTGTACCTATCCTGATCAAGGACACCAACATCGATGTAAAAGGCTTTGCAACCCGGCACGGTTCGCGATTGTACGAAGATGCCGCACCCGCTCAGGTCGACAGTGAGTTTGTCAGCCGGTTGCGCAAGGCCGGGGCAATCATTCTCGGGAAAACCAAGACGCCCGAGTTTGCCGGAGATTTTGTCACAGAGCCGCAATGGCAAGGCCCTTGCCGAAACCCCAGGAACCCGCGGTACGCCTCTGGTGGATCAAGCGGAGGCTCGGCCTGTGCCGTGGGCGCAGGCATGGTGCCCGTTGCGCATGGCACCGACTGTGGCGGGTCGATCAGGGTTCCGGCTGCCGTTTGTGGTGTGGTTGGACTCAAGCCAAGTCGGGGACGCAACCCTGTGGGCCCGCATGTCGGCGAGTTTGTGGGTGGCCTGGATTGCGAGCATGTACTGACCAGGACCGTGCGCGATAGCGCATTGCTGCTGGATGTCCTGTCTGGCTATGAACCCGGCGCGCCCTATGCGGCTCCCCCCGCCCCGCCCTCCTGGCTCGAATGCCTGAAGACGAAGTCGCCACGACTGAAAATCGCCTTTGCCTGTGCCCGTCCAGATGGTTCGAGTATTGATGAGTCCATCCACAAAGCCCTATTGAATGCCGTGGATTTTTTAAGCAAAGACGGCCATGAATTACGTCCCTTCAATTGGCCGGACATGAGCCGCGCCGGGGCAGCCGCCGCATTATTCTGGCAGATGGAAATCGAGGCCTTGATGGAGCACAAGGCCCAAGCTCGCGGTTATCCAATCTCTGAAAAAGATGTCGAATGGATTACCTATGAGTTTTACAAAAGTTCGCGTCGCAGAACGGCACTGGATGTGCACCATGCACGTGCCGCCCAGAACAAAGTAAGCCACGACATGGTCGATCGCTTCGCCGATATCGATGTTCTCATCACGCCGACAGTGGCGCTGGCACCACCGTTGATTGGTGGCTTTGTCACAACCGGGGAAAGGCATCTGGACGAGTGGTATAAAAACGCCTACGCATTCTCTCCCTTCACTGAAGTGTTCAACTTGACCGGCCAGCCAGCCATCAACATCCCCGTTGGGATCATGGAGGGCGGCCTTCCCATCGGGATGCAAATCGTTGGCAAATTTGGTGATGAGGAAACCATTCTGAGGCTCGCAAATGAAATTGAAAAAAGTTTATTAGCGATGGCCTTGTTTTAATGGGCAGGCACTTTTGCTTTTCCTCAATGGATGTTGTTGGCGTTAGCGGGACTGGCTGAAGCGACCCACAACTTTATAGACACTGCCACAGGCAGATATCTTGTTCCTGCCAACCATGATTGGCTGCTTCACGTCGTGAAGTATTCATGAGTGCCGGCTTTGGTCGTTTGCCGCCCATCGTGAAAGGCGGCATTCGGCTGGAAGCAGCCGGTGACAAGTGACTCTCCCTTTCCCAAGGCGGCCCTAAGCTTTACCGGTTGTAATGCCCCATTGTCATTCATAAATGGCCGGCAGATCTCCGGGACCCAGTTCGGCTTTTATCGCATTACTGGGTTGGTCACAGCAGGCTGGATCACCTAGCAGCATTACCAAACGCTCATCGTACGGATGGAAAGCCCCACCTCCAACAACCCAGTGCCCGAGACACTCGCATAATTCCAGCTTATCGAAAACATCGCCGTAGCCCCAATCGGGCGAGGAGAAAACGACTGCCAACAATCGATTGAAGACCGGCTCACCATCAAGAGTGGAGAGGGCATCAAAGGGCACTACATTGAAATGCAATCGGTGTTGCCGCGCTTCCAGTAGGACACTTGCTATTTCATGCGCATCGAACGCCGGAATGGCATTGCAACAGAAGCAGGCGCACAAATAACGGATAACTGTCTCGATCCACCGGTCGAACGAGCGCCCACACGGCTGATCCGAGTAAACCAGTTGATAGTTTTGAGGCAAGAACTTTCGCTCAACAGGTTCCGCATCTAGATAAAACACGTACGAGAACTGGCCGGTAACCTGCATCGAGACATCCAGCGGGGCATTGACAAGAAACGCAAAACGGGCGCGATCGACTTCCTGAATGGTTGCATGAGAAAGCAAGCCAGCCTCATCGGCATAACTGTAGATTTTGAAATCTTGTGACTCGAACTTAAAACCAAAAATTTCACTTCTACTGGCCATCCGGTCAGTACCTCTGCACTATAGCAAATGGCCATTATATCATTGCTGTCACCACGTAACCCTTCGAGAGCAGACACCACTCATGTCCTTCGTACCTTCATTTTTTGATTTCTTGATTACGCATCTCCAGCAGGAAGAGCGCCGACGCATGCTGATGTCCATTGCGGTCACAGTAGCCCCTGAGCATTGGTTGAGCCTGGAAGCTGCTGCGCTACTGGACGTCAATCGTGCCCGGTTTGGACTGGGCGAACCTCTGGATGATCGTCACAATGTGCCCCGCTGGCTGATCGCTGCCGAGCGCAAGAAAGTGGATTTGTGGATCGAAGATCAGACAGGAGAACAGCCACCCCATTCCGTGGAGTTCAAAGTCGTCCACAATAATAAAAATGCCTATCAGAAAATATGGGAAATCCGCCGTGACCTGCAAAAGGTAATACCTAATACCGAATCGAATGACCAGGTCATACGGTGGGGTGTGGTCCTTCTGGTATTCCATCGCTTCTACGAAGATCAAGCCGGCGGGTACGCGCTGAATCGTCAGTTCAAGGATTGCCAGGAAATGCTTCAGGCCTTTGAACATGCACTGCAAGACGACGAAGAATGGTATGAAGGCGCGCCAAAACTGGAGCTGGCATTAGAACCCGTGCATCTCTGCGACATGGCCACGGCAAACTACATCGACCCGGCGAATGGACAGTCGGCTATCTATATCGCATTGGTAAGAAGAAAAAACTGAGGTGCCTCCCGTGGAGATTGATCAGGGCTTGCTCGATGCACTACAAAACGCCAAGCATGTCCTTGTGTTTACCGGAGCTGGAGTTTCTGCGGAAAGCGGCATTCCAACGTTCCGTGATGCGCTGGTTGGATTGTGGGCACGCTTCGACCCCGCTGCCCTGGCTACACGTGAAGCCTTTAGACGAGATCCGACATTCGTATGGGGCTGGTATGAGTGGCGGCGGATGCAGGTGTACAACGCGCAACCCAATCTGGCGCATCGGGCAATTGCTGAACTATCCGCCATGGTGCCAAAGCTGACACTGGTCACACAGAACGTAGATGACCTGCATGAGCGCGCCGGCAGTATTGGGGTCATCCATCTGCACGGGAGTTTAAACAAGCCACGTTGTTTTGCCTGCGCCAGGTTCGCTATCGACCCTATGCCGCCGCCTGATGAGCCAATAGAGGGTCGGCACTTGGAGCCGCCGCGATGCAGTCATTGCGGTGGCAAGCTACGCCCTGGCGTAGTGTGGTTTGGAGAAAGCCTCCCTACCCAGGCTCTCGCGCAGGCTTTTGCCGCTGCGAAAGACTGCGACGTACTCCTATCTGTCGGAACATCGGGAGTCGTCGAGCCCGCAGCACAAATACCAGACATTGCCTGGCGGGCGGGGGCTACCGTGGTACATATCAATCCAGACGCCAAGTGTGTCCGAAGCGCGCGGGAGTTTTGGTTAGGAGGGCGAGCAAGTGAGGTACTGCCACAACTGCTGATGCAAGGGTTCAGGCCTCACGATCAGTTATTGCGCAAAGCAAATCCAAACACAGACCTGTAAATGTGGGGGATATACGTCATTTGACACCCCGCCCTTTTTGTATCGGGCTCAAGTGCACTGAGATACTGGAGGGCCCGCTGGAGTCTCCTTCACTGCAACGTCTGCAGGTCGCAGTGCCGGTTCACTTGAGTCAGAACAGCCTCCCCCGCGAAATGCCTCGCCAGATTATCAAACGTCAGATCCAGCATTGCCTGGACTGTCGCATCAGTAGTACTGGCCATATGCGGTGTCAGCACCACATTGGGCAACTCCAGCAAAGCCCGGGAAACGTGCGGCTCATCGCAAAACACATCGAGCCCCGCCGCGAGAATCCTGCGTTCGCGCAAGGCCTCGACAAGGGCCTGTTCGTCGACGATGGAGCCGCGCGCGATATTGATCAATACACCGCTGGGGCCAAGCGCTGCCAGCACGGCCGCGTTGATCATGCCGTGAGTCTCGGCGCCACCGCTCGCGCACACCACCAGATAATCGACACTCGCTGCCAGTGCCTGCACATCGCTGCACCAGCGATAGGGCACGTCAGACTTTGGCGTGCGTCCCGTATAGGCAATGCTCATACCGAACGCCTGGGCCCGTAACGCCACTGCCCTGCCAATGCGGCCCAAACCGACGATGCCGATTCGCCCGCCGAACACCCGCGCCGTCATCGGATAGCGGCCGGCTGGCCATTCACCTCGTCGTATAAACCGGTCGGCGTTCAGAACCTGGCGGGCGGCACACAGCAATAGCGCGATGGCGAAATCTGCAATGTCGTCGGTGGACAGTCGAGGGGTATGGGTGACACAGACGTTGTGTTCACGCGCGGCTTCAAGATCGATTCCGTCGTAACCGACACCCAGCACCGAGATGATTACGAGCGCTGGCAATCGGGCGATCAATGCACGGGGCACGCGGGATTCGGCCGTTGCAACAATGCCTCGCACGGTGGGAGCCAGCTCCGTGATCCGCGTTTCGTCGAGATGCGAATAGGCGTGGCAGTCGAAGTGCTCGCGCAGGCGGATGATGAAACTGTCGGGCAAGCGGGAAAGCAGTAACACAGTGGGCTTCATCGCGTGGTCCTGTCTCGGCAAGGTTCGAAGTACCGGCGGCATGGACGTCTGCCGTGCCGCCGCGCCTGGTGGGGGAGGCTTAGTCGAGAACGCCTGGATCGCGCCGGATTTCCTCGCGAGCCATGGCTTCCCAAAGGAATGGAAAGCCATTGGCATCGGTGCGCGCTCCGGTGGCGAGCGCGACGCTGGCGGGCAAGGGTGCGCCACCGCCGAGCGCTTCGACATGCCAGGCCAGGCGGCTGCGCCACTCCAGGGTGATGGCGCGCAAATGTGCCTGGCGAATGCCGTTGGCCACCACCAGCACGCCGTGGTTGGCGAGCAACGCCCATTTTTGCGCACCGAGCGCGTCCACGACGGCGCGGCCTCGCTCGGTGTCTTCGACGGTGCCCTGATACTCGTCATAGAGCACCGGGTCCGTGTCGACAAGAGCGGACGTCTGGTCATAGATCGGTGGAACACGCCCGGCTGCCGACCACACCGATCCCCACTGCGGATGGTTGTGGATCACTACGCCGACATCATGCCGGGCAGTGTGCACATCAATGTGCAGGTTGATGGCCGGGGTGATGTTCCACTGCCCTTCGATCACCTTGCCTTGCTGGTCAAGGCGCACGATATCCGAGGCGGTCACTTCACCCCAGGTCAGTTCCCAGGGGTTGGCCAGGTAGGTGCCGTCGTCCTGGCGAACGGTGATGTGGCCGGCGATGTGGTCGTTATAGCCTTCGCGATACAACACCCGACACAGCAACGCCACGCTCTGCTGGGGTGACAACGGGGGCAGCAGCGCATGGCGACCTGGCTTGGGCGCGTAGCGGGCCAGCAAATCCTTGTTCAGCGTATCCATCAACATGACTGTTTCCTCTTGAGCGACTGGCAATGAATTACCCGTGGAAAGACCCGCGAGCGAATACCGAGGTGCGCTGCATGCGCCGTTGGTGCGGTTGATAGTCCAGGATGGCGTTGTGGAGCACGCTGCGGTTGTCCCAGAGCACCATGTCGCCGACGCGCCAGCGATGGCGGAAACCGAATTGCACGTGTTGGCAATGCGCATGCAGGTAGGCAAGGATGGCGTCGCCCTCGGGGACCGCCAGGCCGTCGATGTGGGTGGTGTAGGTGGGGCTCAGGTACAGCGCCTTGCGACCTGTCTGCGGGTGTTGAATGACCAGCGGATGCAGGTGCCGCCGGTTGGCCTTGACGACCTCGACATAGCGCTCGTGCGTGACCACGTTCTGCCGCAGCGCGGTCGTCATGGGGCCGTTCATGTCGTGCCAGGCGCTGAGGCCTTCGAGGTAGTGCTTCATGCGCTCGGACAGCGCGTCGTAGGCCGTGGTCATGCTGATCCAGCAGGTGTCGCCGCCACAGGGCGGCAGGATCTGCGCGTGAGTCATGGTGACAATCGGCGGGCTGGGCAGGAAGCTCTCGTCGTGGTGCCACATATCCGCTCGATCGCCCAACTTGGAGTCGATCACGGTGATCTGCTCAAAGCCCTCACCCAGGTTAGGGTAGAAGGTGTGTACCTCCGGCTCACCGAAATACCGCGCAATCGCCAGATGTTGCTCGGGTTTAAGCCCCGGGACGTGCAGTACCAAGGCTTCATGTTTGATGAGTGCGGCCTCGAGCGCCGCCAGCGTTTCTGGCAAAACGACTGAAGCCGGATCCAGCTCAAGCACTTCGGCACCCAGGCTGGGGCCAAGGGGCCGGACGGTGAAAGATGAAGACATGGGCAATCTCCCGGTAGGGTTTGAACAAGGCGCATCACTACGCGTTTGGACGATGTCTGATCGACGAAAACGATCATACTCAGGTCGCGAAAGCTCGAATATTCGCATTCCAGAAGCGCCTAAAAACTCAACCAACTAATTGATTTAATTGATAAATATTTAATTTTTAGGACCGCGAGAAATACACCACTCGGATTCCCATGAACAAGAAAGGCGTTGAAACCAGGATGGCCCCACAGTCTTCGCCGGAGCAGCTTCCCGCGTTACGCAAACGTCCGACCCAGTCACGCTCTCGCGCCCTGGTCGATGCCGTGGAGCAGGCGTGCCTGCGGATTCTGGACGAGGCCGGCGAGCAGGCGCTGACCGTCGCCCGCATCGCGGAAGTATCTGGAGTTGCCGTTGGCTCGATCTACCAATATTTCCCCAACAAGGACGCGATCGTCGCCCTGCTCTACGAGCGTGTTCTCGACGAGGAATCGGAGGAGCTGCTGAGGGTGCGCGAACGGCTGGTGGGCGTGCCCTTAAAATCAGCACTGCGCGAGATCCTGGCCAACATCATTCGTGTCGAAACACGCCTGTTCAAATTGAACAAGGCCTTTCACTTGCGTTACCACTGCGCCCTTCACCTGGGAATGTGGCGCGGCCCTTACCGCACGACAGGTGAATTCATCGAAGCGACCTGGCTGCCGCTCCTGCATCTGTACGAACATGAGATCACCACGCAGCACCCCGCCCTGTCGGCTTATTTGCTTGGGCAGGGACTGCGCAGTGTCATCCGCTCGGTATTGGAGGATATGCCGGCACAGCTGGAAGATCCGGCCTTACTCGACAGCCTGGTTGCCATGGCTATCGGTTGCCTGCGTCCATCCGCACTCGGCTGACGCAACCACGAACCCTACGAAGTCCGGTAATCAACCTGATGCCGCGCGATACGTGAGTTCCCCAACTCCCCTTTCACCCGCAGATGCTCGGGATGGGAGGCGTAGGCTTCCAGGGCTTCCCGGGAAGCGAATTCACTGTAGAGCACCACATCGCACGCATAGTCGATACGACTGAAATCCACACCCACCTCGATTTTCAGAAGTCCGGGGATCAGCCCGGCAAGTCCTTCGAAACGCTCCTTGAGGAACAGGCAGGCCTGCTTGTGTTCCTCGGCCGTCTTGCCCTCCACCTTCCACATCACGATGTGCTTGATCATCGCGAACTCCCCGCCGTGTCGGTCATGCCTGCCATATCAAACCTTGCTCTTCTGATAAACATCCACAAATACCGCCGCCAGCAACACGGCGCCCTTGATCATCTGCTGATAGTCGATACCGATGCCCATGATCGACATGCCGTTGTTGAGTACACCCATGATGAAGGCGCCGATCACCACGCCGACGACCTTGCCAACCCCGCCAGACGCCGAGGCGCCGCCGATGAACACCGCCGCGATCACATCCAGTTCGAAGCCGGAGCCCCCGCGTGGTGTAGCACTGTTGAGGCGGGCAACGAAAATCAGACCCGCCACTGCTGCAAGCACGCCCATGTTGACGAAGGCAAAGAAGGTCACCCGCGACGTGTTGATCCCGGACAACTTGGCGGCTTTCAGATTGCCGCCCACGGCGTAGATCCAGCGACCGATCACGGTACGGTTCATGATGAAGGTGTACACGCCGATCAACACACTCATGATCACCAGCACCGTGGGGATGCCGCGATACGTCGAGAGCAGGTAGCAGAAGTACACGATGAGCGCCGTGATCACGCCATTTTTCAGCGCGAACAGGGCCATGGGGGCGACGTTGCCGCCGCTCTTGTGCGTGCGTCTGCGACTACGGTATTCGACGACCCAGAACGCGGCGGCGACGGCGATGCCCACCAGCAGGGAGGTAATGCGCAGGTGTTCATGGGCGAAGATGTCGGGGATGAAGCCCGAGCTGATCGCTGAAAAGGCCGGTGGGAACGGACCGATCGACTGCCCCTGGGAGATCGCGATGGTCGCGCCACGAAAGATCAGCATGCCCGCCAGGGTGACGATGAATGACGGCATGCCCCAGACCGCGACCCAATAGCCCTGCGCCGCGCCAATCAGCGCGCCGGTGGCCAGGCAGATGATCGTGACGGTGAAGAAGTCCATTCGATACTGGACCATCAGCACGGCAGCAATCGCTCCGATCACGCCGACCACCGAACCGACCGACAGATCGATGTGACCGCAGACGATCACCATCAACATGCCCAGCGCCATGACCACGATGTAGCTGTTCTGCAACAACAGGTTGGTCAGGTTGAGCGGCTGCATCAGCGCCCCGCCGGTGGCCACCTGGAAGAACACCATGATGACGATCAACGAGGCCAGAAGACCGTATTCCCGAGCGCCACGCTTGATTGACGTGAGCGCCGTTGGTTTGGATGTGAGAGGTACGCTGACTTCGCTCACTGGATCACCTCATTTTTCATGATTGCGTGCATGATTTTTTCCTGCGATGCCTGTGCGATCGGAAACTCGCCGACAAAGCGCCCTTCGTTCATCACATAAATCCGGTCACAGGTCCCCAGCAGCTCGGGCATCTCCGAGGAGATCATCACGACCCCCCTGCCCTCGCTGACGACTTGATTGACCACGCCGTAAATCTCGTACTTGGCCCCCACATCGATGCCGCGGGTGGGCTCGTCGAGAATCAACACCTTGGGATCGGAAAACAGCCACTTGCCCAGCACGACCTTCTGCTGGTTACCACCCGAGAGCTTGTCCACCGACTGCAATACATCCGGGGTGCGAATGCGCAGGCGCGCCTGGTAGTCGACGGCCACTTTGGTCTCGGCCAGTTCGTTCATCACCCAGCGTTTGGACACGGCGGCCAGGTTGGCCATGCTGGTGTTGCGCGTGATGCTCTCGCCCAACACCAGGCCCGCACCCTTGCGGTCTTCGGTGGCGTACGCCAGCCCTTGATCGATGGCCTTGCGCACCGTGCCGAGGTCGACTTCCCGTCCCTCCAGGCGAGCCTTGCCGCGAATGTTGGTGCCGTAGGTGCGGCCAAACACACTCATGGCGAATTCGGTACGGCCTGAGCCCATCAACCCCGCGATGCCGACCACCTCGCCACGCCGCACATGGAAATTGATATTGCGAATGCGGTCACGACCAGGACGCTCGGGGTCGCCCACCGACCAGCCCTCGACCTCGAACAGCGTGTCGCCGATCTCGCTGACGCGGGACGGGTAGCGATCCGACAACTCGCGACCGACCATGGAGCGGATGACCCGAGCTTCATCGATGGGCTCGGCGCGGCAGTCGATGACGTCGACGGTACTGCCGTCGCGAATCACCGTGATCTCGTCGGCCACGCGGCCAATCTCGTTGAGCTTGTGCGAAATGATGATCGAGGTAATGCCACGCCCCTTGAGTTCAAGCATCAGCTTGAGCAAGGTGTCGCTGTCTTTTTCGTTGAGGCTGGCGGTGGGCTCGTCAAGGATCAGCAGTCGCACGTCCTTGGCCAGCGCCTTGGCGATTTCCACCATTTGCTGCTGGCCGATGCCGAGTTTGCCCACCAGGGTCTGGGGGCTTGCATCAAGGCCGACACGAGCGAGCAAATCACGGGCTCGCCGGTGCGCCTGGTTCCAGTCGATTACGCCATGCCGGGCGATCTCATTGCCGAGAAACAGGTTCTCGGTGATCGACAGCATTGGCACCAGTGCCAGCTCCTGGTGAATGATGCAAATGCCCAGTGCCTCACTGTCGCGCAACCCCTGGAAGGTTCTTGGCGAACCATCGAAGACAATTTCACCGGCGTAGCTGCCATGGGGATAGACGCCGCTGAGGATCTTCATCAGGGTCGATTTACCGGCACCGTTTTCACCGCAGATCGCATGGATTTCACCATCGCCGACCTTGAGGTTGACCCGGCTGAGCGCCTTCACAGGGCCGAAGCTCTTCTGGATATCACGCATATCGAGAATGGTTTTTGTCATTTTCTCTCTCCTGCCAGCACGCACCCATCACGGTTCGCCTTAGCGCAACTGCTCCGAGGTGTAGAACTTGGTGTCGTCCACCAGGACTTTCTGCCAGTTGTTGCCATCGACCAGTTGTGGCGTGAGCAGTTGGGTCGGCACGATCATCACGCCGTTGTCGTAGGACGTGGAGTCATTGACCACCACCGTCTTGCCGCTCAAGCTGGCGTCCATCATCTGCGCAGCGGCCTCGGCGAGGGCGCGGGTGTCCTTGAAGATGGTCGAGGATTGATCGCCGCGAATGATCGACTTGATGCTGGCCACCTCGGCGTCCTGCCCGGTGACGATCGGCATGGCTGCCTTGCCCGTGCCGTAACCCACGCCGCGCAATGAAGACACCACGCCGGTTGCGATCTGGTCGTTCATCGCCAGCACGGCGTCCAGGTGGGCGGTGCCGTAAAAGGCGCTGAGCAGGTTATCCATGCGCGCCTGGGCCTGGGCGCCATCCCAGTTGGGTGTCGCGACCTTTTCCATGGCCTGCTGGCCGCTACGAATCACCAGTTTGCCGCTGTCGATGTAGGGCTTGAGCTGCGACATCACGCCCGCGTACACCACATGGGCATTGTTGTCGTCGGTGGAGCCGGCGAAGATTTCCAGGTTGAACGGACCCTTGCCCTGCTGCAGTTGCAACTTGTCGACGATGGACTGGCCTTGCAGCACACCGGTGCGGTAGTTGTCGAAGGTGACGTAGTAGTCGAAGTCCTTGGTGCTGCGGATCAGCCGGTCATAGGAAATGACCTTGATGCCTTTTTCCTTGGCCTGCTTGAGCACATCGGCCATGGTCGTGCCATCGATCGGCGCGACGATCAGCCCCGTGATGCCCTTGACCATCATGTTTTCGATTTGCGACAGCTGGGTCGGTGCTTCGTATTGGGCGTACTGCAGGTCGGTGTCGTAGCCGAGCTTCTTCAACGAGTCGACGATACTGCTGCCGTCCGACACCCAGCGTGCTTCGGTTTTCGAGGGCATGGCCACGCCAATGGTGCCCTTGGTGCTGGTCGCGCTTTTATCGCAGGCACTGACGGCCAGTCCCAACAGTATTGCGCCGGCAATCTTGATGATCGTGTGCATGGTGACCTCTTTTTCTTGTTGTGGGCATTTCTCGGGATGCAGGTCCCCTTCCGACCCTGAAAACAGAGTCGGCCGGGGTATTCATTTACGGGATGCGTGAAGCCGATTACCTGGCCAGGAGGACTTCCTGGCCGTTCAACTCAGCGGACTCGAACAGCGCTTCGAGAATCACGTTGATGTTGTGCGCCTGGGTGGCGGGCACGGTCGAAGGGCTGCCGGTACGCAACGACTGGACGAAAGCTGCGGCTTCGCGATCGAAATACACCGGGTTGCCGATCTCGGCGATCTCCGGGGAATAGACCGTTTTGCGCACCGCCCAGATCTCTGGAAAGCTGTTCTCGTTCCAGTGGGTCCAGCCTTGCTGATGGCCGTTCTTGCCATCGTGATAAAGCTTGTACGACGCCGGCATCGGCGTGGAGTGCATCACCCCGTGGGTGCCGTAGGCCGTGATGTCCCAGCTCTCGGTCCAGGGCATCGGATCCCAGGACATGAAGTCGATGGTGATCAACTTGTCATCGTAGTTGAGGACCGCGCCCACGGCGTCTTCGCGCGCCGAATCGCTCATCTGCCCGGCGAATTTGGTGATCCGCGCATTGACCGATTTGGGCATGCCGAAGTGCAGCAACAAACGGTCGATGGTGTGGCAGCCAATCACGTAGAAGGCACCACCGCGGTCGCCCGGTTGTTTCATGTGGTTGGTGTCGGCCTCATCGTGGGAACAGCCGGCATGGGCGCGAACCTGCAGGACCTTGCCGATCTCACCGCTCTGCAGCACTTGCTGCATCTTTTCCACCGACGGCGCGTAACGCCAGCAATAGCCCACCTGGAACAACCCGCCGGTGCGCTCGACCGCTTCGACGATACGGGTGGTATCGATCGTGCCGCGACCCGCCGGCTTCTCGCAGAGCACGGCTTTGCCGGCTTCCAGGGCTTCGATGGCCCAGTCGGCCATCAGGTAGCTTTTTGGGTGCACCAGTACGACGTGCACGTTCGGGTCGGCGAGGATTTCTTCCTTGCTGCGCGCCTGCAAACCCAGTGCATCGCAGAAGGGCTCAAGCAACGGACTGTCGTCGTAGGCACCCAGGAACTGCGCGCCCGGTATGCGCTTGAACGCTTTGACGCGGCCCGACGTGTGTGGGTGGGTGATCCCCAGGCAGGCCACACCGATGGTGGCGCCACTCTCAAGCTGATAGGACATGTTGTTCTCCCGATGTTCTTGTCCGAAGTAGCGAGTAACGTTCGGCTCAGAGCCGGACCGCGCGCCCGGTCTTGACCGACTCGACAGCGGCGTCGGCCAGTTTCAGCGCCTTGAGGCCATCCTGTACGGTGGTCGGCATTGGGCTGCCTTTGACCAGCGCATCGATGTAGGCATCCAGTTCGGCCTTGTAGGCTTGCTGGTAGCGCTCGAGGAAGAAGTTCAGCAACGGCTCGCGAGCGTCGGTAACGTCCTGGCTCCAGCGACGGATGGTGGTCGGGCGCAGGTTGTCCATTTGCAGCATGCCTTTGGAGCCGAACACCTCGATGCGCTGGTCGTAGCCATAGACCGCCTGGCGGCAATTATTGATGTGGCACTGTTTGCCCGATGCAGTCTGCATCTGCACCATCGCGGTGTCGTAGTCGTCGTACTTTTCCATCATCTGCGGGTCGATCAGGCGGCTGCCGATGGCGGTCAGTTCCACCGGTTCCTCGCCCAGCAGCCAACGGCCGATGTCCAGGTCATGGATGGTCATGTCGCGGAAGATGCCGCCGGAATGTTCAATATAGCCTTCTGGCGCCAGGCCCGGGTCGCGACTGCTGATGATCACCTGGCGCACCTCACCGATATCGCCGGCTTCAATCGCCGCGCGCATTTCTGCGAAGGTGGTCTCGAAGCGGCGGTTGAACGCGAGCATCACCCGGCCGTTGAGGCGCTCCACTTCTTCCACCGCGGCCAGGCTCTTGGCCATGTCCAGATCGATCGGCTTCTCGCACAGCACCGCCTTGCCCTGGCGCACGGCGCGCAGCATCAGGCTGATATGAGTGTGGGTCGGGGTGCCGATGACGATGGCCTGGACGTCGTCGCGATCGATCGCCGCTTCGCAGTCGGTCATGGCGTCAGCGCCGAGTGCACCCGCCAATTGCTCAGCGGCATTGCCGAACGGGTCGGCTACCACCACCAGTTTTGCGAACGGGCTGGCCGCGACGTTGGCTGCGTGAATCTTGCCGATACGGCCGGCGCCGAGAACTGCGATACCTACCATTGTCTCTCTCCTGAAAACTCTATTGTTCGTTGTTGTGTACGAGCAAAATTGGCGTGTTTATCCGGTGCATCAGTTCGGGAACTTGATCCCTTCGAACTGCGCGATGGTTGTTTCAAAGGCTCGCTTGGCGGCGACTTCCAGCGGCAGCTTGCGCAACTCGGCGGAGATCAGCTCGACGCCCCAGGGCCCGTCGTAGCCGACGTTGACCACTTGCTGGATGAAGTCCGGCACGTCCAGCTGGCCTTCGCCGCACAATTTGCGGTGGTGCGTGGAGTCGTTGAACAGGGTTTCGACGATGGCGTGGTTGGCGTCATCCAGCTCGATGGACTTGATCAACTCCAGCGGGATCTTGGCGATTTCATCAAAGCTCATGCCGCCGCGCGCCACATGCCAGGTGTCGACCAGCAGGCCGCCGTTAGGACGTACGCCTTCGGCCACGGCAATCGCGAGGTCGATGGTGCGCACGCTGGAAAACGGCAGGAACTCGATCACCACGTTGACGCCGAAGGGTTGGGCGCGGTCGCACAACAGGCCAAAGGTTTCACGCATGCGCGGTACATCGGGCAGGCCGTCTTCGAACAGGCCGCCGGCTACCTTGAGGCTGCGCGCACCGAGTTCGCCAGCGACTTCCAGCAGTTCATCGCGGATCTTGTCCGAGGCCGCGCGGCGCTCTCCGTCCAGGTGCCAGTCAGTCAGGAACTCCACTTCCAGGTGCTTGATGCCGTTGTCCTGGAAGATGTTACGCATGGTGGAGATGCCCAGTTTCTCAACGTTGTGCAGGATGTCGGCATGCACCAGGCCCATGCCGCGCCAGCCGGCTTTCGATGCCGCTTCGGCACGCGCTTGCAAGGAGAACGGACTGATCTCGCTGGGGGCGCCAGGGTATGTGTCGCCAGCGAGGGTCCAGTAGGCGGCAAGCAGTTCAATACTTTTATTTGGCATGACGATCACTTATGAGTGAGTGGTTTCAGGACGGTCGCTAACAGTTTTTTGTTCAGGCCGGGGTCAGGACAAAGTCCCAATTCACCGCCAGGAACGGCACCTGCAAGTCATAGCGCTGCGCAACGTGCGGGTCGGTTTGGGTGGTGAACTCGGCGATCAGTTCTTTCTTCACGCCGAACACGGTGTCCTCGTGCAAGTACGGGCAGTCGGGGGTGAAAATGTGCGTGATGACCTGGTCGTAACCTTCGGCAGTCACGATGAAATGCAAATGCGCGGCCCGGTTGGGGTGGCGGCCCAGATCACCCAGCAACTTGCCCACGGGGCCATCGGCGGGAATCGGGTAATGACGCGGCTTGACCGTGCGGAACGCGTAGTAGCCGTCGGCATCGGTGGTGAACAGGCCGCGCAGGTTGTAATCCGGTTGTACGCCTTTTTGCTGCACGTCATAGAAACCGTCGTCGTTGGTTTGCCAGATGTCCAGGGTTGCACCGGCAATCGGCCGACCGGCCGTGTCCAGCACCCGACCGCTGACCAGCGTTGGCTCGCCCTTGCCATCCAGGCAGATGTTCGCGCCGTTCTCATAGCGCGGCGCATCGGCCACGTAGAAAGGGCCAAGGATCGTGTTAGGCGTGGCGCCCTTGGGCCGGCGATGGTTGATCGCATCCACCAGCATGGTTGCACCCAGCACGTCCGACAGCAGGATGTATTCCTGGCGCCAGTCGGTGCACATCTGCCCGGTTTGGGTCAGGAACTCGATAGCCTTGAACCACTCATCGTGCGTCGGCTCGATTTCCTTGATGGCCGCGTGCAGATGCCGGGTGAGTACCGACATGATCTCAACCAGCCGTGGATTGGCGTCGGCCGAGTTGCGGGCATTGACGATCTCGGCGGAGTGTTCCTCTTCGAAAAGGCCGCCGATGGCGATGTCGGTATCCAGATGAGCAGTCATGACGTGAGGTCCTTGTTTCATTGTTCTTGAAGGCCGGCAGGCTGTTCAGGTTTGACTGCCGGCAAGCGCTGGTCGTTCTCAATAGGCCTGGGCGTCGGCAGCACGCCATTTACGACCGTTGAAGCGTTGCTTCATCTGCTGCTCGATCTCTTCCAGGGTCAGCCCTTTGGTTTCCGGCAACCACAGCGTGCAGAAGACGATCGAGCCGATGTTCACCACCGCAAAGAGGAAGAAGGTCATACCGCCCATCACGCTCAGCAGCACCGGGAAAACGAAGGCGACGATGGCGTTGAAAATCCAGAATACGCTCACTGAAATGCCATTCATCAAGCCACGGGCGTGGGTCGGGAACAGTTCCGACATCAGCAGCCAGTAGACCGGGCCGATGCACATCTGCATGAAGAACAGGAACACCAGCACACCAGACAGCGCCAGGTAGCTTTGCACCAGCGAGTGCGGCATGAAGTTGAGCACCACACCGAGGAAGATCTGCGCCAGCACCACCACGGTCAGCCCCAACAACAGCATCGAACGCCGACCCATGCGGTTGATCACCCACATGCCGATCAGGGTGGCGATCACCGAGATCACGCCGTTGCCAATGGTGGCGATCAGCGCGGCATTGATGCCCATCCCGGTCTCCTTGAGGATCATCGGCGTGTAATACATGAACGCGTTGACACCGGTGAACTGGATCACGAAACCAAGGCCGATACCAATGGCGAGCAACTTGAGCAGCCAGGGTTCATTGAGCGTGGCGAGCACACTTGAATGGCGCTGTTCGACCTTGCACTGGGAGATGATTTCCTTCAGCTCGCGGTCGGCCTCGCGTTGCGTGTCACGAATACCGGCCAGGACCGTCTTGGCCTCGGCAACACGGCCTTTGCTGACCAGCCAGCGTGGCGAAGTGGGGACGAAATGCATGCCAACGTACAGCAGCGCCGCGGGTATCAAGGCGATCGCCAGCATGTAGCGCCAGATGGTCGGGCTATCGAACAGGTGTGCCAGCCCGGCACTGGCGATGTAGGCCAGGCATTGACCGGAGACGATCATCAATTCGCTCTGGCACACCAGCCGTCCGCGATGCTTGGGCGCCGCCAGCTCGGCGATCAGCACCGGCACGGTGGACGATGCACCGCCGACGGCGATACCGAGAATGAAGCGGGTGACGACCATGGACCACATGTCCGGGGCCAGCGCGGTGCCCAGGGCACCCAATGCAAACAACAGGGCCAAGGCCTTGAGTACGCCGAGACGACCATAACGGTCGGATAACTGACCGGCGAACAGTGCACCCACTGCGCCGCCGAATATCAGGGAAGACGCCACCAGACCTTCCGAGACCGGGGTCAGGCCCAGGCCGCCCTGGCTGGCATCCAGCGACATGAAGGGCAATGCACCGGAGATGACACCGGTGTCGTAACCGAAACCCAATGACCCCATGGTGGTGATGGCTGCGATACGCCAGAGAATTTTCGACGACGCACTACCGGCAGTTCGACTGTTGGACATGAGGTCAACCTTTATTGAAGTTATGTGTGCACTCAGTGGGAATGAGACTACTGCCATTGAATCGGAAGAAAAACGTTCATATGGCAAATGTGTTTTCCGGCTGGTGGAAAACTGCGGCTAGCGCGTCCAGTAGCGCTCATATTCATGCTCGGCAAAATCGGCGAGCAAGAAGTCGATGAACACCCGCAGCTTGGTCGGCATGTAGCGCCGGCTCTGAAACGCCATGTTGATCGTCAAGCGAGGTAGGTCCCACTCATCCAGCACCGGGATCAAGCGCCCCGCCACCAGGTCGGCGTTGATGATGTACTTGGGCTGCACCAGGATGCCGCCATGCGCCAGCGCCGCTGCCCGAACGATCTGCCCGTCGTTGGTTTCCAGGATGGGATCGACCTTGATCGCGACTTCTTCGTCGCCTTTGGTGAAACGCATGACCCGCGGCTGGTTGGCATGGCTGTAGATCAACAGGTCATGGTTGACCAGGTCATCAATGGTTTTGGGCGTGCCCTTGCGCTGCAAGTAGCCGGGTGATGCGGCCAGGACCCTGCGGGTTTCCGCGAGCCGGCGGATGGTGATGTTGGAGTCTGGCTCGTATTCCTTGGTCCTGATCGCCAGGTCGATTTCGCTATCGATGATGTCGTAATAGCGGTTTTCGCCCAGCACCTTGACGGTGATATGCGGGTACTTCTTGCGAAACGCCGGGATCAGCGGCGCGATATGCAGCATGCAGAATGAGATCGACGAGGTGATGGTCAGGGTGCCGACCGGCTGTACCAGGGATTCGGTGAGCGAAGCCTCGGCTTCCTTGAGCTCGCCGAGCAAGCTCTTGCAACTCGTATAGAACTGATGGCCCGAATGGGTCAGCGCCAGCCGGCGAGTGTTGCGATCGATCAACCTCACGTTCAGTCGTTGCTCCAGCGCCACCAGGTGTCGACTCGCCGCCGCATTGGACAAGCCGAGGAATTCGGCGGCCTTGCTCAAGGTGCCCAACTCGGCCGTCGTTACAAAAAGCTCCAGTTCGGTTAGCCGATCCATCGCGTGCTCCGTCTTTTAGTTTTTCATATATGAAATAAAGAATTTCTTTATCGGACTTTTTTTGCGCTGTTTGGAACTATAACGTGCAGTGCCATAGCCTGAACAGATCGGTTGGCGGTGTAGCCGCGAGTGCCGGCAGGGCGTGAAAAAATCTGAAGAATTCGGGAGTCACGATGCGCAATCTGGACGAAGCCTCCATCACCCAAGCCGTATTGGCGCGTAACAGTGGTGCCACGGACGCGCGCTTGTGTGAAGTCATGACCAGCCTCGTGCAGCACCTGCATGCCTTTGCTCGTGACATCAAACTGACGGAAAAAGAGTGGCAACAGGGAATGGCGTTTCTGGCCCAGGCGGGCAAGGTCAGCTCTGCGGATCGCCAGGAATTCGTGCTCCTTTCCCACACCTTGGGGCTGTCGACCCTGGTGCTGGCGCAGAACGACAGGAAGCCCGCCGGCTGCACCGAAGCCACAACCCTCCCTGTGCTGGAGGCGCCGGCCGCGACGATCCACGATCTGGGCGCCGATATAAACACCGGACACGTCGGGCCCAGGCTGCATGTGCGCGGGGTGATTCATGACGTCAAGGGCAATCCCGTTCCCGGTGCCACGCTGCGGATATCTACGGCAGGCGGCGCCCAGGACGGTGGCCATGCCTTGATTCAAGCCGATCAGACCGGGGGCTACCATTTCTGGACCGTCGTGCCCGATGGCCAGCCCATCCTTGACGACGGGCCTGTCGGTCACATGCTGACATCGCTCAATCGCCATGCATGGCGCCCGGCCCACTTGCAGTTCGACATCAGCGCAACAGGCTTCCAGCGCTTGAACACCCAGGTGTTTCGCGAAGGCGACCCGTATCTGGATTCGGACGCGGTATTTGGCGTGCGCCCTTCATTGATTGCGCAATGGCTCCGGCAAGAACCCGGCCAGGCCCCGGACGGCACGTTAATCAGCGAAGCGTTCCATACCTTGGCGTTCGACTTTGTCCTGACCGAAGCTCGAGGGGCCCATGAATAACGACAGTACTGTCATCAAGGAACTTGAGGCGCAACGTTACCTGGCCATGCGCCAAGGTGACTTGCCAGCCTTTGAAAGGCTGTCCCACCCGCAGTTGACCTACGTCCACTCCAACGGCGTCCAGGACAGTTTGAGCAGTTACCTGAGCAAATGCCGTGACGGTCTCTACGTCTATCACCGCATCGACCACCTGATTCATCAAGTTCGGTGTTCAGGCGATACCGCCCTCGTCTTTGGAGAAATGTCAGCCGACATCACGTCCCATGGCGTCGCCAAAACCATTCACAACCGCACGCTGACGGTCTGGGTGAAGGCCGGCCTGCAATGGCAGTTTTTCGCTTATCACCCCACGCCCATGGCCAAACCTTCAGCGCTCTAACTGCCCCCGGAGAACCGCCCCATGTCCACCCTACCCTTCATCTATAACGGCCAACCGTCGCGCGTCATTTTCGGCAAGGGCTCGCTGCAACAACTGGAAGCGGAAATCGATCGGTTGGGCGCCAAACGGGCACTGGTACTGTGCACCCCGGAACAGCGTTCCCAGGCTGAGCACATCGCGCAATTGCTGGGCAGTCGTGCCGCCGATATTTTCGACAAGGCCGTCATGCATGTGCCCATCGAAACCGCCCGCGAGGCTCGCGAAGTCGCACGCAAACTGGGTGCCGATTGTGCAGTCGCCATTGGCGGTGGCTCGACCACAGGTTTGGGCAAGGCCATCGCCATGGACTCGGGCCTGCCGATCCTGGCGATCCCGACCACCTACGCCGGCTCCGAAATGACACCGGTATTCGGCCTGACCGAAAACGGCCTCAAGCGCACCGGCAAAGACCCACGCGTACTGCCCAAAACCGTGATCTATGACCCTGAGCTCAGCGTCAGCCTGCCCCTGGATATGTCCATCACCAGTGGCATGAACGCCATCGCCCACGCCGCCGAAGGTTTGTACGCCCAGGATGGCAACCCGGTCATGTCGCTGATGGCCGAAGAAGGCATCCGTGCACTGGCCGAAGGCATGAAAAAAATCCATCAGAGCCCATCCGACATCGATGCTCGCGGCGATTGCCTGTACGGCGCCTGGCTATGCGGCACGGTGCTTGGCAATGTCGGCATGGCCCTGCACCACAAGCTGTGCCACACCCTGGGCGGCAGCTTCAATTTGCCCCATGCACAAACCCACACCATCGTGCTGCCCCACGCCATCGCCTACAACCAGCCCGCCGCGCCGGCACTGTCGCGCATCAGCCGGGCGCTGAACGTGGATGATTGCAGTCCCGCCGCTGCGCTGTTCGATCTTTCCAGTTCGCTGGGTGCACCGACCCGGCTCAAGGACCTGGGCCTGACCGAGGCGGATCTGGATCGCGCCACTGACATCGCACTGTCCAACCCTTACTGGAATCCGCGGCCTATCGAAGCAACGGCAATCCGTCAGTTGCTGCAAGACGCTTTTGACGGCGTTCGCCCGCAGTGACCTGAGGAAAGAACGCAGAGGGGCATAATCACTTTAGGTTGTTGGCTGCAGGTGTATGTTTGGAATGGGTGTATATCCATTCCTGCGGTAACGGCCACCTAGGGTTTCGCCCTTACGGCGAGTCACTTGGAAAAACGGAACGCCGCCCGGCCCTAAGTAACCAAGGGCTCT
>NZ_AKJF01000200.1 GCF_000282475.1 Pseudomonas sp. GM78
ACGTGGCGGCTGCCGCCAAGCCGTCGCTGCACTGATCAAAAAGCCAGGGAAAGCCATCTGCCCATGATTCATATCCCCAAGTCGGAATACAGCCGTCGCCGCAAGGCGCTGATGGCGCAGATGGAACCCAACAGCATCGCCATCCTGCCTGCCGCCGCGGTCGCCATCCGCAACCGCGACGTCGAGCACGTCTACCGCCAGGACAGCGACTTCCAGTACCTCAGCGGCTTTCCCGAGCCCCAGGCCGTGTTGGTCCTGATGCCGGGGCGTTTGCATGGTGAATACATCCTGTTCTGCCGTGAACGCAACGCCGAGCGCGAGTTGTGGGACGGCCTGCGGGCCGGGCAAGAGGGCGCGATTCGCGACTTCGGTGCCGACGACGCCTTCCCGATCACCGACATCGACGACATCCTGCCCGGCCTGATCGAAGGCCGTGACCGCGTCTACTCGGCCATGGGCAGCAACCCGGAATTCGACCGGCACCTGATGGAATGGATCAACGTGATCCGCTCCAAGGCCAACCTCGGCGCCCAGCCGCCGAACGAATACGTTGCCCTGGATCATCTGCTGCACGACATGCGCCTGTATAAATCGGCGGCAGAAGTGAAGGTGATGCGCGAAGCCGCACGGATTTCCGCCCAGGCCCACGTGCGTGCTATGCAGGCCAGCCGTGTCGGGTTGCATGAGTTCAGCCTGGAAGCCGAACTCGATTACGAGTTTCGCAAGGGCGGGGCGAAGATGCCGGCCTACGGCTCGATCGTCGCGGCGGGGCGCAACAGCTGCATCCTGCATTACCAGCAGAATGACGCGCTGCTCAAGGACGGCGACCTGGTGCTGATCGACGCCGGTTGCGAGATCGACTGCTACGCCAGCGACATCACGCGCACCTGGCCGGTCAACGGCAAATACTCCGCAGAGCAGAAGGCGATCTACGAATTGGTGCTGGCCGCCCAGGAAGCCGCGTTTGCCGAGATCGCCCCGAACAAACACTGGAATCAGGCCCACGAAGCCACGGTGCGGGTGATTACTTCGGGCCTGGTCGAGCTGGGTCTGTTGCAGGGCGACGTCGACGAGCTGATTGCCAGCGAAGCGTACAAAGCGTTTTACATGCACCGCGCCGGCCATTGGCTGGGCATGGATGTGCATGACGTCGGCGAATACAAGGTCGGCGGCGAATGGCGTGTGCTGGAGGTGGGCATGGCGCTGACCGTGGAGCCGGGGATCTACATTTCTCCGGACAACCAGAGCGTGGCGAAGAAATGGCGCGGCATTGGCGTGCGCATCGAGGACGATGTCGTGGTCACCAGGACCGGTTGTGAAATCCTGACCAAAGGCGTACCGAAAACCGTCGCCGAGATCGAGGCCCTGATGGCGCAAGCACGGACACAAGCGGCATGAATCGAGTCAATCTGGCGATCATCGGTGGCGGCCTGGTCGGCGCCAGCCTGGCGTTGGCCTTGCAGGCCGGGGCGAAGGCCCGTGGCTGGAAGATCGTGTTGATAGAACCGTTTGCCCCCGGGGACACCTGGCAACCCAGTTACGACGCGCGTTCCACGGCGTTGTCCTTCGGTGCGCGGCAAATTTATCAGCGCCTGGGCGCCTGGCAGGAAATCTCCCGCCGCGCAGAGCCGATCAAGCAAATTCACGTCTCTGACCGAGGGCGTTTCTCCACGGCGCGACTGTCGGCGATGGAGGAGGGTGTTCCGGCGCTGGGTTATGTGGTGGAAAACGCCTGGCTCGGCCATTGCCTGTGGCAAGGCCTGGACAAGGACGTGATCACCTGGCGTTGCCCGGCGGAGGTCACGCGCATGGAGCCGCTCACCGACGGCTACCGCCTGACCCTCAATGACGAAACCACGCTCGATTGCGATCTCGCGGTGCTCGCCGATGGCGGCCGTTCAGGTTTGCGTGAGCAACTGGGCATCGGCATTAAGAAGCGCCCGTACAACCAGAGCGCGCTGATCGCCAACATCACCCCGAGCGAAGCCCATGGCGGCATGGCCTTCGAACGCTTCACCGACGATGGCCCGATGGCGTTCCTGCCATTGCCGGACAACCGTTGTGCGCTGGTCTGGACCCGTCTGGGCATGGATGCGCAACGACTGGCCGCGCTTGATGATCGCAGTTTCCTCAGCGAACTGCAGGGGGTGTTCGGTTATCGCCTCGGCACGTTGAAGCAAGTCGGTGTGCGGCACTTGTATCCGCTGGCCTTGGTGGAGGCCGAAGAGCAGGTGCGCTCGCACCTGGTGGTGCTCGGCAATGCTGCCCACAGCCTGCACCCGATTGCCGGCCAGGGGTTCAACCTGTCCCTGCGCGATGCCCAGGCGCTGGCCGATGCGCTGCTCGCCAGCGAACACCTGCCGGGGCACTTCGCCACCTTGCAGGACTACCGCGAGCGCCAGCGACTGGACCAGAACCTCACCGTGGGCTTCTCCGACCAGGTCACGCGCCTGTTCGGCAGTACTCAGCCGCTGGTGTCATTGGGGCGCAATCTGGGCCTGCTCGGCCTTGACCTGCTGCCGCCAGCCAAGCGCTGGTTCGCCCGGCAAGCCATGGGCCTGGGTACCCGCCCTGATGTTTAACTGGCTGACACGCAAGTTTGGCAAGGCCCGCTTGATGTGCCGGTTCATGAACCTCTATCCGCCGTACCTTGGCGCAGGCGTTCGGGTGCGGCACATCAGCGATGACTTTCGTGACGTTCAGGTGTCCATGGGCCTGCGTTGGTACAACCGCAACTACGTCGGCACGCAGTTCGGCGGCAGCCTGTATTCGATGGTCGACCCGTTCTTCATGCTGATGCTGATGGAAAACCTCGGTCGCGACTACATCGTCTGGGACAAGGCTGCCGACATCGACTTCATCGCACCGGGCAAAGGTCCGGTGTTCGCCCGTTTCAACATCGATGACACCTTGCTCGACGAGATCCGCCGGCAGACGGCGGAGGGCAGGAAGTACCTGCCGCAATTGCAGGTCGATATTCATGACGGCGCCGGCAACCTGGTGGCGCGTGTCGGAAAAACCCTTTACGTGCGGCTCAAGCCGCAAGCGAGACAGGCTTAAAGCATGGAAATGCGCGCAGATCTGCTGATTGTCGGGGCCGGAATGGTCGGCAGCGCCCTGGCGCTGGCGTTGCAGGACAGCGGGCTGGAAGTCCTGCTGCTCGATGGCAGCCCGTTGAGCGTCAAACCCTTTGACCCGCAGGCACCGTTCGAGCCGCGGGTGAGTGCATTGTCCATTGCCAGCCAGCGAATTCTCGAACGCCTGGGTGTCTGGGACGGCATTGCCAGCCGGCGCAGCAGCCCCTACAGCGAGATGCAGGTGTGGGATGGCAGCGGCACCGGGCAAATCCACTTTTCGGCGGCCAGCGTGCATGCCGATACGCTGGGCCATATCGTCGAGAACCGCGTAGTTCAGGACGCCTTGCTCGAGCGTTTGCACGACTGTGACCTGGGCATGCTGGCCAACGCACGTCTGGAACAGATGCGCCGCTCCGGCGACGACTGGCTGCTGACCTTGGCCGATGGCCGAACCTTGCGCGCGCCGCTGGTGATCGCGGCGGATGGCGCCAACTCGGCGGTGCGGCGCCTGACCGGTGTCGCCACGCGGGAGTGGGATTACCTGCACCACGCCATCGTCACCAGTGTGCGCAGCGCCAAACCGCATCAAGCGACTGCCTGGCAGCGGTTTACCGACAATGGCCCGCTGGCGTTCCTGCCGCTTGAGCGCGACGGTCAGCAGGATTGGTGCTCGATCGTCTGGTCGACCACGCCGAGCGAAGCCGCGCACTTGATGGCGCTGGACGACGAGGGTTTCTGTCGTGCGCTGGAACGGGCCTTTGAAGGTCGACTCGGCACGGTACTGAGTGCCGATCCGCGCCTGTGCGTGCCGCTGCGTCAGCGCCATGCCAAGCGGTACGTGGCAGAGGGCCTGGCCTTGATCGGTGACGCCGCGCACACCATTCACCCGTTGGCCGGGCAGGGTGTGAACCTTGGTTTCCTTGATGCCGCGGTGCTGGCCGAAGTGCTATTGAAAGCGGCGACCCGTGGCGAACGCCTGGCGGATGTGAAGGTGCTGAGCCGTTACGAGCGTCGGCGCATGCCGCATAACCTGGCGCTGATGGCGGCGATGGAAGGTTTCGAGCGGCTGTTCCAGGCTGACCCGTTGCCGGTGCGCTTGTTGCGTAATGCCGGGTTGAATCTGGTCGACCGGATGCCGGAGGCCAAGGCGCTGTTCGTGCGTGAGGCACTGGGATTTATCGGGGATTTGCCGGCGCTCGCCAAGGCCTGAACTATCCATCGAAGCTGATGGCCTCATCGCGGGCAAGCCCGCTCCCACAGTGATTGAAGTCGGGCGCAAAATTGTGTTCCACCTCGAACCTGTGGGAGCGGGCTTGCCCGCGATGGCGTCCGCTCAGTCACCCTACCTCTCGGGTTGTGCAACATCTGGTAACTCCTCGGGGAACTGTTCGATTGAGAAGGGAAATGTGAGTCCTTATCATTTGGCCTCACTTTTTCAATCGAGAGACCGCTCCCATGTTGGCACCGAAGCGTCTACTGACCGCACTGGCCCTGACCCTGATCGGCAGCACCGCCGCCCAGGCCGCTGACGAGGTGGTGGTCTATTCCTCGCGCATCGATGAACTGATCAAGCCAGTCTTCGATGCCTACACCGCGAAAACCGGCACCCAGGTGAAGTTCATCACCGACAAGGAAGCGCCGCTGATGCAGCGGATCAAGGCCGAGGGCGAGAACACGCCCGCCGACCTGCTGCTGACCGTCGATGCCGGCAACCTCTGGCAAGCCGAGCAGATGGGCATCCTCCAGCCCTTCACCTCGAAAACCATCGATGCCAACATTCCGCTGCAATACCGTGCGGCCTCCCATGCCTGGACCGGCCTGAGCCTGCGGGCACGGACCATCGCCTATTCCACCGACCGGGTGAAACCGGGCGAACTGACCACCTACGAAGCGCTGGCCGACAAGAACTGGGAAGGCCGCCTGTGCCTGCGCACGGCGAAGAAGGTCTACAACCAGTCCCTGACCGCCACCATGATCGAAGTGCACGGCGCCGAGAAAACCGAGAAAATCCTCAAGGGCTGGGTCAACAACCTGTCCACTGACGTGTTCTCCGACGACGTGGCAGTGCTCGAAGCCATCAATGCCGGCCAGTGCGACGTCGGCATCGTGAACACCTACTACTACGGCCGCCTGCACAAGCAGAAGCCGGACCTGCCGGTGAAACTGTTCTGGCCGAACCAGGCGGATCGCGGCGTACACGTCAACCTGTCGGGCATCGGCCTGATCAAGCACGCGCCGCATCCGGAAGCAGCCAAGGCCCTGGTGGAGTGGATGACCACGCCGGAGGCGCAGAAGATCTTCGCCGACGTGAACCAGGAATTCCCGGCTAACCCGACTGTGCAGCCATCGGCCGAAGTCGCTGCCTGGGGCAAGTTCATTGCCGATACCCTGCCAGTGGAAGTCGCCGGCAAGCGCCAGGCGGAAGCGATTCGCATGATGGATCGCGCTGGCTGGAACTGAGTCACCGGCATTAAAGAGCAAAAGATCGCAGCCTTCGGCAGCTCCTACAGGGTGATCACCGACCCAATGTAGGAGCTGCCGGAGGCTGCGATCTTTTTGCGTTTTCCCTACACTTCAAGATTTTGCGAGAGCTATACCTTGGCCCACCCCGCCCAACGCCGCTGGTATCCCCTGGTCTTCGTCATCGCTGCGCTGGTCCTGCTGCCCCTGAGCGTCCTGCTGCTGTCCTGGCAAGCCATCGACCCGCAGATCTGGTCCCACCTGTGGGAGACCCAGATGCCGCGCCTGCTGGGCAACACCCTGACCTTGATTCTCGGTGTCGGAATTGGCGTGACGGTCCTGGGGGTGAGCCTGGCCTGGCTCACCAGCCTTTGCGAATTCCCCGGTCGGCGTTGGCTAGACTGGGCACTGATGCTGCCCTTTGCGATTCCGGCCTACGTGCTGGCATTCGTCTTCGTCGGGTTGCTGGATTTTGCAGGCCCCGTGCAGACCCTGCTGCGGGAGTGGTTCGGCAGCGGCCTGCGTTTGCCGCGTGTGCGCTCCACGGGCGGGGTGATCCTGGTATTGGTGCTGGTCTTCTATCCTTACGTTTACCTGCTGGCCCGTACCGCGTTCCTGGCCCAGGGCAAGGGCCTGATGGAAGCGGCGCGGGTGCTCGGTCAATCCCCGTGGCAGGCGTTCTGGCGCGTGGCAATGCCCATGGCGCGCCCGGCCATCGGTGCTGGTGTGGCCTTGGCGCTGATGGAAACCCTGGCGGATTTCGGCGCCGTGTCGGTGTTCAACTTCGACACCTTCACCACCGCCATCTACAAGACCTGGTACGGATTCTTCAGCCTCTCGACCGCTGCGCAACTGGCCAGCCTGTTGCTGCTGGTGGTGATGCTCGTGCTATACGGCGAGCGTCGAGCGCGCGGCGCCAACCGGGCGAGCAATGAACGGCCACGGGTCAAGGCGTTGTATCACCTGCACGGCTTCAAGGCGCTGCTGGCGACAGGATGGTGCGCCCTGGTGTTCGCCTGCGCCTTTGTCATTCCGATGCTGCAGCTGGTGGTGTGGTTCTGGCAGCGCGGGCGCCTGGATCTGGATGAGCGTTACACCGGCCTGATCATCCACACCTTGTACCTGGGGACGATGGCGGCGCTGATCACCGTGAGTGTCGCCCTGGTATTGGCGTTTGCCCGGCGGCTGGCACCGACCCAGGGGATCCGCGCCGGGGTCAGCCTGGCCAATCTTGGCTACGCCTTGCCCGGATCGGTGTTGGCGGTGTCGATCATGCTGGCGTTCAGTTACCTGGATCGCGTGCTGGTAATCCCGCTCTCCGGCTGGCTCGGCGGGGCTGGCAAGCCGTTGTTGCTGGGCAGCCTGTTGGCGTTGCTGCTGGCCTATCTGGTGCGCTTCATCGCCGTGGCTTACGGTCCGCTGGAAAGCAGTCTGGCGCGAATACGGCCATCTTTGCCCGAAGCGGCACGTAGCCTGGGCGTCAGTGGGCCACGACTGTTTTTCAAAGTGTATCTACCGTTGCTGCTCCCCGGTTCGTTGAGCGCGGCCTTGCTAGTGTTCGTCGACGTGCTCAAGGAAATGCCCGCGACCCTTCTGATGCGCCCCTTTGGCTGGGACACGCTGGCGGTGCGGATCTTCGAAATGACCAGTGAAGGCGAGTGGGCGAGGGCATCTTTGCCGGCCTTGACCCTGGTTTTGGTCGGGCTGCTACCGGTCATCGGATTGATACGACGTTCGGCGCATCGAAACAGCTAGGTGCCAGTCCTACACCTTGCGGCTACAATGCGCGGCATTCGGTGCGGTCGGTCTGACAGACAAGGTAGTGAAAACGGCTGGAAGCCTTTTATTTCAAGGTTCCCGCACAAACGATCACTCGTCCGCACCTTCGCCACGCCCGGAAGGAGAAACCCATGGGACAGCGTACGCCTCTGTATGACCTTCATCTTGCCCTCGGCGCGAAGATGGTCGATTTTGGCGGTTGGGATATGCCTCTGCATTATGGATCCCAGGTCGAGGAGCACCATCAGGTGCGCCGCGATTGCGGTGTTTTTGATGTATCCCACATGACCGTGATCGATGTCGACGGCCCCCAGGCCAAGGCATGGCTCCAGCATTTGCTGGCCAACGACGTCGAACGCCTGCACAAACCCGGTACCGCGTTGTACAGCACCATGCTCAATGAGCGCGGCGGTATCGTCGACGACATGATCGTCTATCGCCTCGAAAGCGCTTACCGCCTGGTGGTCAACGCCTCTACTCGCGATCAGGACCTGGCGTGGATGCAGGCACATCTCGACGGTTTCGACGTGCAGCTCAACGAGCGCTCCGAACTGGCAATGCTGGCCATCCAGGGCCCCCATGCCCGGCAAAAGATTGCCGAACTGGTGAGCCAGGCGCGAGGCGCATTGATCCACAAGCTCAAGCCTTTCGAAGGCCGGCCCGACGGTGACTGGTTCATCGCACGCACCGGCTACACCGGTGAAGACGGCCTGGAAATCATCCTGCCAGCCGACCAGGCGCCGGGGTTCTTCAACGATCTGGTGGGGGCGGGCATTTCCCCCATTGGCCTGGGCGCGCGTGACACCCTGCGGGTCGAGGCGGGCATGAACCTGTACGGTCAGGACATTCACCAGGACGTTTCTCCGCTGGCCTCCAATATGGCCTGGAGCATCGCCTGGGAACCGGCCGCTCGCCAGTTCATCGGCCGCCAGGCGCTGGAAGCCGAACGCAGTGGCGGCGTACAACACAAACTGGTGGGGCTGGTCCTTGAGGAGCGCGGGGTTTTGCGCGCTCATCAAGTGGTCCGCATCGCCAATGTTGGCGAAGGGGAGATCACCAGTGGTAGTTTCTCTCCTACGCTAAGCAAGTCGATTGCACTGGCGCGCGTGCCGATGGCCACTGCCGACCGCGCGGAAGTGGAAATTCGTGGCAAGTGGTACCCGGTCCGAGTGGTCAAGCCGACCTTCGTTCGCCATGGCAAAACCTTGATCTAACCTTTTCCGGCGGGCGTTGACCGCCGACAATTTTCCTGAGGACACAGAACATGAGCAATATCCCTGCCGACCTGCGTTTTGCCGAGAGCCACGAATGGGCTCGCCTGGAAGCCGATGGTACCGTCACCGTGGGCATCAGCGATCACGCGCAGGAAGCGCTGGGTGATGTGGTGTTCGTTGAGCTGACCGAAGTCGGCAACGTCTTTGCCGCTGGTGATCAGTCGGGTGTGGTGGAGTCGGTCAAGGCCGCTTCCGACATCTATTCCCCGGTTGCCGGTGAAGTGATCGCGGTCAACGAAGCTCTGAGCGGTGAGCCTGAGTTGCTCAACTCCGACCCGTACGGCGCGTGGATCTTCAAACTCAAGCCAAGCAACGCGGCTGACCTGGACAAGCTGCTCGATGCAGCGGGTTACAAGGCCGCCATCGGCGAATAAGCTTTCAGCGTCCCCCCAAAGCCCCGACCTGTCGGGGCTTTTTTATACCCGCTAAAAGATCGCAGCCTGCGGCAGCTCCTACATTGAAATGCGATCCTCTGTAGAGCTGCCGCAGGCTGCGATCTTTTGATCTTCAGGGGCACAGCGGCATCGACTGCTATGCTGGTTTGACCGTGTTGCATCGACGCCGAGCGCCAGTCAAGAGAGAGCCCGTCATGTCCCAGTTGCCGTCCCTGAGCCAGTTACGCGACCCCAATGCCTTTCTTCGCCGCCACCTTGGGCCTGACGCCGCCGAGCAACAGGCGATGCTCGACAGCCTCGGCCTCGGTAGCCGGGTCGAGTTGATCGAGCAGACGGTACCGCCGGGAATCCGCCTGAACCGACCACTCGACCTGCCGCCGGCCCTCGACGAAGAAGCCGCGCTGGCCAAGTTGCGCGGTTACGCCGAGCAAAACCAGGTCTGGACCAACCTGATCGGCATGGGCTATTACGGCACGCTGACGCCGGCCGTCATATTGCGCAACGTCCTGGAAAATCCCGGCTGGTACACCGCGTACACACCCTATCAACCGGAAATCGCCCAGGGCCGGCTGGAAGCGCTGCTGAATTTCCAGCAATTGACCATCGACCTCACGGGCCTTGAACTGGCCAACGCCTCGCTGCTGGATGAAGCCACTGCGGCGGCGGAAGCCATGGCCCTGGCCAAGCGGGTCGCCAAGTCGAAGAGCAACCTGTTCTTTGTCGACGAACACTGCCATCCGCAGACCATTTCCGTGGTGCAAACCCGAGCGGAAGGCTTCGGGTTCGAACTGATCGTCGACGCTGTGGATAACTTGAAACAGCACCAGGTATTTGGTGCGCTGCTGCAATACCCCGACACCCACGGCGAGATCCGTGATTTGCGCCCGCTGATTGATCATCTGCATGCCCAGCAGGCGCTGGCGTGTGTCGCCACCGATCTGCTGAGCCTCCTGTTGCTCACCCCGCCGGGGGAACTGGGCGCCGACGTGGTGTTCGGCTCATCCCAGCGTTTCGGCGTGCCCATGGGGTACGGCGGCCCTCACGCAGCGTTTTTCGCCAGTCGTGACGAGTACAAACGGGCGATTCCCGGCCGCATCATCGGCGTGTCGAAAGACGCCCGCGGCAACGTTGCCCTGCGCATGGCGCTGCAAACCCGCGAACAGCATATCCGTCGTGAAAAGGCCAACTCGAACATCTGCACCGCGCAAGTGCTGCTGGCCAACATCGCCAGTTTCTATGCGGTTTATCACGGTCCGGAAGGCCTGAAACGGATTGCCCAGCGCGTGCACCGGCTGACCTGCATCCTTGCCGCGGGCCTTGAGCGCAAGGGCATTACCCGTCTCAACCAGCACTTCTTCGACACCCTGACCCTGGAGGTCGGTGGCACCCAGACCGCGATCATCGAAAGCGCCCAGGCTGCGCAGATCAACTTGCGTATTCTGGGGCGTGGGCAATTGGGTCTGAGCCTCGACGAAACCTCTGACGAAACCACAGTAACGAAACTGTTCGACCTGTTCCTGGGGTCTGATCATGGGCTCAACGTCGACGAACTGGACGCTGAAACCCTGGCTGGCGGTATTCCCGACACGCTGGCGCGGACCTCGCCCTATCTGCGCCACCCGGTGTTCAATGCCCACCACAGCGAAACCGAGATGCTGCGCTACCTCAAGCAACTGGAAAACAAGGATCTGGCGCTCAACCAATCGATGATCCCGCTGGGCTCGTGCACCATGAAGCTCAACGCCACCAGCGAGATGATCCCGATTACCTGGCCGCAGTTCGCCAACCTGCATCCATTTGCACCCAGGGAACAGGCCCTCGGTTACACCTTGATGATCGAGGAACTGGAGCGCTGGCTCTGCGCGATTACCGGTTTCGATGCGATCTGCATGCAGCCCAACTCCGGGGCCCAGGGCGAATACGCCGGGCTGCTGGCGATCCGCAAATACCATGAGAGCCGCCAGCAGGGCGGGCGGGATATCTGCCTGATTCCTTCGTCGGCCCACGGCACCAACCCGGCCTCGGCACAGATGGCCGGGATGCGCGTGGTGATTGTCGAGTGCGACGAGGCGGGCAACGTCGATCTGGAGGACCTGAAAGACAAGGCCGCCCAGGCCGGGGATAAACTGGCCTGCCTGATGGCGACGTATCCGTCGACCCATGGCGTGTACGAGGAAGGCATCAGCGAAATCTGTGAAGTTGTCCACAGCCATGGCGGCCAGGTGTACATGGACGGCGCCAACCTCAATGCCCAGGTTGGGCTGGCGCGCCCGGCGGACATCGGCGCCGATGTGTCACACATGAACCTGCACAAGACTTTCTGCATTCCCCATGGCGGCGGTGGACCGGGCATGGGGCCGATTGGCGTGCGCGCCCACCTGGCGCCGTTCGTTGCCAATCATCCTGTCGTGCCTATCGATGGGCCGCAGCCACAGAATGGCGCGGTCAGCGCAGCGCCCTGGGGCAGTGCAAGCATTCTGCCGATCAGCTGGATGTACATCGCCATGATGGGGCCGCAATTGGCCGACGCCAGTGAAGTGGCGATCCTGGCGGCCAATTACCTGGCACGGCACCTGTCCGGCGCGTTTCCAGTGCTCTACACCGGTCGCAACGAGCGGGTGGCCCACGAATGCATTCTCGACCTGCGACCCCTCAAGGCGATGACCGGCATCAGCGAAGAAGACGTTGCCAAGCGTCTGATGGACTATGGCTTCCATGCCCCGACCATGTCGTTCCCGGTGCCGGGGACGTTGATGGTCGAGCCCACCGAAAGTGAATCGAAGGCAGAGCTGGACCGCTTTATCGGAGCGATGCTGAGCATCCGCGCGGAAATTACCGAGGTGCAGAACGGCAACTGGCCGGCCGAGGACAACCCGTTGAAGCGCGCGCCGCATACGCTGGCGGACATCACTGGCGTGTGGGAACGGCCTTACAGCATCGTGCAGGCGGTCACGCCGGATGCGCATACCAAGGCGCATAAGTATTGGCCGGCGGTGAACCGGGTGGACAATGTGTATGGGGACCGGAATCTGTTTTGTGCGTGTGTGCCGCTGGACGAATACCGCTGAACAACGCACGCCCCTGTAGGAGCAAGGCTTGCCCGCGATGGCGCCATCGAGATCGCCATCGCGGGCAAGCCTTGCTCCTACAGGGGCGGTGTTGTTCATAAAAAAATGCCGCTCATGTGAGCGGCATTTTCGTATCGGCAAGAATTACTCCGAAGCCACGGCGTTCTTCGCCAGGATCGCATTCGCCAGTTCCATATCCGTGGCCTGCAGCCCCGGGTTGTCGGCGCGGACTTTCTGCATCGCCGCTTCCAGGTACGGACCGCGGATGCCGCCGTCACTGGCGACGAAGCTGCTGGCATCGTCCTGGGCAGCGATGATCATCTTGTTGTCCTTGAACGTCAGGTAGGTCGAACCGGTGGTTGCACCGGAGGTAAGGACGTTACGCCAAAAGCTATCAGCCATCGCCGAGCCGACAGGCAAGGACAACAAGGCGATGGTAGCGACAGCAACTTTGAAACGCATGATGGGTGACTCCACTGATTTAACTGCGATGTTGGATTGTCCGCCCCCCATCGAGTTCCATAACGGCCCACCTACTTCTGCTCGCTCTGCGGCGTCACCCGCAACACCTCCTCAATCGTCGTCAAACCCGCCGCCACTTTCTGTGCTCCCGACAGTCGCAGGCTACGCATGCCTTCCTTGAACGCTTGGCGCCGCACGGCCAGCAAGTCGGTGTCGGGATTGATCAGCGCCTTCAGGCCGTCGCTCAACTGCATGATTTCGTACACCCCGGCACGACCGTGGTAGCCGGTATCGCGGCATTCCAGGCAGCCAATGGCGCGTTGGGCGTTGCCAGGCAGCGGCGCTTGCCAGGGCCGGGTCAGGGTTTGCCAGTCTTCCTCGCCCAAGGCTTGCGGGGCCTTGCAGTGTGGGCACAGGGTACGCACCAGGCGTTGGGCCATCACGCCGAGCACGGTGGCCTTGATCAGGTAATGCGGCACGCCGAGTTCCAGCAGGCGGCTGATGGCGCTGGGCGCATCGTTGGTGTGCAGCGTCGACAACACCAGGTGCCCGGTGAGGGCGGCCTGGATGGCCATCTCGGCGGTTTCCAGGTCGCGGATCTCGCCGATCATGATGATGTCCGGGTCTTGCCGCATCAGCGCCCGAACCCCGGCGGCGAAGGTCAGGTCGATGTTGTGCTGGACCTGCATCTGGTTGAACGCCGGCTCGACCATTTCTATCGGGTCTTCGATGGTGCAGAGGTTGACCTGGGGCGTCGCCAGTTTTTTCAGCGTGGTGTAGAGCGTGGTGGTCTTGCCCGACCCGGTCGGCCCGGTGACCAGGATGATGCCATTGGGCTGGCGGGTCATGTCCTGCCAGCGCCGCAGGTCGTCGGCGGAAAAACCCAACTGGTCGAAATCCTTGAGCAGCACCTCCGGGTCAAAGATCCGCATGACCATTTTTTCACCGAAGGCGGTGGGCAAGGTCGAGAGCCGCAACTCGACTTCACCGCCCTCCGGGGTCTTGGTTTTCACCCGGCCGTCCTGGGGTTTGCGTTTCTCCGCGACGTTCATTCGCCCCAGGCTTTTGAGGCGACTGACGATGGCCATGGTCACCTGTGGCGGGAATTGGTAGACGTTGTGCAGCACGCCGTCGATGCGAAAGCGCACCGTGCCCTGTTCGCGCCGGGGCTCGATGTGGATATCGCTGGCGCGCTGCTGGAAGGCGTACTGGAACAGCCAGTCGACGATGTTGACGATGTGCGCGTCGTTGGCGTCGGGCTCCTGATCGCTGGCGCCGAGGTTGAGCAACTGCTCGAAGTTGCCCAGGGTACTGACCTGTTGATCGGCATTGCTCGCGCCACTGACCGATTTGGCCAGGCGGAAGAACTCCACGCTGAAACGCTGGATGTCCACCGGGTTGGCCACCACGCGCTTGATCGGCAGCTTCAGCACGTGGGTCAGGTCGGCTTCCCAGCCAGTGACGTAAGGCTGGGCGCTGGCGATGGTCACTGCGTCGCGATCGACCGACACCGCGAGGATCTTGTGACGCTGGGCAAAGGCGTAGGACATCAGCGGGGTCACCGCCGCGACGTTGATTTTCAGCGGATCGATACGCAGGTAAGGCTGGCCGGCTTGCTGGGACAGCCACAGGGTCAGGCTTTCAAGGTCGAGGTGCTTGCCGGGACGGCTGAGGTCGTCCAGGTGTTGGCTGGCGATGAACTCCAGCGGGTGCATCTGGCCATTGGCGGCGTGACGGCGTCGGGCGTTCAGCGCCTGTTCGGCCGAGTCCTGGCTGACAAAGCCCTGGGCAACCAGTTCACGCAGCACATCATTGAGGTCCAGCCAGCGGTCCTGAAAGGCGATTTGAACGGACATGCGGGCTCCTTTTGAACGACAGTGCGCAAAGGATAGCCGTGACCCCGCAGGCCGTTGGGCCACTACCCGACGAAGCCGTATCGGGGTTTTTCAGCCCGCCGCCAGTGCCGTTTCGGCCCAGGCAACATCAGCGGTTTGCAGGTCGACCGAGCACACGCTGATCAGGTTTCGAAGTTTTTCCGCAATCACCTGGGCGCGATGCCAGCTCAATCCGTCGATGACGACATCGATGGCCAGCAAGTCGTCCCGGCGCTGCACATTCACCTGTTGCGGTGTCAGGAACTGCAGGGCGAACAGGTTGAGCGCGCGGCACAGCAGGTCCGGTTCGGCTTCGGCGAGCAATTGGTAGTGAACGCGGCAATGGGCGTTGCCGGCATTCCAGGCATCGGCGCGGGTGGGCGAGGTATTGACGGCTTCCAGGTAGGGCATGTTCGGTCTCCAGACTGATTGGAGAAATTTTTACATTCGGTGGCGGGTATTTCTTATCTATGATTAGCCGTATTACAGGTCTGGCGAATCGCGTAATTCACAGGATTATCATTTTAAGGTTTTTTTATGCACAGCGAGCTGGACAGCTACGACCGCAGGATTCTCGCCTTGCTGCAGGAGGATGCTTCGCTCTCGAGCGCGCAGATCGCCGAACAGGTAGGGCTTTCGCAGTCGCCTTGCTGGCGGAGGATTCAGCGGATGAAAGAGGAGGGGATCATTCGCGGCCAGGTCACCTTGCTCGACCGCAAGAAAATCGGCCTGAACACGCAGATTTTCGCCCAGGTAAAACTCAACGCCCATGGCCGTTCGAACTTCACCGAGTTCACCGAGGCGATTCGAGGTTTTCCCGAGGTGCTGGAGTGTTACGTGCTGATGGGGGCGGTGGATTTCATGCTGCGGATCGTCGCGGCGGACATCGAGGCGTATGAGCGGTTTTTCTTCGAGAAGCTGTCGCTGGTGCCGGGGATTCAGGAAGTGAACTCGATCGTGGCGTTGTCGGAGATCAAGTCGACCACCAGTTTGCCGGTCTGAAATTTTGCAGGCCTCATCGCCAGCAGGCTGGCTCCCACATTGGTTTTGTGTACGCCACAAATCCCCTGTGGGAGCCAGCCTGCTGGCGATGGCGGTATTACAGACGCAGAAGCATCTTCCAGGCACGATTCTGATAAACCGCGATCGCCTGTTGCTTGCGCGCATCCAGGATTTCGTCGGAGATCGGTTCGTTGGCCAGTTGCGCCAGCTTGTTCAGCTCGCCGTAGAGGCGATCCATTTCCGGGATCTCCAGCACGTTGCGCGCGTGGTGCAGCCAAACCTGGATGCGCTCGATGCGCGGCAGTTGCTCGGCCAGGTCTTCCGGCTGTTGCTGGTAACGCTGCAATTGCAGCGAGGTGGCTTCTTCGCCCAGCAGGCGTGGCAGCCAGCTGCCCAATTGCGCGGCGCCCTGGCGATTGCCGCGGGTGTTGCGCTCGGCGGTCCAGGTGCGGGCCAGCAACCAGCGCGAGGTGTTCAGGGAGAACAGGCCCCAGCGCGGGTCTTCGAGTTCTTCGAGGAACTGCTCCGGTGCGGCTTTGCGAACGTCTTCATCGTCCAGGCCGGCCTGTACCAGCGGGCGCCAGTCTTCCAGCAAGGCGTCGAGCGCGACACGCAAATCGTGGGTCGACTGACGCGGTGCGGCTTGACCAAGGCTGCTGATCAGCGCGCGCATTTCAGCCAGGTTCTCGACCCAGTCCTGCAACAGGCGCCAGTGGCCATTGAAACGATACTGCTCTGCCAGGCGCTGGCTGCTGCCCAGCAAATGCCAGCTCAGTGCGGCGAACGCATCGTCCAGCGGCGTTTCGGCGCTGATCTGCGGTGTCGGCAGGCTCAACGAGTAGCTGTGGGCGTCGTACAGGCGATAGCCACGTTCGGCCTTGCTGATATCGCATGGCATCAGCGCCAGTTTTTCAGCCAGTTCGGCGGCCAGTTCCAGCAGCGCGGCGGGTTCGCCTTCGCGCAATTCCAGTTCCAGTTCGCAGATTTCTTCTTTCTGCTTGCCGACTACCACGTGGCCCAGGTCCAGTGCCGCCTCGATGACGACTTTGGACTTGCCGCGGCCCCAGGCGATTTCCGCGCGCTCGCGGACGAAATCGGTGGTGAAGATGGCTTTCAGGGTTTTCTTGTCCAGTTCAGCCAGCTCTTCGGGCCAGCATTCGCCGTCGAGTTTTTTCAGGTCGAGCTTGGCTTTGGGCAGGTTCCAGTCGTACTCGTTACGTACGGACAGGCCAGCGACGCTTTGGCCGCGGGTCTTGAGGGTCTGAATCACTTCTTCGCCGTCCTTGCGCAGGCGCAGGGCGACTTTGGCCCGGGCCAGGTCACGCTCGGGGGTGTCGAAGTATTGATTCATCAACTCACGGCGTTCCCAGCCACTTTTGTTGCGTTTTTTCAGTAACGGGTGCTCGCGCAGGGCGGCGAGGGTTTCGCGGCTGACGCGGAGCTTGATTTCAGTTTCTTTCTGCATGGCCGGAAAATCCAGGATCGGGAGCGCAGCCGGGGGAATTGGTGGCTGCCAAGGTCGTGCAGTGTACAGGACTCGACCTGCCTTCGCCGTGCGACGGTTTATTCCTGTCACCGGATGGCTCTATGATGGACTTCAATTCGGGAGTTGGAGTCAGCGATGCCTTTGCCGTCCATGAAAGATCAGTTCGCTGCGCTGATCGCTGCGCCGTCCGTCAGTTGCACCCAGCCAAGCCTCGATCAATCCAATCGTCCGGTGATCGACCTGCTGGCCGCCTGGCTCGGCGACCTGGGCTTTGCCTGCGACATCCAGCAGGTCAGCCCCGGCAAATTCAACTTGCTGGCCAGTTTCGGCAGTGGCCCCGGCGGGCTCGTGCTGGCCGGTCACAGTGATACGGTGCCGTTCGATGGCGCGTTGTGGCAGACCGATCCCCTGAAGCTGACGGAGGTCGACGGGCGCTGGGTCGGCCTGGGCAGTTGCGACATGAAGGGCTTTTTCGCCCTGGCCATCGAAGCCGTCAGGCCGCTGCTCGACCAACCGTTCAAGCAGCCGCTGCTGATCCTGGCCACCTGCGATGAAGAAAGCTCGATGTCCGGCGCCCGGGCGCTGGCCCAGGCAGGAAGGCCGCTGGGGCGTGCGGCGGTGATCGGCGAGCCGACCGGGCTGAAGCCGATCCGCATGCACAAAGGCATCATGATGGAGCGCATCGATATCCTCGGGCAGAGCGGCCACTCCTCGGACCCGCGCCTGGGCCACAGTGCGCTCGAAGCCATGCACGACGCCATCGGTGAACTGCGCGGCCTGCGCTTGTTGTGGCAGCGCGAATTCCGTAATCCGCAGTTCAGTGTGCCGATGCCGACCATGAACTTCGGCTGCATCCATGGGGGCGACAATCCCAACCGCATCTGCGGGCAGTGTTCCCTGGAGTTCGATCTGCGGCCGTTGCCGGGTATGGACCCCAAGGTACTGCGCGCCGAGATTTTGCAGAAGCTCAGGCCGATTGCCGAGCGGCATCAGGTCAAGATCGATTACGCCCCCCTGTTCGCCGAAGTGCCGCCTTTCGAGCAGGCTGAGGATGCAGAACTGGTGCGCATCGCCGAAAAGCTCACCGGCCATGCCGCCGAAGCAGTGGCATTCGGCACCGAAGCGCCTTATCTTCAGCAACTTGGCTGCGAAACACTGGTGCTCGGACCGGGCGATATCGCCTGCGCCCACCAACCGGGGGAATTCCTCGAAATGTCACGTTTGCAGCCTACGGTGCATCTATTACGACAGTTGATTGAACATTACTGCCTGACGCCGGCCCAAACGCAGGTGTGATGTATAAATTGCCGATGTCCCAACCCGTATTCATGAGGAGAGCGCGCGTGTCGCCAAGCCTGTTCCGACGATAACCATCAGCCCGCTGTGCGTTTTCTGTTCCGCCCTTTTTTCGGCTGCTATTTATTACAGGCCCAGGTTCATGCCCGAATACGTCAATTGGCTTCGTCACGCTTCGCCCTACATCAACGCCCACCGCGATTGCACCTTTGTCGTCATGCTGCCCGGCGATGGCGTTGAACACCCGAACTTCGGCAACATCGTCCACGACCTGGTGCTGTTGCACAGCCTGGGTGTGCGGTTGGTCCTGGTCCATGGTTCGCGCCCGCAAATTGAAGCGCGCCTTGAGGCTCGGGGCCTGACCCCGCACTACCATCACGGGATGCGCATCACCGATGCCGCGACCCTGGAGTGCGTGATCGATGCGGTCGGCCAACTGCGCATCGCCATCGAGGCGCGGCTGTCCATGGACATGGCGTCGTCGCCGATGCAGGGCTCGCGCCTGCGGGTGGCCAGCGGCAACCTGGTGACCGCGCGGCCGATCGGCGTGCTGGAAGGTGTCGACTATCACCACACCGGTGAAGTGCGTCGGGTGGACCGCAAGGGCATCAATCGCCTGCTGGACGAGCGCTCCATCGTGCTCTTGTCGCCACTGGGCTACTCGCCGACCGGTGAAATTTTCAACCTCGCCTGTGAAGATGTCGCCACGCGTGCGGCCATCGACCTGGGTGCAGACAAACTGTTGCTGTTCGGCGCCGACCTGGGCTTGATCGATGAACACGGCCGGCTGGTACGCGAGCTGCGTCCGCAACAGGTGCCGGCACATCTGCAACGTCTGGGCAGCAACTACCAGGCCGAGCTGCTGGATGCCGCCGCTGAAGCCTGCCGTGGCGGCGTGGCCCGCAGCCATATCGTCAGCTACGCCGAAGACGGTGCACTGCTGACGGAGCTCTTCACCCGTGACGGTGGCGGCACGCTGGTGGCCCAGGAGCAATTCGAGGTGGTGCGCGAAGCGGCCATCGAAGATGTCGGCGGCCTACTGGACCTGATCAGCCCGCTGGAAGAGCAGGGCATTCTGGTGCGTCGCTCGCGCGAAGTGCTCGAGCGTGAGATTGAGCAGTTCAGCGTGGTCGAGCGTGAGGGCATGATCATCGCCTGTGCGGCGCTGTATCAGATCGCCGACTCCGATGCCGGAGAGCTGGCGTGCCTGGCGGTGAACCCGGAGTACCGGCACGGTGGTCGTGGTGATGAGCTGCTCGAACGCATTGAAACCCGCGCACGGGCCCAGGGGTTGAAAACCTTGTTCGTCCTCACCACGCGCACGGCTCACTGGTTCCGCGAGCGCGGCTTCGTGCCAAGCAGCGTCGATCGCCTGCCGTCGGCACGGGCGTCGCTGTACAACTATCAGCGTAATTCGAAGATCTTCGAAAAAGCCCTGTAAAGAGAGGGCTCTTGTGGCGAGGGGATGAATCCCCTCGCCACAGTATTTTGCGTTTACTCCTGCACGAACTTCGCGCTGACATACGGCGAGTAATCCGGCAGCACCGTTTCAACCTTCCCCTGTTCCTTCAAAAACTTCGCCGTCTCGCCAATCGCCTGCGCAGTGCCGCCTGCCAGCAGTGCGCTGGTCTGTTGTGCCTTGGCATCCGGGAACGCGGACCCAGCCAGCAGTTCCGGTACGTCGGCGGCGTTGGCACCGGTCAATTTGGCGATTTTTTGCACCGGTACCGAATCCGCAGTCCAGCTGTCCTTATGCGCCGCATAGTCGGCAAATGAGTCGAGGGTCACCTTGGCGAACCGGGCGATGACCTCCGGGTGCTTCTCGGCGTAATCCTTGCGCGCTACCCAGACTTCGAAGGTAGGTGCACCCCATTGGCCGACCTGCGCGGCATCGGTCAAGGTCTTGCCGGACTTGCGAATTTCTCCCAGGGCCGGCGACCAGACGAACGCGCCGTCGATGTCCCCACGTTTCCAGGCGGCGGCAATTTCCGCCGGTTGCAGGTTCACCACTTTGACTTTCGACGCGTCCAGCCCCCAGTGCTTCAGCGCGCCCAACAGGCTGTAGTGGGAAGTGGAAACGAACGGCGTGGCGATGGTCTTGCCGATCAGATCTTGCGGTTTATCGATGCCACTGCCGTTGCGCACCACCAAGGCTTCGGCGGCATTGATCTGCGCGGAAACGAGGAACGCGACGATCGGCAGATTGCGCGAGGCTGCGGCAGCCAGTGGGCTGGAACCGAGGTTGCCGATCTGCACATCACCGGAGGCAATGGCGGTGACCACTTCCGGACCACTGTTGAAGCGCCGCCAGTCGATTTTCTCGCCAATGGTTTTTTCGTAAAGGCCATCGGCCTGGGGGACTTTGCTCGGGTCGATACCGGTCTGATAGCCCACCGTGAGGTTCGCCGCATGGGCGGAAAAAGAAACCATTAACGATACACAAACTGTAACAAATGGTCGGGATAGTGCGCGCTTGATCGTCATGGCATCGGCCTCTTCGATAGGTTTTGTGGCGGAATTGCTACCAAACCTAATCGATCTAAAAAACGGCCAATAAATACCATTTAGGAATTAGCTTATGAGTCAGCCGCTCTATCCCGAGGGCGGTGAGACGGTGAGCTAAATTCCTAAAGGGTATGAGGAAAGAATCCGATCATTCTTTTCAGGTTTATGACGAACTCATGACCCTGCAGGGACCAAAAAACCGGGGATTAGACTATGGTCGTAGACACACAAAGTTACGATTGACTTGTGGGTCATGCTCTGGCGCTAATCGCGCATCTTAGGATCCGGGACATCGATTCCGGGCCAGGAATACAAGAATTAGAGACGAGAGGAGCTAAACAATGAACAAGTCCACCTTGGCCCTGGCCGTGGCCGTAGGGGTTATGGCGCAGCAGGCAGGCGCCGCGGGTTTCATCGAAGACAGCAAGGCTTCCGTAAGTTCGCGCACCATGTATTACAACAACGATAACCGCGATGGCGGCGCGGATCAGCGAGAGACTGCTGAAGGCCTCAAGTTCGATTACCTGTCGGGCTTCACCCAAGGGACTGTCGGATTCGGTTTCGACGCTCAGGCACTCGTCGGCATCCATCTGGATGGTGGCAAGGGCCATCACCCGGATAACAATACATTCTTCCCAAGTGACACTGATGGCTCGGCAGTGCACGAGTGGAGCCGTGTGGCGGGTAACGTGAAGGCGCGTTTCTCGAAAACCGAGGCTCACTACGGTGGTGCTTTGCAACCGAACATGCCAATACTGGTAGCGAACGACAGCCGTCTGCTGCCACAGACCTTTGAAGGGGGGACCATCACCTCGAAGGAAATCGACAATGTGACCTTCAACGTAGGTCAGCTGGAGCACGCAGCGGGTCGCGCCTCGTCGAACACAGCTGGTATGGCAGTCAATGGTGGTACTCAGGACAGCAACAAGTTCCGCTACGCCGGTGCTGACTGGAAGGTCACCAAAGACCTGATGCTGCAGTACTACTACGCGAACCTGGAAGACTACTACAAGCAGAATTTCCTGGGCCTGGTGCATGTTTACCCAATCAGTGCCAACCAGTCCTTCAAGACCGATCTGCGCTATTTCGACAGCAGCTCTGACGGCAAGAACGGCGATCCGGGCTACGTCTTCAATAACAACGGTGGTTTCGCCAAGAACCCGGGCGAGGTCGATAACAAGACCTGGAGCGCCATGTTCACCTACACCCTGGGTGGTAACGCCTTCCTGCTCGGTCATCAGCGCGTCAACGATGATGGTGGCTTTGTCTACCTGAATCAGGGCAGCGTAGTGGACAGCAGAGGTCGCAACCAAGGTGAGGGTGGTACCAGCTTCTACCTATTCACCGATGCCATGATCAACGGCTTTGTCCGTGCCGGCGAGAACACCACCTTCGGTCAATACACTTATGATTTTGCAGCGGCGGGTGTGCCAGGTTTGAAAGCTTCGGTCGCTTACCTGCGTGGCGACAATATCAAGGCCAGAAACGGCACTGGTAGCGATATGTCAGAGTGGGAACGAGACATGCGCGTGGATTACACCATTCAGCAGGGCACGCTCAAGGGCCTGGGCGTGACGCTGCGTCATGGCGTCTACCGTGGCAGCGAAATCGACATCGCCGACCAGGACCAGACCCGTCTGATCTTCAACTACACCTACGCCTTCAAGTAAGCCGTAGCCAAAAGCCTCGTCAACGGACGAGGCTTTTTTCGCGTTCATTTTTATATTCCATAAACAATGCACGTGATGATTTTTTATTCTTTTTAGCTTTTTTCTTAAGCGCTTAAAGTAAAGGCCTTCCGACACGCACCGTAAGCCTCGGATCGAGTTCCAACCCCCCCGAACACCCGAGAATTCCAGGAATCGGTTTGTCGCCTTTACCTCGGGTCTGCGCTGTCGGGGCATATTCCTAAATGCGATTAAAATTGTTTTTACAATTCTTTTTAGGATTATGAAGGAGTATTCTGCGCGACCCAAAAAAACGACCGATCCAGACGGTCGCGGATCCAGGGCATTCGACCCGGGACCAAGAATTAGAAACGATAGGAGCGAAACAATGAACAAGTCCACCTTGGCCCTGGCTGTGGCCGTAGGGGTTTTGGCGCAGCAGGCAAGCGCCGCCGGTTTCATCGAAGACAGCAAGGCAACGTTGGGGCTGCGCAACTTCTACATCAACACTGACTATCGTGACGGCGCTGCTCAGCCGAACAAGAACGAAGAATGGGGCCAAGGCTTCGACCTGCGTTTCATCTCCGGCTACACCCAAGGCACTGTCGGCTTCGGTATCGATGCGATCGGCCTGTTGGGCGTGAAGCTGGATTCGGGCGGCGGCACTAATGGCAACGTTAACGCCAATGGCACCCCTGGTAACGCTTATGGCGGCACTGTGTTCCCGAGCAAGTCCAACGGCGAAGCGGTTGATAACTTCTCCAGCCTGGGCCTGACTGCCAAAGCCAAGATCTCCCAGACTGAACTGAAACTGGGTACCTTGCAGCCAAAACTGCCGGTGATCGTCACCAACGATGGTCGTCTGCTGCCGCAAACTTTTCAGGGTGGTCAGATCACCTCTGGCGATATCAAAGACCTGACACTGGTCGGTGGTCAGATCGAGCACGCCAAAGGTCGTAACTCCAGCAACAACGAAGAGTTGTCGATCGCTGGTGCCAACGGTCGTACTGCGGCTGGCCGCGACAGCAACAAATTCTATTACGGTGGCGGTGACTACAAAATCACCAAAGACCTGACTGCGCAGTACTACTACGGCAATTTGGAAGATTTCTACAAGCAGCACTTCCTGGGCCTGGTTCACAACTGGGCAATTGGCCCGGGCGTTCTGAAATCCGACCTGCGCTACTTCAATAGCCGGGATGACGGTGCCAACGGTCACGACGCGAACTTCTTCACTTCTGGCAACTACAATGCGCCGAGCGGTAAAGGCAAGGTCGACAACAACCTGTACAGCGGTCTGTTCCTGTACACCGTTGAAGGTCACACCTTCGGTGGCGGTTACCAGGTCAGCAACGGCAGCAGCGACTTCCCGTACCTGAACCAGGGCGACGGTGCATCGGCCTACATCATCACCGACTCGCAAATCCAGAAGTTCGCCCGTGCCGGCGAGAAAACCTGGCAAGCACGTTACTCGTTCGATTTCGCCAAGGTCGGCGTACCTGGCCTGACAGCGGGTATGGTTTACCTGCATGGCGACGATATCGATACCGTCAACACTGCCGGTCGCGAGGCGGCTAACGGCGCTTCCGAGTGGGAACGCGACCTGACCGTGGGTTACGTCGTTCAGTCCGGTGCGTTGAAAAACCTCGGCGTGCAGTGGAAAAACGCCACCTGGCGCACCGATCTGCCGAACACTCGCTCCCAGGACGAGAACCGCCTGATCGTCAGCTACTCGATCCCGCTGTTGTAATAGCGCTCGGGTAACCCAAGCAAAAAAAGCCCCGCCCGGCATCACGCCGGGCGGGGCTTTTGTGTTTTCGAGGCGGGCTCACCCCCGTAAACCCGCCTGGAAAATCCCCTCTTTTGCAGCAACTCAAGGCCTTCTCGAACCTTGTGGGCGATGTTCGGCGCGATGAGTTCGCGCGTCCAGTGAAGAGATGTTTAATATTTCTTTTAGATCTAAATAAATCGATATTTATTCTTTTTAATAGATAAGAAATGCAGGCACAGTTGATCTCAACCAGCACTCACCAGGAGCAGCACCATGAGCATCAGACTGGGCGATATCGCCCCGGATTTCGAACAGGATTCCAGCGCCGGTACCATCCGGTTCCACCAGTGGCTGGGCGATAGCTGGGGTGTGCTGTTTTCCCACCCGGCCGACTTCACGCCAGTGTGCACCACAGAATTGGGCTTCACCGCGAAACTGAAAGATGAATTCGCCAAGCGTGGGGTCAAGGCCATCGCGCTGTCCGTCGACCCGGTGGATTCGCACCACAAGTGGATCGAAGACATCAACGAAACCCAGAACACCGTGGTCAATTTCCCGATTCTCGACGACGCCGACCGCAAGGTCTCGGACCTGTACGACCTGATCCACCCCAACGCCAACGACACCCTGACGGTGCGCTCGCTGTTCGTGATCGACCCGAACAAAAAGGTCCGGTTGACCATCACCTATCCGGCGAGCACCGGCCGCAACTTCAACGAAATCCTGCGGGTGATCGATTCGCTGCAACTCACCGACAACTACAAGGTGGCCACCCCGGCCAACTGGCAGGACGGTGATGAGGTGGTGATCGTGCCGTCGCTCAAGGATGAAGATGAAATCAAGCAGCGCTTTCCCAAGGGCTATCGCGCGGTGAAACCGTACCTGCGCCTGACGCCGCAGCCGAACAGGTAACCCATTAATTTGTGGTGTGGCTGCTGCCCTCTTCGCGAGCAGGCTCGCTCCCACAGTTGACCGCGTACCACTGTGGGAGCGAGCCTGCTCGCGAAAGCGCTGGATCGGGCACCGCAGAATCCAGATTGAACGAATCCATAAAGCAGGGGATTTCAGGCCGTTTCGACGGCCTTTTTTTTCGTCTGGAAGAAATCGAACGTATATCTCTAAAACGAATAACCAAATGAATAAATATGATTTATGGATATATAAATCACCTGTTAAGGTCACTCCATCAAAGCGAGATCGCAAACCGCGAATCGCCAACACCGTTCAAGGAATCCTCTGAATGCTGGTCGTCTCACTCGGTGGCAGTCCCAGCCAGCGCTCCCGTTCCGGGGTGTTGCTGGAGCGCTCCCAGCGTTGGTTGCAAGGGCAGGGCGTGGAAGTGGTGAGCTACCAGGTACGGGACTTCCCGGCTGAAGACTTGCTGCATGCACGCTTCGACAGCCCGAAGGTGATCAACCTGCTGCAACAGATCGAAAACGCCGATGGCCTGCTGATCGCCACGCCGGTCTACAAGGCTTCGTTCTCCGGTGCGTTGAAAACCGTGCTGGATCTGCTGCCCGAGCGTGCCCTGGCGCACAAAGTGGTGTTGCCAATGGCAACCGGGGGCAGCATCGCTCATATGCTAGCGGTGGATTACGCGCTCAAGCCGGTGTTGTCGGCATTGAAGGCCCAGGAGCTGCTCCAGGGGATCTTCGCCGTCGACAGCCAGATCGCTTACGGCGAAGGCAGCGCCCAGGCGCAGTTGGCACCGGAGCTGGAGCAAAGATTGAACGAGTCGCTGGAGTTGTTTTTCAGCGCCATGGCGCGACGGCCCAAGCCGCTCGATCCGCAGCTGTTGAATGATCGTTTGTTGAGTGCTCGCTGGAGCATTTAAGCCTTACCCCAAATTGATGTACTGGCCTTACTCGCCCGCTAACGGGCAAGCAGGTGCAGCCAAAAACCCAACTGCAAAAAGGAGAGCGCCATGCGCCCTGTCATTTTGCGTCGCGGTCTGGTCGCTCTGTTTGCTGCGGCTGTCACCTTCGGCGCCATTACTCAAGCTCAGGCCGAGACGCTTCGAATCGGCTATCAGAAATACGGCACCCTGGTGCTGCTCAAAGCCAAGGGCACCCTGGAAAAACGCCTCGCCGGCCAAGGCGTCGACGTGCAATGGACTGAATTCCCCGGTGGCCCGCAACTGCTCGAAGGCCTGAACGTCGGCTCCATCGACTTCGGCGTCACCGGCGAAACCCCGCCAGTGTTCGCCCAGGCAGCCGGCGCTGATCTGCTCTACGTCGCTTATGAGCCGCCAGCGCCGCACAGCGAAGCGATCCTGGTACCGAAGGACTCGCCGATCAAATCGGTGAAGGATCTCAAGGGCAAGAAAGTTGTCCTGAACAAAGGCTCCAACGTGCACTACTTGCTGGTCCGCGCCCTGGAAGACGCCGGCCTCAAGTACACCGATATCCAGACCGTATTCCTGCCGCCGGCCGATGCCCGCGCCGCGTTCGAGCGTGGCAGCGTCGATGCCTGGGTCATCTGGGACCCGTACCAGGCCGCCGCCGAACAGCAGCTGCAAGCGCACACCCTGCGCGATGGCCAGGGCATCGTCGACAACCACCAGTTCTACCTCGCCACCAAGCCCTATGCGCAGAAAAACCCTGAGGTGATCAAGACCCTCGTGGAAGAAGTGCGCGCGGTCGGTGAATGGTCCAAGGCCAATCCGGAAGACGTGACCAGGCAGGTTTCGCCACTGCTTGGCCTGCCGGCGGACATCACCCTGACGTCGGTGAAACGCCAGGGCTACGGCGCGCTGTTCCTGACCCCGGACGTGGTCGCCGCGCAACAGAAAATCGCCGACAGCTTCTATCAGCTCAAGCTGATTCCCAAGCCGCTGAGCATCAAGGATGTGATCTGGACGCCACCGGCGGCTGTTGCCCAAAGCTCAGTAACCAAAGCCCAGTAAATCGATTCCCTAAGGAGACCACTCCATGAGCCTCAATATCTTCTGGTTCCTGCCAACCCACGGCGACGGCCATTACCTTGGCACCGCCGAAGGCGCTCGCGCCGTCGACCACGGTTACCTGCAACAAGTCGCGCAAGCTGCGGATCGCCTGGGTTTCGGCGGCGTGCTGATCCCTACCGGTCGTTCCTGCGAAGACTCGTGGCTGGTGGCCGCGTCGCTGATTCCGGTGACCCAGCGTTTGAAATTCCTCGTCGCGCTGCGCCCCGGGATCATTTCCCCGACGGTGGCGGCGCGTCAGGCCGCGACCCTGGATCGCTTGTCCGGCGGGCGTGCTTTGTTCAACCTGGTGACAGGCGGTGATCCGGAAGAGCTGGCCGGCGACGGTCTGTTCCTGACCCACGAAGAGCGCTATCAGGCCTCGGTGGAATTCACCCGCATCTGGCGTCGCGTGCTGGAAGGCGAAACCGTCGATTACGATGGCCAGCACATCAGCGTGAAGGGCGCCAAGCTACTCTATCCGCCGATCCAGCAACCGCGTCCGCCGCTGTACTTCGGCGGCTCGTCGGAAGCGGCCCAGGACCTCGCGGCAGAGCAGGTCGAAATGGTCCTGACCTGGGGCGAGCCACCGGCCGCCGTTGCCGAGAAAATCGCCCAGGTACGCGCCAAGGCCGCCAAGCTCGGGCGTACCGTGCGCTTCGGCATTCGCCTGCATGTGATCGTGCGCGAAACCAACGCCGAGGCCTGGCAAGCGGCTGATCGACTGATCTCGCACCTGGACGACGACACCATCACCCGTGCCCAGGCTTCGCTGGCGCGCTTCGATTCCGTGGGCCAGCAACGCATGGCTGCGTTGCACGGTGGCAATCGCGACAACCTGGAAGTCAGCCCCAACCTGTGGGCCGGTGTCGGTCTGGTGCGCGGTGGTGCCGGCACGGCACTGGTGGGTGATGGTCCGACCGTGGCTGCCCGCGTGAAGGAGTACGCGGACCTGGGTATCGACACCTTTATCTTCTCCGGTTATCCACACCTGGAAGAGTCGTATCGCGTTGCCGAGCTGCTGTTCCCGCACCTGGATATCGAGCGTCCCGAGCTGCCGAAAAGCGCCGGTTACGTCAGCCCGTTTGGCGAGATGGTCGCTAACGACATTCTCCCTAAAGCCGCGTCCCAGAGCTGAGGCGCGCCATGAAGAAGATCATTCACAGCCTTGCGCCCTGGGCATTGCCGGTCTTGCTGTTGGCGGTGTGGCAGTTGTCGGTGTCGGCGGGCTGGTTGTCGACGCGGATTCTGCCGGCGCCCATTGCCGTGATCGAAGCCGGGGTGAGCCTGGTCAGCAGTGGTGAAATCTGGACGCACCTGGCCATCAGCGGCTGGCGCGCGGCGCTGGGCTTCGCCATTGGCGGCGGCATCGGCCTGACCCTGGGCTTCATCACCGGCCTGTCGAAGTGGGGCGAGCGCCTGCTCGACAGCTCGGTGCAGATGATCCGCAACGTGCCGCACCTGGCGCTGATCCCCTTGGTGATCCTGTGGTTCGGCATCGATGAGTCGGCGAAGATTTTCCTGGTGGCCCTGGGCACCTTGTTCCCGATCTACCTCAACACGTATCACGGCATTCGCAACGTCGACCCGGCGTTGGTGGAAATGTCGCGCAGCTACGGCTTGTCCGGTTTCAGCCTGTTCCGCCAGGTGATTTTGCCGGGGGCGCTGCCTTCGATCCTGGTCGGTGTGCGCTTTGCCCTCGGTTTCATGTGGTTGACGCTGATCGTCGCCGAAACCATCTCCGCCAGCTCCGGCATCGGCTACCTGGCGATGAATGCCCGGGAGTTCCTGCAGACCGACGTGGTGGTCCTGGCGATTCTGCTGTACGCGGTGCTCGGCAAACTGGCCGACCTCGCGGCCCGTGGACTTGAGCGTGTGTGGCTGCGCTGGCATCCGGCTTATCAAGTCGTTAAAGGAGGTGCCGCATGACCGCTCAACAACCTCCACGCCTGCTGCGCGGGATTCCGCTGGCGGTGCGCAAACTGCAAAAAACCTTCGGCTCGCGGCAGGTGCTGCGCGAGATCGACCTGCACATTCCAGCCGGTCAGTTCGTCGCGGTGGTCGGTCGCAGTGGCTGCGGCAAAAGTACCTTGCTGCGCCTGCTGGCCGGGCTCGACCAGCCTACGGGCGGTGACTTGTTGGCCGGCTCCGCGCCGCTGAGCGAGGCGCGGGAAGATACGCGGCTGATGTTCCAGGAAGCGCGTCTGCTGCCGTGGAAAAAGATCATCGACAACGTCGGCCTCGGGCTCAAGGGCAACTGGCGCCCGCAAGCGCTGCAAGCGTTGGAAGCGGTCGGCCTGGCGGATCGCGCCAATGAGTGGCCGGCGGCCTTGTCCGGAGGGCAGAAGCAACGTGTGGCGTTGGCTCGAGCATTGATCCACAAGCCGCGCCTGCTGTTGCTCGACGAGCCGTTGGGTGCGCTGGACGCCCTGACCCGCATTGAAATGCAGCAGCTGATCGAACGGCTCTGGCAACAGCACGGCTTCACCGTGTTGCTGGTCACCCACGACGTCAGCGAAGCGGTGGCGATCGCCGATCGGGTGATCCTGATCGAAGACGGCGAAGTCGGCCTCGACTTGCACGTGGAACTGCCGCGCCCTCGGGTACGCGGCTCCCATCGGCTGGCGGCGCTGGAAACCGAAGTCCTCAACCGCGTGCTGTCGCTACCTGGCCAGCCGCCGGAACCGGAACCTGTATCACCCTTGCCTACGCAGTTGCGTTGGGCTCAATAACTCAAGCCTCAATCAACGACAGGAATCAACATCATGACTATCAAGGCCATCAACGTTCGCAACCAGTTCAAAGGCTCGATCAAGGAAATCGTCCTCGGTGACGTGCTGTCGGAAATCGATGTGCAGACGGCTTCCGGGATCGTCACCTCGGTGATCACCACGCGTTCGGTGAAAGAGCTGGAACTGGCGGTGGGCAGCGAAGTGATCGCATTCGTGAAATCCACCGAGGTGTCGATCGCCAAGTTGTAAGGGCGTGCACTGCAAACAACCCTGGAGGGTTCGAGCCCTTCGGGGTTTTTTATGCGTGTGTTTCAGCGAGATTCGCAGCGCGGCAATCGCGGGCAAGCCCGCTCCCACAGGTTTATCGGTTGAAGACAAAACCTGTGTTCACTGGAGATCCTTGTGGGAGCGGGCTTGCCCGCGATGAGGTCAGTGAGAGCGCTAGAGATTTCGCTTGGGCAGGTACGGTGGTAGATACAGCCCCAGATATGCATCAAACACCCGCATCCCTTCCTCAGCCATGCGCGGCGTGATCTGCCCGTGCTGCTGCACCGAGCGCGCATAAACCCGGTCACCGAGCTCCATGGCCAGTGCGAACACATCGACATCGTCCGGCAACCTTGGCAGCTCGAAATGGTGATCGAACAGCTTGTGCATCAGGTCGCCCAGCTCAATGTCGTGCTGGCGGTCGGCCTGGGTGACTTCGGTCAGGCCGTGCTGGGCCAGGATGAGCTGGCGGGCGGCGGCGTCTTCGTCGTAGATGTCGAGCATGCGTTGTTCCACCAGCCTCGACAGGTCACGCCAACCATTCAATGCGTCATGGTCGATGGGCGCCTGCAGGCAGGCGCGGAAGGCCGCGTGGACGTCGGCCGTCAGCGCTTCGAGTAGGGACGGGACGCTGGCGAAGAAGTGGTACACGGAGGAGGGTGGGATCTGCGCGCGTTCGGCGACACTGTAGATCGACAGACTGGCCACGCCCTCGGCGGCCAGCAGCGTGCGGGCGGCATCGAGTATCGAATCGATCCGGGCCTGGCTGCGTGCACGGGGTTTGCGGGGGGTGGCGGTGCGCGTCATTGGAGTCTCCTGCGGGGCAGGGGGCATTGTACGAGCAGGTATCTGTGTTGTCTGCCAGGACGCCATCGCTAGCAGGCTAGCTCCCACAGGGGATTGGCGGTGTACACAGAATTTATATTCACTGGAGATTAACTGTGGGAGCTAGCCTGCTAGCGATCCGCCGCAGGCGGCCATAAAAAACGCCGCTGGCTGTGAGGCCGGCGGCGTTCTTGTTTAGTGCAACCACTTAAACGGTATGCAGGTACCAGTTGTACTCGAGGTCGGAGATGGAGTGTTCGAACTCTTCCAGCTCGCTCTCTTTACAGGCCACGAAGATATCGATGTATTTCGGATCGATGTACTTGGCCATGACTTCGCTGTCGTCCAGCTCGCGCAACGCGTCGCGCAGGTTGTTCGGCAGGCTCTGCTCGTTCTGCTCGTAGCTGTTGCCTTCCACCGGAGCGCCAGGTTCGACCTTGTTGACCAGGCCGTGGTGCACGCCTGCCAAAACCGAAGCCATCAGCAGGTACGGGTTGGCATCGGCGCCGGCCACACGGTGTTCGATACGTACGGCATCGGCGGAGCCGGTCGGTACGCGAATCGCCACGGTGCGGTTGTCCAGGCCCCAGCACGGCGAGTTCGGCACATAGAACTGCGCACCGAAACGACGGTAGGAGTTGACGTTCGGGCAGAGGAAAGCCATCTGCGCCGGTAGGGTCTCGAGCACACCGCCGATCGCGTGTCGCAGCGCGGCGTTCTGCTCGGGATCCTCACTGGCAAAAATATTCTTGCCGTCTTTGTCGAGAATCGAAATGTGCACGTGCAGACCGTTGCCCGCCTGGCCCGGGTAAGGCTTGGCCATGAAGGTGGTGTCCATTTCATGGTCGTAGGCGATGTTCTTGATCAGGCGCTTGAGCAGCACTGCATAGTCGCAGGCCTTGATCGGATCGGCCACGTGGTGCAGGTTCACTTCGAACTGCGCCGGGGCACTTTCCTTGACGATGGCGTCGGCCGGGATGCCTTGCTCTTTCGCACCTTCCAGGATGTCCTGGAGGCAGTCGACGTATTCGTCGAGGTCGTCGATCAGGTAGACCTGTGTCGAGTGCGGGCGTTTGCCGGAAACCGGCGAGCGCGGTGGCTGCGGACGACCGTTCACGTTCTCCTGGTCGATCAGGTAGAACTCCAGTTCGAACGCGGCGCAGATGGTCAGGCCCATTTCGTCGAACTTGCGCACCACGTTGGCCAGCACTTCACGCGGGTCAGCGAAGAATGGTTCGCCTTCGAGTTCGTGCATGGTCATCAGCAGTTGCGCGGTCGGGCGCTTCTGCCATGGCTCGTTGCACAGGGTATCGGGGATTGGATAGCAGATTCGGTCAGCATCACCGATGTCCAGGCCCAGGCCGGTGCTTTCCACCGTGGAGCCATTGATATCCAGGGCAAATAGAGAGGCCGGCAGGTTGATGCCTTTCTCGTAAACCTTGTGGAGGCTGGTGCGTTCGATGCGCTTGCCGCGCACCACACCATTCATATCCGCAATCAGAAGGTCAACGTACAGAACCTCAGGATGTTCCTTAAGGAACGCGTTCGCTTCGTTAAGCTGAACGGCACGCGGGGGTACCGACATGATGCAACACCTTTGTTGTTAAAAATATCAATCATTGATCTTTTCGGATTCCAGTCAACCCGAACGGCATGCCGAAGTCAAGCGAGGCCTTTTTTGCCCTAAAAAAGCGCTCGCGTGGCTTTTTTGAGGCGCTTTGGGGCGTTTTTATACCCCTTGGCCGTTTGACGCCCGCAGGCTTGAGCTGGCCGTGTTGTATTTTTTACGGGGGTGTTGTGTAAAAAAATGAACAAGGCTAAGCTCGAATCAAACCCATAACAGCAATAATACCGGGGTGCTTCATGTCTCGCCTGCCGATAATCGGCGTTACCGCCTGCTCTTTGCAGACCGGTCTGAATGCTTATCACATCAGTGGCGATATCCACGTCAGCGCCGTGGCCGCAGCGGCCCAGAGCCTGTCGGAGATCCTCCCGTCCCTGGCGGATCAACCGTCCCTGTCCGATATTCTGGACGGCCTCGACGGCACACCCATTACGGTTACTCCATTCAATATAGAACCGATTCACAATAGCGGCTCGGCCTTCGTGCAGGGCACCGCTCGCGATTCTGCACGCCTGGTATGCGCAGAAGTACACACAAGCGCGATAGCCTGGCGCAAACTTGCATTTCACCGCGACGCCGATGCGTCAACTATCGCCTGACCTCAAGCGTCAGGAAACTCAAAGCCTAGAGGCATTTATGAGTAACAACCTCGACCAGCTCACCGATTGGTTGAAAGACCACAAGATCACAGAAGTCGAATGCATGATCGCCGACTTGACCGGGATTACCCGGGGCAAGATTTCGCCGACCAACAAATTCATCGCCGAAAAAGGCATGCGTCTGCCAGAAAGTGTGCTGCTCCAGACCGTGACCGGCGATTACGTCGAAGACGACATCTATTACGAGCTGCTCGACCCGGCTGACATCGACATGATCTGCCGTCCCGACCAGAACGCGGTGTTCCCGGTGCCATGGGCCATCGAACCGACCGCCATCGTCATCCACGATACTTACGACAAGCAAGGCAACCCGATCGAGCTGTCGCCGCGCAACGTGCTCAAGAAGGTCCTCAAACTCTATGCCGACAAAGGCTGGCAGCCGATCGTGGCGCCGGAAATGGAGTTCTACCTGACCAAGCGCAGCGACGACCCGGACTATCCGTTGCAGCCGCCAATCGGCCGCTCCGGACGCCCGGAAATCGGCCGCCAGTCGTTCTCCATCGAAGCGGCGAACGAGTTCGATCCGCTGTTCGAGGACGTCTATGACTGGTGCGAATTGCAGGAACTGGACCTCGACACGCTGATCCACGAAGACGGCACGGCGCAGATGGAGATCAACTTCCGTCACGGCGACGCCCTGTCCCTGGCCGACCAGATCCTGGTGTTCAAGCGCACCATGCGCGAAGCCGCGCTCAAGCACGACGTGGCGGCAACCTTCATGGCCAAGCCGATGACCGGCGAGCCGGGCAGTGCCATGCACCTGCACCAGAGCATCATCGACATCGAGACCGGCAAGAACATCTTCTCCAATGAAGACGGGACCATGAGCGAGTTGTTCCTGCAGCACATCGGTGGCCTGCAGAAACTGATTCCCGAACTACTGCCGCTGTTCGCCCCCAACGTCAACTCGTTCCGCCGCTTCCTGCCGGACACCTCGGCACCGGTGAACGTGGAATGGGGCGAAGAAAACCGCACCGTGGGCCTGCGGGTACCGGATGCCGGCCCACAAAACCGGCGCGTGGAAAACCGCCTGCCGGGTGCCGATGCCAACCCGTACCTGGCCATTGCCGCGAGCCTGCTGTGCGGCTACATCGGCATGGTCGAAGGCCTGAACCCGAGTGCACCGGTGGTGGGCCGTGGTTATGAGCGCCGCAACCTGCGCCTGCCACTGACCATTGAAGACGCGCTCGAGCGCATGGAAAACAGCGCAACCATCGAGCGTTACCTGGGCAAAACTTTCATCACTGGCTACGTCGCGGTCAAGCGGGCCGAGCATGAAAACTTCAAGCGCGTGATCAGTTCGTGGGAACGGGAATTCCTGCTTTTTGCCGTCTGACGCGCCGGGCGTCGCCGTTGTCGGGTGGCGCTCTCACCTGGACTTTTTAGGAGATTGGTATGACCAGCAACAACCCGCAAACCCGTGAATGGCAAACCCTGAGCAGCGATCACCACCTGGCCCCGTTCAGCGACTTCAAGCAGCTGAAGGAGAAGGGCCCGCGGATCATCACCAACGCCAAGGGCGTCTACCTGTGGGACAGCGAAGGCAACAAGATCCTCGACGGCATGGCCGGCCTGTGGTGCGTAGCCATCGGTTACGGCCGCGATGAACTGGCCGACGCCGCCAGCAAGCAGATGCGCGAACTGCCGTACTACAACCTGTTCTTCCAGACCGCCCACCCGCCGGTACTGGAGCTGGCCAAGGCCATCGCCGATGTTGCGCCAGAAGGCATGAACCACGTGTTCTTCACCGGTTCCGGCTCCGAAGGCAACGACACCATGCTGCGTATGGTTCGTCACTATTGGGCGATCAAGGGCCAGCCGAAGAAGAAAGTCATCATCAGCCGCAAGAACGGTTATCACGGTTCCACCGTGGCCGGCGCGAGCCTGGGTGGCATGACCTACATGCACGAACAAGGCGACTTGCCGATTCCAGGCATCGTCCACATCGCCCAGCCGTACTGGTTCGCCGAAGGCGGCAACATGACCCCGGAAGAATTCGGGATCTGGGCTGCCAATCAGCTGGAAGAGAAAATTCTGGAAGTGGGCGTGGACAACGTCGGTGCTTTTATTGCCGAGCCGATCCAGGGCGCCGGCGGCGTGATCATTCCGCCAGACAGCTACTGGCCGCGCATCAAGGAAATCCTCGCCAAGTACGACATCCTGTTCGTGGCTGACGAAGTGATCTGCGGTTTCGGCCGTACCGGTGAGTGGTTCGGCAGCGATTTCTACGACCTCAAGCCCGACATGATGACCATCGCCAAAGGCCTGACCTCCGGCTACATCCCGATGGGTGGCCTGATCGTGCGCGATGAAGTGGTCGACGTGCTCAACGAAGGCGGCGATTTCAACCACGGCTTCACCTACTCCGGGCACCCGGTGGCGGCGGCTGTAGGCCTGGAAAACATCCGTATCCTGCGCGACGAAAAAATTGTCGAGCGCGTGAAGACAGAAACGGCACCGTATTTGCAGAAACGTTTGCGCGAGCTGAATGATCACCCATTGGTGGGCGAAGTTCGTGGGGTAGGCCTGCTGGGGGCGATCGAACTGGTTCAGGACAAGGCCACGCGCAAGCGCTACGAAGGCAAGGGCGTCGGCATGATCTGCCGGCAGTTCTGCTTCGATAACGGGCTGATCATGCGTGCCGTGGGGGACACCATGATCATCGCGCCACCGCTGGTGATCTCGCCTGCGGAAATCGATGAGTTGGTGACCAAGGCACGCAAGTGCCTGGACCTGACCCTGAGTGCGTTGCAGGCCTAAGTGCTAGGCTCTGAGCGGGAGTCATGAAACTTTCGCTCAGAGCTGTCAGAAACGTTGGCCTTTCCTTGAAAGACCGCCTCGGATCTTGCCAGACTAGCCGCGGTTCCAGTTGTCCGGGTTCGGCCGCTGAACAAAGTGGTTCAAAAAAGAAAAATTTGGAGCATTACGCATGAAGGCATTAGGAAAAAAGCTTGCTGGCAAGACCCTCCTCGCCATGTCCCTGATGGGCATTATGGCGGGTGCGGTTCAGGCGGACGACAAGGTGTTGCACGTCTATAACTGGTCTGATTACATCGCTCCGGACACTATCAAGAAGTTTGAAGACGAGTCGGGCATCAAAGTTGTCTACGACGTCTTCGACAGTAACGAAACCCTCGAAGCCAAGTTGCTGGCAGGCAAGTCCGGTTACGACATCGTCGTGCCGTCGAACAACTTCCTGGCCAAGCAGATCAAGGCCGGCGTTTACCAGAAGCTGGACAAGTCCAAACTGCCTAACTGGAAGAACCTGAACACCGACCTGCTCAAGGCGGTATCGGTGAGCGACCCGGGTAACGAGCACGCCTTCCCGTACATGTGGGGTTCGATCGGTATCGGCTTCAACGCCGAGAAGGTCAAGGCTGCACTGGGTGCCGACGCACCGACCAATTCCTGGGACCTGCTGTTCAAACCTGAAAACGCCGCCAAGTTGAAGTCGTGCGGTATCAGTTTCCTCGATTCGCCTACCGAGATGATTCCGGTGGCGTTGCACTACCTGGGCTATCCAACCGACAGCCAGGACAAGAAACAACTGGCCGAAGCCGAAGCGCTGTTCCTGAAAATCCGTCCTTCGGTTGGCTACTTCCACTCGTCCAAGTACATCTCCGACCTGGCCAACGGCAACATCTGCGTGGCCGTGGGTTACTCGGGCGACATCTACCAGGCCAAGTCCCGCGCGGCTGAAGCCGGTGACAAGGTGAAGGTCAGCTACAACATTCCCAAAGAAGGTGCCGGCAGCTTCTATGACATGGTCGCCATCCCTAAAGATGCCGAAAACGTCGAAGGCGCCTACAAGTTCATGACCTTCCTGCAAAAGCCGGAAATCATGGCTGAAATTACCAACGCCGTGCGTTTCCCGAACGGTAACGCGGCCGCCACGCCATTGGTTGATAAAGAAATCACCGCCGACCCAGGCATCTATCCGCCAGCGGACGTGCTGGCCAAGCTGTACGCGATTGCCGACTTGCCGGCCGCGACCCAGCGGATCATGACTCGCAGCTGGACCAAGATCAAATCCGGTAAATAAGCCGGTTTGATGCAACAACCTGTTGTCGCCACCTGCGCGGCGGCGACATCAGGATAAATTAAATGACAGAAAGTTTTGCTGGAACGGTTTTTCGAGGGTAAGTTGCGCGCCGGTTTTGTTGTCAGGCAGCCATGGCTGTCATGTAACGCGGGGCAACTTGAGCCCAACTCATTTTAGAGGACCTCCACTTGCCTATTTTTTCTTTGTTGCGCAATGCCATGCTGGTCGCTGCCGGGTTGACGCTTGCCGTCAATGTTCAGGCGGCGGGTACCGTGCATATTTATAACTGGTCGGATTACATCGGCGAGACCACCCTGGCCGACTTCCAGAAAGAGACCGGCATCAAACCGGTTTATGACGTATTCGATTCCAACGAAACCCTGGAAGGCAAGTTGCTGGCCGGGCGTACCGGTTACGACGTGGTCGTGCCGTCCAACCACTTCCTCGGCAAACAGATCAAGGCCGGTGCTTTCCAGAAGCTCGACAAGTCGAAGTTGCCGAACTACAAGAATCTCGACCCTGTACTGCTCAAGCGCCTGGAGCAGAACGATCCGGGTAACCTGTACGCCGTGCCGTACCTGTGGGGTACCAACGGCATCGGTTACAACGTCGACAAGGTCAAGGCTGTGCTGGGCGTCGACAAGATCGATTCCTGGGCCGCGGTATTTGAACCGGAAAACATCAAGAAACTGCAAAGTTGCGGCGTGGCATTCCTCGACTCCGCCGATGAAATGATGCCGACGGTCCTCAACTACATGGGCCTGGATGCCAACAGCACCAACCCTGAAGACTACAAAAAAGCCGAAGCCAAGTTGCTGGCGGTGCGGCCTTACGTGACCTACTTCCACTCTTCCAAATACATCGCGGACCTGGCCAACGGCGATATCTGCGTGGCCATCGGTTTCTCCGGCGACATGTTCCAGGCCCGCAATCGTGCGGCCGAAGCCAAGAAAGGCGTGAACATCGCCTACTCGATTCCCAAGGAAGGCGGTGCGTTGTGGTTCGACATGCTGGCGATTCCGAAGGACTCGGCCAACGTGAAAGAAGCGCACGCGTTCATCAACTATTTGCTGAAACCTGAGGTGATCGCCCAGGTCAGTGATTACGTCGGCTACGCCAACCCTAACCCCGGGTCGGACAAACTGATGGAACAGTCCATTCGCACCGACGAAGCGGTTTATCCACCGCAAGCCGTACTCGACAAGACTTACGTGTCCATCGAGTTACCACCAAACATTCAACGTTTGATGACCCGCAGCTGGACCAAGGTCAAGTCGGGTAAATAGCTTCAAGGCTCAAACTATCCAAGGTTGGCTCTCCTTGAGCGAACTGTACTCTTTTTTTTCGGGAGTTTCGTAAATGGCAGTTGCCTCCGGCGCCTATAAGAAAGCCCTCGAGGGCGACCAGTCACCTAAACAGGTGCTGGTCAAAATCGACCGGGTCACGAAGAAGTTCGACGAGACGATTGCCGTGGACGACGTGTCCCTGGAAATCAAGAAAGGCGAGATTTTCGCCTTGCTCGGCGGTTCGGGATCGGGCAAATCCACTCTGCTGCGCATGCTCGCCGGCTTCGAACGACCGACCGAGGGGCGGATCTTCCTCGACGGCGTGGACATCACCGACATGCCGCCGTACGAGCGGCCGATCAACATGATGTTCCAGTCCTACGCCCTGTTCCCGCACATGACCGTGGCGCAGAACATCGCCTTCGGCCTCAAGCAGGACAAGCTGCCTGCCGCCGAGATCGATGCGCGGGTGGCGGACATGCTCAAGCTGGTGCAGATGACCCAGTACGCCAAGCGCAAGCCGCATCAGTTGTCCGGCGGCCAGCGTCAGCGTGTGGCCCTGGCCCGCTCCCTGGCCAAGCGTCCGAAGCTGTTGCTGCTCGACGAGCCGATGGGTGCGCTGGATAAAAAACTGCGTTCGCAAATGCAGCTGGAGCTGGTGGAGATCATCGAGCGCGTGGGCGTAACCTGCGTCATGGTGACCCACGACCAGGAAGAGGCCATGACCATGGCCGAGCGCATCGCGATCATGCACCTGGGCTGGATCGCCCAGATCGGCAGCCCGATCGACATCTACGAAACCCCGACCAGCCGCCTGGTCTGCGAATTCATCGGCAACGTCAACATCTTCGACGGTGAAGTGATCGACGACGCCGAGGGCCACGCGATCATCACCTGCAAGGACCTCGACCGGAAGATCTATGTGGGCCACGGCATCAGCACCTCGGTGCAGGACAAGTCCGTGACCTATGCGATCCGTCCGGAAAAACTGCTGGTGACCCCGACCATGCCGACCTGTGAATACAACTGGTCCAGCGGCAAGGTGCACGACATCGCCTACCTGGGTGGTCACTCGGTATTCTACGTCGAACTGCCGAGCGGCAAGATCGTCCAGTCGTTCGTGGCCAACGCCGAGCGCCGTGGCCAGCGGCCGACCTGGGGTGACCAGGTGTATGTGTATTGGGAAGACGATAGCGGCGTGGTACTTCGCTCATGAACATGCGCAAATTCAAACGCCGGCTCAATCGAATAATTCCCGGTGGCCGCCAGCTGGTCATCGGGGTTCCCTTCATCTGGCTGTTCCTGTTCTTCATGTTGCCGTTCTTCATCGTCCTGAAGATCAGCTTCGCCGAAGCCGACGTGGCCATTCCGCCGTACACCGAAATCTACAGCTACGCCGAACAGAAGCTGCAGGTGCTGCTCAACCTGGGTAACTACGCGATGCTCGGCGACGATGAGTTGTACATCGCCGCCTACCTCGGTTCGCTGAAGATGGCGCTGATCAGCACCATCCTCTGCCTGCTGATCGGTTATCCGATGGCCTACGCCATCGCCAGCGCCCGCAAAGAGCTGCAAACGGTGCTGGTGCTGCTGATCATGATGCCGACCTGGACCGCGATCCTGATCCGCGTCTACGCGTGGATGGGCATCCTCAGCAACAACGGCCTGCTCAATGGCTTCCTGATGAGCATGGGCTGGATCAGTGAGCCGCTGCAGATCCTCAACACCAACCTCGCCGTGTACATCGGTGTGGTGTATTCGTACCTGCCGTTCATGATCCTGCCGCTCTATGCCAACCTGGTGAAGCACGACACCAGCCTGCTGGAAGCGGCGTCGGACCTCGGTTCGAGCACCTTCAACAGCTTCTGGAAGATCACCGTGCCGCTGTCGAAAAACGGCATCATCGCCGGCTGCATGCTGGTGTTCATCCCGGTGGTGGGTGAGTTCGTGATCCCGGAACTGCTCGGCGGTCCCGAGACCCTGATGATCGGTAAAGTGCTCTGGCAAGAGTTCTTCAACAACCGTGACTGGCCGGTGGCATCCGCCCTGGCGGTGGTGATGCTGGCGATCCTGATTGTGCCGATCATTCTGTTCAACCGCAGTCAGGCCAAGGAAATGGAGGGTAAAGAATGAAACGCTTCCGTTTCTCCAGCCTGATGCTGGTACTGGGTCTGATGTTCATCTATCTGCCGATGCTGATCCTGGTGATCTACTCCTTCAACGCCTCGAAACTGGTGACGGTGTGGGGCGGCTGGTCGATCAAGTGGTACGTCGGCCTGATGGACAACACGCAACTGATGGGCTCGGTGGTGCGCTCGCTGGAAATCGCCTGCTACACGGCGGTGGCGGCAGTCGCACTGGGAACGCTGGCCGCGTTCGTCCTGACCCGCATCACCCACTTCAAGGGCCGTACGCTGTTCGGCGGCCTGGTCACGGCGCCATTGGTGATGCCCGAAGTGATCACCGGTCTGTCGCTGTTGCTGCTGTTCGTGGCCATGGCGCAGATGATCGGCTGGCCGCAGGAACGTGGCATCGTGACGATCTGGATCGCCCACACCACGTTCTGTGCGGCGTATGTGGCGGTGGTGGTGTCGGCGCGCTTGCGTGAGCTGGACCTGTCCATCGAAGAAGCGGCCATGGACCTGGGTGCACGGCCATGGAAGGTGTTCTTCCTGATCACCATTCCGATGATCGCGCCATCCCTGGGCGCCGGTGGCATGATGTCGTTTGCCCTGTCGCTGGATGACCTGGTGTTGGCGAGCTTCGTGTCGGGCCCGGGTTCCACGACCTTGCCGATGGAAGTGTTCTCGGCGGTGCGCCTGGGCGTGAAGCCCGAGATCAACGCCGTGGCCAGCCTGATTCTGCTGGCGGTGTCGCTGATGACGTTCCTGGTCTGGTTCTTCAGCCGTCGCGCCGAAGAAGCGCGCAAGCGTGCGATCCAGCAAGCCATCGAAGAAAGCGCTGCCGATTCGTGGAAGCAACCGGACGTGCGTCGCGCGCAGCCGGAAACGGCTTGAACCTGAAATCGGGTTGACCACAATCCCGTGGCCAACCCAGATCCATTGTGGGAGCGAGCCTGCTCGCGATGAGGGCGTGTCAGTCGGCATCATTGTCGTCTGATACACCGCCATCGCGAGCAGGCTCGCTCCCACAGGTTTTTTGTCGGTCAGGAAATCCAGGGGGATTGGCGGATGACCTCGACAAAATTCATCGGCTTGAACCCCGGCTCCTGATCCATCAACACGTCGGTCTTCACATTGCCGAACGTGGTCTGCGGACGATGGCGCAAGCCGTCGGCAAAGGCGCAGATGATGCACTCCTTGAACCCTTCACCCCTTGGATGCGCATGCACCACCGCTTCACGCTGCACGGTGGAAAACGCCGCGTAGTCCATGCCCAGCACATCCATTTCAACGCCGGCAGTCACCAGCGCCACGGTCGGCCGCAGGTGTTGCGGCACGCCCGGCGTGGTGTGCAGGGCGATCGACAGCCAGACCTGCTCGATGTCGTCATCGCTAAACCCGTAGGGCTTGAGAAACGCTGCCGCCGCGTTGGCGCCGTCGACTTCGAAGCGCTCGTTGGCGCTGCGATAACCGTCCACCAGGCCCAGGTCATGGAACATCGCGCCGACATACAAAAGCTCCGGGTTGTAGGCCAGTTGCTTGCGTTCGCCGCTCAGCGCACCGAACAGGAATACCCGGCGTGAGTGGTGGTAGAGCAGGTCGGATTCGATGTCGCGGATGTATTCGGTGGTGGCCCTGGCCAAGGCGCTGTCGGGGATCTTGATGCCGGCGATCGTGGTGCTCATGGGCTTTTCCTCAAAGTTGACGCCGGGGCGGCGCTGAGGGTTAAAGTCTGTCCGCGCCCCTCAAACGGGACAATCGATCCATGGCTGCGATCCTTGCCAATGAGCATGCATATCGCGCCAACCTCGCCACAAGGCGCCAGACTTAAGTCCTGGAGATGATTCAGACCATGCACAAAACCGTCGCCATCGTGGTGTTCGCCGGCGTCCAGTCGCTGGATGTCACCGGCCCCATGGATGTGTTTTGCGAAGCCAACCGCTTCCTCGCCCCCGAGGATCACTATCGCCTGGAAGTGATTGGCGTTGAGCACGGGGTGATGGCGTGTTCCAACGGTTTGGTGCTGAACGCCCATCGGCATTTCAGCGAAGCGCTGGAGTCTTATGACCTGCTGCTGGTGGCCGGAGGGCCGCAGTTACCGTTCATGACCTTCGGCCCTGCGTTCGATGCCTGGCTGCGCGATGCCTGCGCGCGGGCGCGTCGCTATGGCTCGATCTGCAACGGCGCGTTCATGCTCGCCAAGGCGGGATTGCTGGAAGGGCGCACGGTGACCACCCATTGGGGCGATGCCGCGGCGTTGGCTGATTTGTGCCCGACGACTCGAGTCGAAGCCGATCGGCTTTACGTTCAGGACGGCGAGCTTTTCACCTCGGCGGGGGTGACGGCCGGGATCGATCTGTCGCTGTATCTGCTGGGGCGCGATCACGGGTCGGACGTGGCCCTGTGCGTGGCAAAGCGCTTGGTGGTGTTCACCCAGCGTTCGGGCGGGCAGTCACAGTTCAGCCCGTTTCTCACGCCCCATGCGCAGCCGACCTCCGCCGTGGCGATGGTCCAGCATTACGTGTTGGCGAACCTGACGGGTGACCTGACCATCGCCGACCTGGCCAACGCGGCCAACATGAGTGCGCGCAACTTTTCCCGAGTGTTTGCCAAGGAAGCGAAAGTCACCCCGGCCGAGTTTGTCGAGCGGGCGCGCGTGGATGCGGCGCGGGTGATGCTGGAAAGCACTACCGCCCCGCTGAAGACCGTGGCCTATCAGTGCGGGTTCCGCGATGCCCAGCACATGCGCAGCGTGTTCAACCGCAGGCTGGGGGTGACGCCGCAGCAGTTTCGGTTGAATTTTGCGGCGATGGTTTGAGTCATGAATTTGTGTTGTTCTTGAGGGCCTCATCGCCAGCAGGCTGGCTCCCACAATGTATCTGTGTGCACAGGACCACTGTGGGAGCCAGCCTGCTGGCGATGAGGCCAGTCCAGCCGATACAAATTTACTGAGCTGACCGCGCCGGTAACAGCTTCAACGTACTCTTTGTATTCGCCGTCACCTCTTCATCATTGAGATGCGCCTGGAAATAAATCCCCTCGATATACGCCTCAGCCTGATCATCAAAGTGCCTGTCAAACGGCACACCACTCTGGCCAACCGGATTGACCGTCAAACTGTGGGCCGGGTCGGCGAAGTCGATCAGGCGCCGGGTCGATGGCCCGTATGTCACCGGCCAGGGTGCCGGGCCGATCTTGGCCGACAGGTTGTTCGGCACTTCATGGGTGCCGGGGGCTGCGAACGGGCCGATATTGAAGATCCGGTCCAGCGGCTTTTGCTGCCCCAGTGGGTGGCCATGGGTCAGCGTGTGCGCCTTGCCCCATTGCCATTGCGAGAAATCGGCACCCAGCGTGGCCTTGAGGTGGGCGATGCTGGCCAGCCACGCGACCTTGACGGTGTCGGCGCGGGTTTCCTTGCCGAGGGTATTGCGGTTATCCCACCACGGTGAATCCGGCGTCGCCGCCAGGCGCGGCAGTGCGGCATCGATCACCCGGGTCGAGAGCAGCGTTTCGAAGAAGTCATTGCCCAGGTCGTCGCGCATCGCCGCGTCAGCCAGGTTGAACAGGAACTGGTTGAACAGCGTGGCGCTGGTGGAATCCAGCGGGTAGTCGCCTTTCCACTGGGCCAATTGCTCCACCAGCTTGAGCTCGGCAGGGTCGCTGACCACTTCGCGCAGGGTCGGCAGCAGCGGCGCCAACAGCCGCGGGCCGTAGGCGGTGGTGGTGCCCAGTTGCAGCTGCTGGCTGTTTTCCAGATCCCATTTGACGTTCTTGTCGCTGAGCTGGCGATTGAGCTGCTGGCCGCGATCGGCGAGGTTGTAGTAACCGGGGATCTCCATCCCCGTCGGCGACAGCGGCTGGAAGTTGGCCGAGACGATGTAGCCCCGTGCCGGGTTCTCTTCCTGCGGGTTGGCGCTGAACGGATAGAAGCCGTCCTTGTCGGCATCGCTGGTGCTGCCGTCGAGGATAAACCACGGGCGCACCCCGGCAGGGCGCTTGGGCAATTGCGCCGCGGCCCACCAGCCGATGTCGCCCTTGGCATTGGCCCAGACAATGTTCAGGCCGGGAGCCTGGACCTTGGCGGCAGCGCTACGGGCCTTGGCCAGGGTGTCGGCGCGATTGAGCTGGTAGAAGCCGTCGATGATCGGGTTCTGGCTTTCGAGAAAACCCCACCACATGGCGATCGGCGTCTTGCCGACGCTGTTGCCCAGCGCATCGTTGACGATCGGGCCATGGGGTGACTGGCGCAGCGTCAGCGTGACCGGGGCCTGGCCCTTGACCGCGATCTGTTGTTCGCTGCTGACCATGTCCACCCACTTGCCGCGATACCAGACCTGATTCGGATTGTCCGGATTGACCTTTTCGGCAATCAGGTCGAGGTCGTCGTTCTGGAACATGGTGATGCTCCAGCCGAAGTCCCGGTTCATGCCCAGCGAAGCGAACGGCATCAGGGCCTGGTAATGGCCATAGAGCTCAAAGCCCGGCGCCGAGAGCTGCGCCTCGTACCACACCGACGGCGCGGAAAAGCGGATGTGCGGGTCACCGGCCAGCAGCGGCTTGCCGCTTTTGGTGCGGTTGCCGGCAACCGCCCAGGCGTTGCTGCCCTCAAACTGCGGCAAACCGTTGTCGGCCAGAGCCTGTTCGCTCAGGCGGGCGAGGGCGTTGAGGTCTTTCCAGTCGGCGCTGGCGAGGGGCGCCGGGGCCGCGCTGTGTCGGGTTGCCAGCACGCCCTTGGCCTGCCAGTCGAGATCGAAGACGCTCAGATAGTCGGCGCCCAATTGATCGCGCACGTAGGTCAGCAGCGGTTCGGTGCGAAACGCCGCGGCAAAACTGTAGGCCATGTAGCCGGCGATGCTGATGGTGTCCTGCGCCGTGAACGGGCGCTTGGCAATGCCCAGTACATCGAACTCTACGGGCTTGGCGTGACTGTCCTGGTACTGGTTGATGCCGTCCAGGTACGCCTGCAGGGCCAGGAAGGCGGGCGATTGCTTGTCCATGTTCGCCAGGTAGGTTTCGGCACGTTCGCGAATGCGCAGGCTGCGCATCAACTTGTCGGTGTCGAGCAGCTTCGGCCCAAGCACCTCGGCCAGTTCGCCACGGGCGAGGCGACGCAGAACCTCCATCTGGAACAACCGATCCTGGGCATGGACATAGCCGAGAGCGCGATACAGGTCGGTTTCGTTGTCGGCACGGATGTGCGGGATGCCGCGCTCGTCATAGCGCACGGTGACCGAACCTTGCAGCTGCTGCAGTTCCACCATGCCCTGGCGTGACGGCTGCTTGCTGTAGACGTACCAACCGGCACCGGCGGCGAGCGCGACGATCAGCAAACCGAGCGCGGTCAGGCTACGTTTCATGGTGACTCCTTATTGTTATGGGTGACAGCAATTCCCTGGCGAGACTGTTTAACACGACAAGCCGCTTTGGCCCATCGCCCGTAGGAGGGATTCTCGTTTGCTGTCGGGGTTACCTCGTCGGGACGACAGGCCACGGGCAGTAACACCCCACGGCCAGTGTGTGCGTGGCACTCACTTCGCGACCTTCGTTCAACGCTTGCAGGATCGGTTCGATAAAACTGTTGCTGGAATTGCAGGTCAGGCCTTCGCTGTAGGGCCCGAAATAGGCCAGCCTGCCGTTGCGGTCCCAGATCGCCACGGCGGGGCTGGCGGGGATCTGTTCGGAGCCGGGCAGGACGTCGATGGCTTTCAGGCTGCCGAGGGTGGCGGGCAGTTGGCCGTGGCTGCCGGGCTTTTGCACCGCGTAAAACTCCACGCCGTGCGGGACATAGCGCTCGACCAGTTCGGTCAGGTGTTGTTGATTGCCGACATTGCACGGGCAGGCCGGGTCCCAGAAATGCACGAGGCGGATGGCACCGGGGCCGGCAAGGTTGTCGGGCAGGCGCAACGGATCACCGGAGAACATCGCCGTGTGCTCGCTGAATGCCCGCAGATAGCGCCCCTGAAACCAGTCGTAGGCGGCCCACAGCACCCCGGCGCACACGAGGGCAAGCAGGCTGGCGATCAGGGTGGCGCGATAGGGCGAGCGCATGGGGTCACTCCTTGTGGGTCGGCTAGCTTGCCATGCTTGCCGCGACAGATGAATATCGCAGGTCTATAAAGTCCGTTTCGCGCTCTGGAATGCCCATGTCAGTGACCTTCGATCCCGATCATCTGCGTGCCAGCCTGCGGCCGCTGGCGCAAGGGCTGCCGTTGTCAGCGGAGGCCTTGGCTTATCAACGGTTTTATGGGCTGGACTTCTCGACGCGCAAAGTACGCAGCGCCTTGGGTTGTTTCCAGGTCGATGGTTACGAGGTGGTCAGCCAGGTCTGGTGGCCGGAGCAGGTGAAGGCGACGCTGTTTGTCTTTCACGGTTTCTACGACCACACCGGTCTCTACCGGCATGTGATCGAGTGGGCGCTGGAGCAGGGCTTCGCCGTGATTGCCTGCGATTTGCCGGGCCATGGGCTGTCCAGTGGCGAGCGGGCGAGCATCAAGGACTTCGCCGAGTATCAGGACACCCTGCAAGGCTTGTTTGCCGAGGCACGATCGCTCGACCTGCCACAACCCTGGCACCTGTGCGGGCAGAGTACCGGTGGCGCCATCGTGATCGACCATGTGCTCAATGCGGGGGCGGGCAGCCCGGCCCAGGGCCAGGTGATCCTGTTGGCGCCGCTGGTGCGGCCACGGGCGTGGGGCTGGTCGCAACTGAGTTATTACCTGCTCAGGCCTTTCGTCAAAGCCATTGCCCGACGTTTCAGCGAGAACTCCAGCGACCCGGAGTTCTTGCCGTTCCTGCAGGCCGATCCGCTGCAGCCGCAGCGACTCCCGACAGCCTGGGTGGGGGCGTTGGCGCGCTGGATCAAGCGTGTCGAAGCGGCGCCGGCAAGTACCAGGCGACCGTTGATTGTGCAGGGGCAAGCGGACATGACGGTGGATTGGGAGCATAACCTTGAGGTGCTGCGTGCCAAGTTCGACCGGCCTCAAGTGCTGATGTTGCCCGAGGCGCGGCATCACCTGGCGAATGAGGCGCAGGTGTTGCGTGGGGAGTATTTCGGGTTCTTGACCAAGCGGATCAAGGGCCGGAATCTTTAGCGACAGAAAGGCCCTCATCGCCAGCAGGCTGGCTCCCACAATGTATCTGTGTACACCGGCCCCCTGTGGGAGCTAGCCTGCTAGCGATAGCGATCTAACTATCGCCAAGAATCACTGGGTCAGATTCGAAGTGCTTTGCCCCACCGCCAACCCCGCCCGAATCGCCGCCAGCGCGGCCTGGTAGTAAGCCTTGCCTTCAGCCGACTCGGCAAACGTGGCAAATTCTTCCAGTTCCTCATCCGACAGGTCGCGATAGACGTACAGCAGCGTGTTGCTCAGGTCACTGCCGATCTGGTCCATCAAGCGTTGGCGCTGCCCGTTCAGCATGCTTTGGGTCTGGCCGGCGCCGAGCAGGCCGGGGATCATCGAACTGAGGCTGTCGGCCGCGACACCGGCAATCGCCAGGCTGACTTCCGCGCCGGCCTCGCGAGCAGGCAGGGCCTGGGCCAGGTGGCCGATGATCAGCAGGCGGCTGTCGCTGGCCTGCATCTTGGGCAAGCCCTTGGCGTTTTTCGCCAGTTGATCGCGGCGGGTCGCGAGCAATTCGGCGGCGACGATTTTCTTGCCCAGCGGCGATTGAAAGAACGCCAGCGCCGGTTTCGGGTCGGCGAGGGTCTTGCGCAGCTGCGCTTCGGCACGCTGGTCCACGGCCTTGGGGGCGAAACGTTGGTTGCTGTTGTCGACCAACGCCTGGAAAACCGCCGGAGGCAGGCTGCTTTGGTAGCGTTGTTGAGCGGCCGAGAGGGCGTCGTTGAAATGCGCGCGTTGCTCTGGCCAGCCGGCGACCTTGTACAGTTGGTCGTGGCCGTCTGCCCAGGCGGGCATAACGCAGAGCATCAGCAGGGAGAAAAGCAAACGGCGCATAGGGACTCCTGTCAGCAGGCGACTATTCTCCGTGTGGCATACAGTCTTGTCGAGAATTCGTATCAACCCGCTGCATGGCTCTGTCGGATTTTCAGGCGCAGGAATACTATGCGCGCCATGCAAATACCTTCTGATCACCCGCTGCTGTTACAAATCGTCGACGACCTGGCCACCAGCGGTTGGTCGCAGCAGAATATTTTCCTGCCTCTGGGTCTGACCCGGGAACTGGCGGCTGAGTGCCATAAACGTGCCGCCGAGGGTGCATTGGCCCCGGCCGCCGTGGGTCGTGGACCGACATCGGAGATTCGTGAAGGGATCCGTGGCGACCACATTCAATGGATCGAGCCGGGTGATTCGTTGGCCTGCAACAGCTATCTAGAGCTGATGGACAGTCTGCGCGAGGCGATGAATCGCGGGTTGTTCCTGGGTCTCGAGGACTTCGAAAGCCATTTCGCGCTGTACCCGCCCGGTGCGTTCTACCTCAAGCACGTCGACCGGTTCCGCGACGACGACCGTCGCATGGTGTCGGCGGTGGTTTACCTCAATGACGCCTGGCTGCCTGAACATGGCGGACAGTTGCGCATGTACCTGGATGAAGGCGTGCAATACGATGTGGTGCCGACCGGTGGATGCCTGGTGGTGTTTCTGTCGGGGGAAGTCCCCCATGAAGTTTTACCCGCGACCCGTGAACGCCTGTCGGTGACCGGCTGGTTCCGACGTCGAGGCAACGAGCCTTTCTGATTATGCAAAAGATACTGGTAAGCCGCTGCCTGCTGGGGCACCGCGTACGTTATGACGGCGGGGCCAGCGGGCCTTTCGATCAGTTGCAGCGGTGGATCGACGAAGGTCGGGTCGTGCCGTTGTGTCCGGAAGTTGCTGGTGGCCTGCCAACCCCACGGGCGGCGGCGGAAATTCCCGGCGGGCAGGGCGGTGCAGTGCTGGATGGCCAGGCCACGGTGATCACCACCGAGGGCGAGGATGTCAGTGCGCAGTTTCTGTCGGGGGCTTATCAAGCCCTGGAACTGGTGCAACAGCACGGCATCCGCATTGCCGTGCTCAAGGCCAACAGCCCGTCGTGCGGCAATCTGCTGACCTATGACGGGACGTTCAGTGGCGTGAAGGTCAGTGGCGAAGGCGTGACAGCGGCGCTGCTCAGGCGCCATGGGGTTCAGGTCTTCAGTGAGCTTGAGCTGGCTGAAGCGGCGGCAGCGTTGGCCACACAAGACTAACCTTCAATACAAATCAACTGTAGGAGTGAGCCTGCTCGCGATGAGGCCAGTCCATTCAATATTGATTTGAATGTCAGACCGCCATCGCGAGCAGGCTCACTCCTACAGGGGTATCACATGGCTTCAGGGCTTGGGCGTTACATCCGAATCCGGCCCCAGCCACTTCTGCTCCAGCGCTTCCAACCGCCCATCCGCCTTGATCCGTTGCAACGCGCTTTCCAGGCTGGCGTGAAACGCCGGGTTGCCCTTCTGGAACGGAATCGACAAGTTCACCGCCTGGGCGGCTTTGGGCTTTTGCTCTGTCAACGACTGCACCAGCAATATCGAGCGCGGTTCTTCTTTCTGCGCGATCAATTGCGCTTGGGTTTGCACATAAGGTTCGCTGAAGTCGAAACGATCCGCGAGCGCCGGGGTCTGTGCAATGTGGTTGATGGCAATGTCGTATTTGCCACTTTCCACGCCGGTCAGCAGATCACTGGCGTCGGTAACGACAAAGTCGGCGCGCACCTCCAGTTCGTTGGCCAGCAGTTGACCCAACTCGACTTCGAAGCCGGTGAGCCTGCCATCCTCCTTGAAACTGAAGGGGGGGTTATTAGCCTCAAGGGCAATGCGCAATTCACCGCGATCGTTCACGTCGTCAATCAGTTCGGCGTGAGCCAGCGGGCTCAAAAGGGGTAGCAGGCAGATCAGGCCAGGCAGAAAACGCATGGTCACTCCTTTGAAATCATTATCGCGATGCTCTGATTCAGGCTCGCTTTGCTATGGTTGTCGAGTGCCTTCGACAACGATTGACCATGAAGTTGTGATGGTCACGCGGATTTTACGGAAAAACTGGAGAAGAGAATGAAAACCTTTATGTCACGTGCTGCTTTGGCTGGCCTGCTGATGGGCGTTTCGGTGCTGGCCGGTGCGGCTACACCGGCACCCCAGGGCGCTGAAGTGTCCATCGTTTCTCCCAAGGACGGCGGCACGGTTCCGCAGACCTTCGTGGTCAAATTCGCCGTCGAGAATATTGCGTTGGCGCCGGCGGGGGATGCCACCAAGAATACCGGGCATCATCATTTGCTGATCGACGTTGACGAGTTGCCCGCCGCCGGGCAGACGATCCCGGTCGATGCCAATCACGTGCACTTCGGCAAGGCACAAACCCAGGCTGAAGTCACACTGACACCGGGCAAGCACACGCTACAACTGATACTGGGCGACAAAAATCACACGGTGTTCGAACCACCGATTGTTTCCGAGAAAATCACGGTCAACGTTAAATAAAAAAAGGGAGCCCCCGTGAGGGGCTCCCTTTTTTACAACCGCCTGAAGCTTGTAGCTGCTTAGAACAACACACGGCTACGGATGGTGCCCTTGACGTGTTGCAGCTTCTGTTGTGCCAGGTCCGAGTATTCGGCGTCTACGTCGATCACCACGTAGCCGACTTTCTCGTTGGTCTGCAGGAACTGACCGGAAATGTTGATGCCGTTTTCGGCGAAGACCTTGTTGATCTCGCTCATCACACCCGGGATGTTCTCGTGGATGTGCAGCAGGCGGTGCTTGCCAGGGTGAGCCGGCAGTGCCACTTCCGGGAAGTTGACGGACGATACCGAAGTACCGTTGTCGCTGTACTTGACCAGCTTTTCCGCTACTTCCAGGCCGATGTTGGCCTGCGCCTCAGCGGTGGAACCACCGATGTGCGGGGTCAGGATCACGTTGTCCAGACCACGCAGCGGGCTTTCGAACTCTTCGTCGTTGGAGCGTGGCTCCACCGGGAACACGTCGATGGCCGCGCCGATCAGGTGCTTGTCCTTGATGGCATCCGCCAGGGCGTCCAGCTCGACCACGGTGCCGCGCGCGGCGTTGATCAGGATGCCGCCTTTCTTGATGGCGCGGATTTCCTTCTCGCCGATCATCCACTGGGTGGCAGCGGTTTCCGGTACGTGCAGGGTCACGATGTCGGACATGCCCAGCAGCTCATGCAGGTTGCCGACCTGGGTGGCGTTGCCCAGTGGCAGCTTGGTCACGGTGTCATAGAAGTACACCTGCATCCCCAGGCCTTCGGCCAGGACCGACAGTTGAGTACCGATCGAGCCGTAGCCGACGATGCCCAGCTTCTTGCCGCGGATCTCGAAGGAGTTGGCCGCGCTCTTGATCCAGCCGCCACGGTGGCAGGAAGCGTTCTTCTCAGGGATACCACGCAGCAACAGGATCGCTTCGGCCAGCACCAGCTCGGCAACGGAGCGGGTGTTGGAGTACGGCGCGTTGAACACGGCGATACCGCGTTCACGGGCGGCACTCAGGTCGACCTGGTTGGTGCCGATGCAGAAACACCCTACAGCCACGAGCTTCTTCGCGTGATCGAAGATCTCTTCGGTCAGTTGAGTGCGCGAGCGAATGCCGATGAAGTGAGCATCAGCGATCTTTTCCTTGAGCTGGGCTTCCGGCAGAGAACCTGTGAGGTACTCGATGCTGGTGTAGCCCGCCGCCTTGAGGACGTCGACAGCCGATTGGTGGACGCCTTCGAGAAGAAGGAACTTGATCTTGCTCTTATCGAGAGAAGTCTTGCTCATCTGCGTAAACCTGTATCCCGGAGAAAATTGGCAGGAAATGGTCAACAGATGCTGACCCGGACGGCAAGAATGCCGTCACCGCAGAACAGCCTTTGGGCACTACCCTGCGGGGTCGGTATGCTAGCATATGCACCCCGCTAAACACTCATTCCTGCGACGTGAAGCGTTCTCAGGATGACCATGAATTGTTCGAGAGTTCTGTCGATGACCAATCCTGCCCTGATTGATGAGCTGAAGACCCTGGTTGAGCCTGGCAAGGTGCTGACCGATGCCGACTCCCTGAATGCTTACGGTAAGGATTGGACCAAGCATTTCGCCCCGGCCCCGACCGCCATCGTGTTCCCCAAGACCACCGAGCAGGTCCAGGCCATTGTCCTGTGGGCCAATAAACACAAGGTGGCGCTGGTGCCTTCCGGCGGTCGCACTGGTCTCTCCGCCGCGGCTGTGGCGGCCAATGGCGAAGTAGTCGTGTCCTTCGACTACATGAACCAGATCCTCGACGTGAACCTGACCGACCGCACCGCCGTTTGCCAGCCGGGCGTGGTTACCGAGCATCTGCAGAACGTGGCCGAAGAAAAGGGCCTGTACTATCCGGTGGACTTCGCTTCGGCAGGTTCGAGCCAGATTGGCGGCAATATCGGCACCAATGCCGGCGGTATCAAGGTGATTCGCTACGGAATGACCCGTAACTGGGTCGCCGGCATGAAAGTCGTCACCGGCAAGGGCGACGTGCTGGAGCTGAATCGCGACCTGATCAAGAACGCCACCGGCTACGACATGCGTCAGCTGTTCATCGGCGCCGAAGGCACCCTCGGTTTCGTGGTCGAAGCAACCATGCGCCTGGATCGCGCGCCGAAAAACCTCACTGCGATGGTTCTGGGTACCACCGATTTCGACTCGATCATGCCGGTGCTGCATGCCTTCCAAAGCAAGCTCGACCTGACCGCCTTCGAGTTCTTCTCCGACAAAGCCCTGGCCAAGGTCATGGGTCGCGGAGACGTGCCGGCGCCATTCGAAACCGATTGCCCGTTCTACGCATTGCTGGAATTTGAAGCGACCACCGAAGAGGTGGCCAACCACGCGCTGGAAACCTTCGAGCATTGTGTCGAGCAGGGCTGGGTACTGGACGGCGTGATGAGCCAGAGCGAAACCCAGTTGCAGAACCTGTGGAAGCTGCGCGAGTACATTTCCGAAACCATTTCCCACTGGACGCCGTACAAGAACGACATTTCGGTGACCGTGTCGAAAGTCCCGGCGTTCCTCAAGGAAATCGACGCGATCGTCGGCGAACATTACCCGGACTTCGAAATCGTCTGGTTTGGCCACATCGGCGACGGCAACCTGCACTTGAACATCCTCAAGCCGGATAACCTGAGCAAGGACGAGTTCTTCGCCAAGTGCGCCACCGTCAACAAGTGGGTGTTCGAAACCGTCGAGAAGTACAACGGCTCGATTTCCGCGGAACACGGCGTGGGCATGACCAAGCGTGATTACCTGACCTACAGCCGTTCCCCGGTTGAGATCGAGTACATGAAAGCGGTCAAGGCGGTGTTCGACCCGAACGGGATCATGAACCCGGGCAAGATTTTCGCTGTTTGACCTTCGAATTCAAGCGCTACGAACCAGGAGTCGGTCCATGAGCTATCAGCACCAGTATGTCGACGGTACGCGTATTCACTTCCCGTTGGGGAAAGTGGTGTGCATCGGCCGTAACTACGCCGAACACGCCAAGGAACTGGACAACCCGGTGCCGACCGAGCCGTTGCTATTCATCAAGCCGGGCAGTTGTGTGGTGCCGCTGGAAGGCGGTTTCAGCATTCCGACCGAGCGTGGCTCGGTGCATTACGAAGCGGAAATCGCAGTATTGATTGGCAAGCCTTTGTCGACCAAACCCAGCGTTGAAGAAGTGCTCGACGCCATCTCCGGCTTCGCCCCGGCCCTGGACCTGACCCTGCGCGACAAGCAGGCCGAGCTGAAATCCAAGGGCCTGCCCTGGGAAATCGCCAAGTCCTTCGACGGCGCGGCGGTGATTGCACCGTTCGTCTCCGGCAGCACCTTCGCCGACCTGACCGACATCGGCATTCGCCTGACCATCAACGGTGAAGTGCGCCAGGATGGCAACAGCAGCGCGATGCTCAACCCGATCGTGCCGATGATCCAGCACATGGCCGGTTGCTTTTCGCTGCAGGCCGGTGACGTGATCCTGACCGGCACGCCGGTGGGCGTCGGCCCGCTGAACGTCGGCGACGAGATCGTCCTGGAACTGCCGGGCGCCAGCAGCTTCAGCAGCAGCGTTCGCTAGATCGAACACTGCTGAACCCTGTGGGAGCTGGCTTGCCAGCGATGAGGCCATCACCTTCAACACTTCTGTTGGCTGATGCACCGCTATCGCTGGCAAGCCAGCTCCCACAGGGGGCAGGGTGTCTATGCAGAGCTATCCCGCCATTTCCCGTTTTTTTCACAAAATGTCTGGATAATTCCACGGCATTCGGCGTCTGCGCCGGGCTCAATTGTGCTATTACCCCAAGCCTGAATTTCTGGAACGCATGCCCTGATGGCCACTCAACCGCTTTCGTCGCTTAAACCTGCCCGTCGCTCGCGATTTGCCCTGCGTTGGTATTCCTGGCTGTTGCTGCTGGTTGCCGCCGCCTACGGCCTGGCGTTTGCCATGCATTGGGATGACCGCGGTGTGCTCTGGGTGCAGGAGCGTTTTGAAAGCCCCGCCGAGCGTCAAGACAGCGTCTGGCTGCCGGACTACCGCGCGGTGATCGACGCCAAGCCGCTGCCCGGCATGGAAAAGGACGAAGCGTCGGACGTCACCTACGACGCCCAGACCAAAACCCTGTTTTCGGTGATGGGCAAGCACCCGTTCCTGGCCGAGTTGTCGCTGCAGGGCGACGTGCTGCGCAAAATGCCGCTGGTAGGCTGGAGCAACCCTGAAGGGGTGACGGCGCTGGGCGACGGTATGCTGGCGATTGTCGATGAACGTGACCACCAGATCACCCTCGTCAAGGTCGATGCCGATACCCGCGAGCTGAACATCGCTGACTTTCCGAAGTACGACCTCGGCCCTTCGAAAGACCAGAACAAGGCTTTCGAGGCCGTCGTCTGGGATGCGCGCAATCAGCAATTGCTGCTGGGCGAAGAGCGTCCCCCCGCGCTGTTCACCTGGAAAGGGGACGGCAAGACACTCACCGGTGACAAGCAAAAGCTTGCCAGTGATGAACTGGACATCCGCAACCTTTCTGCCCTGGCCATCGATCGACGGACCGGTCACACCCTGGTGTTGTCCGCAGACTCCCACCTGTTGCTGGAGCTGGACGAGAAAGGCGAGCAGGTCAGCTTCATGACCTTGCTGGGTGGTTTCAACGGTTTGAAAAAGACCATCCCGCGGGCCGAAGGCGTGACCATGGACGAGGCCGGCACGCTGTACATCGTGAGTGAGCCAAACCTGTTTTACCGTTTCGAAAAACAGAAATAATCGCCTTCCCGTGTAGGCTTTCTTGCCTTTGGTTGTAGGATCAGGCCAATGGCCATTAAGCTTCAATTCAGGCAGGCGTGATATTTCATCCGCCTGCCCTGAATCCGAGCCCGCCTGAATGCGTCGATTAGCCCGCCCCAAACCTCTGCTTTTGCTCCTGTCGGTGATTGCCCTGAGCGTATTGATCGCGTTCGGGCAGCACCTGCGCCTGTTCGAGCGCGCCTGGTTCAACCTGCACACGCTCTGGCAGCCGATGAGCACCCAGTCCATCGGCCTGGACCAGTATCGGGTGGTGCTGGAGGGGCAAGTCATCGAAGGGCTGGACGACGATGTTTCAGCCTTGACCTACGACCCGGTGCGCAAAAGCCTGTTCACGGTTACCAATAAAAACTCCGAATTGATCGAGCTGTCCCTCGACGGCAGGATCCTGCGCCGCATCGCGTTGGTCGGTTTTGGTGATCCGGAAGCCGTTGAGTTCATCAGCGCCGACACCTACGTGATCACGGACGAGCGCCAGCAGCGCCTGATCAAGATTCATCTGGAGCATGACACCACCTTCCTCGACGCCGCAGACGCGGAACAGATGACCCTCGGTGTGCACATGAGCGGTAACAAGGGCTTCGAAGGCCTGGCTTACGATTCGGTGGGCAAGCGCTTGTTTGTCGCCAAGGAACGCGACCCGATGCTGATCTACGAAGTGCACGGGTTTCCGCATTTCAATCCGGAAAAGTCCTACGCGGTACATGTGGTCAACAATCCCAAGCGCGACGCCGGGATGTTTGTGCGGGACCTGTCGAGCCTGCAGTACGACGAGCGCAGCGGGCACTTGCTGGCGCTGTCCGACGAGTCGCGGCTGATACTGGAGCTGGATGTGGACGGGCGACCGTTGAGCACCATGTCACTGAACAAGGGCCGGCAGGGCCTGCAAAAGACCGTACCGCAAGCGGAAGGGATCGCCATGGACGACGACGGTACGATGTACCTGGTGAGTGAGCCGAACCTGTTTTACGTCTTCAAAAAACCTTCACCGAACTAACAAGCACCGCAAAAAAACTGTGGGAGCGAGCCTGCTCGCGATGGGGCCATGACATTCAACATCTCTGTTGGCTGTTAGGCCGCCATCGCGAGCAGGCTCGCTCCCACAGGTTTTCGCTCCCACAGGTTTTGCGTTGTCTTACTTTTGCGTTGTCTTACTGGGCGCGCAGGGTCTTCACACCTTCGCTGGTCCCCAGCAACAGCAGATCCGCCGGACGCGCCGCGAACAAGCCGTTGGTGACCACGCCGACGATCGCATTGATCTGCGACTCCAGTTCAACCGGGTTGGTGATCTGCAGGTTGAACACGTCGAGGATGATGTTGCCGTTGTCGGTCAGCACGCCTTCGCGGTAGACCGGGTCGCCGCCGAGTTTCACCAGCTGGCGGGCAACATGGCTGCGGGCCATCGGGATCACTTCAACGGGCAACGGGAATGCGCCAAGGACGGGCACAAGCTTGCTGGCGTCGGCGATACAGATGAAGGTCTTGGCCACGGCCGCGACGATTTTCTCGCGGGTCAGGGCCGCGCCGCCGCCCTTGATCAGGTTCAGGTGCTCGTCGCTCTCGTCGGCGCCGTCGACGTAGAACTCCAGGTCGCTGACGGTATTGAGCTCATAGACCGGGATCCCGTGGCCCTTGAGGCGTGCGGCGGTGGCTTCGGAGCTGGCGACTGCGCCATCGAATGCGCCCTTGTGCAGGGCCAGGGCGTCGATGAAGCAGTTGGCGGTGGAACCGGTGCCGACCCCAACGATGCTCTTGTCGTCGAGTTTCGGGAGGATGAAGTCGACGGCGGCCTGGGCCACTGCCTGTTTGAGTTGATCCTGGGTCATGCGGGCTCCGGAAGCGGGCAAGGTAAGAATGCAAAGGCAGGCATTATAGCTCCATGCCGGGCCAAAACCTCTTGATTCGTGTGGTCGTGCGGCCAAAAGCCGGGTTAGACTCCTTGATCCTGCCCAACCCGCTCAGTGATGCTTTCCGATGCTTGAACAGTACGTCAAAAAGATCCTCACCTCGCGCGTTTATGACGTTGCCGTAGAAACCCCATTGCAGACTGCCCGCCAGCTCTCCGAGCGGCTGGGCAACGAGATTTTGCTCAAGCGTGAAGACTTGCAGCCGGTGTACTCGTTCAAGATTCGTGGCGCCTACAACAAGCTGACGCAACTGAGCGCCGAAGAACGCGCTCGTGGTGTGGTCACCGCTTCCGCGGGCAATCATGCGCAAGGCCTGGCCCTGGCGGCCAAGGTCCTGGGCGTGAAAGCCACCATCGTCATGCCCAAGACCACTCCCGAGATCAAGGTCGAAGGCGTGCGTTCGCGCGGTGGCAAAGTGGTGCTGCACGGCGATTCGTTTCCGGAGGCCCTGGCCTACTCGTTGAAACTGGTCGACGAAAAAGGCTACGTCTACATTCACCCCTATGACGATCCCCACACCATTGCCGGGCAGGGCACGGTGGCCATGGAGATTTTGCGCCAGCACCCGGCGCCCCTGGATGCGATCTTCGTTCCAGTCGGCGGCGGCGGCCTGATCGCCGGTATCGCGGCGTACGTGAAGTACTTGCGTCCGGACATCAAGGTCATCGGTGTCGAGCCGGACGATTCCAATTGCCTGCAAGCCGCCATGGCGGCGGGTGAGCGTGTGGTGTTGCCCACCGTGGGCATCTTTGCCGATGGCGTCGCGGTGGCCCAGATCGGCCAACACACCTTTGATATCTGCAAAGACTACGTCGACGAAGTCATCACAGTCAGCACCGACGAAATCTGTGCGGCAATCAAGGACATCTACGACGATACCCGTTCGATCACCGAACCTGCCGGCGCCCTGGGCGTGGCCGGGATCAAGAAGTACGTCGAGTCCCGCGGCGTCACCGGTCAGACCTTCGTGGCCATCGACTCCGGGGCCAACGTCAATTTCGACCGTCTGCGCCATGTCGCCGAGCGCGCCGAACTGGGCGAAGGCCGTGAAGCCATCATCGCCGTGACCATCCCTGAACAGCCGGGGAGCTTCAAGGCGTTCTGCGAAGCCATCGGCAAGCGCCAGATCACCGAATTCAACTACCGCTACAACACGGGCAGCGAAGCGCACATCTTTGTCGGGGTGCAGACTCATCCGGAAACCGACCCTCGCCGCGCGCTGATCGCCAGCCTGAGCGAGCAGGGCTTTCCGGTTGTCGACCTGACCGACAACGAACTGGCCAAGTTGCACATCCGTCACATGGTCGGCGGGCGCGCGGCGCATGTGGTCGATGAAGTGATCCTGCGCTTCGAGTTTCCGGAGCGTCCGGGGGCACTGTTCAATTTCCTTAATAAGCTCGGCGGGCGCTGGAACATCTCGATGTTCCACTATCGCAACCACGGTGCGGCCGATGGTCGTGTGGTCGCGGGCCTGCAAGTCCCCCACGAGGAGCGGCACCTGGTGCCAGCAGCGCTGGAAGAAATCGGCTACCCGTACTGGGACGAAAGCGACAACCCGGCCTATCAGCTGTTTCTTGGCTGAGCGGCTACGCTGAGGGGCAACGCATAAGGAGATCGAACCATGGAAACCTTAACTGCCCTCAAGACGGCGCACATGGTGGCGACGGTGGTCGTGCTGCTTTGCGCGCTGGGCCTGGGGATCTGGGTCTGGCGCACCAAGCGAAATGGCGACGCGACGGCGGCGAGCCGCACCTTGCAAAGTCCGCGTGTATTCATCTGGTTGTTGATGGGGCTGGCGTTGCTGAGCATGCCATTCACCGGTTGGTGGATGGTGCATCTGGTGGGCTGGCCGCTGGGGAAAACCTGGTTGCTGGCCTCGAGCGTGCTCTACACCGTGGCGGCACTGGCGTGGTTCTGGTTGCTGGTGCGGCTGAACAAGGTGCGCAAGACGCCGGGTGGGGTGGGTAAATTTACCTTTGCCTTGGCGTTGTTCAGTTTTGTCTGCTTTGTGGCTATCGCGGGGTTGATGGGCGCCAAACCGGTTTAATCCGAAAAGATCGCAGCCTTCGGCAGCTCCTACAGGGTTATGCGTACACCTGTAGGAGCTGCCGAAGGCTGCGATCTTTTGATCTTCAGTCGCGCAACGAAATCACCGGCCAGCCACGCTTCTCGGCCTCTGCGCGCAGATTCGGATCCGGATCGACCGCCACCGGATTCACCACCTGCTCCAGCAGCGGCAAATCATTCATCGAATCACTATAGAAGTAGCTGTCCTCCAGGTTGTGCCCGGTCTCTTCCAGCCAGCGATTGAGCCTTGTCACCTTGCCCTCACGGAAGCACGGTACGTCGGTGCTGCGCCCGGTATAGCGGCCATCGAGCATTTCGCATTCGGTGGCGATCAGGGTCTCGACACCCAGGCGCTCGGCGATAGGGCCTGTGACAAAGCGGTTGGTCGCAGTGATGATCACCAGTTTGTCGCCAGCATCGCGGTGTTTGGCCAGCAGTTCGATAGCCTTGGGCAGCATGATCGGTTCGATGCAGTCGCGCATATAGTCGTTGTGCCACTGATCCAGCGTGACCATTTCGGTACGGCCCAGCACTTCCAGGCAGAAGTTCAGGTAGGCGGCATTATCCAGCTTGCCTGCCAGGTAATCCTGGTAGAACTCGTCGTTGCGTGCCTTGTAGGCAACGGCGTCGAGGAAGCCGCGCTCACAAAGGTAGTCACCCCAGGCATGGTCACTGTCGCCGCCCAGAAGCGTGTTGTCCAAGTCGAATAAAGCCAGCCGCATTGCAGTTACTCGCTGAAAAGTCTGTAGAAAGGCGTCCACAATACGGACTTTTCACAAGAGTGCACATAAGGTAGGCCGGCGCGTTGCTGCCTTCACAACCTTTGTGGAACAATGCGACGACATGCGTTTGCGAGGTTGTTGCCGTGATCGACCCCGATGGTTTCCGTCCTAATGTCGGGATCATTCTCACGAATGATGCCGGCCAGGTGCTATGGGCTCGCCGTATCAATCAAGATGCCTGGCAGTTTCCTCAAGGCGGGATCAACCCCCAGGAGACGCCGGAAGACGCCTTGTACCGCGAGTTGAACGAAGAAGTGGGCCTGGAGCGCGAAGATGTTGAAATACTCGCCTGCACCCGGGGCTGGTTGCGCTATCGTTTGCCGCAACGTCTGGTCAGGACGCACAGCCAGCCGCTGTGCATCGGCCAGAAACAGAAATGGTTTCTACTGCGCCTCGTCTCCAATGAGCAGCGGGTGCGGATGGATTTGACCGGTAAACCGGAATTCGATGGCTGGCGCTGGGTCAGTTATTGGTATCCGTTGGGCCAGGTGGTGACATTCAAGCGCGAGGTGTATCGACGCGCCCTCAAAGAGCTTGCCCCGCGCCTTTTAGCGCGCGACTGACGACGGAGTTCGACCCCGAGCCATGCTCAATACGCTGCGCAAGATCGTCCAGGAAGTTAACTCCGCCAAGGATCTCAAGGCGGCGTTGGGGATTATTGTGTTGCGCGTCAAAGAGGCCATGGGCAGCCAGGTCTGCTCGGTCTACCTGCTTGATCCCGAGACCAACCGTTTCGTGCTGATGGCCACCGAGGGCTTGAACAAGCGCTCGATCGGCAAGGTCAGCATGGCGCCCAATGAAGGTCTGGTTGGCCTGGTCGGCACGCGTGAAGAACCCCTGAACCTCGAAAACGCCGCGGATCACCCGCGCTACCGCTACTTCGCCGAAACCGGTGAAGAGCGCTACGCCTCGTTCCTAGGGGCGCCGATCATTCACCACCGTCGCGTCGTCGGCGTGTTGGTCATCCAGCAAAAAGAACGCCGCCAGTTCGATGAGGGTGAAGAAGCCTTCCTCGTGACCATGAGCGCGCAACTCGCCGGGGTTATCGCCCACGCCGAGGCCACCGGTTCGATCCGTGGCCTGGGTCGCCAGGGCAAGGGTATCCAGGAAGCCAAGTTCATCGGCGTGCCGGGCTCGCCGGGTGCGGCGGTCGGTACTGCGGTGGTCATGCTGCCGCCGGCCGACCTGGACGTGGTGCCCGACAAGACCATCGTCGACATCGAAGCGGAGCTGGGGCTGTTCAAGACCGCCATCGAAGGCGTGCGCGCCGACATGCGCGCGTTGTCCGCCAAGCTCGCCACGCAGTTGCGCCCGGAAGAGCGCGCCTTGTTCGACGTCTACCTGATGATGCTCGACGATGCGGCGCTGGGCAGCGAAGTGACCACCGTGATCAAGACCGGGCAGTGGGCCCAGGGCGCGCTGCGCCAAGTGGTCACCGATCACGTCAACCGTTTCGAACTGATGGACGACGCTTACCTGCGTGAGCGGGCGTCGGACGTCAAGGACCTCGGTCGTCGCTTGCTCGCCTACCTGCAGGAAGAGCGCCAGCAGACCCTGGTCTACCCCGACAACACCATCCTGGTCAGCGAAGAACTGACGCCGGCCATGCTCGGCGAGGTTCCGGAAAACAAGCTGGTGGGCCTGGTGTCGGTACTCGGCTCCGGTAACTCCCACGTCGCGATCCTTGCCCGGGCCATGGGCATTCCGACGGTGATGGGCCTGGTCGACCTGCCGTATTCCAAGGTCGACGGCATCGGCATGATCGTCGACGGTCACCGTGGCGAGGTCTACACCAACCCCAGCGACGTGCTGCGCAAGCAGTTCGCCGAAGTGGTCGAGGAAGAGAAACAACTGGCCCTCGGGCTGGATGCGCTGCGCGATCTGCCCTGTATCACGGTCGATGGCCATCGCATGCCGCTTTGGGTCAACACCGGTCTGCTGGCGGACGTGGCGCGCGCGCAGAAACGTGGCGCCGAAGGTGTCGGCCTGTACCGCACCGAAGTGCCGTTCATGATCAACCAGCGCTTCCCGAGCGAAAAGGAACAGCTGGCGATCTACCGCGAACAACTCGCCGCGTTCCACCCGCAACCGGTGACCATGCGGACCCTGGACATCGGTGGCGACAAATCGCTGTCGTACTTCCCGATCAAGGAAGACAACCCGTTCCTAGGCTGGCGCGGCATTCGCGTCACCCTCGACCACCCGGAAATCTTCCTGGTGCAGACCCGCGCCATGCTCAAGGCCAGTGAAGGCCTGAACAACCTGCGGATCCTGCTGCCGATGATCTCCGGCACCCATGAACTGGAAGAAGCCCTGCACCTGATCCACCGGGCCTGGGGTGAAGTGCGCGACGAAGGCTGCGACGTACCAATGCCACCGATTGGCGTGATGATCGAGATTCCGGCGGCGGTGTACCAGACCAAGGAGCTGGCGCGGCAGGTGGACTTCCTCTCGGTCGGTTCCAACGACCTGACCCAGTATCTGTTGGCCGTGGACCGTAACAACCCGCGAGTGGCCGACCTTTACGACTACCTGCATCCGGCGGTGCTGCAAGCCCTGCAAAACGTGGTGCGTGACGCCCATGCCGAAGGCAAGCCGGTGAGTATCTGCGGCGAAATGGCCGGTGATCCGGCGGCGGCGGTGCTGTTGATGGCGATGGGTTTCGACAGCCTTTCGATGAACGCCACCAACCTGCCGAAGGTGAAGTGGATGCTGCGCCAGATCAACCTGAGCAAGGCCAGGGAACTGCTCGCCGAGCTGATGACCATCGACAACCCGCAGGTTATCCACAGCTCGCTGCAATTGGCGCTGAAGAACCTTGGGTTGGCGCGGATGATCAATCCGGCGGCGATCAAACCCCTCTGAAACGCTGATGGCCCCATCGCGGGCAAGCCCGCTCCCACAGGATTTTGTGGTGTGACATAGGTTGCATTCACACCAGTAATCCCTGTGGGAGCGGGCTTGCCCGCGATGGCGTCAGTCCAGGCAACGCCTAAAGCCTGATTTCCACTTCCCCCAAATGCCCGCCATACGGTCCGAAACTCCTTTCGACCAAATGCCGCGCACCATCCGCCTGCACAATCAACGCCGTACTCGCCCGCGTTCCATAACTCTGACTGGCAATAAACACACTCGACAGCAACGTCTCGGTGGCCAACCCCACTCCGGTGTCCGGCAGATCTGCAAACGGCGCTTGCTGCGAATCACTGAGCAAGGCCAGCAAAGACTGAGGTTGCGGATCATCCAGCACCTCGCTCAGCGCCGCCTTGGCCTTGAGCAGTTTCGGCCACGGCGTATCCAGCCCGGCGTTCGACAGGCCGTATACCCCCGGCGGCAGCATCACCGCTTCCGATTCCCGCGCATTGAAATGCCACAACTCATTGGTGTTGCCGATCAGTAGGTTAAATCCGCCATATTCCGGCGAACGTGTGACAACGTCGTCTAAATAGTCATCAATTGGCACTTCGCCCGTGAGAAAGCGCGCCACCAGTTCACCACGAGACTTGCGCCCTGGCGGTCGATGCGGATCGCGGATGTTGGTCAGCGCGGCAAAGCGCCCGTTGGCGCCGACACCGAGCCAGGTGCCACCGGCCTCCAGGTCGCGCCCGGCATGCACCTGCGGTGCTTCGGGCCATTGCGCCAGCGGCAGGCTGGGGCGGGCATAGAATTCGTCGCGGTTGGCCGCCACGATCAGCGGTTGGGCGTGGCCCGGTCGCCAAGCGAAAACAATCAGGCACATAAGGTGATCCTTGTGTGTTTTTTGCCCACTCTACGCAGACATCGTGCGGGTATCCATCGCCATCCAGTGGAGCCCAAGGCCATGCATCCGTTACCATGCCGCTCCGGTTTTGGGGTTGGGTGGGGAAACAGCATGGAATTTCTGCTCTATCTGGCGCTCGGCGCTTGTGCCGGGGTGCTGGCGGGGCTGTTTGGCGTGGGTGGAGGAATCATCATCGTCCCCGTGCTGGTGTTCAGTTTCACCCTGCAAGGTTTCGATGCATCGATCCTGACCCACCTCGCCGTCGGTACGTCCCTGGCGACGATCATCTTCACCTCGGTCAATGCGGTACGCGAGCATCACCGTCGCGGCGCGGTGCGCTGGCCGATTTTCCTGTGGATGACCGTCGGCATCTTGATCGGTGCCGGTTTCGGAGCGCTGACCGCCGAGGCGATTTCCGGGCCGAACCTGCAGAAAATCATCGGTGTGTTCGCCCTGGTGATCGCCGCGCAGTTGGCGCTGGACGTCAAGCCAAAGGCCAGTCGAACCGTGCCGGGCAAAGTCGGTCTGACCGTGGCCGGCAGCGTCATTGGCTGGGCCTCGGCGATTTTCGGCATTGGCGGCGGTTCGCTGACCGTGCCGTTTTTGACCTGGCGCAGCGTGCCGATGCAACAAGCGGTGGCAACTTCGTCGGCCTGCGGCCTGCCGATCGCCCTGGCAAGTACATTAAGTTTCATGATTCTGGGCTGGCACGACCCGCTGCTCCCGGCCCATAGTCTGGGTTTCATTTATTTGCCGGCGCTGCTGGGCATTGCCCTGACCAGCATGGTCTTCGCCCGCTTCGGCGCGCGACTGGCGCACAATCTGTCGCCAAGGTTGCTGAAAAGACTGTTTGCCGCTTTGCTGTTCTGCGTTGGTCTGAACTTTCTAGTCTGAAGCATCTACTCTGACGCTCGGCACAATCCTGGCTTAATCCTGAGGTGACAGCGTCGCCCGGGAATTGATTTGAACTCATGAGGAGTCGCAATGCTGCCTTACCCGCAGATCGACCCGGTGGCCCTGGCCATCGGTCCGCTGAAAATCCACTGGTACGGCTTGATGTACCTGATCGGCATCGGCGGCGCGTGGCTGCTGGCGTCGCGCCGATTGAACCGCTTCGACCCGACCTGGACCAAGGAGAAGCTCTCCGACATGGTGTTCTGGATGTCGATGGGGGTGATCGTCGGTGGCCGCCTGGGCTACGTGCTGTTCTACGACCTGAGTGCCTATATCGCCAACCCGCTGTTGATCTTTGAAGTGTGGAAGGGCGGCATGTCGTTCCACGGCGGCTTCATCGGCGTCATGTTGGCCGCCTTGTGGTTCGGTAAAAAGAACAACAAGTCGTTTTTCCAGCTGATGGACTTTGTCGCGCCGATGGTGCCGATCGGCCTGGGCGCCGGGCGTATCGGCAACTTCATCAACGCCGAGTTGTGGGGCAAGGCGACCGATGTGCCGTGGGCGATGGTCTTCCCGACCGATCCGGCGCAACTGGCGCGTCACCCGTCGCAGCTGTATCAGTTCGCGCTCGAAGGCGTGGCGCTGTTCCTGATCCTGTGGCTGTTCTCGCGCAAACCGCGGCCGACCATGGCGGTATCGGGGATGTTCGCACTGTTCTATGGCATCTTCCGTTTCATCGTCGAATTCGTTCGCGTACCGGATGCGCAACTGGGCTATCTGGCCTGGAACTGGCTGACCATGGGCCAGGTGCTCTGCGTACCGATGATCGTCGGCGGGCTGTTCCTGATCTGGCTGGCGTATCACCGAGCTCCGGCGACTCCAGCGGCAGCCGTATAAAATTCGAACCCCGCGGCGACGGCCGCGGGTTCAAGGACACAGGTAACTCATGAAGCAATATCTCGAACTGGTCGCCCACGTCATCAAGAACGGCACCAAACAGGCCAACCGCACTGGCGTGAACACCATCAGCTTTCCGGGCGCGATGCTGCGCTACGACCTGAAGGAAGGTTTCCCGGCGATCACCACGCGCAAGATGGCCTTCAAATCGGCCATCGGCGAAATGTGCGGGTTTTTGCGTGGCGTGAACAATGCCGCCGAATTCCGCGCGTTGGGCTGCAAGGTCTGGGACCAGAACGCCAATGAAAACGCCCAGTGGCTGGCCAACCCGTTCCGCCAGGGTGAAGACGACCTCGGTGAGATCTACGGCGTGCAATGGCGTAAATGGCCGGCGTACAAACAGATCCCGGTGAGCAACCCGGCCGCTATCGAGCAGACCCTGAAGCAGGGTTATCGCCAGATTGCCGAAGGTGAAGAAGACGGCAAGGCCTACGTGGTGCTGTACAAAGCCATCGATCAGGTTCGCCAGTGCGTCGACACCATCATCAAGGACCCGGGCAGCCGCCGCATCCTGTTTCACGGCTGGAACGTCGCGCAGCTCGATGAAATGGCCCTGCCGCCGTGCCATCTGCTGTATCAGTTCCACCCGAATGTCGAGACCAGGGAGATTTCCCTGACCCTCTACATCCGTTCCAATGACCTGGGCCTGGGCACGCCGTTCAACCTCACCGAAGGCGCCGCGTTGCTGAGCCTGATCGGGCACCTGACCGGCTACACGCCGCGCTGGTTCACCTATTTCATCGGCGACGCCCACGTCTACGAAAATCACCTGGACATGCTCAACGAACAGCTCAAGCGCGAGCCGTTCCCGATGCCCAAGCTGGTGATTTCCGACCGCGTACCGGAGTTTGCCAAGACCGGCGTTTACCAGCCGGAGTGGCTGGAACTGGTCGAGCCAAGTGATTTCTCGCTGGAAGGCTACGAGCACCATGCGCCGATGACCGCGCCAATGGCGGTCTAAAGCCTAACGAATAACCTGTGGGAGCGGGCTTGCCCGCGATGGCGGCGGTACATTCAACATTGATGTGACTGACAAACCGTTATCGCGGGCAAGCCCGCTCCCACAGGGTTTTGCGGTGTTCTCAATGGCCGTGGCTTCGGCCCACATGGGAATGCTCCACCTCCGTCGCCACAACCCCACCACTCACTTCCAGCCGCTGCAAAATCCCGCACTGCTCGACATCCGGCCCTTCGCCACAACGCTGGCGCAGGTCGAGCAGTTGTGCCTGCAGGGCCAGCAGGCCATCGATCCGCGCCTTGACGTGATGGATGTGCTCGTCGATCAGCGCGTTGACGCTTTCGCACTGGTCCTGCGGGCTGTCGCGAAACGCCAGCAGGCTGCGGATTTCTTCGAGGGTCATGTCGAGGGTGCGGCAGTTGCGGATGAAGGTCAGGCGTTCGGCGTGGGCCTGGGTATAGACACGGTAGTTGCCGTCGCTGCGGGCCGGCTCCGGCAGCAGGTTCTCGCGTTCGTAGTAGCGGATGGTTTCCACGGCGCAGTCGGTGAGTTTGGCCAGCTCTCCAATCTTCATGACGGCAATCTCCAAATGGGTGCTTGACCCTATAGTGGCTACAGGGTCTTTACTTGGCAACAGGCACCTTCAAGGACGCGACCCGATGAGCGATTCCCTTCACACCCACAAACCCGGGGCTGACCACGATCACAGCCACAAACTGCAGCCTGTGCACAAACATGCCCATGGTGGCCACGGGGATTCCTGCTGTTCGGCCAAAGTGGTGGCACCTTCGCTGATCAAGTTGAGCGAAACGCCAACCGCCGGCGCGCGGCTGAGCAGTTTCCGCATCGAGGCCATGGATTGCCCGACCGAGCAAACGCTGATCCAGAACAAACTTGGCAAGCTGGCGGGTGTGCAGCAGCTGGAATTCAACCTGATCAACCGAGTGCTCGGCGTGACCCACGACCTGCCAGGCACTGCGCCGATCATCGACGCCATCAAGTCCCTCGGCATGCAGGCCGAGCCGCTGGAGCAGGGCGTTGAAGCGCTCGCCGCGGCGCCTGCGAAAAAGCCCTGGTGGCCATTGGCGCTGTCGGGGGTGGGGGCACTGCTGGCCGAGGTGATTCACTTCACCAGCGCTGCGCCGAACTGGGTGGTGGCGGTTATCGCACTGGTCTCGATCCTCAGCGGCGGACTTGGAACCTACAAGAAGGGCTGGATCGCCCTGAAAAACCTCAACCTGAATATCAATGCGCTGATGAGCATTGCGGTGACCGGTGCGATCCTGATCGGACAGTGGCCGGAAGCGGCGATGGTGATGTTCCTGTTTACCGTGGCAGAGCTGATCGAAGCCAGGTCGCTGGACCGGGCGCGCAACGCCATCGGCGGCCTGATGCAGATGACGCCGGAGCAGGCCACGGTGTTGCAGGCCGATGGCAGCTGGGTTGCGCAAAACGTCAAATCCATCGAACTCGGCGCGCGGGTGCGGGTACGCCCCGGCGAGCGAATTGGCCTGGACGGTGAAGTGCTGTCGGGCAGTTCGACCATCGATCAGGCACCGATAACGGGTGAAAGCCTGCCGGTGGAGAAAACCGTTGGCGACAAGGTGTTCGCCGGCACCATCAACCAGGCCGGATCCCTGGAATATGCGGTGACCGCCGAAGCGAACCATTCGACGCTGGCGCGGATCATTCACGCCGTCGAACAGGCTCAAGGCGCGCGGGCACCGACCCAGCGTTTCGTCGACAGCTTCTCGAAAATCTACACCCCGGCGGTGTTTGTCCTGGCCCTGGCGGTGGCGGTGATTCCACCGCTGTTCATGAATGCGCTTTGGTTTGACTGGATCTACCGTGCGCTGGTCCTGCTGGTTGTCGCCTGTCCTTGTGCCTTGGTGATTTCCACACCGGTGACCATCGTCAGCGGCCTTGCGGCGGCGGCGCGCAAAGGCATTCTGGTGAAGGGCGGTGTTTATCTGGAGGGCGGCTACAAGCTCGACTATCTGGCGCTGGACAAGACCGGCACGATTACCCACGGCAAGCCGGTGCAAACCGATTACCTGTCACTCGACCCTTCTGCCGACGCCACGGCTCCGGCGATTGCAGCGGCGCTGGCCGGTCGTTCGGATCACCCGGTGTCACGGGCCATCGCCAACGCGGCTGTGGATAAACAGCCTGCACCTTTGGCTGTGGATAACTTTGAAGCCCTTGGCGGGCGCGGCGTGCGCGGCGAGATCAATGGCCAGCTCTACCACTTGGGCAACCATCGATTGGTGGAAGACTTGGGTTTGTGCTCACCTGCGCTGGAAGAGAAGCTGTTTGCCCTGGAGAAACAAGGCAAGTCTGTGGTGCTGTTGCTCGACAAGTCCGGTCCGTTGGCGCTTTTCGCCGTCGCCGATACGGTAAAGGAAACCAGCCGCGAAGCCATTGAGCAGCTGCACGAACTGGGCATCAAGACTCTGATGCTCACCGGCGACAACGTCCACACCGCCCAGGCGATCGCCGCACAAGTCGGCATCGATCAGGCTCAGGGCGATTTATTGCCGACCGACAAGCTGCAGGCCATCGAAACACTTTATGCACAGGGTCATCAGGTGGGGATGGTCGGCGACGGCATCAATGACGCACCGGCACTGGCGCGTTCGCAGATTGGTTTCGCCATGGCCGCCGCGGGCACCGATACCGCCATCGAAACCGCCGATGTCGCCCTGATGGACGACGATCTGCGCAAAATCCCCGCATTCATTCGCCTGTCGCGACAAACCTCGAGCATCCTCAAGCAGAACATTGCCCTGGCATTGGTCATCAAGGCGATCTTTCTTGGGGTAACCTTCAACGGGCTCGCCACCATGTGGATGGCAGTGTTCGCTGACATGGGCGTAAGCCTGTTGGTGGTGTTCAATGGATTGCGCCTGCTGCGCAAATAATCGATGAGGGACGGTTGTGCTGAGTGCCGAGCTGAAGGCGTTTTACATGGTTGCCCGCCTGGGCAGCATTACCCTGGCAGCGAAAAAGCTCGGCTTGAGCCAACCCACGGTGACCACCCAGATTCGCAACCTGGAAAGCCAGTACTCGGTTGAGTTGTTCTACCGTGGCGGCCGCCGTCTCAGCGTCAGCGATGAAGGCGCGCGGCTGTTGCCGATGGTCAAGGCACTGCTGCAGCAGGAAGCCGAGATCGAATTTTTCCTGCGCAACAGCGGACAGGTCCAGGGCACATTGCGCATCGCCGCCACGGCGCCGTATTACATTCTCGATCTGGTGAAGACGTTTCGCGAGCGTTTGCCGCAGGTGGAAGTGTCGGTGGAAATCGGCAACTCCCAGCAGGTGCTCGAAGCGCTGGAGGAATACCGGGTCGATGTCGCGGCATCTTCGCAACTGCTCGACGACGCGCGACTGATTCGGCGGGTGCTTGGCAGCGATCCGCTGGTGCTGGCGGTGCATCGCAACCATCCGCTGGCGGTGCACGATCACGTGCCGCTCAGCGCGTTGGCCGGGCATACGTTGTTGATGCGCGAGCCAGGCTCGACCACTCGTCGTTTGACTGAAGAGTTGCTCGCCAGCGCCGGTGTGAGTTTCGGGCCACTGCTGGAGATCGGCAGCCGCGAATCGATTCGCGAGGCGGTGTTGCGCAACATCGGCATCAGCATCATTGCCCGGCAGGAAGTGCCCCACGATCCGCAATTGCGCGTGCTGACCATCGAGAATGCGCCGCAGATTCCGGAGTACCTGTACTGCCTCAAAGAGCGAAAAAACGCACGATTGCCGGCGGCGTTTCTGGGGTTGGCGCAGGAAATGTCTCCCGCCTGAGATTTCTATTGCCTGTTCTGGCCTCATCGCTGGCAAGCCAGCTCCCACAGGATTGTGCAAAACCTGTGGGAGCTGGCTTGCCAGCGATGAGGCCACAATAGGCGCTACTCAACCAAAATCCTTGAATACCACTATCGGCGGTTTTTGCCTTACTGCCACATGACGGACGCATTACAACCCTAGGATGGCCCCATCTGCCAGATGAGGTCCGTCCATGAACAACTCGATCACAACTGCCCTGACCAACCCCGGCGCCCCGATGAAGGTGCGCGGCGTACAGAAGCGCTTTGGCGCGTTCACTGCGCTGGATAACGTTTCCCTCGACGTCGCGGCCGGTGAACTGGTGTGCCTGCTGGGCCCGTCGGGCTGTGGCAAGACCACCTTGCTGCGTTGCATCGCCGGGCTGGAGAAGCAGGACAGTGGCGAGCTGTATCTGGGCGATCGCGACGTTTCCCATCTGGCGCCCCAGGCGCGCGACTACGGCATTCTGTTTCAGTCCTACGCGCTGTTTCCCAATCTCACCGTCGAAGCGAATATTGCCTACGGACTGGCCGGCAGCGGTCGCGATCAGGTGCGTCAGCGTGTCGGTCAGATGCTGGAACTGGTCGGCCTCAGCGGCAGTGAGAAAAAGTACCCGGGCCAGTTGTCCGGTGGGCAGCAGCAGCGCGTAGCGCTGGCTCGCGCCTTGGCCCCGGCGCCTTCCCTGTTGCTGCTGGACGAACCGATGTCGGCACTCGATGCCCGCGTGCGCGAGCATCTGTGCACCGAGCTGCGCCAGCTGCAACGCAGCCTCGGCATCACCACGCTGATGGTCACCCACAATCAGGACGAGGCCATGCTGATGGCCGACCGTATTGCCGTGATGAACAACGGCAAGGTCGAGCAGTACGCCACACCGCAGGAAATCTACAACCGTCCGGCCACGCCGTTTGTGGCTGAATTCGTCGGCCAGGGCAACTGGTTGCCATTCCGCCGCAACAGCGACAGCCACGCCCAGGTCGGCGGAATGAATCTGCGCCTGGCCGACGGCAGCGCAAAAAACGCCTCGGGCCGTTTGTTCTGCCGTCCGGAAGCGATCAACGTCAATCCGCCGATGCATGAAGAAAACCTGTTCCCGGCCAAGGTTCGCGAAATCACCTTCCTGGGCAATCGCTGCCGCATGAGCTTCGAGCTTGATCACTTGCCTGGCCACGCACTGTTGGCCGAACTGGCACCCGAAGCCATGCCGCGTCTTGGCGCGCAGCAGATCATGGTGGCCTTGCCGCCACAGAGCCTGCAGGTGTTTGCCTGATGAATGCGAACATCGCTGTGGCGCTGCCGCGCAAGCAGGTGCGGCAGATGTCCCGCGCCGAACTCGGCGACCGGTTGTTCGTGGTCGGCGGCAAAGTCCTCTTGCTGGTGCTGCTTGGCGTCGCGGTATTGATGCCGTTGCTGGCCATCTTCTGGCGCGGCTTCAGTGCCGAAGCCGGGCAGGGCGGTGGTTGGGTTGCAGCCAAGGAACTGGTAACCAGTGCCAATTTCCATTGGTTACTGGGTAACAGCCTCAAGGTTTCCCTTAGCGTCGCGGCCATTGTCGTACCACTGGCCTACCTGTTTGCCTACGCTCTGCAGCGTACTTTGATTCCGGGCAAAGGCATCTGGCGTGGCATTTCTCTGCTGCCATTGATGGCGCCGTCGATGCTGCCCGGCATTGCCCTGGTTTATCTGTTCGGTAACCAGGGCATGTTGCGCGGCCTGCTCTCGGACAATATCTACGGCTTCTGGGGCATTGTTCTGGGTGAGGTCATCTACACCTTCCCACACGCCTTGATGATTTTGCTGTCAGCGCTTTCCCTGGCGGATGCGCGCCTGTTCGATGCCGCCTCCAGCATGGGCGCCAGTCCGGCAAAAGCCTTTCGCAGCATCACCTGGCCGGCGACCCGTCAGGCAGTGTTCGCTGCATTCTGCCTGGTGTTCACCCTGACCATCACTGATTTCGGCGTACCCGTAGTGGTCGGTGGCGACTATCAAGTGCTGGCGTTGGAAGCCTACAAAGCCGTTGTCGGCCAGCAGCAGTTCGGTCGCGGCGCGTTGATCGGCATGGTGCTGTTGCTGCCGGCGCTGTTCAGCTTCGGGGTCGATGCCTGGTTGCGTCGGCGACATGGCGACTCCATGAGCGGCCGTGCGCAAGTCTTCAAGCCGGCGCCCTCGAAACTGCGCGACGGCTGCTACCTGGCGATTGTGCTGCTGATCTGCGCCGCGTTGCTGATGGTGTTCGGCATGGCGGTGTTCTCGTCGCTGGTGAAGTTCTGGCCGTACAACCTGTCGCTCTCGCTCAACCACTACCAGTTCAACGACACCGCGGGTGGCGGCTGGCTGGCCTACGGCAACAGCGTGAAGATGGCGTTGTGCACGGCACTGATCGGCAGCCTGTTGATCTTTACCGGTGCGTACCTGATGGAGAAAACCCGAGACCAGCGCGGCTTGAACCTGGCCCTGCGCATGCTCAGCTTCGTACCGATGGCGGTGCCGGGACTGGTGTTGGGCCTGGGTTACGTCTTCTTCTTCAACCTCACCGGCAACCCGCTGCATGTGCTCTACGGGACCATGACCCTGCTGGTGGTCTGCACCATTGCGCATTATTTGACCACCGCGCAGATGACCGCCACCACTGCGCTGCGCCAACTCGATGCCGAGTTCGAAGCGGCCGCGCTGTCACTCAAGGCACCGCTGTACCGCCATTACCTGCGGGTCACCGTGCCGATTTGCCTGCCGGCGCTGCTGGACATCGTGCGCTACCTGTTCGTCTCGGCCATGACCACCGTCTCGGCAGCGATCTTCCTCTACAGCCCCGACACCATCCTCGCGGCGGTCGCGGTGCTGAACATGGACGACGCCGGCAACGTCGGCGGTGCGGCGGCGATGTCGACCCTGATTCTGTTCACCTCGGCGGGCGTGTCCTTGCTGCTGGCCTGGGCTTCGCGGGGTTTGCTGCGCCGCTCGCAAGCCTGGCGGCAGACCGCGCCTGGTCACTGATTCACCCTCTCAACTCAACTACAGGAAAAGATCATGTTCAAGCCCCTGGCCCTGGCCGCTGCTGTCCTCACCGCTTTCAGCCTGAACGCCTTTGCGGCGAAAACCGAGTTGACGGTGTACACCGCCCTCGAAGCCGAACAACTCAAGACTTACAAACAAGCCTTCGAAAAGGCCAACCCGGACGTCGAGATCAAATGGGTGCGTGACTCCACCGGGATCATCACCGCCAAACTGCTGGCCGAAAAAGACCGCCCGCAGGCTGATGCCGTATGGGGCCTGGCGGCTTCAAGCCTGGCGATCCTCGACCAGCAAGGCATGCTGCAAAGCTACGCGCCGAAAGACCTCGGCAAGATCGGCGGCAACTACCGCGACGCCGCCAACCCGCCAGCCTGGGTTGGCATGGACGTGTGGGCCGCGACCATTTGCTTCAACACCGTCGAAGCCGAAAAGCAGGGCCTGAGCAAGCCCGTGAGCTGGCAAGACCTGACCAAACCCGAGTACAAAGGCAAGATCGTCATGCCTAACCCGGCGTCGTCCGGCACCGGTTTCCTCGACGTCAGTGCCTGGCTGCAAACCTTCGGCGAGAAGCAGGGCTGGGCGTACATGGACGGCCTGCACCAGAACATCGGCCAGTACGTTCACTCCGGTTCCAAGCCCTGCAAGCTGGCGGCGGCGGGTGAATTCCCGATCGGCATTTCCTTTGAATACCCGGCTGTCCAGCTCAAGCGCCAGGGCGCGCCGCTGGACATCATCCTGCCGAAGGAAGGCCTGGGCTGGGAAATCGAAGCCACCGCCGTGATCAAGGGCACGCCACATGAAGACGCCGCGAAGAAACTCGCGGACTTCTCGGCCAGCCCTGAGGCGATGGAGCTTTATAAAGAGAACTTTGCCGTACTTGCGCAGCCGGGCATCGCCAAGCCGCAGACCGAGTTGCCGGCTGACTATGAGCAGCGTTTGATCAAGAACGACTTTGCCTGGGCGTCGAAGAACCGCGACGAGATTCTGAGCGAGTGGCGCAAGCGGTATGACGGTAAGTCGGAGAAAGTGGCGGCCAAGTAAATCTTTATAGGATTATAGGGCCTCTTCGTCGGAACGCCGCCCGGACCAAGCCCGCTCCCACAGGGATCGTCGGTGTTCACACAATTTGTGTCTCACCCGGAAACCTGTGGGAGCGGGCTTGGTCCGGGCGGCGTTCCGACGAAAGCGGTCTACTATTCAACGCAAATCCAACTTCATCGCGAGACTTCTGATGAACCCCAACGAACAAGCAGTCGCCAAGGTTTTCGCGTTATACGAGCGCTTCGGCGATGCCGACTACATCGGCGAACCGGTATCGCAAATCGAGCACATGTCCCAGGCCGCGCAGTGCGCGATGGCCGAGGGCTTCGATGACGAAGTGGTGCTTGCCGCGTTTTTCCACGACATCGGGCACATCTGCGCCGAAGGCGCCGAGAACATGGGCGGCTTTGGCGTGGTCAGCCATGAACGGCTGGGCGCCGATTACTTGCGCAGCGTCGGCTTCAGCGAGCGCATGGCGCGGCTGGTGGAGTACCACGTTCAGGCCAAGCGCTACCTGACGCTCAAGGAGCCTGGATATTTCGAGCGATTGAGCGAAGCCAGTCGCCGGACTCTGGAGTATCAGGGCGGGGTGATGACGGCTGCCGAGGCTGAAGTCTTCGAACAGGACCCGTTGTGCGCAGTCAGTTTGCGCATGCGCCAGTGGGATGAGCTGGCCAAGGAGATGCATGTGCCGGTCATTGATCTCGGCGTCTTGAAGGAAAAAGCGGTGCGTTTGCTGGCTGCATAAAATCTTCCACAGGAGAACTCTGTCAACTGTAGGAGCGAGCCTGCTCGCGATGAATCTGAGAGCCCCGCGGGGTGTCAGGCTGCCAGCGTTATCGTTGACGTCCATCGCGAGCAGGCTCGCTCCTACAGCTTTTGCGCCAGCTCTTCGATTTGCTCCTGGCGCTCTGCCTGATTCAACTTTGCATGCGCATTGAGCGACGACCACTGCGGATGTGCCCGTGCCTTGTTCAGCGCTTCCGGCAGTTTGCCCTCGCGCCAGGTCTTGTCCTGGGGCGTGGCGACCTGGATGCTGTCCATCGCCGCATGCCCACGGGCATCCAGCGCTTGCAGCAGTTGCCGTTGACGCAGCGCCAACAGCCGCAGTACGTTGTCGTCGACCGTCAGCTCACGCTGGCCCTTGATCTTGCCCAGCAACCGACCGCCATAACTGCGCACGGTTTGCAGGGCGCCGCCGGCAATCGCACCGGCCAGTGCCGCCGCACCGAGGGTAATGCCACCGACCAGCAAGTCGACTCCGGCGCCGGCTGCCGCACCGGCCGCGATCCCGCCGCCGACCCGCACGCCCAGTTGCTTGAGGGTTTCCGGGTTGAACAAGTCATCGCCCCAGCGACCATCGAGCAGCGGCAAGTCGCTGGCTGCCGCGTCCTGTGGGCGGAAGGCATAGAGCTTGAGCAGGGCTTCGACACAGCGCTGCTCTCGCTGGCGAACGGCTTTGCGCAGTTCGTTGATGGCCTGCTGTTCCTGTTCGGCCTCGCTGACCACGCTGCGCCGGCAGGCGGCGCAATCGATCAACAACTCGGCGATCAAGCGCGCCGCACTTTGCTGGCGCGCCAGGCGTTGCGCCTGTTGATCGGCAATCAACCGCTCAAGCTGTGGACGGGCATGTTCCAACAGCAGTGCGAGGCTTTCATAGAGCCGGCGTTCGCCATCCTCCGGCGGCGCGACGCTGTCGAAGCGCACCAACGCATGCAAACCCAGGCGCGCCAGTGCTTCACGCCATGCCGGCTCACGGTGGTTGTCGCTGCTGACAAAATTCAGCACCGGCAGCAGCGGTTTGCCACAGCTGGCCAGCACTTCCAGCTCATCGCGATATTTGGCAAGGACCGGTTCCCGGGCGTCGATCACATACAGCCCGGCGTCCGACGCCAGTAACTGGCGCAGGACCTTGGCTTCCTGTTCGAAGCGCTGCCGGGCTTCGCTGCCCTCAAGAAAACGTGCCAGTCGTGCCGGGCCGTCCAGTCGCTCGCCGGGACGCTCCAGGCGTTCGAGGTAGTCGAGCAGGGCGATGGCGTCTTCCAGTCCGGGCGTGTCGTAGAGATCCAGTAACGGCTCGCCGTCCACCGACAAACGCGCACCTTCGACATGCCGCGTGGTGCTGGGGCGGTGGGACACTTCGCCGAAACCGACATCGCGAGTCAGGGTGCGCAACAACGAGGTTTTGCCGACGTTGGTATGGCCGACGACCGCGAGTTTCAGTGGGTTAATCATGACCCTTCTCCAGCCAGTTCATCGGTGCGCAATCGGCGAACGGCAGTTCCAGCTGTTGCAGCGCCACATGCCAGTCGCCGAGGCGTTCGGCGTCCAGCGCTTCGCCGGGCGGAGCTTGCAACAACCAGATGCGGGTGGCGCTGGCGCTGCGGGCCAGTTCGGCAATCAGCGCCAGGCTGCCGCGATCCGGCGAGCGCCGTGGATCGCAAGCGATCGCCAGGCGCGCAGGAGGAAAGCGGCTGAGTTGTTCGAGGAGTTTGTGTCGCGATTCGCGGCTGTCGAGGATGCCTGCGTTGCTCACGCTCTTGGGCAGTTGCGGCGGCCACGGGCGGTCGTCGTCCAGTTCGATGGCGACCAACAGTGCGCCATCGCTGAGTTGTTCGCTGACACCGCCTTGCGCGCGAGGGAGTTCGGCCGGCGCGGCATCGCTGACACCGAGGCGCTCACTGGTGGGCATCAGCCGTTCGCGCAGTTGCGCGTAACCAGGCAGGTTCAGGTCGAGCTGCAAGGTTCTCCGGCCGGCCTTCCAGCGCCACAAACAAAACACCGCCAGGACCAGGCGCGGCACCACGCCGTAGATCAGCAACACGCCCACCAGCCACGCCGCCCAGGCCTGGCGGGCGCTTTCGATGTTCAGTGCGGCGTCGCCACTGGCGCGGATCATCTCCTCGGTGGGCACGCTGAAGCCGAGCAAGGCCGGGAGTGTACCCAGGGCCTGGGTCACGGCAATAAAGGTGTCGGCGCTGAGGATCGTGGTTTCCCAGACGAAGCCGTAGCGCCGGGTCGCCATCAACGTCAGCAGAATCACCAGGGCACTGAGCATCGCCAGCAACCACAGGCTGTTGACCAGCACGCCGATCGCCCAGCGATTGAGTTTCTGGCGTTGCAGCAACAGCAGCAGGGCCGGTGCCAGTTGCGCGGCCTTGGCGTCCCGGGCGAGTTTTTCACTCAGCCACAACCACAAGCGGCCGAGGCTGGCGCCGTGTTCGCCGGCAAACACCAGGCCCAGGGCCCAGCTCAGCAGCAGGATCAGATTGAGCCCGAGCAGACTGCCCAGCGCCCAGAACACATTCACCGGGTGCAGGCCGTCGCCCATGGCGGCAAAGGCCAGGCCCGCGCCGCTGACCACGGCCAGCACCGCCAGTACGATCAGCGCCAGTCGCGCCCCTTGCAGCCAGTGTTTGAGTGCTTCGCTCAAGCCATCGCGGTCGGCCAGCCACAGGGCGCGGCGTTGAATGCGTGTCGGCAGATCGCCGCCGGCGCTGCGGGCCAGGCGATTGGCTTCCAGATCTTCCAGGGGGCCGGCGTATTCTTCGCGCAGGCGGATGGCTTCTGTCAGCCAGAGATTGTTCAGTTCAGTCACGCGGCATCCCGTCGCTCAATTGAACTGTGAGCATAACCGCTGTGGCGCTTATCGGGGAAAGCACGGCTCTGGTATCCTCGCCGGCATGACTAAATCACTCCCCCTCAGCCTGATCGCAGCCCTCGGTGAAAACCGCGTGATCGGCGTCGACAACAGCATGCCCTGGCACCTGCCGGGGGACTTCAAATACTTCAAGGCCACCACCCTGGGCAAGCCGATCATCATGGGGCGCAAGACCTGGGATTCCCTTGGCCGCCCATTGCCGGGTCGCTTGAATATCGTGGTCAGCCGTCAGGCGGATCTGGTGCTCGAAGGCGCGGAGGTCTATCCGTCGCTGGAAGCGGCCGTGGCGCGTGCCGAAGAGTGGGCGAAGGAGCAGGGCGTCGATGAGCTGATGTTGATCGGCGGGGCGCAGTTGTATGCGCAGGGGTTGGCCCAGGCTGATCGGCTGTATCTGACCCGTGTGGCGCTGAGCCCGGAAGGGGATGCGTGGTTTCCGGAGTTTGATTTGAACCAGTGGAAACTGGTTTCCAACATCGAAAACCCGGCCGTAGATGACAAGCCAGCGTACAACTTCGAAGTCTGGGAAAAAGCCTAAGAGCATCGCCAGCAGGCTGGCTCCCACAGTGGGTTTGAGGTGGAACACAGATTGTGTGAACACCCAAAATCCCTGTGGGAGCCAGCCTGCTGGCGATGAGGCCAGATCAGGCGCTAAAGAACTTAGGCGTGCGCCAACGCCGAATGCTCATCCGCATCCAGCAGCGCCTTATCCGTCTGCTGCATCACCTGGCTGGTAATCGCCCCGGCCGTCATCGAACCACTCACGTTCAACGCCGTGCGCCCCATATCAATCAACGGCTCGACCGAAATCAGCAACGCCACCAGTGACACCGGCAAGCCCATCGCCGGCAACACGATCAGCGCGGCAAACGTCGCACCCCCGCCAACGCCAGCCACACCTGCAGAGCTCAAGGTCACAATCGCCACCAGCGTCGCGATCCACAGCGGGTCCAACGGGTTGATGCCAACGGTTGGGGCCACCATCACCGCCAACATCGCCGGATACAGGCCGGCGCAGCCGTTCTGGCCAATGGTCGCGCCGAACGAGGCGGCGAAGCTGGCGATGGACTGCGGGATGCCCAGGCGGCTGGTCTGCGCTTCGATGCTCAACGGAATCGTTGCTGCGCTCGAACGGCTGGTGAACGCAAACGTCAGCACCGGCCAGATCTTGCGGAAGAACCGCAGCGGGTTGATCCCGGCGGCCGACACCAGCACCCCGTGCACCACAAACATCAGGCCCAGGCCGATGTAGGACACCACCACGAAACTGCCGAGCTTGATGATGTCCTGCAGGTTGGAGCCGGCGACCACTTTGGTCATCAGCGCCAGCACGCCGTACGGGGTCAGTTTCATCACCAGGCGCACCAGGCGCATCACCCAGGCTTGCAGGGTGTCGATGGCGTTGATCACTTTCTGACCTTTCTCCACGTCGTCCTTCAGCAGCTGCAGCGCCGCAACCCCGAGGAACGCCGCAAAGATCACCACGCTGATGATCGACGTCGGCTTGGCCCGCGCCAGGTCGGCGATCGGGTTTTGCGGGATGAACGACAGCAGCAACTGCGGCACATTCAGGTCGGCGACCTTGCCGGCATAGTCACTCTGGATGGTTTGCAGGCGCGCCATTTCCTGGGTGCCAGCCACCAGGCCCTCGGCGGTCAGGCCGAACAGGTTGGTCAGGCCGATGCCGATCAATGCCGCGATGGCGGTGGTGAACAGCAGCGTGCCAATGGTCAGGAAGCTGATCTTGCCCAGCGACGAGGCGTTGTGCAGACGGGCTACGGCACTGAGGATCGAAGCGAACACCAACGGGATCACGATCATTTGCAGCAATTGCACATAGCCGTTGCCCACCAGATCGATCCAGCCGATCGAGGCTTTCAGCACCGGGTTACCGGCACCGTAGACAGTGTGCAGCGCCACACCGAACGCCACGCCCAGCACCAGTGCCAGCAGGACTTTTTTCGCCAGGCTAAATGTCGTGTGGCGGGTTTGCGCCAGGCCCAGCAGCAAAGCGAGGAACACCAGCAGATTGAGAATCAGCGGCAGATTCATTGGAACTCCCATTAGACATGTGCGAACTGCCTTCCGGGGCAGCTGCGAACCGGCAAGCCTAACAGCTTGAAAACTAATGATTTAATATCAAAAACGTCTTGAAAGTGTCGTTTTTGGAATAAGCGCGCGTCGCTTTTGAGAATGTGGCTGGCGCGAAAGGTACGTTGGCGGTCGCTGACGGATGAGGACTGTCACAGGTATTTGTTAGCGTCGATGTCTTTCAATCAGGGAGATATGAGGATGAAGTTCGCACCGAAATTACTGGCTGCAGCTCTTTGCCTTGGCCTCGCCGGCCAGGTATTCGCCACGGATCTGAAACACTGGCCAGCCGATCAGGCCAAGGCGCTGGATGCCATGATTGCCGCCAACGCCAACAAAGGTAACTACGCGGTGTTCGACATGGACAACACCAGTTACCGCTACGACCTCGAAGAGTCGTTGCTGCCGTTCATGGAAAACAAAGGCTTGATCACCCGCGACAAACTCGACCCCTCCCTGAAACTGATGCCGTTCAAGGACACCGCCGACCACAAGGAAAGCCTGTTCAGCTACTACTACCGCCTCTGTGAGCTCGACGACATGGTTTGTTATCCATGGGTCGCGCAAGTGTTCTCCGGCTTCACGCTCCAGGAACTCAAGGGCTACGTCGACGAATTGATGGCCTCCGGCAAACCGGTGCCAGCGACTTACTACGAAGGCGACGTGGTCAAGAAACTCGACGTCAACCCGCCGAAAATCTTCACCGGCCAGCAAGAGCTCTACAACAAGCTGATGGAAAACGGCATCGAGGTCTACGTAATGACCGCCGCCTCGGAAGAGCTGGTGCGCATGGTCGCGGCCGATCCGAAGTATGGCTACAACGTCAAACCGCAGAACGTCATTGGCGTGTCATTGCTGCTCAAGGACCAGAAGACCGGCGCATTGACTACCGCGCGCAAGCAGATCACCGCCGGCAAATATGACGAGAAGGCCAACTTGGGCCTCGAGCTGACGCCGTACCTGTGGACCCCGGCGACCTGGATGGCCGGCAAGCAGGCGGCGATCCTGACCTACATCGACGAGTGGAAAAAACCGGTGCTCGTCGGCGGCGATACCCCGACCAGCGATGGCTACATGCTGTTCCACGGCGTCGACGTGGCCAAGGGCGGCATCCATCTGTGGGTCAACCGCAAGGACAAATACATGACCCAGATCCAGGGCATGATGGCCAAGAACGCGGCGGCCCAGGCCAAGGAAGGGTTGCCGGTGACGGCGGACAAGAATTGGGTGATCGTCAAACCTGAAGAGATTCAGTAAGACCGAGGTGCTGCCATCGCGGGCAAGCCCGCTCCCACAAGGTTTCGGGTGAAAACACAGGGTGTGTGAACACTGAAGATCCCTGTGGGAGCGGGCTTGCCCGCGATGGCGGCGTCACATTCACAGCGTATCCATTGCCGCCTCGACTTCATTAGCAAAAAAATACCCCGCACTTGGCGGGGCATTTTTTGTTCAACGCTTAAGCCTTACAGCCCATCAAGCATCGCCTTGTTACGCACAGCACCCTTGTCGGCACTGGTCGCCAGCAGGGCGTAGGCCTTCAACGCGGTGGTCACTTTACGTGGGCGCACTTCAACCGGTTTCCAGCCTTTCTTGTCCTGCTCCACCCGGCGTGCCGCCAGTTCTTCATCGCTGACCAACAGGTTGATCGAGCGGTTCGGAATGTCGATCAGCACTTTATCTCCGTCCTGCACCAGACCAATCGCGCCGCCAGCAGCCGCTTCAGGCGAAGCGTGGCCAATGGACAGGCCCGAGGTGCCGCCGGAGAAGCGGCCGTCGGTGAGCAGGGCGCAGGCTTTGCCCAGGCCTTTGGATTTCAGGTACGAAGTCGGGTAGAGCATTTCCTGCATGCCCGGGCCGCCTTTCGGGCCTTCGTAGCGAATGATGACGATGTCGCCTTCTTTCACTTCGTCGGCGAGGATGCCGCGCACGGCGCTGTCCTGGCTTTCGAAGATCTTCGCGTTGCCTTCGAACACGTGGATCGACTCGTCGACGCCGGCGGTTTTCACCACGCAGCCGTCCAGCGCAATGTTGCCGTACAGCACAGCCAGGCCGCCTTCTTGCGAGTAGGCGTGCTCGACGCTACGGATGCAGCCGTTTTCACGGTCGTCGTCCAGGGTGTCCCAGCGGGTCGACTGGCTGAACGCGGTTTGCGTCGGGATGCCCGCAGGACCGGCTTTGAAGAAGTGATGCACGGCTTCGTCGTTGGTCTGGGTGATGTCCCACTTGGCGATGGCTTCTTCCATGCTGCGGCTGTGCACGGTCGGCAGCTGGGTGTGCAGCAGGCCGCCACGGGCCAGCGAACCGAGGATGCTGAAGATCCCGCCGGCACGGTGCACGTCCTCCATGTGGTACTTCTGGATGTTCGGCGCGACCTTGCACAGTTGCGGCACGTGACGGGACAGGCGGTCGATGTCGCGCAGGTCGAAATCGATCTCGGCTTCCTGGGCGGCGGCCAGCAAGTGCAGGATGGTGTTGGTGGAACCGCCCATGGCGATGTCCAGGGTCATGGCGTTTTCGAACGCCTGGAAGTTGGCGATGTTGCGCGGCAACACCGAGTCATCGTTCTCGCCGTAGTAACGCTTGCACAGCTCGACGATGGTGCGGCCGGCCTGCAGGAACAGCTGCTCGCGGTCGCTGTGGGTGGCCAGGGTCGAACCGTTGCCCGGCAATGCCAGGCCCAGGGCTTCAACCAGGCAGTTCATCGAGTTGGCGGTGAACATGCCGGAGCACGAACCGCAGGTCGGGCAGGCGCTACGCTCGTACTCGGCAACCTTCTCGTCAGAAGCGCTGGAGTCGGCGGCGATCACCATGGCGTCGACCAGGTCGAGACCGTGGCTGGCCAGTTTGGTCTTGCCGGCTTCCATCGGGCCGCCGGACACGAAGATCACCGGGATGTTCAGGCGCAGGGAAGCCATCAACATGCCAGGGGTGATCTTGTCGCAGTTGGAGATGCAGACGATGGCGTCGGCGCAGTGGGCATTGACCATGTACTCGACGGAGTCGGCGATGATCTCGCGGCTCGGCAGCGAATAGAGCATGCCGTCGTGGCCCATGGCGATGCCGTCATCGACGGCGATGGTGTTGAATTCTTTTGCCACGCCGCCAGCGCGTTCGATTTCGCGGGCGACCAGTTGGCCCAGGTCCTTGAGGTGGACGTGGCCCGGTACGAACTGGGTAAAGGAGTTGGCAATGGCGATGATCGGCTTTTTGAAGTCGTCATCTTTCATCCCCGTTGCGCGCCACAGTGCGCGGGCGCCGGCCATGTTGCGGCCGTGGGTGGATGTTTTCGAGCGGTAATCAGGCATGAAGCACTCCGGGCGGCTAATCAGGTATCAAAAGGGAAGTGAGCTTCTATTGACGTCTGGAACACTCAGAAATGGCCGGGTGTCCGGAAGTTGCCGATAACTTTGCGGGATCGCCGCGCGCTTCAGCTTGAGCTCATAAACCCGCCGGGGATGACTGGCGATGAATGTTCGCGATTCTACACGGCTGGCGGCTGGAGGGAATGCCGTGAAGCGTGGATCAAGCGTCGGTGGCGTGTGCTGGATGACGACCGGCGTGTTTCAGCTCACTTTCAGTGCTGGATTGCGCTGCGTGATCAGCGTGTTCACTGCCAGGCTCACACCGCTCAGGATAAGGAAACACAGGGCGAGGGCAGAGGTCAGTTCTGCGGAGGCCAGATTGATCACAACGCTGATCACGCCGCCGCACATGAATATCATCACTCCGCCGACCGAAGTGGACGTGCCGGCATCCTGCGGGTGGAGGGTCATGGCTTTGGAATTGGCAATGGGGCGGGCAATAGTAGTGCCGGCGGTACAAATCAGCATCGGTATCAGCACGGCTGCGGCAGTGAGCCCAAACTGGCTGGCCAGCCACAGCATGACCAACCCCGATAGCGCGATCAGCCCCAGGCCGACGATGATCTGCGTATTGGCCTGCAGGCGCCGATGCAGTGCGCTGGCGACTATCCCGCCAACTATGTAAGCAGCACCGTACAGCAGCATTACCCACGCGAATTCGTAGGGTGTGAGTGCCAGGCGCTCCATGAAAATGATCGGCGAGATGACGATGAATGAGAAATGGCAGGCGAAGGCCAGGGCGGAAATCAGCCAATAGCCCATGAAGCGTGGATCGGAGCACAGGCGCCAGTAGGCGCTGAAAAAACGACTGGGGGTCGGGCCACGAATGCACGGGGTTTCCTTGAGCAGCAAGCCAGCATTTATCCAGACGGTGACCGCCAGCGCGATGAAGACATAGAAACTACCCTCCCAGCCAAGATGCATTTGCAGCCATGTTCCCAGCAGCGGTGATATGGAAATGAAGACGCCGCCTGCGGTGGTCATCCAGATCCTGAGGCTCTCCTGTTCCCTGCCGACGAACAGATCCTGGATCAGCGCCTGCGATAGCACGAACGAACCGCAGCCCACTGCCTGGACAACGCGAAACATCAGGAACCAGCGGTAATCCGGGGTTATCAGGCAGCCCGCTGCGCCGATCACCGAGATGGCGATACCGATCAGTAGAAGCTGCCTGCGCCCCCATAAATCCGAAAGCGGTCCGACCAGCACCACGGATATCCCCAGGCCGATGGCGAACAGGCTGACAGAAAGGGCAATGTCCGAAGCCGAGGTCTGGAAGTAGTCAGACAGGGCGGGAAACGACGGCAGGACGACGTCCAGCGGAAATACGCCCAATAGCGTCATGGTCATTAACAGCAGGATCAGCGAGGATTTTTTTGTAGCGTGCGGGGCAGGGGGCATCGACAGCGCTCTCGGTCCGTGAGGAGTGGTCGAGAGTTGGCTTGCTGAACTTGGAAGTCAATGCGGGGTGCGTGGGACGTTTCTGAATCTACTGTAGGAACGAGCTCCTACAGTAGATGGTGTCGTGTTATTAGCTGTTTGGCAGCAACCGGCAAGTAATGCTCTTGATGTAGCGGGTTTCCGGGATGGCCGGATGCACCGGATGATCCGGGCCCTGGCCGCCACGTTCCAGCATCTGGATGTTACGGTCCAGGTGGCGGGCGCTGGTCAGCAGGATGTTCTGCAGGTCGTCTTCCGGCAGGTGCATCGAGCAGGAGGCGCTGAAGAGGATGCCGTCCTTGGTGAGCAGGCGCATGGCTTGTTCGTTCAGGCGGCGGTAGGCGCCTTCGCCGTTTTTCATGTCTTTCTTGCGTTTGATGAATGCTGGCGGGTCGGCCACGATCACGTCGAAGCGCTCTTCGCTGGCCTTGAGCTCTTTCAGGGCTTCGAAGACGTCGCCTTCGATGCAGGTCATCTTCTCGGCGAAACCGTTCAGCGCGGCGTTGCGCTCGACACCGTCGAGGGCGAAGGCCGAGGCGTCGACGCAGAACACTTCACTGGCGCCGAATGCCGCGGCTTGAACGCCCCAGCCGCCGATGTAGCTGTACAGGTCGAGCACGCGTTTGCCCTTGGCGTATGGCGCCAGGCGTGCGCGGTTCATGCGGTGGTCGTAGAACCAGCCGGTTTTCTGGCCCTGGATGACCGGCGCTTCGAATTTCACGCCGTTCTCTTCCAGTGCAACCCATTCCGGCACCAGGCCGAACACGGTTTCGACATAGCGGTTGAGGCCTTCGGCATCACGCGCGGCGGAATCGTTCTTGAACAGAATGCCGCTTGGCTTGAGCACTTGGGTCAGCGCTGCGATCACGTCGTCTTTATGGGCTTCCATGGTCGCCGAAGCGATCTGCACCACCAGGATGTCGCCGAAACGGTCGACCACCAGGCCTGGCAGCAGGTCGGAGTCGCCGTAGACCAGGCGATAGAACGGCTTGTCGAACAGACGATCGCGCAGCGACAGGGCCACGTTCAGGCGATGCACCAGCAGCGACTTGTCGAGTGGCAGCTTGATGTCGCGCGACAGCAGGCGCGCGCAGATCAGGTTGTTCGGGCTCATCGCAACGATGCCCAGCGGCTTGCCGCCAGCGGCTTCGAGGATCGCCTGGTCGCCGGCCTTGAAGCCGTGCAACGGGGTGGCAGCCACGTCGATTTCGTTGCTGTAGACCCACAGGTGACCGTTGCGCAGGCGACGGTCGGCGTTGGCTTTGAGGCGCAGGCTAGGCAGGGACATGACGTCGCTCCGGAAAAAAGAGCGGGAGTATACCGTGTTGCACAAGGCCGCGGCGCGGTGGATGGACATGCGGTTGAGTCAGCCGGGAGCAGATGAAACTTCAATCGGTGCACCGGCCAAGGTGTCGGATCCAATCCAGAAAAGTTAGAATCTGCGCCTGACCCAGAGTGTGTACTTATGTCCCAAGAGCTTACCGCCGAACAAATCCAGCAATCCTTGCAAGGCATCAGTGTGCCGGCCCAACCGCAGATCATGGTGGATCTGCAGATGGAGCAGTACATGCCCGACCCGGATCTGGACGTGATCGCGAAGCTGATTTCCCAGGACCCTGGCCTCTCTGGCTCCCTGCTGAAAATCGTCAACTCGCCGTATTACGGCCTGAGCAACAAGATCGCCTCGATCCAGCGCGCCGTGAATCTGCTGGGCAGCCGTTCGATCATCAACCTGATCAATGCGCAGTCGATCAAGGGCGAGATGAACGATGACACCATCGTCACCTTGAACCGGTTCTGGGACACCGCCCAGGACGTGGCGATGACCTGCCTGACCCTGGCCAAGCGCATTGGCGCCCAGGCCGGCGATGAAGCCTATGCCCTGGGCCTGTTCCACGACTGCGGCGTGCCGCTGATGCTGCAGCGGTTCCCCAACTACATGAGCGTGCTGGAACAGGCCTATGCCAACGCCGGCCCCGATTGCCGGGTGGTGGACACCGAGAACCAGGCGTTCAACACCAACCACGCCGTGGTCGGGTATTACACAGCCAAGTCCTGGCGCCTGCCGGATCACGTGTCTGCCGCGATCGCCAATCATCACAATGCGCTGGCGATTTTCAGCGACGAGTCGTCACGCAACAGCGCCCTGAAAAACCTGTTGGCGATCCTGAAAATGGCCGAGCACATTTGTGCGTCCTACCGGGTGCTGGGTAACCAGGCCGAAGACCACGAGTGGAACAGCATCGGCCATTTGGTGCTCGATTACGTTGGGCTCTCGGATTACGATTTCGAAACCCTGAAGCAGACTATTCGCGACCTCGGCGCTCACCGCTGAACGGCGAACCTCTTCTCACCGAGCGCCTGATCCGAGAGCACCATGCCTGAACTGCCAGAAGTCGAAACCACCCGCCGCGGGATTGCGCCGCACCTGGAAGGCCAGCGCGTCAGCCGGGTGATCGTGCGCGATCGCCGCTTGCGCTGGCCGATCCCCGAAGACCTCGATGTGCGCCTGTCCGGTCAGCGCATCGTGCTGGTGGAGCGGCGCGCCAAGTACCTGTTGATCAATGCCGAGGTCGGCACCTTGATCAGTCATTTGGGCATGTCGGGGAATTTGCGCCTGGTGGAAGCCGGCCTGCCGGCAGCCAAGCATGAGCATGTGGATATCGAACTGGAATCGGGCCTGGCCTTGCGCTACACCGACCCGCGGCGGTTTGGTGCGATGCTGTGGAGTCTCGATCCGCTCAATCATGAGCTGTTGATTCGCCTGGGGCCGGAGCCGTTGACCGACCTGTTCGATGGCGAGCGACTGTTCCAGCAGTCACGCGGGCGTTCGATGGCAGTCAAGCCGTTCATCATGGACAACGCGGTGGTGGTGGGCGTCGGCAATATCTATGCGACCGAAGCCCTGTTCGCCGCCGGTATCGACCCGCGTCGCGAAGCCAAAAGCATCTCCCGGGCGCGGTACCTGAAGCTGGCGATCGAGATCAAGCGCATCCTGGCGGCCGCCATCGAGCGCGGCGGCACCACGCTGCGCGACTTTATCGGCGGGGACGGGCAGCCGGGTTATTTTCAGCAGGAGCTGTTCGTGTACGGTCGCGGCGGTGAGCACTGCAAAGTCTGTGGCACGGGCCTGCGGGAAGTGAAACTGGGGCAGCGCGCCAGCGTTTTTTGCCCACGCTGCCAGAGCTGAACGTTCACAAATCCCCTGTGGGAGCGAGCCTGCTCGCGATGGCGCCGGAGCAGGCAGCGCAGGACTTCAAGCCTTCCCGGTAATCTTCCGGTACTTCTCCATCAACTGCTCTTCAGTCTCTGGATGGGCTTCGTCCAGAGGAATGCAATCCACCGGGCAGACCTGCTGGCACTGCGGTTCGTCGTAGTGGCCGACGCACTGGGTGCACAGGTTCGGGTCGATCACATAGATTTCTTCGCCCTGGGAAATGGCGGCGTTGGGGCACTCGGGTTCGCAGACGTCGCAGTTGATGCAATCGTCGGTGATGATCAGGGACATGCTAACTCCAGCCGGGGCGGCAGGCCCGGGCGCAATAAATCAATGCGCTAATTGTGCCGCATTGGCGCCCGCATTGCACCCGGGTGCGATCGAGAGCAGGAAGAGCGCAGGCAAGATCAAAAGATCGCAGCCTGCGGCAGCTCCTACTTTTTGAAGCGCTGTGTCAGGGCGTCCGCCACGATCGGGTGCACGAACTTGGTGATATCGCCACCCAAGGCTGCAATTTCACGAACCAGCGTCGAGGAAATGAACGAATAACGCTCGGACGGGGTAAGGAACAGGCTTTCCACATCCGGGGCCAGCTGGCGGTTCATGTTGGCCAGCTGGAATTCGTATTCGAAGTCCGACACTGCGCGCAAGCCACGCAGGAACACGTTGGCATTCGTCTCTTTGGCAAAATGCGCCAACAGCGTCGAGAAGCCGACCACTTCAACGTTCGGCAGATGCTTGGTGACTTCGCGGGCCAGCTCTACACGCTGTTCCAGGGGAAACAACGGGTTTTTCTTCGGGCTGGCGGCAACGGCAATGATCACGTGATCGAACAGGCGCGAGGCGCGTTCGACCAGATCGCCATGGCCCTTGGTAATAGGGTCGAAGGTACCTGGGTACAACACTCGGTTCATCGCGTCGTCCTGGCGGGAGTGCGTTGGGGATTCGGATGGTATCGCAGCCAAACCGGTCGGCCAAGTCGCCTGTTGGGTAAGAAAGCACTATAGACGATGGGAATAATCACTTTTTTCATGGGTTTTTTAAACGTTCGGCCAGGGAAGTCGCCAGTTGCGCCGTCAGTCCATAGACCGACAACTGCGGGTTTGCGCCAATGCTGGTGGGGAACAGCGAGCCGTCATGGATCGACAGATTACCCAGTTGATGATGCCGGCCAAGGCTATCGGTGACGGCATTTTTCGGGTCTTCACCCATGCTGCAACCGCCCATCACATGGGCGCTGCCCAAGCGCGTGCGGTACAACGCCAGGTTGAGCCCGTCGATCAGCGTGCGCGCTTCGCCCAGGGTTTTAACGTAGCGGGCATCAGCGTGCATGGGCATCACGGCCTTGGCACCCCCGGCGAACTGGATCTCGGCCATGCTGTGGAAGGCCCGGCGCAAACCGTCCCAGACGTAGGGTGAAACCTGGTAGTCGAGCACCGGGGTACCGTCATTGCGCAGTTGAACGCTGCCACCGGGACTGTCCGGGTGGAAGCCGTCGCGCAGCAGCGCCAGCATGGCGTGGGTGTGCGGCAGGTCGGCCATGTGCCGGGCGCTTTCCTGGCCGAAGCCACCCAGCAGGGTGGCGGCCAGCGCCGGGTGCAGCGGCGGGACTTCCAGTTTGTAGCCAATCTTGCCAGCGGTGCCATCCTGCCATTGGAAATAGTCGGAGTAGATCGACTGTGGCGCGCCGTAGAACGGGTTGATGACCTCGTCGAACAAGCCGGCGGACATGTTCACCAGGTGCAGGAAGGTTCGTGTACCCAGCCGCTTGTGCGGATCGGGCGCGTCGGAGCGCAACAGCAGCGCCGGGCTGTTGATGCCGCCGCCGGCCAGCACGTAATGCTTGGCCTTGACCTTGATACTGCGCCCGGTGGGCTCGACGCAGCGCTCGTCCATCGCCACGCAGTGAAGTCCGCTGACTGTGTCGCCGCTGATGATGAGTTTTTCGGCGCGGGCCAGATACAGCAGCTCTCCGCCGTTATCCAGGGTGGCCGGAATGGTCGTGACCATCATCGATTGCTTGGCGTTGGTCGGGCAGCCCATGCCGCAGTAGCCGAGGTTCCAGCAGCCGCGCACATTGCGCGGGATGACATGCCAGCTGTAACCGAGCTTTTCGCAGCCCTTGCGGATCACATCGTTGTTGGCATTGGGTGGCACCATCCATGGAGCGACGCCCAGGCGTTGTTCCATTTTCTCGAACCAGGGCGCCATTTCAGCAGGGGAGTGGCCCTTCACGTCGTGTTCCCTGGCCCAGTGTTCCAGGGTTGGTTCTGGCGTGCGGAAGCTGGAGGTCCAGTTGATCAGCGTGGTACCGCCCACCGCCCGGCCCTGGAGGATGGTGATCGCGCCGTCCTTGCTCATGCGGCCGATGCCTTCCTGGTAGAGGCTGGCGTAGGCCTGGTCTTCGAGCAACTTGAAGTCGCTGCTGGTCTTGAGCGGGCCTTCCTCGATCAGCAGCACCTTGTAGCCGGCCGCACTGAGGATTTCGGCCGTGGTCCCGCCACCGGCACCGCTGCCGATGATCGCCACATCCGCTTCGAGGGTCAGGTCCTGGGTCAGTTGTGAGCCGTCATGGGTTTTCCAGCCACGGGCCATGCCTTCGCGGAACGGGTCGGGTACGGGCATCTTAAAATTCTCTAGTTGTTATGGTTTGGATGCAGTGGTGAGGCGGATGACGCCATCGCGGGCAAGCCCGGCTCCCACAGGTTTTGAGGTGTCCTACCTTTTGTGAACGACTCAATCCTGTGGGAGCGGGCTTGCCCGCGATGGGGGCGACACGGTCTCAAACCGTTGGCGGCCCTGGATACCCGCAATGCGCCCATGACTCCTTGCGCCCGTACCAGGCCATCATCACCAGCTGCAGCAATGAGCTGTGCCCCATGCGCAGCAGGCTCAACGAGCTGTTTTCCCAGCGATCGAGGAAGTTGCGGATATCTTCGGCGCTGGCGTTTTCCCAGCTGCCCCAGATCCCGGTCAGCGGCCCGCAGGTCACGGCCATGCCCAACACGTCGAACAATTGCCGGGTGAGCTTGAGCATTTCCGGCGACAGGTGATCGAGGTTGTAGTCGAGGCTTTTCAGCGTGCCCTCGACAGCCTCGGGCATGCTGGCGGCCGCTACTGCACCGTCGAGCATCACCGGCACAAGGGCGCGCAGAAACTGCAAATCGCCACTGCGCAGCGCCGTGAAGCCACTGGCCGGCACGCTCGATGAGCAGCCGCCGAGGCTGGCGCCCAACCCGGCGGTGGCAAGAAAGGCGCTGGCGCCGAGGCTGAATTTGAGCAGGCCGCGCCGTGACAGCGCGGGTGTTTCGGACAGGCTTGGGTGCATTATTGTTATTACCCGGCGGTGGTCATCGTTAGCGAATGAACAGCTTCTGGATCAGTTTCTGAATGGCTTTGCCGTAGGGCGGGTAGATCAGTTTCGCCGCGTTAAACCTTTGCTTGATCAGCACGCCCTTGGCCTTGCTGAAGGTCAGGAAGCCTTCGTGGCCGTGGTAATGGCCCATGCCCGAAGGGCCGATGCCGCCGAACGGCATGTCATCCTGGGCCACGTGCAGCAGGGTGTCGTTGAGGCACACGCCTCCGGAATGGGTCTCGTTGAGTACGCGGTCTTGCTCGCGCTTGTCGTAGCCGAAGTAGTACAGCGCCAGTGGGCGAGGCCGCTGGTTGATGTAGGCAAACGCCTGGTCCAGATGCTTGTAAGGCACGATCGGCAGCAACGGGCCGAAGATTTCGTCCTGCATCACCGTCATCTCGTCGCTGACGTTGAGCAGCAGGCTATGCGCCATGCGACGGCCCTGGCCTTGCTCGAACAATGGAATCAGCAGCGCACCCTTGCTGGTGGCGTCGCTGACATAGCCCTTGAGTCGCGCCAGTTGTCGGTCATTGATGATCGCGGTGTAGTCCGGGTTGTCGGCGAGGGTCGGATAAAAACCGCGAACCGCCTGTCGATAGGCCTCCACGAACGCGCCGACGCGATCTTCCGGCACCAGCACGTAATCCGGGGCCACGCAGGTCTGGCCGGCATTGAGGGTCTTGCCGAAAGCGATGCGTTCGGCGGCATCCTTGAGCGGTACGTCATGGGAAACAATGGCCGGGGACTTGCCGCCCAGTTCCAGCGTGACCGGCGTGAGGTTTTCCGCCGCCGCGCGCATCACGTGCTTGCCGATGCTGGTGGCGCCGGTGAACAGCAGGTGATCGAAGGGCAGGCGTGAAAACGCCACGCCGATATCGGCTTCGCCCAGCACCACACAGACCAGGTCTTCGGGGAAGATTCGCGCGAACAATGCCTTGAGCAGCAAACCGGTGGCCGGGGTCGACTCGCTGAGTTTGAGCATCACCCGGTTACCCGCCGACAACGCGCCGACCAAAGGCCCTATGGCCAGGTACAGCGGATAGTTCCACGGCACGATGACCCCGACCACGCCGAGTGGCTGGTAGACCACCTTCGCCGAAGCCGGCTGGAATGCGACACCGACCTTGCGCCGCGACGGGCGCATCCAGCCCTTGAGGTGGCGGCTGGCGTGATGAATCCCTTGCAGGCTGGGCATCAGTTCGGCGAGCAGGGTTTCATCGGCGCTGCGGTTGCTGAAATCCTGGCTGATCGCATCGATCAGGGCCTGGCGTTCGTTGTCCAGCAGATCCCGCAGTGCCTTGAGCCATTGCTGGCGCTGGGCCGCGGGTGGCATCGGGTTGGTGGCATAGGCCGCGCGCTGTGCGTCGAACAGGGCCTGGAGCTCCTCCAGAGGCTGCTGGAGATTTTGCAGATAGGAAATGTCGGCAGTCATGCTGGGCTCCGGATTTATTGTAGTGAGAGCATTTCTAGAGTCTATACTCTAAAAAGTCAAATACCATCCTCGGCACCGCTTTGTTTTATCGCTCGCGGATAGGCCGTAAGATGCCCCTCAACGCACTCTGAATTTAAGCTCAAGCCATGGCCCCAAGGATAAAAACCAGCGAGCGCATCGTGCAGAACAGCCTGGAGCTGTTCAACCAGCAGGGCGAGCGCAGCATCAGCACCAACCACATCGCCGCCCACATGGAGATTTCTCCGGGCAACCTGTACTACCACTTCCCCAACAAGCAGGCGATCATCGCCGTGCTGTTCAGCGAGTATGAGAGCCTGGTGGACAGTTTCCTGCGCCCGCCACAGGGGCGCGCCGCCACGGTGGAAGACAAGCGCTTCTACCTCAAGGAGCTGTTGTCAGCCATGTGGCGCTACCGGTTCCTGCACCGGGACCTGGAGCACTTGCTCGACAGTGACCCGGAACTGGCGGCCCGCTACCGGCGCTTTTCCCAGCGCTGCGTGATTCAGGGCGCCGCCATCTACGAAGGTTTTGTCGCCGCCGGCATCCTGAAGATGGATCGGGTGCAGATCGAGTCCCTGACGATCAATGCGTGGATCATCCTCACCTCCTGGGTGCGTTTTTTGTGCACCACGCGGGAAAACTCCAGCCACCTCAGCGAGCAGGCCATCAAGCGCGGCGTGTACCAGGTACTGGTGCTGGAGGCGGGTTTCGTCACGGACCAGGCGCGTGACGCGGTCGATGCGCTGTTCGAAGAGTTTTACGTGCCGTTGGCCCAGGCATTGGAAGAAGTATGAAATAACGAATTCAGCAGGATCGAAAACTGCCCATCACAGGAGCCCGTTATGCCCATTGCGCAACTGATCAGCCCGCAAGCACTGGACCTGAAAAAGGACCAGCCGGGGTTGGTGATTCTTGATTGTCGTTTTGCTCTTGAAGACCCGGATTACGGCCAGCGCAGCTACGCACAAGGGCACATCGGCGGCTCGTCTTTTGCCGATCTCGAGCGCGACCTGAGTGGCAAAGTGATCAAGGGCGTGACCGGGCGTCATCCATTGCCCGAGCCGGCCGACCTGATCGAACGCCTGCAGGCCTGGGGCATCAACGCCGACAGCGAAGTGGTTTTATATGACGACGGGCCGGGTGCCTTTGCGGCGCGGGCCTGGTGGCTGCTGGCCTGGCTGGGCAAGCGTGACGGCGTGTTCATCCTCGATGGCGGGCTCAAGGCCTGGCACGCGGCGGGCCTGCCCCTGAGCCTTGATCCACCGTCGACCGGTCGCGGCGCATTTACCGGCGTGCCGGAAAACGCGCTGATCCTCAGCGCCGAGCAGTTGCAGGAGCGACTGGCCCAGCCCTCGCTGACCTTGCTCGATGCCCGCGCCTTGCCGCGCTTCAAGGGCGAAGTCGAACCGATCGATCCGATTGCCGGGCACATCCCCGGTGCGCAATGTGCGGCCTTCACCGACAACCTGGGCAGCGACGGGCGTTTCCTGCCAGCCGATCAGCTCAAACAGCGGTTTGCCGCGAAACTCGGCGGGCGTTCGCCGGCCGATCTGGTGGCGTATTGCGGGTCTGGCGTGACGGCGTGCCATAACCTGTTTGCCCTGTGCCTGGCGGGTTATCCGTTGGGGGCGTTGTATGCCGGGTCGTGGAGTGAGTGGATCAATGATCCGGCTCGCGGTGTTGCCACCGGCGAATAAAAATCAAAAAAGGCGCGCGCTGCGATACGCCCCAGGCCCAACCCCATACACCTGCTTGAATTGCCGGCTCAGGTGGCTCTGGTCGGCAAAACCCAGTTGCGTCGCGACGTCCAGCGGCAAACAGCCGCCCTGCAACAACGCCCGCGCCCGGGCGATGCGCTGTTGCATCAGCCAGGTGTGCGGCGGCATGCCGGTGGCGCGGCGGAATACCCGGGCGAAGTGGAAAGGCGACAGGTTCACCGCTGCTGCCAGTTCTTCCAGCGAGGGCGGCGCCGCCAATTGCGCGTGCAGCAGGTCCTTGGCCAATGTCACCGCCCGGTGCTCCTTGCCCGGTTTGCCGGCAACCGGCACCGCCGCATGACGTTGCAGCAGTGACAGCATCAGTTCCCGCCAGGCGGTTTGTTGCTGCAGTGCGGTGGCCGGGCTTTCCAGCAAGCGATGCAACTGACAGAAGCCGTTCACCAGATCCTGGTCGCGATACAGCGTGGCGCCAAACGCCGGCAGGTGATGGGTCGGCAGTTCCAGCTCGGCCAGCAGTGAAAGAATCTGCCCGCTGTCGGGATAGAACGCCCGGTACAGCCAGCCGTCCTCCGTGCCCTTGTGGCCGGTGTGCAGTTCATCAGGGTTGATCAGCACCAATGTGCCGCTGCCGGCCAGGTGTTCGGCGCCGCGGTAACGGTAACGCTGGGCGCCAGCCATGATCATGCCGATCACATAGCCGTCATGCACATGGGGGGCGAAACGGTGCTCGATGTAGCGTGCCGACAACAGCTCGACTCCGGCCAGCGGCGCCGTTTGCCAGAAGTGGATGGACTCGCCCTGGGCGTTATCCATGGCTTACCCGCGACCCATGCTGGCCAGCCACTGCGGGATGCGTCGCTCCAGGTAGTACCCCGGTTGGCGGAAGGTGCCATCGACGAAGCCGACATGCCCGCCCCGGGCCTGTAATTCGAATTGCGTGCAGGCTGACAACTCGTCAGCGTGCGGCAGGCTGTGGGGAAAAACGAAGGGGTCGTCGGCTGCGTGGATAATCAGGGTCGGCGTACAGATCTCGCCGAGGAAGTAGCGGCTCGATGCGCGGCGATAGTAGTCGTGAGCATCCGCGAAACCATTGAGCGGCGCGGTCACCCGGCCATCGAAATCCCAGAACGTGCGCATGTTTTCCAGCGAGCCGAGGGCCGCGAGGGTCGCGAGGCCTTCTTCGCGGCCGTCATGCTGAAACTGCCGTTGCTTGTTCTTGATGTAGGCCAGCATCTCGCGCATGAAGTGCGCCTGATAGACCTTGGAGAAACCCTGGCCGATGCGGTCGGCGCACTGGTCCAGGCGAAACGGCACCGACACCGCCACCGCACCGAGCACGCCGCTGGCGCTGCCGGTTTCGCCCAGATGCTTGAGCAGCACATTGCCGCCCAGGGAGTATCCGACGGCATACAACGGCGCGAGAGGGCGTTTTGCCCGCAGGTGCCTGATGGTTTCGGCCAGGTCTTCACTGGCGCCGGAATGGTAGCTGCGCGGCAAGAGGTTGGGTTCGCCGGAGCAGCCGCGCCAATTCAGCGCGACACTGGCCCAGCCCTGGTCGCCCAGCGCTTTCTGTATCCCGGCAACGTAAGGTGAATTCGACGAGCCGGTAAGTCCGTGCAACACCAGGACCAAAGGCGCATCGAGGGTGTGCGGGCCATGCCAGTCGAGGTCGAGGAAGTCGCCATCCTCCAGCCACAGGCGTTCGCGCTCACGTTGCAGGTGGGTGGTTTTGCGCCACAGCGGGCCCCACAAGGTCTGCAAGTGCGGATTGCCGAGGCCGAAGGCCGGGGTGAAGCGTTCTGGCGGATGGAACACGATGGGTCTCTATGCAGTGGCGCACGCCTGCATTGCGGCGCGCGCCTTGTTCAGGCCGGTCGGTTAACCGGCGATCTCTGCCATACGTTGCCACAATGAATAATAGACCCGTCCGGATTTTTGCTCCCGGTGCAGGCGCCAGTTGCCTGGCAGGCCGAGGGTCGAGGGTGCGTTTTCGCTTTCGGTGTAGACCCAGGCGTCATCCGCCAGCCACTGGCGCTCTTCAAGCAGGGCGCAAACGGTCGGCAGCAGGTTCTGGTTGAACGGCGGGTCGAGGAACACCAGGTCGTAGGCAACGGCGGCCTGGGTTTCCAGGTAGCGCAAGGCGTCGGCCGTTTGAATCTGGCCGGTGGTGCAGCGCAGGGTACCCAGGTGCTCCTTGATGCTCGATACCGCAAGGCTACTGGCGTCCAGCGCCTGGCCCATCGCGGCGCCACGGGACAGTGCCTCGAGGAACAGTGCGCCGCTACCGGCGAACGGATCGAACACCTTGGCGCCCGGGACGTAGGGTGCGAGCCAGTTGAACAGGGTCTCACGCACCCGGTCTGGCGTCGGGCGCAGGCCCGGCGCGTCGGGGAAGCTCAGCTTGCGGCTGCGCCATTCGCCGCCGATGATGCGCAGCTGGTTCACACCGTTATGCACGTTGTGGACAGGTTTTTTCGGGCGAGAAGTGGCCATTAATGCTCCGGAACCCCGAGCGGTTGCTCGGCGGGTTTATCAGTTGGGGCCGGTAACGGCTTTTGCGGCACGGTCGGGCCAGCGCTGACGATGACCAGTTTGTCCGTGCTCAGGTGTTTGTTCATGGCCGCCTTGACCTGCTCGACGGTCAGGTTCTGCGACTGTTGCATGAATTCTTCCAGGTGATTGAGCGGCAAGTCGTAGAAGCCGATCGCACCCAGCTGGCCGACGATATCGGCGTTGCTGGCGGTGGACAGCGGGAAGCTGCCGGCCAGTTCGCGCTTGGCATCGTCGAGTTCTTTTTCGGTCGGGCCGGTCTTGAGGTAGTCGGCGAGCACATCCTGCACCAGTTTCAGGGTGCCTTCGCTCATCTCGGCGCGGGTCTGCAGGTTGATCATGAACGGGCCGCGTACCTGCATCGGGCTGAAACCTGAGTACACACCATACGCCAGGCCACGCTTCTCGCGCACTTCGCTCATCAGCCGCGTACCGAAACCGCCACCGCCGAGGATCTGGTTGCCCATGGACAGAGCCGCGTAATCCGGATCGTCACGGTCGATGCCCAGTTGCGCGAGCATCAGGTTGGTTTGCTTGGATGGGAACTCGATGTGGCCGATGCTGGCCTTGGGTTCGGCGGGTTGCTCGATCTTCGGCAGGGCCGGGCCTTTGGGCAGGGCGGCGCTGACCTGGGCGGCAATGGCTTCGGCTTCGGCGCGAGACAGGTCGCCGACCAGCGCGATCACTACGTTGCCCGCGGCATAGGCTTTCTGGTGGAACCCGCGCAGTTGCGCGAGGGTGACGGCCGGAACGGTTTGCGCCGTGCCATCGCTGGCGTGCGCGTACGGGTGTTCGCCGTACAGGCGGTTCATCAACTCGAGGCTGGCGAGTTTGCCGGGGTTCTGTTTCTGGTATTCGAAGCCGGCAAGCATCTGGTTCTTGATGCGGGTAAACGAGTCGGCGGGGAAGGTCGGTTTGCCGACGACTTCTGCGAACAGCTTCAACGCCGGTTCGCGCTTGTCGGCGGCGCTGAGGCTGCGCAGAGACGCCACCGCCATGTCTTTATAGGCACCGTTGCCGAAATCGGCGCCCAGGCCTTCGAAGCCCTGGGCAATGGCGCTGACATCCTTACCGGCCACGCCTTCGTTGAGCATGGCGTTGGTCAACAGCGCCAGGCCAGGTGCGTTGCCGTCCTGGCTGCTGCCGGCGGCAAAGATCAGGCGCATGTCGAACATCGGCAGCTCACGGGCTTCGACGAACAGCACCTTGGCGCCTTCGGCGGTGCTCCAGGTCTGTACGTCGAGTGTGCGGTGGCTTGGCGCCTTGCCGTTGAGTTCGGTCAGCGATTGCAGCTTCTGGCTGGCCTTGGCCTTGTCCAGCGCTTCGCTGGCAACCGAGTCATTGGTTTTGGAGAAATAGAATGCAGCAGAGCCGATCAGGGCGACTGCGATCAGGCTGAGCAGGGCCAGGCGCGGTTTTTTATGTTCACTCATGAGTCGTCTCCTCCGGCAGAACATGGGCGACGCTGAGACGTTCGCGGGTGAAATACAGCTTGGCGGCGTTCTGGATGTCTTGCGGTGTCACGCTTTCCAGCTCGGCGAGCTCGGTGTCCATCAGCTTCCACGACAGGCCGACGGTCTCCAGCTGGCCGATGGCGGTGGCCTGGCTGGTGATCGAGTCGCGCTCGTAAACCAGGCCGGCGATGACCTGTGCCCGTACGCGTTCCAGTTCTTCGGTGGTCGGCGCGGTGGTTTTCAGTTGTTCAAGCAGCTTCCACAAACCGGCTTCGGCCTGGGCGATGGTCTTGTTCTTCTGGCTGTTGGGCGTTGCCGACAGGGTGAACAGGCTATCACCACGGGTGTAGGCGTCGTAACTCGACGAGCCGCCGGACACCAGTTCTTCGCCGCGCTCCAGTTGCGTCGGGATGCGTCCGCTGTAGCCGCCGTCAAGCAGGGCCGAAATCAATCGCAAGGCATTGACCAGACGCTTGTCTTCGGCGGTCGCGATGCTCGGCACGTTGAAGGCCAGCATCAGGCTGGGCAATTGGGTCTTCACGTGCAGAGTGATCTGGCGTTCGCCGGGCTCGGCCAGTTCCAGCGGAATCTTCGCCGCCGGTACCTCACGCTTGGCGATCGGGCCGAAGTAGCGCTGGGCCAGGGTCTTGACCTCGTCCGGCGTGACGTCGCCGACCACCACCAGCGTGGCGTTGTTCGGCACGTACCAGGATTGGTACCAGTGACGCAGCTCCTCGACTTTCATGCGGTCCAGGTCGGCCATCCAGCCAATGGTCGGCGTGTGATAGCCGCTGGCCGGGTAAGCCATGGCCTTGAAGCGCTCATAGGCCTTGGACATGGGTTTGTCGTCGGTGCGCAGGCGCCGTTCTTCCTTGATGACTTCGATCTCGCGGGCGAACTCGTCGGGCGGCAGGCGCAGGCTGGCCATGCGGTCGGCTTCCAGTTCGAAGGCCACACCCAGGCGGTCGCGGGCCAGGACCTGGTAGTACGCCGTGAAGTCGTCGCTGGTGAAGGCGTTTTCTTCGGCGCCGAGGTCGCGCAGGATCAGCGACGCTTCGCCGGGGCCGACTTTCTCGCTGCCCTTGAACATCATGTGTTCCAGGGCATGGGACAGGCCGGTCTGGCCGGGCGTCTCATAGCTGGAGCCAACCTTGTACCAGACCTGGGAAACCACCACCGGCGCGCGATGGTCTTCGCGCACGACGACCTTCAAGCCGTTGTCGAGGGTGAATTCGTGGGTCGGTTGCGGGTCGGCCGCCAGGGCCGAAAGGGGCAGGCAAAGTGTGCTGAGCAGCAGGCCTGCAGCGCGGCGGGCTAGGGCATTCATTCGTTTTTAAACCTTTGGGGCTGCCCGCTTGTTCTTAGCGTCAGCGGGCGAGAGGGTGCTAGGATACTGATCCGTTTTACTGGCGGCCACGCCTATCAGGCCTTTGCGTTTGATCAGGTTGTTTGGGTTTGCGGCCGTAAGCTATGGTTTATCAACTAAACTCTGCTTTTTCGCCGATTTTCCGCCATCAGTCCTTAGTGAAATCGTTTTTGCAGGGTGCCTTTTGCACCTCGACAAAATGTTGCGCATGAACAAGCTGGATCAATCGCAGTCTGTTCTGCATCGAATATTCATTTGCCGGGGCGCCCGTTGGCGCGTCGCTACCGTGAGATAGCCGTCCCCCATGTTTGGTTCCAACGACGACAAGAAGACCCCAGCTACGGCTGGCGAAAAGAAAAGCCTGTTCGGATGGCTGCGCAAAAAGCCGCAGGAACCCGTCGTCGAACAGCCACAACCACTTCCTGAGCCAACGCCTGCGCCGGTAGTAAATGCTGCCGAACCTGCGCCAGTTGTGCTGCCGATCGCCGAGCCGGTGCTGCAACCGGTTGTAGAGGCGGCGCCTGAAATCGTCGCCGAATTGCCACTGACTCCGGTCTCCGAGCCCTGGTTGACCTTGCCGGTGGCGGAAGAACCGGTGGCGCTGGTTGAAGATGAGCTGGCGCCGCACGTGACGCCGCCAATTCCGGTGCAGACGGTATCGGCGCCTGAGCCGGTTCAGGCACCCGTGGTCGAGCCGGTCGTGGCACCGGTCGTCGAGGCTGCGCCAATGCCTGCGGCTGCTGCATTTGTGCCGCCGGTTGCACCGGTTGCGCCGATTGTTCAAACGCCAGAGCCAGAGCCAGAGCCTGCACCTGCACCTGCACCTGCACCTGCACCTGCACCAGTTATTACTCCTGTTGCCGCTGCCCCCGTCGAAGTTCCAGTCGAGCCGGTTCGCACCGAAGAAACCAAAGCCGGGTTCTTCGCCCGTCTCAAGCAAGGCCTGTCCAAGACCAGTGCCAGCATCGGCGAAGGCATGGCCAGCCTGTTCCTGGGCAGGAAAGCCATCGATGACGAGCTGCTCGATGACCTCGAAACCCGCCTGCTGACCGCCGATGTCGGTGTGGAGGCCACTTCGGTGATCATCCAGCGCCTGACCCAGAAGGTTGCGCGCAAGGAACTGGCCGATGCCGATGCGTTGTACAAATCCCTGCAAGCCGAGCTGGCAGCCATGCTCAAGCCCGTCGAGCAGCCGCTGAAAATCACCTCGCAGAACAAGCCTTTCGTGATCCTGGTGGTGGGCGTCAACGGCGCCGGTAAAACCACCACCATTGGCAAACTGGCGAAGAAGCTGCAGCTGGAAGGCAAGAAAGTCATGCTGGCCGCCGGCGACACCTTCCGTGCTGCCGCGGTCGAGCAATTGCAGGTCTGGGGCGAGCGCAACAAGATTCCGGTCATCGCCCAGCACACCGGGGCCGACTCGGCTTCGGTGATCTTCGACGCCGTGCAAGCCGCCAAGGCCCGTGGCATCGATGTGCTGATCGCCGACACCGCCGGTCGCCTGCACACCAAAGACAACCTGATGGAAGAGCTGAAAAAGGTTCGCCGGGTGATCGGCAAGCTCGATGCCGACGCGCCGCACGAGGTGTTGCTGGTACTCGATGCCGGCACCGGCCAGAACGCCATCAACCAGGCCAAGCAATTCAACCAGACCGTCGAACTGACCGGCCTGGCGCTGACCAAGCTCGACGGGACCGCCAAGGGCGGGGTGATTTTCGCCCTGGCCAAGCAGTTTGGCCTGCCGATCCGCTACATCGGCGTCGGTGAAGGCATCGACGATTTGCGCACTTTTGAAGCTGAACCCTTTGTCCAGGCACTGTTTGCCGAGCGGGAGCGTTCATGATTCGTTTCGAACAGGTCGGTAAACGCTACCCGAACGGTCACGTCGGCTTGCATGAGCTGAGCTTTCGAGTCCGTCGGGGCGAATTTTTGTTTGTCACGGGCCATTCCGGCGCCGGCAAGAGCACCTTGTTGCGGCTGTTGCTGGCCATGGAGCGCCCGACCAGCGGCAAGCTGCTGCTGGCCGGGCAAGACCTGAGCACCATCAGCAACGCACAGATTCCATTCCTGCGTCGGCAGATCGGCGTGGTGTTCCAGAACCACCAGTTGCTGTTCGATCGCACGGTGTTCAATAACGTCGCGCTGCCGTTGCAGATCCTCGGTCTGTCCAAGGCCGAAATCGCCAAGCGCGTGGACTCGGCCCTGGAGCGCGTGGCGCTGTCGGACAAGACCGATCTGTATCCTGGCGACCTGTCTACCGGCCAGCAGCAACGCGTCGGCATCGCCCGCGCCATCGTTCACCGCCCGGCGCTGCTGCTGGCGGACGAACCAACCGGTAACCTCGACCCGCGTCTGGCGGCTGAAATCATGGGTGTGTTCGAAGACATCAATCGCCTGGGTACCAGTGTGCTGATCGCCAGCCACGACCTGGCGCTGATCGCGCGCATGCGCCACCGCATGCTGACACTGCAACGCGGCCGATTGATCGGCGATGGGGAGGCCGGCGAATGAGTGCTACTCGCAGTCCAAAGGTTTCCGAGCGCGTGGCCCCCAAGGCTGCCGACCCGCAACCGCAGAAGAAAAAACGCGACGACGATGATGGTCCGGATTTCGCCACGCTGTTGCGTGCCTGGATCGAAAGCCATCGCGCCAGCCTGCTGGACAGCTTGCGTCGCCTGGGCAAGCAGCCCATCGGCAGCTTTTTCACCTGCATGGTGATGGCAGTGGCCTTGAGTTTGCCCATGGGCCTGTCACTTTTGCTAAGTAACGTCGAACGCCTCGGCGGTTCCTGGCAGCGCGCGGCGCAGATTTCCCTGTACCTGCAACTCGAGGCCAGCCCGACGGATGGCGAGGCGTTGCGCGAACAGATCAAGGGCATCCCTGGGGTGGCCGATGCCGAATACGTCGGTCGGGATCAGGCGCTGGAAGAGTTCCAGCAACAGTCGGGCCTGGGCGAAGCGCTCAAGGAGCTGCCGGAAAACCCGCTGCCTGGCGTGGTGCTGGTAACGCCGACGGAGGTCGACAAGCCGGCCCTTGAAGCATTAAGACAAAAACTTTCCGAACTGCCCAAGGTACAACAGGCGCAGCTTGATCTAGTCTGGGTCGAGCGTCTGGCAGCCATCCTCAAGCTGGGCGACCGATTTGTCTTCGGTCTGACCGTGCTTCTGGTTTCTGCATTACTTTTGGTGATAGGCAATACCATTCGTCTTCATATTGAAAACCGCCGCACAGAGATAGAAGTGATTAAACTCGTGGGCGGCACTGACAGCTATGTGCGCAGGCCCTTTCTCTATATGGGGGCGCTGTATGGTTTCGGTGCGGGGATTCTTTCCTGGGGCGTATTGGCGTTCGGCCTGAACTGGCTGAACGATGCGGTGGTCGGGCTGGCCGGGTTGTACGGGAGTGATTTCGCCCTGGCCGGTGTACCGGTTGCCGACGGTCTGTCTCTCTTGCTTGGCGCGGTGCTGTTGGGTTATATCGGTGCATGGATTGCAGTCGCACGTCATCTCAGGGAGCTGGCGCCGAAGTAGAATCTTTTTTGCGCGTGATTGACCTTGCAGTTTCTAAGGGAACTTGTCTTGCGGTTTCCGGTCAATTTTCGCAGTGCCAATGGCACGAGTATGTAAGTGGGAGGTTTTTTCGTATGACCAATTCTTTGCAGCCTGCATATGCTCTGGTCCCGGGTGCGAACCTGGAGGCCTATGTGCACACCGTCAACAGCATTCCATTGCTGACGCCGGAGCAGGAGCGTGAACTGGCCGAGAGTCTCTATTATGAGCAGGATCTTGAGGCGGCTCGGCAGATGGTGCTCGCCCACCTGCGTTTTGTCGTACATATCGCCCGTAGCTATTCCGGCTACGGCCTGGCTCAGGCTGACCTGATCCAGGAAGGTAACGTCGGCCTGATGAAGGCCGTAAAGCGCTTCAACCCGGAAATGGGCGTGCGCCTGGTGTCCTTTGCCGTGCACTGGATCAAGGCTGAGATCCACGAATTCATCCTGCGTAATTGGCGGATCGTCAAAGTCGCGACCACCAAGGCCCAGCGCAAGCTGTTCTTCAACCTGCGCAGCCAGAAAAAACGCCTGGCCTGGCTGAACAACGAGGAAGTCCACCGTGTGGCGGAAAGCCTCGGGGTCGAGCCGCGGGAAGTGCGCGAGATGGAAAGTCGCCTGACCGGTCACGACATGGCCTTCGACCCGGCTGCTGAAGCCGACGACGACAGCGCCTTCCAGTCGCCGGCCAACTATCTGGAAGACCACCGGTACGACCCGGCCCGTCAACTGGAAGATGCCGACTGGAGCGACAACTCCAACCACAACCTGCACGAAGCGCTGGAAGTGCTGGACGACCGTAGCCGCGACATCCTCTACCAGCGCTGGCTGGCAGAAGAAAAGTCCACGCTGCACGACCTGGCGCAGAAGTACAACGTGTCGGCCGAGCGTATCCGTCAGCTCGAGAAGAGCGCGATGAACAAGCTCAAATTGTCGATCGCGGCGTAACCTGCGCGAAGGCAATAAAAAACGCCCCGATCAATGATCGGGGCGTTTTTTGTTTGAAGAGCAAAAGATCGCAGCCTTCGGCAGCTCCTACATTGGAATGATGTACACCCTGTAGGAGCTGCCGAAGGCTGCGATCTTTTGCTTTGGGGATCATTGTTCCCAAAGTGCCCGGCGTGAATCGTTGAGCCCTACCAAATAACTGTCCCCACCCAACTGACTCATCTGCCGCCGAATCCAGCCCGCACGTCGCGCCACGTAAGCGGTCGGATGGCTGGCACTCCACACTCGCGGGTTCGGCAACACGGCGGCCAGCAAGCTCGATTGCTGGCGACTGAGGCCTTTTGCGCTTGTACCAAAGTGATGCCTGGCCGCCGCCTCGGCGCCAAATACCCCGTCGTCCCATTCGACGCTATTGAGGTACACCTCAAGAATCCGCTGCTTGGGCCAGAACACTTCGATCAACCCGGTAAACCAAGCTTCCAGGCCTTTGCGCAACCAGCTGCGGCCAGACCACAGGAACAGGTTTTTCGACACCTGCTGGCTGAGGGTGCTGGCGCCGCGAATCGAACCGCCGAGTTCGTTATGGGCCAGTGCCGCCTTGATCGCATTCACGTCGAACCCCCAGTGCTCGGGGAATTTCTGGTCTTCGCCCGCAATCACCGCAACTTTCAGGTCGTCGGAAATTTCTTCCCACGGCTTCCAGGTGCGCTGCAGGTCAATGGGTTCGCCGTCGAACCAGGATTCGATCTTGCGCTCGACCATCAAGGCCGTTCCCGGAGGAGGCACCACGCGGAAAATCAGCACCAGCAATACGCTGCCGCCCATGAACCAGAGCACGGCCTTGATGAAATGGCGGAAATAGATACGCAGCATAGAGATGGCTTGGCCGAACCCGTTGAGCGGGCCATTATACAGACCCTGTTGATCGAGACTGACTGGAGTTCTTCATGCTGCGTGGCTTTTTGATGCTGGCCGCTTTTTTCGGCTTCACCGGTGTCGGTCTCGGGGCGTTTGCCGCCCACGGCCTGAAAAACCGCCTGAGCGCCGAATACCTGGCGATTTTCCATACCGGCGTCACCTATCAGCTGGTGCATACCCTGGCATTGCTGGGCGTGGCGTTGCTGGCTACGCAGATTCCCGGTCGCCTCGTGACCTGGGCCGGCGCTTCGTTTGCCATCGGCATCGTGCTGTTCTCCGGCAGCCTGTACGTGCTGACGCTGATGGGTGTCAGCAAGCTCGGCATCGTCACCCCATTCGGTGGCCTGGCCTTCCTCGCCGGCTGGCTCTGCCTGGGGCTCGCCGCCTGGCGCCTGCCGCTGACCGCTTGACGCTTGTTGCTGACCTTTAGGTCACGATCGGGCTAGAATGCCAGCCCCAAAAAATGATGGCGGCATTCGACATGCGCATTCAGTTGAACGGCGAATCCTTTGAACTGCCCGACGGTGAAACCGTTGCGGCCCTGCTGACCCGTCTGGACCTGACCGGACGCCGGGTGGCGGTCGAACTCAATCTGGATATCGTCCCGCGCAGCCAGCACGCAGACACTGCGTTGAACGACGGCGATAATGTCGAAGTGGTGCACGCCATCGGTGGCGGCTAGCCCGTGGCCCAAGGGCCGACAGAATTCTGCAAGACCCTCACCCCTACAGAGGATTCCCCATGAGCATCGTTCGTAGCGACAAGCCTTTCGTCCTGGCCGGTCGTACTTACCAGTCGCGTTTGCTGGTCGGTACCGGCAAGTACCGTGACATGGAAGAAACCCGCCTGGCCATCGAGGCCTCGGGTGCCGAGATCGTCACCTTCGCCGTGCGCCGCACCAACCTCGGCCAGAACGCGGGCGAACCGAACCTGCTGGATTTCCTCTCGCCGGATCGCTACACCTTCCTGCCGAACACCGCCGGTTGCTACGACGCTGTCGAGGCCGTGCGCACCTGCCGCCTGGCCCGTGAGCTGCTCGATGGTCACAACCTGGTTAAGTTGGAAGTGCTGGCGGATCAGAAAACCCTGTTCCCCAACGTGATCGAAACCATCAAGGCCGCCGAATCGCTGGTCAAGGAAGGCTTCGACGTGATGGTCTACACCAGCGATGACCCGATCATCGCCCGTCAGCTGGCGGAAATCGGCTGCATCGCGGTCATGCCGCTGGCCGGCCTGATCGGTTCGGGCCTGGGGATCTGCAACCCGTACAACCTGCAGATCATCCTCGAAGAAGCGAAAATCCCGGTGCTGGTGGATGCCGGTGTCGGCACAGCTTCCGACGCCACCATCGCCATGGAGCTGGGCTGTGATGCGGTGCTGATGAACTCGGCCATCGCCCACGCCCAGCAGCCGATCATGATGGCCGAAGCCATGAAACACGCGATCGTCGCAGGCCGCCTGGCCTACCTCGCCGGCCGCATGCCGAAAAAACTCTATGCCAGCGCCTCTTCGCCGCTGGATGGTCTGATCAAGTAAGAGCCATTGATGACTGAATCGAACGACACGCCAATCCAGACGGAAGAAGGCGACGAGCGCCAACACCGCCGCATCAAGAGTTTCGTGATGCGCGCCGGGCGCATGACCGAAGGCCAGCAACGTGGCCTGGAGCAGGGCGCGCCACTGTTTGTGCTGCCCCTGGCCGACGCGCCGGTGGACTTCGACCAGGTGTTCGGTCGCTCGGCACCGCGTTCGCTGGAGATCGGTTTCGGCATGGGCCATTCGCTGCTGGAAATGGCTGCGGCGGCGCCGGAGCAGGATTTCATCGGCGTCGAGGTTCACCGTCCGGGTGTTGGCGCGCTGCTCAACGGCGTGTTGACCCAGGGTTTGACCAACCTGCGGGTCTACGATTGCGATGCCATCGAAGTGCTCAACCGCTGCGTGGCCGATAACAGCCTTGATCGCCTGATGCTGTTTTTCCCGGACCCATGGCACAAGAGCCGTCACCACAAGCGTCGCATCGTTCAGGCATCCTTCGCCGAGCTGGTGCGGAGCAAGTTGAAAGTCGGCGGTATCCTGCACATGGCCACCGACTGGGAACCGTATGCCGAATACATGCTGGAAGTGATGAACGTTGCCCCGGGTTACCGCAACCTCGCCGAAGACGGCAAGTGCGTGCCACGCCCGGCCGAGCGCCCGATCACCAAGTTCGAACGCCGTGGCGAACGTCTTGGGCATGGCGTTTGGGATTTGAAGTTCGAAAAACAGTCCTAAACCCTGTGCTGTAAACCTGTGGGAGCCAGCCTGCTGGCGATGGTGTGTCAGTCGACATCAATGTGTCTGACACACCATCGCCAGCAGGCTGGCTC
>NZ_AKJF01000201.1 GCF_000282475.1 Pseudomonas sp. GM78
TCCCTTCCAGGCCTGACCGGGTTCACGGCTGATCGTTGCGGGGGGACCGATGGGGTCACCATAACGACGCTCACCTGACGGCGAGCCGCGCCATTGTACCTATCTGCGACGAAGTTACAACCGTTCGTGCAGATTAAAAAATATGAGCTGGTTCAAGGACATGCAATCTGCTTGAAAAGCTCGCGGCGGGTTGACTGTAGGAGCGAGCGGTGCGGCGATCCGACTTGCCCGCGAACCAGGCGACACGGCGCATCTGACACACCGCGTCATCGTTCTTCGCGGGCAAGTCGGATCGCCACGCCGCACGCTCCTACAATTCCCAATCGGCCTTCGCAATGTGCAACCCATGCAGCCCCTTGTACGTTGCACGCTCCGGCTGGCTCCAGCCCTCGAGCAACGAATCATCCAGTTGATAAACCTCCACCCCCAACGGCCGGCATACGCTTAACGGATCCTGCGCATCCGGCCCCCACATGGCCAGCGACAGATCGCCTCCCGGGCAAGTCGACAATGCGCAGAGCAGATCGATCTCAGCGAAGAACTCCAGGTAATCGCCCTTCTGCGCCGGGCAAGACTTCATGAAGTACATGTCGTCGTGGTTCAGCCCCGTGCACTGGAAAATGTTCAGCACGTCATGCACGTCAAATTCGCTGAGGCCGTGAGGCAGTACCGCCCGGGTCAGGTTGGAATGACAGTGATGATGAAAGTCCTCGCCGGTGAGCATCTTGTTCACGTACGGGTCGCAACGGGTACCCAGCAAGTCGTGCAGGCGCCCGCCATGCTCATCGATACCGTACGCCGCGAGGCTGTCGTCGGTGATGGTCACCAGCGGCCGCAAGAACGGCAGGTTCGACCAGAGCCGGTCGTGGGTGCTGACGTGCGCCCCCTGCAACTGCCGGGTCCGTGCCGCCCACAAGCGTTCGCGCGGATCGTTGGCGTTCCATACATTGAAATCCCCCACTTGCGGCCCGACCGGCGTGGTGACGCGAAACACGTGCCCGGCCGGCACCTTCCAGGCACGACCGGTACGGATCGGCACTTCGAATGACTCGATCAGGGTGCGCCCACCCTTCGCGTCGCGAACTCGCTCGTAGAAGGCCTTGTCCACCTGCAAGGCCGAGCCTTTGCTGACTTGATAGGCCGCTGGATAGTCTTTGTACATGGCACAGATCCTCGATCAGTGATGGGAGGCAGGGGCAAACAATCGCAACAGCAGGTGTTCGGAATCGTCGAGATACAGGCTCATGGCGTCTTCGGCCCCGCGCTTGTCGCCCTCGAGGAGCAGCTCATGGATCTGCCGATCGCGAGCCAGCCAGGGCGCCTGGAAACGTGATTCATCGGGGGCGCTGCAGAACACCAGACGCAATTGCGCGACGACGTTGGTGAAGAACGCGTCAAACAACGGGCTGCGCAACAACCCGACGATATGTTGGTGAAAGGCCAGGCCATGGGTGCCGACGGCGCGCCAGTCCTCGCGCTCCCGGGCCAGCTCGGCGGCTTCCAGGGCTTCAAGCATGCGGTCGGACTCATACTCGCGCAGGGGCCGGCTGGCACTGATCGCCTGCAATTCGAGCGTGCGACGAACCCGAAACAGGTCCCGCACATCCTCGAACCCCAACCGGCGCACCATCCCCCCCTTGTTGCGCACATAGCGGGTCAAACCTTCCTGACCCAAGCGGTGCAAGGCCTCGCGAATGGTATTGCGCGAAGCGTTGTAAGCGACCACCAGATCACTTTCCACCAGGGCCATGCCGGGCAGTAATCGCCCACCAATAATGTCGCCGCGTAGCTCCAGTGTGATGTGATCGGCCAATGACAGTCCGCTGTTCATACTCATTACCTTGGATTGTTCAACAATCGTTGATGAATGAATAATCACTATTCGTGCCATATTTCATTGGGGTTTCGATCAAGTTCGACGCATCTGCATGCTTTTTAGAAATAGAAGTACAGTCACCATCCAATTTTCATTGGTTAATATGGCGCATTGATGTGGAGATATCAGATGCGTTACTCGCAGGACCATAAAGCCCAGACTCACCAACGCATCATCAAGGAAGCTTCCGTACGCTTTCGCCGAGACGGCATCGGCGCGACCGGCCTGCAACCGCTGATGAAAGCGCTGGGCTTGACCCACGGGGGCTTTTATTCACACTTCAAGTCCAAGGACGAATTGGTGGAAAAAGCGCTACAGGCAGCCGGGGATCAAGTGGACGTCACCTGCGCGGAGCTGTTTGCCCAGGAGCGCCCGCTGGAGGCATTCATCAACGCGTACCTGTCCGAATGGCACCAGACTTCGCCCCACGAAGGCTGCCCGCTGCCGACCATGTCATCGGAACTCGGCATGCGTGGCCAACCGAGCCCCACTTCCGACGTGGTACTCCATGCACGACTTCGCCAGATCCAGGGCACCCTCGAGGGCGAAAACATCGAGCATCGCAGCATCGTCATCATGTCCACACTGATCGGCGCGCTGCTGCTTTCGCGCAGCGTCGAGAACCCCGAGCTGGCCGCCGAGATCCTCGAAGTGGCACGCAACCACCTAATCCGGGACTAATCAACCCAGCGTTTGAACAGCACGCTGGCATTGACCCCGCCAAACCCGAAACCGTTGGACAGCGCGTACTCGATCGCCATGGGCCGCGCCTGGCCACGGACAATATCCACGCCTTCACTGGCCGGGTCCGGATTATCGAGATTGAGGGTCGCCGGCACAATCTGGTCCCGGATCGCCAGCAGCGTGAAAATGGCTTCGAGCCCGCCAGCGGCACCGAGCAAATGCCCGGTGGCCGACTTGGTCGAGGTCACTGCAATACCGTTTTGCGAACCGAACAATGCCTTGATGGCCGCCAACTCCCCCAGGTCGCCCACTGGTGTCGAGGTGGCGTGCGCATTCAGATGTTGCACTTGGTCCGGCGAAACCCCTGCCTGCGCCAATGCCAATGACATCGCCCGGCGAGCGCCGCTGCCATCCTCAGGCCCGGCGGTCAGGTGATAGGCGTCGGCACTGGTGCCGTAACCAACCACTTCTGCCAGGGGTTGAGCGCCCCGCGCCAAGGCATGCTCCAGGGATTCGACAACCAGCAGGCCAGCCCCTTCGCCCATGACAAAGCCGTCGCGGTCGCGATCGAACGGTCGCGAGGCGCGCTCCGGAGTGTCATTGAAAGCGCTGGACAAGGCACGTGCCGCCGCAAAGCCGGCAAGACTGACCCGATCGATCGCCGCCTCCGCCCCCCCACACACCGCAACATCCGCCTCACCGCTACGAATCAACCGCACCGCATCGCCAATGGCCTGGACGCCGGCCGCACAGGCCGTGACCGGCGCGCCCAGCGGGCCCTTGAATTCATGCTGGATCGACACATGCCCCGCCGCCAGGTTGACCAGAAACGAAGGAATGGTAAACGGCGACAAACGCCGCGGCCCACGACTGTCCGTGGTACGCACCGCATCGGCAATCGCCCCGAAACCACCGACACCGGAACCGATGATGGTTGCCGTGCGCTCCTGGGCATCCGCTGTTTGCGCCTGCCAGCCCGCCTGCTCGATGGCCTGCCGCGCCGCCTCCATGGCAAACAGGATAAACCTGTCCATCTTCTTCTGTTCCTTGGGCGCCGTTGCCCGATCCGGATCAAAACCCGCCTGCGGGTCCTCCGCCAGGGTTGGCACCGCCCCGCCGACCTTGGCCGGCAGATCGGCCACCACCTCGTCCGGCAAGTTGCGCAACCCGGAACGCCCGGCCAACAAACGCGCCCAGACCGCTTCGACACCGCTACCCAGCGGAGACACCAGCCCCATGCCTGTCACTACCACTCGACGATCACTCATACCGCAACCACCTCATACCGGTTCGCGCGCGTCATTTGTAACGCGCAGCCGCTTTGCTTTTGGAAAGGTTAGGCGCCATGACGAGTCGCGCCGCCACAAATGCATCCCAGTCACCAGCATCCGGCAATGACGGAATGGTCACCAACTCACCCTGATCCAGCCCCGCCAGGGCCGCATCGACCATCTCACCCGCCTCCATCACCATCTCCTCCGGAATCTGCGACGCATCGATACCCGAGCGCTCCCAGATTTCAGTGCGTGTTACCCCTGGCAACACAGCCTGGACCTTGACGCCGGTGCCGTCGAGCTCAGCGCTCAATGATTGGGTCAGGCTCAACACATAAGCCTTGCTCGCGCTGTACGTGGCATTGAAACGCTCGGGAAACAACGCCACCACCGATGCAATGTTGATGATCGTGCCTCGACCCGCCTTGGCAAAACTCGCCGCCGCCGCCGACGCCAAACGCGTGACCGCCGTGATGTTCAACTGGATCATGCGCTCCATCTGGTCCAGATCGGCATTGGCCAACAACCCATCCGCCGCCACCCCCGCATTGTTCAGCAACAGGCTGATACTTGAATCACTGCGCAGACGCTGCTCCAACTTCAGGACGTCATCCTTCTGCGTCAAATCCGCCTTCAACACCTCAACCTGAACACCATGGGCATCGCGCAACGCGCTCGCCGCCGCTTCAAGCCGTCCTTGATCACGGGCCACCAACAACAAATCAAAACCACGCGCGGCCAACCGCTGCGCGTAGACCGCGCCGATACCGGAAGACGCACCGGTGACGAGGGCCGTACCTTGGGACTGAATGGAAGTCATGACGTTGCTCCTGGGAGATGCCAGAGGAATGGATACGCGCCAGGCACTCAGCGCGCCTTGATGGAAATCGAATTTATTATAGGCATAATTTAATTAGCATATGATAGCCGTAATTTTTTAATTGGCGACGAAAGGCAAAACCTCGCAGCATTCGCCAGAAAGAAAAAAGGCCGGTCAATGACCGGCCTCCAAGGCTGATTAACAAGCTTAGTTCACCTGAAGCTTCTCGCGATTCTTATCCAGCAGGGCCTTGCCGATACCTTTCACTTCGAGCAACTCGTCGACAGATGCGAAAGGACCATTACTTTCACGATACGCAACAATCGCCAAAGCCTTGGCCTCCCCTACACCGGATAACTCACGCTGCAAGGTTGGCGCATCAGCCTTGTTGAGGTCCACTTTGCCTGATTGCGTACTCACCGCAGCCTCCATCGCCACCGGAGCCTTGGAAGCCTCTGGCTTGACCGCAGGCGCAGCATTGGCAGTGATAGTGGCACTGGTGAGCAGGGCAAAAACCAGGGAATAGAAATAGCCTGTACGCATAAATGACGCTCCATGACATCGGTTGAGGAAGCAGCTTTTTCCGCAGCTGCTTCCTCAAGTTAGGCGATGTGGGGAGGGTGTCAAAAATGTGTCTGTTGCGGGATGTGAGATAATCCGGGATCAGGGGACGTCGACGACTTCACCGCCGGGTGTTACCGCCGAGCAATCAACCGGAGACACGTCCGCCCCATTCACAATCTCGAATGTGAAAACCAACCTAACGACTGACCTGCTTGGGATTGGACGCATCAGGCTGGATGACATTACTGTCCTCCGCACTCAGCCACGCATTGACACTGGCCACGCTACCTTCCGAGAGCTTTCCAGCCCAGCGGTTGAGCGCAAACAAGTTGATGACAAAATCGTACTGAGCCTTGAGCAGATCGCGACGCGCCTTGAATTCGTTCTGCACACTGGTCAATACATCCACCGCGTTCACCACGCCATAGGTGAACGCCTTCTGTGCGGCAATGCTGGACTGGCTGGCCGAAGACAACGCATTGCGGCTCGCACGGATCTTCTCGACACTGGATTGAGCCGTCAGGTAGGCATTCGTGGTTTCTTTAACCACTTGGCGCCTTACTCCCTCCAGTTGCTCCTCTGCTACTTGCTGATCGTCATATAAACCACGAACACGGGCCGAGGTGGAGCCACCGCTGTATATCGGCACTTTCACACCCAGGGTGGCGACGTAGCTGTCGCTGCGCGGGGTCAGGGTGTTGTCATACCCCACGTCGCTCTGCTGGCCGCTCAGACTGAACGTCAGGGATGGATAATGCCCGCCCTTGCCTTCACGCACCGCCGCTTCGGCCGCTTCGACGCCGCTCTGGCTCGCCTTCAGGGCCGGATTGCCACTCGCTGCCAGTTGCAACCAGTTATCCAGGCTTTCCATAGGCGCCTGGAACTCCACATCACTGCGCACGCGACTCAGGCGCTCATTAATAGGTCGCCCCACCAACTCGGCCAGTGCCGCGCGACTAAGGCGCACCTGGTTGCGCGATTCGACTTCCTGGGCCGCCAGGCTGTCGACCCGCGCCTGCAGGTCCAGTTGATCGGTGATCTTGGCCATGTGCCGGGCATACAGCGCATTGACCTGGTCGAGATTTTTTTGCGTCGCCCGACGCTCGGCCATGACCAGTTCCAGGTCGTCATCGGCCGCCAACGCGACGAAATAGCGCCTGGCCAGATCCACCGTAGCCTCGGCCTGAGCCTCATCAGCTTCCGAGACCTTTTGCCGGCTGACGCTTTTGGACTTCTGCCAGCTTTCCCAAGCCTGCTTGTTATAGATGTATTGGGTCAGGCTCAATCCGTAATTGTTGTTGTCATAGATTTCCCGCGAGGCATCGTCCTTGCGCAAGATGCGGTTGTAACCGCCGTTGGCCGAGACCTGCGGGAGCAAACTACCCAGCGCGGCGCGCTGCTGTTCGGACGCGGATCGCGCCTTGGCGTAGGCCGAGATAATGCGCGGATCTTCCAACCGCGCCTCGCGATACAGCGCCATCAGGTCAACCGAATAATCATTGGCACTGACACCACGCTCTCCCTTCGCAGCTGCCGCTTGAGCCTGACAAATCGATAAAACGAGGAGCACAACGGGTAACAAACGCACAATCATTCCTCGATCATCGACTTGGCAAACATGTTGCGAGCCGGTTTCAGGAGGTACTGCAGCATGGTTCGATCACCCGCATTGATCAGCACGTCCGCCGGCATACCTGGCAACAACTTGCGATCGCCGAGCTTTTTCGCACCCTCGTCCGTGAGTGTCACCCGCACCAGGTAATAGCTGTCACCCGAACGCTCATCGGTCAAGCGGTCCGCAGATATTCGAGTGACCTCGCCCTCGATAACCGGCGTGGTCGCATAATTGAATGCGGTGAAGCGAATGTCCGCCGTCTTGCCCAACGAGATGCGATCGATATCATTGGTGCCGACGCGCGCTTCAATCACCAACTGTGAGGCTTCAGGCACGATGTCCATCAAGGGTGTGGCCGGGCTGATCACACCACCCACGGTATGCACCTTCATATCCAGCACCATGCCACCCTCCGGAGCCCGGATGACTATCCGCGAGAGCCTGTCCTTGAGTGCACTGACTTTTTCCTGCAGCTCAAAGACCTCGCTTTGCACATCGGCAAGGTTTTTCACCACCTCGGAGTTAAAGTTCTTGGTGAGCTGAACAATCTCCAGCTGCGTTTCGTTAATCTGCAAACGGGTGGTCAGGATGTTCGATTTGTGGTCAGCCACTTCCGACCTGAGCATGTCCAGCTTGCGCTCCTGCTCCAACAACCTTTGCTTGTCGACGAACCCCTGGGCTAACAGCTCCTTGAGCTCAGCAATCTCACCGCTGTAGGACTGCTCCAGCCCTACTTTGGTACGAACCATCGCTTCCAGTCCGGCGATCTGTTGACTGAGCTGAGCAATACGCTCTTTCTTGACCGCTATTTCCCCAAGACGCGAACCACGCCGAGCATTGAAGACATGCGTTTCGCCCTCCAATGCCTCCTGCGCGCGCTGCGAATCAGGACCATCAATCGACACCATCGGCAACGCCGGCAAGTCATCGCGTTCGGCTCGCAAACGGGCTTCCTTGGTTTTGGCGGCAATCAGCTGGCTACGGGTAGATTCGTATTCGGAACTGATTTGCGACTCATCCAGCACAATCAGCGGATCGCCCTTGCGCACCAGATCCCCATCATGCACGAGCAGCTCCTTGACGATGCCGCCCTCCAGATGCTGAACCGTCTTGCGATAGCTTTGGACTGTAACCTGCCCACTGCCAAATACAGCGTTACCCAGCGGAGCGAAAGCAGCCCAGCCGCCAAACAGGCCGAAGGTTACAAGCACAATGCCGAGGCCGAGCCGGCGTATATTTCGGTCAGAAGTAGGCACCTCATCCAATTCGTCATCGTTGAGGGTGATCAGGGTAGTACGGGTCATCGATGGATTCCTTTCACGCGCCGGCCGAAGCCGCATCTGAAGCGGCCGCCTGGGCGACCCGCTGCTGAGTCTTGGCTTGCTGGGCCGCCAGCTCGGCAATAACCTGCTCACGCGCACCATAAAGACTGATGGTGCCGGCATTCAACACCATCACGCGATCGAGCCGGGCAAGAATATTGGGGCGGTGCGAGACGATGAACACCGTGGCACCGGTTTCCTTGATTTTCTGCAAGGCGACACCCAAGGCACGCTCGCCGACATCATCAAGGTTGGAGTTGGGCTCATCCAGGACAATCAATCGCGGATTACCGTAGAGTGCCCGCGCCAGGCCAATACGCTGGCGCTGACCGCCAGACAGGTTGACACCGTCGCTGCCGATGACCGTGTCGTAACCGTCGGGGAGCATCAGGATCATTTCATGCACACCCGCGACCTTGGCCGCGTGCACTGTTTTCTCGGCATCGATCGCTTCAAAACGGGCAATGTTTTCGCTGATGCTGCCCTCGAACAACTCGATGTCCTGCGGCAGGTAACCCACGTGCGGGCCCAGCTCGTGCTTGTCCCAGGTACTGATATCCGCACCGTCCAGGCGCACCACGCCATGCTGCGGCGCCCATATCCCCATCAGCGCCCGAACCAGTGTCGACTTGCCCGCCGCGCTGGGCCCGACAATGCCCACCACGGTACCTGCCGGAGCGACGAAGCTGATGTTACGAATAACCGGGGTTTTCGCACCCGGTGGGGTCACGATCAGGTTCTCTACTTGAATATGCCCCTGCGGTGCGGGCAGCTTCATGCGCTCAGGTTCGGCACTCAGCTTGTCCAGGGTCTCGTTCAGGCGGTTGTATTGCACCCGCGCACCGACAAAGCCCTTCCAGCTGCCGATCATCTGGTCGATAGGGGACAAGGCGCGTCCGAGCAACAGCGAGCCGGCCATCAACAAGCCCGGCGTTATCTCGTGGGTGATTACCAGGTAAGCACCTAGCGCCAGCATGATGGACTGAGTCCACTGACGGAACGTCTTGGACACGGATGTAATGATGCCGCTCTTGTCGCTGGCATACGACTGCAGCCTCAGTACCTTACGCTGGCGCTGTGCCCAGCGGCTCATCAGGGTGCCAAGCATCCCCATTGATTCGATGACTTCGGCATTGCGCAGGGTTTTGGTGGTGTGCAGGGAGGCTGCAACGTTTTCCTTGTTGGCCTCCGCCAGCGCCTTGCCAGTGAAGCGCTGGTTCAACACAGCCAGACAGATCAGTACGGCCGCGCAACCCACGGTAACCCACCCATATAAAGGGTGGAACATGAACATGACCGCGGTATAAACCGGCAGCCACGGCGCATCGAAGAAGGCGAACAGGCCATTGCCGGTCAGGAATTGGCGCAGGGACGTAAGGTCATTGAGCGACTGGGCCGACGCATCCATACCGCCACTGTCCAGGGCCCTGCGGAAGCTGGCTCGATAAACGTCATGACTCAACAGGGCGTCAAGCCGGTTGCTGATACGCACCATGATCCGTGAGCGCACCCACTCCAGTGAACCCAGGGTCAACATCAATACGGTCAGGATGAGTGTCAGCATCACCAGCGTGGAGACGCTGCTGCTGGGCACTACGCGACCGGAAACCTGGATCATGAAGAACGTCGGAACCAACATCAGCGCATTAACGAACAGACTGAAAAAACCGACGGAAATAAAGCTGCTCTTGCAAACCCTCAAGGCGGCTTGCAAGTTGTTTTCGGGTAGGCGACTCATAGCATCCATACTGAGTGGGAAGGCGTAAAGCGCGGCAGTGTACCACCCACCTCCAGCACCGGCAGCCAGAAAAGTGCTTGGTAAAGGAAGTTTAATGATGGAAGCGACGAATGACGCCAGCCCAAATTAACGCCCCTTTTTACCTCCCGCACCACCGACACTTCCCTTCAACTAGCTTGAGCAACTGTAACAATCCACCCTCATGCTGACTGACTGGTCAGGACCGACTTAAAGACAACCGGCAGCAAGTCCACTTTCTTTAGGGTGCACAAAAAATATTTTTTAGCAAAGCAAGTACCGAGTCGACCGCTGGTAAAGACAATTGGTTTTTTTGCCTCTACCATAGCCGCCAATTTGCATGCTCCGCCGAACAGCCAGAGAACACTAGGCAGACTCAAAAGCACAACAAGCATGGCCAACCCAAACGTCTGACCTGCTTTGCACCGACACCCCAAAAACATAAACACACCGTTTGCCGATCAACATTTTCCCGGCCTGCTTTTCTCTGCCGCGCAAGATCTTGCCCAGACAAACCACCAGGTCCAGGTTGCGAAGGTGCATAGCAAAAATTTTAGACAGGCCCCGGGCCGGGCGGGCGTTTGCGCCGACCAGCGAGGGGACGGACGCCGTGATTTCACGGGGTCCAGGCGAGGTTTTTGGCCAACCTCCCTTGCAATGCAAAAATTGTTTCGACACAGGATTGTTAAAAAAATCCAGATAGCTTAATCTTCCTGCCGTCAAGGAAGCCACCAATCCGCCATTAGCCTTTTAACTATATAGGCTACATGCGCTCATCAGATATTTGTTGAGCCTTGTATGGATTATCCAGTTCAAGGATTGAAGGAGTTTTACCGCGTGTCTTCGCAAAGCACTGATGGACTTAAGATCACTTCCCGGGTCACTCTTCTTGAGCCAGGGATGTATATCTTTCGTTATGCGTCACAAACCAGTACAGACAAAACTGTTTGCATAGCGCTTCAACAAGCGCCCCTTGGCAAAGGTCTTATTGACTTTTTCCCCGCCGAGGGTGTTAGCAAAAACATGCTGACCAAACTGGGTGACTGCATCATCGGTCGCGTCAAAAACGGCGTAACTACCGTACTGATCACCGAATACCACTTGGCCAATGTCCAAGTCGATCCTGTTGATCTGCGTATCGACCGAATCGACACTTCGGCCGCCATCATGCGCAACTTCGTGCCACCCGCCCCCGCCAAAGAAACCAGCAGCGAGTTACCATCTGCGGTTGCGCCGGGGACTTTAAAATTGATCGGCCATATTCAATCCCGCGGTGATGTCACTGCCACCCAAGAGTGGCTTGGTGAGCGCCAGGGCACGACCAACATTGAAGGCTTCCTGGTTGACTGGGCAGACCGTCCCGATGGCGTTGACCTGGTGTACACCAGTACCGTCGCCGGCTCAGGCCCCAGCCCCAAAGTTCTTTCCGGTCACTATTGCGGCACGCGCGGCAAGGCCACGCCCCTGATCGCTGTCGGCTTCAGCCTGACCGGCCCCCACAGCAGTCGTTATCGACTGGTTGGCGAGGTCGCCTTCGCAGGCGCCGATCCGCAACCCATTGTTGCTGACCAGATGTTTTTCGGCCCCAGCGGCCAAGAACCCCTGGTTGGAATCAAGCTTTCCATCTTCGCCCATCCTGAGATCAACGCTCCCCGCTATAAGTCTCCCTGGGAAAACCTTGCGACTACGCAAACATATAGCCATGAGGGCCAATTGGCCTGATCTACAGGAATTGAAGCATGCAATACGATAACCCGTTCTTGGCCAGCGACGTCAAAGACGCCCTGACCCAAAACGCTAGCATCTCCAGCACCACCGCTAACGCTATCTCGCAAATCCTCAATCTGGATAACGCAGAGACCGTCGCAATCGGTTCGTGGGATGGCAAGGGCAGCGTCGTTGCACCGACCGGTTCGACCACTCAGGCTATCTTCGCTGGCATCGCTGGCGCTGCCGGTACTGATGTCACTGTGGACCTGACCACTGCGGGCCTGTCCGACACCAAGGCATTTGTCTTCGCCAGCGACGCCAACCTGGCTCTGGACTTCACCGCGGCGTCTGTCGACACCACCGATCGCGTAATCGTCAGCGGCAACGGTAACGACCACATCACCGTCGGCAACGGCAACACTACTGTCGACACCGGTACCGGCAACGATACCGTGATCCTGGGCAACGGCAACAACGTAGTTATCGCCAACAGCGGCGACAACCAGATCTCGACTGGCACTGGCCGCGACACTATCTACACCGGTACTGGCAACGACACCGTCGATGCTGGCGCAGGCTATGACGTGGCTCATGTTGCAGGCTCGCGTGCTGATTTCATCGCATCCGTATCGGGCGGTTCGCTGAACCTGAACGGCGGTGATCACGCCATCAACACTTCGAGTGTCGAATTCATCAGCTTCGACAACAACGAGTCGATCGTTGTTGCCAGCACCGATGAAGAAGCAGCTGCTCTGCGCCTCTACAATGGCCTGCTGGGCCGTGACGCTGACGCAAATGGCGCCGAGGCTTGGAGCAATGCCGCTTCCGGCACTGCACTGACTGACATCGCGCAAGGCTTCCTGAACTCCAGCGAGTTCCAGAACAACATGAACAGCGAGTTCATTCAAAGCGTGTACTCCACTCTGCTGGGCCGCGATGCGGACGCTGGCGGCGAGGCGGCCTGGCTGAACCTGCTGGCAAATGGTACAAGCCGTGCCGACGTCATTGCTGGCCTCAGCAACTCTGATGAAGGCAAGGCTGCAAGCGCAAGTGCCAGCGACACCGATTATGTCAAGGCGCTGTACACCAGCGTACTGGGTCGTGAAGCTGACGATGCAGGTCTGGAGAACTGGGTTGCCGCACTGTCTGCCGGTGCTGACCGTGCCTCGGTCGCACAAAGCATCAGCAGCTCGAACGAGTCCAACGCCAAGTCCACATCTGATTTCATCGATCAGCTCTACAGCAACGCGCTGGGTCGCGATGCAGACGCGGAAGGCAAGGCTGCCTGGACCAACGCTCTGGAGCACGGCGCTACCCAGGCTGAAGTGGCCATCGGTATCGTCGGTTCCGACGAAGGTATCGACAGCAACGGCAACGTGGTTGTAGTACACGGCGTGGCGTAACACCCCACCCAGCAACAAGCCTGAATATTCCCAGCCGCAAGGCTGGGGGTATTTGAAAAGGGGCTCCTTCTTGGGGCCCTCTTTTTTGTTTTTACAGCGAAACCCAGATAATCATGTCAAGACATATAGACCATAAGCCGGGATCGCTTATGGACCACTTCCATCGCGACCGCCAAGCCGGTCTCCATGACAGTGCCGAGGCTCACCTCGAACGTGCCTTGCATACCCCCGAATATCGTTCCGAGGCCCTGATCTGGAAAGGGATCGAGGCCTTGCAACATAAAGACCCGCAGCGTGCCTTCGTCTACCTCAGTGGTGCAGCCCATCAGCTGCCTCAGCGTACCGACGTTCGAGCACTGCTCGCACGCAGCCTTCTGGCGCAAAAAAACGCCAAGGCGGCGACCCGGTTGCTCAGCGCCGCGTGGCGCGACCAACCCCAAGACCCAACGTTGCGCATGGCACTCTGGCAAGCGCGTAGCCAGTCCGAACAGCCGGCAATACTTTGCCAGTTGATCCTGGCCCACTTGCCCGAAATCAACGACAGCAACGAACTGAAACTTGTGCTTGGCCTGCTGAGCGCGCTACCCAACGCCCCCAAAAACGTGGGCGTGGTGCGCTACGATGCCCAGAGCGGGGCAATCCAAGGCTGGGCACTGAACCTGCGCGCACCGCAAACGCCCCTGCGCCTGCAACTGCAGGTCAACGGACGCACGACACAGTTCCCGGCCGACTCAACTCACCCTTTGCTGCAGCAGGCGGGGCTCAGTGCGACCCATGGTGGCATTCAGGTTCAAGTCTCGCAGCCGACCCCGGAACTGCAAATCCGCTTCAAGGATGGCGCCGCCCTTTTGGGCAGTCCGCTGTCGGTACTCTCCCCCTTCGTTCCGCCAATGCCAGTGGCAGGAAATGTTGCCCGGCAACAACCCGTCGATGTGCTGGTCCCCGTCTACGAAGGCCTTGCCGAAACCCTGGAGTGCATCGACAGCGTGCTGCGCAACCGCAGCCTCAACCAAACCGAACATCGGCTGGTGGTGCTGGACGATGCCAGCCCGAACCGGGCACTGAGCCAAGCCCTCAAGAAGCTGGCCGCCAGCGGCCAGATTCACTACGTGCGCCAACCGACCAACCTGGGCTTTATTCGCAACACCAACCGCGGCATGGCCCTGAGCCCGGAACGAGACGTGGTCTGGTTGAACGCCGACACCCGCGTCAACGGAAACTGGCTGGATCGCCTCCACGCAGTGGCATACGAAGCCGACGACATCGCCTCGGTCACCCCCTTTACCAATAACGGCGAGCTGATGAGCTTCCCGCTCAGCCGCGTCAGCCAGGCCATGCCCAGCGCCGAGCAACAGGCTCAACTGGACCACTTGGCCAGCCAGACCGACAGCGCCGCCGTCGAGATCGAAACAGGCTGCGGCTTCTGCCTCTATATAAAGCGCAGCGCCCTGGATGAAGTCGGCTACCTGGATGAGGTTCACCTGTCGCGCGGCTACGGCGAGGAAACCGACTGGTGCCTGCGCGCCCGCAACTTAGGCTGGCGGCATATGGGCGCCCCTCGGGTATTCGTCGCGCACCAGGGCGGCATCTCTTTTGGCGATGAGAAGATCCTGCGCGTTGCCCATAACAACGCCATTCTAAGGCGGCGATACCCCGATGCCGAATCGCGCTACACCGCCTTTTGCCTGCGCGATCCATTGCAGCCAGCGCGCCAGGCGCTGCAGCGAGCCCGGTTGGCGCAGTTGCGCAGCTGGATGACCAGCGAGAACGGGCTCGATGGAACACAAGACCTTTTTATCGAGAGCGACCTCCCCTCGACCGCGCCCCTGGCTTTGAAATACCTCAATCGCGGCCAAGATACCGAGGTAACTCTGCTTGCAGCGCTGCCCGGCCTGCCCCTGTCACTGGAATACCGGTTGCCAAATGACGCATCGCAACTGCTGGCCGATCTGCAATCACTGCCACTCCAGCAACTGACCTATCAGCAACTCGACGGCTGCCCCGTAGAACTGAGTGATTTGCCGGCCCAGCTGCAACGGTCTTACCGGATCAACTGCCGCGACGACCGCTTGCTTGCAGAGCAGGGTGACTTGTACTGGCGGGGCTTCGCCAATCAGGCGCAGAGCGTTCAAATGGTTTGGCAAGCACTGCATGCCCGCTATAACGCCGCGTTTCCCCAAGCAAAAGTACCGAGTTTTGCCCCCCCCGCCCCCCAGCCTATGAAAACCTGCGCCCTAGTCGGCACGCTCTTGATCGCCGATCGGCTGAACAACGCCGATGTGGCGCAGCGTTGGCTCAAGCTTGGCCAACGCATCAAGCGCGAGCAACACCCGTACCTGTTATTGGTGGTCGGCGAAAGTCCCTGGCTGAGCACACTGCTGTCGACCGGTGCGGTACAGGCATTGGCTCAACTTCCGGGCCTGAACATTACCGAAACCCTTGCCTTGGCAGGGTGCACCGCAGCCCTCAGCCTCGACCCAGCCCCTGGATCTGATTGGGCGGCAGCAGACCTGGCTGACGAACATGGCTTGGCCCTGTACGCCGAGTCTGGCGATGTCGCTCGTGAAGCCGGTGCCTTGCCAGTGGCTCAACTGTCCATTTTCTCGACCCCAGCCCCCGCGCCAGTGGATGCCCTATGAATAGCATGACCCTTACTCCACGCTCCGAATACCAAGGCGAGATCACCGGGCTGTACGGCGACGTGCTACAGGGTTGGGCCCTGGACACGGCCCAACCTGATGCGCGCCTGGTGATCGAGGTACTGGTAGACGGCGCAGGCGTGGCCCTGGCCCGAGCCGATCAGTTCCAACCCAACGCAACCACGGGAGATCAGTTCCACGGCTTTGCCGTACAACTGAAGGACGCCTGGTTGAACAACGCGAGCCGGATCAGCATAAAGGTCGCCAACCAGGCCGACCTGCTCCCAGGCTGCCTGCAACTGCCCGGCCAACCCGCCAACGAGCCAGCCGCCATCGCTTCCCAGGTCTGGTACAACGGTGGATTGCGCCTCAGCGGCTGGAGTTGGGATCCGCAAGTACCCCATCGGCACATGCAGATCATTGTGCGCGAAGAAGGCCAGGTCCAAGCCCGCGTGACCTGCGACCAGCGCCATCTGGCCTTGGCCAATCGCAGCAGCGCTGACCATGGTTTCACTGTCGAGCTGCCCTGGTTGCTGGCCGACGGTGAGCCCCATGTCCTGCACATCGAAAACGACCTGGGCCAGGCACTCTCCGGCAGCCCGGTCACGCTGTGCTGCTGGCCCCAGGGCCTGGAAGGACTTTTGCACGATCATGCAAAGTCGCCCAATCCCGACACCTTGAAACTGATCACTCAGTTGGCCGGTGAACAAAACCGCTGGGCACCCAAAAGTGCCGGCTTCCACCATTACGCACAGTGGTTCGAATGCTTTCAGCAGGCCGAGCCGATGCCGGCCCAGTTGCCACCGGGCGAAGTCGGAGTGTTGCTGATCAGTACCGGCAACCCGCCTGATGATGCCGTCACCCTGGCCAGTATCCACCAGCAACGCATGGCCGTCGGTGAAGTCGCCGAAGGCCGCATCGAGAACATCCTGCCGGCGCTGCTCAAGCTGCTGAGCACTGGCTGCAACACCATTGTCCCGGTCCAGGGTGGCGATCACTTGCCCAGCCACGCAATCGATCATTTGCATGGGGCCTTGAGTGGCGGCAATGCCTGGGCTTTTGCCGATTGTGATCGCGACGGCCCTTCAAGGGAGCGCAGCCTACCCTGGCTGAAACCGGTGTGGGATGTGGATCTGTTTATCGGCGCAGACCTGTTCAGCCCCGGTGCGGCTTTCAGTGCAGACATAATCCAGCAAGCACTGGTGTTACTCACTCCCGAACATGGCCTGCAGGTACTGGATTGGCATCACTTTCTTGCAGCAGTTGCCCTGGCCAGCGAGCGGCGCAAGGCAAGGGTGGTGCACCTGCCAAAGGTGCTTTACCACCGTCATTATCATTCACCGGCAAGTCCCGCCGACGCACCAGCCTCGCCGGATCGCCGCGAAGCGATGGAATGGCTGAGCCAAGGACTGGCGCGCGGTGCCCGTGTTCAATCATTACCGAACTACCCCGGCCTATTGCGCACCCATTGGCCACTGCCGCAGACACTGCCAAAAGTCAGCCTGATCGTACCTACACGCGATCAGGTCGGGCTCTTGCGCACCTGCATAGAAGGCCTGCTGAGTAACACCGATTACCCTGACCTCGAAATCATCGTGGTGGACAACCAGTCCAGCGACCCGGCCGCGCTCGAGTACCTCGCCAAATTACCGGCGCTTGGTGTGAAGGTATTGGCCCATCCCTATCCGTTCAACTACTCCACTATCAATAACCGCGCAGTGGAACTGGCCAGCGGCGAACTGATTGGCCTAGTCAACAACGACATCGAGATCATCGAGCCTGGTTGGTTGAAAGAAATGGTTAGCCAGGCGATTCGCCCAGGCGTCGGCGCCGTCGGAGCAAAACTCCTATGGCCCAATGGCATGGTGCAGCACGGTGGAGTTGTAGTGGGTATCAACGGCTTGGCTGCGCACACCGGTAATAACCTCCATCAGGGCGATCCAGGTTACCTGGGCATGAACCAACTGGCTCGGCAACAAAGCGCAGTCACCGCCGCCTGCCTCCTGCTCCACAAAACACTGTACCAGGCACTGGGAGGACTGGACGAACGCGCCTTCCCCGTGGCCTTCAACGACGTCGACTTGTGCCTGAAAATCCAGCTAAGCGGGTTGCACCTGATATGGACGCCCTTCGCACAACTCATTCATGCCGAGTCTGCCAGTCGAGGTAAAGATCACACCACCGAGAAAAAATCACGAGCCATGCGTGAACAACAACTGTTTATCGAGCGCTGGTCTCAATCAGGGCAGCAGGATGTTTACTACCACCCCGCCCTCTCGGCTGAATATTTGAGTGGTCCTTACGGAGGGTTGGCGATGCCTCCTAGGCCTGTCAAAGCTCGCTCCCGCCAGCACGTGCAAACCGATGCCCGAATAGGAAACTCACTATCAGCATCAGAATTATTTCAAATTGAGACCAAAACTACGCCTGCAATATCTTTCGCTCCTAAAAACGTAGATTCGGCTCCAATCAAACATGTTCAACCTATTTCCATCGGCGTACAAATATGAAAAGCCTATGTATTACCGGTAGTATTCAAAGCACTCTTGATCAATTTGCTGCCGCCCTGATAGCGGCAGGGTCGACAGTTGCAGTACCTGCCTTGAGGAATGAAAAAATATCCATTGCCCAATGGCATGAAAAAGCACTGGCAACACAAACCGGCTCTCCATCGGCACCAGTGCAACTTGGTCGTACATGGGATCAACTAGCTGTAGATATTTTTTACGCAAACCATAACCAACCAGTATGGTTGTGGGCAGAAGAAAAAAGCCACCGATTTCTTCAATACTGGTCGGAATTCGATAAAAACACTCACTTCGTATTGATGCATACCTCACCTCAAGCGGCATTAATTGCGGCTTTAAATGAAGGTAAGGACAATTTACTAGCGCTAGAAGCAGCCTTAGAAAACTGGTGCCAGTTAACTCAAGCAATGTTGAGCTTTCATATTTCGCAGCCCGCTCGCAGCGTATTTGTTGACAGCGTCGCAGCCACAAAAGATCCAGCCCTGCATATAAAGGCCTTGGATAAAAAATGGCTTCTTTCATTTCAAGACTCACTACCAAAACGTACTCAGCAAACAGATGAGCAGCATCTGGATCTCTATCTGATCAACAATCTTGTTCAACGTCACAAATATGCCATGGAGCTGCACAATGAAGTCCAGGCACGCCAACTCGTCCAAACAACGCAAATCAAGACTCCAATTTTTGACCAAGTAATTGCTGATCATATAAAAACAAAACGCGAGAACTTTAAAGTACATACCGCTAATACCCAGCTAGAAGCGCGACTGCAAATTAAGCAAAAAGAGTTGCAGATCGCCCTCACCGAGCAAAAAAAAAATCTATCCAAGCTAAATGACCTCAGCCCTCAAATAAAGCAATTAGAAACTCAATCAGAGAAGCGATATCAAGACCTGATAAAAGAGCATAGCTCTGAGACCAGCAAAAACCAAAAACTCCTTGCATCAGCGGTCTTGGAAAATGAGTTACTACTCGGTCAACTCCACCATACCCAAGAAACACTTGCTTTAAACATTACTGAAAAAAACGCGCTTGAAAAAACAACCGAAGCACTACAGAGCCGCATTAAGCGAATCTTGGAAGACAACCCAGGTTATTGGGAACTAGAAACACTGAAAGTCGAACAGGTAGCAAGTAAAGAAAAAAATAAAGAGAAGACGCTTCAGTGGAACATAAGCAATGTCTATCTAGGCGAGAAAAAGGTACCTGAGCTTGCGTTTCAAACACGCACCTCAAATGGTGTCACCGAAATTTTGCTTCAACGCCCAATGGGAAGTGTAGAGGCTTGGCCACTGGCACTCCTTGAGCACGAAGAACTATTATGTGCGCCCAATCAAGGTTCCGCATACCAGGGAAACAATGAAACTATTAGCAAGCTTGGCAGCAGCGACTGGTCCGGACTACTTATTCTTGTAAAAAAATTAATCAGTTATTTACAAAACACCAAAACACTTGTACTTCCTGTGGACTTTGACAAGAATGCTCTAGTGATTGGTCTGTACAACCTAGAAAAAACATTAGCAAACTGGCCAAAGATTCTGCGCTACGACGACCTACAACTAAGCGAAAGCGCTCAAAATGATGAGTATCGATACATTGGCATAAGATTTAACAATTTGAGCCTAGGGCAATTTACGACTTCAGAATTCAACTACAAAATTGCCACAGTAGATGAGTCAACAGCGACATTCGGTCAGCATCCAAGAATAGAGTTCCCGGAATCAAGCCAACACGCGTTCAAAAATTGGTTTATAGAAAGCGACGATGAAAGAGGTGCTCGCCTAGAGTTAAGGTTCTCGCAACCCACTGCTATGGATACTAACATCTGGAACCAACTGCCCGAACAGGACCAAATTCTCGTTGCCAGCCTGATAAGCAACTTACCAATTCAGCTCAAACGCCTACAACATAAAAATCCGAATGTAAAAATCGCTTGGAAAAAATGGCACACACTATCGAGCGACGTTAAAACCATACTATCCAAGAACACATCCACAGCAAGAGCCAAATAAAATCCACAATCATCATTTCATAACAAAAACGAAAAATTAACTTTGGCTTTATGCACCCGAGCAAAGAATATGAAAACCCAAACCAAAAACACTCACAGCGCTTTTTCTAGAGCGAACATGGCTTTAAGGCAGCAAAATTACAGTGAAGCACTGGAGCTGTACAATGTCGCACGCCTAGAAAACGGCGAACTTCATGAGCTGATTGATTTTAACGTAAAAATAATTTCAAATCGTATCTCAACACTCCCGACGACAAATAAAAGCGTACATAATTACGCTCTAGTCATCCATGCATTCCATCTGGACACACTTCCGGATCTAGAAATCTATTCGAAAAACTTCCCACAAGACGCTGATCAATATGTAACGTTTCCCGAGGATTTTGGCAACGAAAAAATAGATATCATTAAAAAGACCTTCCCTAAAGCGCACCTTATCCCGGTTCCCAATATTGGCCAGGATATTGGCGCTCTATTTAACTTAATGGAGAAGCACAACCTATCGCAATACAGCTTCATATGCAAAATACATACAAAAAAAGGCAACAAAAAACCTGATCAGTGGCGACAAACTTTATTGAAGGGAGTTTTGGGCAGCAAACAACAAGTCCAAAACACTATCAATTTATTTCAGAGCAACCATCATGTAAAACTCGCGGGAGCGAAGCAGCTTTACATTTATGGCCCATCTAATTTATGGAAGAACTCCCAAAATATTGAATCAATATTTGGAGAGCTCGTAGGTGATTTTAACTTCAACAAAAATGATTGGGGTTTTTTTGCTGGTACCTGCTTCTGGATCTCTACTGACATCCTAGGTGACATTTATAAGCAGATGCAAAAAATCGAAATGAAGCCGGCAACTTATACTGATGACGGTACTCCGGCGCATGCAGTCGAGAGAATGTTCGGTCTATTACCAACAATCATGGGCGCTAAAGTAGTTCTAAATGACGTCGTAAAAATCAACGACTACACAGTAGAGTCAAAGACTTTTCCGAACGACTTAGCAAAAAATCAAATATCAATAGTAGCTTTACTAGAAAATTTGACACCCGCCGCTGCTCCCAAAACCGCAACCATCATTGAGGCACAATCTACACTAAAGAGCATTCCTCAACTGGCCAAACTGAAAATTCGAGGTTCTTTGGAATGCGTTGTTGATCGTGCTGAGATTCACGGCTGGGTTGCTGCCATCGGAGATCAAGCTCCCAGGACAGCTATATTACGCTTCGGTAGCGATACGGATACTGGTACGGATATCACCGTAGAGGCAAGCACATTTAGAGCTGATCTGAAAGCCCATAATATAAATGAAGGCAAGCATGCATTTTCTGTGACTGTTCCTCATGCTTTCATGAACGGTAAAAAACATAAGATTTTTCTAATTGACGCTCAAACAAAGACCATTATTTCGGAAAAAACAAGCTCGTGGAAACAACCGAAACGAAGCTATGTCGATTTTTCGGGCTTTTTAAAATCGTCAATGACTCAGCCTATGGTCAACGCGCCTTTCACTGAAGAGGATAAGCGCAGTTTCGCCATGATGGAAAACATTGCTAATAGATTACATCACAAAGCTACAGAGTCTAAAAACAAGCCGCTTGTAAGCGTAATAATGCCAACTTACAATCGTGAAAAAATAATTAGTCTAGCAATTCAATCTGTACTTTCTCAATACTACACAAACTTTGAGCTTATCATTATTGATGACTGTAGTACTGACGACAGCATTCAAATCATAGAACAATTCAATGACAGCCGAATTCGCCTTTTACGTCAAACTACTAATCAAGGTCACTCTGCGTCGAGAAATAAGGGATTAGAAGCGGCACAAGGTAAAATCGTAACATATCTTGACTCCGACAACTTATGGGATAGCCGCTATATAGGCGCAACAGTAGGCGCCTTTATGAGTCTGCCCAATGCCAACTCTATTTATTCCGGGCAACTTCTGTACCGCGGAGAGTCATCAACCCCATTTGCCGCCAGGTACGGTCACTTCAACCGCTCCCTTCTAGAAAATAATAATTATATTGACTTGAACGCGTTCGCCCATCGCCGAGAGCTTCTTAGTAAAATAAAGGGTTTTGACGAAACCTTAAAAAGATTCGTCGATTACGACTTAATCCTGAAAGCATCTGAACAAGGCACCATGTTTTCTGTACCAGTACTACTTAGTCAGTATTATTATGACAAGGCGGAAAATACAGTAACTAATGATTCGCGACACTTAGTCAACATGGGCGTTGTTCGCAATCGCATGTCGGAAAGACTAGCAATTAAGCAATTAAAAACCGCCCAACAAAAACTTAAACGGCGCGTTACAATTGTAATACCAAATTGGGAGTCACTGGAAGATATTCAGGAATGTATAGACTCTATCCACGCCTTTGAATGGTATGGAATGCTGAGTACGATAGTGATTGACAATGCATCAAGCATCGAAGTAAAAGAATATCTGCGTTCAGAGGCAGAAAAATCTAGAATTACCCTAATAGAAAATACTAAGAACTTTGGCTTTACCTATGCCGTCAACCAAGGTATTGAGTCCGCTCAGAAGGACGCCGATATTCTACTACTTAATAATGACGCGATGATTCATGGCGGAGCAATACAAGCCCTGCAAAACGCTTGCTACAAGTTGAAAGATGCAGGAATGACTGTACCAAGACAAATACTTCCAAAAAACACAAAAACACTTCGTACCCACGTCCCCTATGCAAACGAAATGAATGACTGCGATGTAAACATTTCAGCCCACCATCAAAATATCGCAGAAGTTTCTCTTTTCCATGATGGAAGTCCTCTTGACCTTTCATATGCTGCATTCTTTGCCGTGTACATTCGGCGTGATGTTATTAATGATATAGGACCATTAGATGCTGAGTATGGGCGACACTACCGTTCAGACCGCACATATTGTGACCTCATGAGAAACACATTGAAACGAAAACTCTATTATGTACCAGAGGCGTTTGTTACTCATAAACTTCAAAAGGCAACAGATAGCCTGAGGGATGACAACGCATTAATGAGCGAGTTTGAATTAATGTTTCGGCGAAACCAGTGGGACAGTTCGACCTCTAAAGAACTAAACTTCCGCAAGGCGGCCTGGGATTGTTTTGACTGAGACAGAATCAAATCTCATTAATACATATACCTGCACCAGGCTAACCGAAGGCTCTAATTCAACTAGATATCGTACTATCAGATAATTAGAGCCTTTTACAGCATGAGAATAAGATGACAATTGAATTACAAAAAAAAATAGTTGATCGTAATGACTTCAACGCTATAACTTCGGAAGGCTGGTACAACGTAAATTTAGGCGCGTTTACACTAGATTTCTATTTTCGTCCGTCTGAATTTAAACGAGCGTGGATTTTTTCACCCGGGTGGTTAGATAGAAAGCAGTTCCCAGTACCTTACTTCCAAAGAGCTAAATGGTTTAGCTCCTTAGAAGGTGTAGGACTATCGCTTTCGGACCCAAGCTTAGCACTCGATGAAGATATTCAAGTTGGCTGGTTCTTGGGAAATGATAAAACTGACTACCTCTACGAAACTGCCAAATATATCGGAGAACTGCTAGAATTCATGGGAATTCCAAAAGAGCAAATTAACTTTTTTGGTTCATCAGCCGGCGGGTTTTCTTCATTAGGCTTTGCTACCTATCTTCGAGGTTCGAGAGCATTAGTAGTAAATCCGCAAACTGACCTTTTTCGCTTCCACAACATACCCGAATTGGGGAAAATCATCAGATCCGGATTTTACTCTCGAAACACGACACAAATTAATACAGAATACCCATGGCGATTTTCTATTTATGCTTTATTCAAAAAAGAAAACTATACACCACCATGTTTGATCATGATAAATACCGCTGATGATTGGCACGTGTCAGAGCACGTTGCCCCACTATTAGCAAAGCTCAGTGGACATGCGTTATCTAACGAACTAACTGTAAAGTTTTTTTATGATATGGACATGGGGCATAATCCCCCAGGCCCTCAAATCATGCTACCTATAATGGAAAAATTTTCTCACCCTTATGCTTGATTAATATGCTTTTATCGAGAGAGTTATCGTGCCGACACGTGAATTCAAATATCTTCCTATCATAAGCGCGGACCAAAAACGCCCAAATGCTAGATGGTGGATTGATACCCCACTTAACGCTGCTTCATGCGCGGTGCACAATGATTTACTAGAAATCAAGGGCTGGGTGTTAAGCTCACAAAATACCAGCATACTTATCCGCACGTCGCTTAAAACGTATGAATTTCAGTTAACCGAAGAAAGGCCTGATGTATTAACTAGATTACTTACAGCTGAAACTATAGGCAATTTTAGTTCGAAATGTGGATTTGATATTAAAATCCAATTTGAAGAGCATTTAGACTTTGGATTAAAGCAGGATGGCTGCGAATACTGGATTCAAGTAATCGCTGCTGTTGCTAGACCAAAGGTTCTTATCGGAACTGATAACTGGTTATTTTTAGACAACGATACAAATAGAAGCGTTGATCAATTTCGGGGCAAGTTTACTCTATCTACTGAGACCATCTTAAGGTGGCGAGATTATTACAACTGGATACGCAAAAAAGCATCTGACGCAGACTTGACATGGCAATTCTTTGTGGCTCCAGCCAAAGAAGAGTTATTTCCCGATTTCTATCCATTCAATCGCGGAAAGACAACCCCCATCGATCAGTTTTTGCATGAGTTCAAACTCATGGATAATATCGTCTACCCGTTAAAACAACTACACGAAGCCAGGGAACTTTCTTATTACCGCACAGACACTCACTGGAGCGACTACGGGGCTTATTTAGGGGCAATAGATATACTAAAAGGATTTAAACTAGGGTCGCACTCCGACCGTTTAATTAATTCTTTCAAGGCCGTATCGTCTAAAGGAGACTTGGGTTCAAAGTTGTTTCCAGAACAAACATCAACATCATTATTATTATCAAATGCACCAACTAGCGCCATTAAAATATTTGACAACGGCATATCAAATATCGGCAGAATATGGATTTATGAGAATATTAAAAGCTCTACTGAGTATACTTTACTCATTTTCGGTGATTCTTTCTCTGTAAACCTTATAGCTCAGTTGGCCTGTGTATTTCGCAGAATTGTATATGCACACACTGCAGCAATTTTTGATCAATCAATCGTAGACCAAGAACACCCTGATTTTTTACTACTACAAACAAATCAACGATTTTTAGCTAGACCACCAGAGGCTAATCAAAGTATCTGGGATACCATACATGACAAGCTTTTGGGATTTACCCCAAACGATCTAATACTTGTTACCAATCATATGAATAAACAGCAAGATCAATCTAGCATTTTTTACACAAAAAAAATGCTAGAGCAACTGTACAACCAACCTCACCACCACCCATAAGTGATTGTAACTACAAAAGCGAGAAGCGTCTTGAAAATTACCGTTGTTGGAACAGGTTATGTTGGATTATCTAACTCTGTTTTGCTTGCGCAACATAACGAAGTTACTGCTCTAGATATATCGCCAACCCGAGTAAATGCTCTAAACCAGCGAAAAAGTGTAGTCTCCGATTCTGGACTAGAAGATTTTCTAGCAAATGAAACCCTAAATCTACATGCGACCCTGGACACAAAACAAGCGTACGAAGATGCTGAATTTGTTATCATTGCAACGCCTACAGATTATGATCCAGAAACCAACCACTTCAATACATCATCAGTAGAAAATGTTATAAATGATATACTTTCCTACAACAAGAAAACCACTATAGTTATTAAATCAACTGTCCCCGTTGGCTTTACTGAACGGATGCGTCACCATTTTGATTATGAGAGAATATTATTCTCTCCTGAATTTTTGCGCGAAGGGCGCGCACTATACGACAATCTGCATCCGTCTCGAATTATTGTTGGAAGCAAAACCAAGCAGGCCGAAACATTTGCAAACCTACTTAAGCAGGGTGCAATAAAATCCGACATATCGATACTTTTAACAGACTCGACTGAAGCCGAGGCCATTAAACTTTTCTCCAACACTTTCCTAGCAATGCGAATTGCCTACTTTAACGAACTCGACACTTATGCAGAAGTACACAAACTCAACACAAAAAACATAATCGAAGGGGTAAGCTTAGACCCTCGCATCGGAAACCACTACAACAATCCGTCATTCGGCTACGGCGGCTACTGCCTTCCAAAAGATACCAAGCAATTATTGGCCAATTATGCAGACGTGCCAAGCACATTGATTAAGGCAATTGTAGACTCAAATACTACGCGGAAAGACTTCATAGCCGATTCTATCCTTAAAAAGAATCCGCGCTCAGTTGGAATTTATCGGTTGATAATGAAGTCCGGGTCAGACAATTTCCGCACCTCATCCATACAAGGTATAATGAAAAGATTAAAATCAAAAGGTATCGAAGTTGTCGTATATGAGCCAACAATGAGCGACTCCACCTTCTTCAACTCAAAAGTAATCAATGATCTTTACACCTTTAAAAGTCAAGCCGATATTATAATTGCCAACCGTCTTTCCGATGAATTGTCTGACGTTTTAGAAAAAGTTTACACCAGGGACCTATTTGGCAGTGACTGAATGAAACTACTCAATCATGCTGTTTTTTTGATCACGCCGAAATCTAAACAGCTTGACGCGCACAATTACACCGTCACTATAGTTTTATATGGTGACAGAATTTTGCTTTCGGAGCGTCCCTAATAGCTATTTAACGATAACCATACGAATTCAAGCCGACGTAAATGACGCGCTACACGGAACTTTTACAAATCGTGCTCAAGCTGTAATAATACGCAACCAGTTAGAACTTCAAACGCCAAGAGATATTACGGATGATCTTAATCACAGGCGGAGCCGGGTTTATCGGCTCCAATTTCGCTCAGCAATGGTGTGCACATAGCAGCGAGCCTATCTTGAATCTGGACGCACTGACCTATGCCGGTAATTTGGCGAACCTACAGTCGTTAGAGAATTCGCCACAGCATACTTTCGTCCATGGCAATATCCTGGACGCCGAGCTCCTCGCACGCTTGTTCTCCGAGTACGCCCCCCGCGCAGTGGTCCATTTTGCTGCAGAGTCCCATGTGGACCGCTCCATTCACGGCCCGGAGGCATTCGTCGAAACCAACGTGAATGGTACGTTCCGCTTGCTCGAGGCCGCACGAGCTTATTGGTCGGGTCTGGACGCTGAAGCCAAAAGCGCCTTCCGCTTTCTTCACGTCTCCACCGATGAGGTCTACGGAACATTAGGCGCGGAAGATCCCGCGTTCAGCGAAACAACTCCGTATGCTCCTAACAGCCCCTACTCTGCCAGCAAGGCTGCAAGCGATCACCTGGTGCGGTCATATCATCACACCTACGGCATGCCGGTGCTGACCACCAATTGCTCGAACAATTACGGTCCCTTCCACTTCCCGGAAAAGTTGATCCCGTTGATGATTGTCAACGCACTCGCCGGCAAGTCGCTGCCTGTTTACGGTGACGGGCAACAGATCCGTGACTGGCTCTTTGTTGAAGACCACTGTGCAGCCATTCGTCGAGTTCTTGAAGCAGGGACTCCAGGAGAGGTTTACAACGTCGGCGGCTGGAACGAGAAGGCCAACATCGACATCGTGCACACCGTCTGCAATTTGCTGGACGAGTTGGCGCCGGCAGCAGGGCGTGGTGTTCGCCATGCGCTGACCGATGCCCCTGTTGAACGTTATGTAGAATTGATCACCCATGTCACTGATCGCCCCGGCCATGACCGTCGCTATGCTATCGACGCGCGCAAGATCGAGCGTGAGCTGGGCTGGTTGCCTGCCGAGACATTCGAGACGGGTATCCGCAAGACGGTGCAATGGTACCTGGCGAATCAGCCTTGGGTGAACGGCGTGCTCGATGGCAGTTATCGGGAATGGGAAAAACTGCAATACAAGACCGAACACGCATGAAGATCCTACTACTAGGCAAAAATGGTCAAGTGGGTTGGGAACTCCAACGTGCCCTCGCCCCTTTGGGCGAGGTGATTGCGCTCGATCGCCAAGGTGAGAATGGATTATGCGGTGACTTGGCAGACCTCGATGGCCTGGCAGCCACTGTTCGACGAGTAGCGCCCCAGGTGATTGTCAACGCAGCGGCTTACACCGCCGTAGACAAGGCCGAAAGCGAGCCAGAGATCGCCTACCGTATCAACGCCGAGGCCGCCGGTGTCCTCGCGAGGGAGGCTGTGGCTCTTGGTGCCTGGCTGGTTCACTACTCTACCGACTATGTATTTGATGGCAGCGGTGACCAGCCCAAAGATGAAACCACCGCTGTAGGGCCGTTGTCCGTCTACGGCAGCAGCAAGCGTGCGGGTGAAGCAGCTATCACGACCTCGGGCGCAAAAAGCGTCGTGTTCAGGACCAGTTGGGTCTACGCCGAACGTGGTAACAACTTCGCAAAGACCATGCTTCGCTTGGCTCAGGAACGCGAACAACTGAACGTCGTCGACGATCAGATTGGAGCGCCGACCGGCGCAGACTTGATTGCCGATGTGACGGCTCATGCCATTCGCTTACTGATGTCCAACGACAGTCACGCCCTGGCAGGGATTTATCACCTGGCGGCGAAGGGCGAGACCTCATGGTGCGGCTTCGCACGCCATGTACTGGAGCATGCGGAAAAGGCGGGTATTCCTCTCAAGGTCAGTGCCGCAAAAGTCGGCGCAATCATGACCGAGGCGTACCCGCTGCCAGCGGCACGACCACGGAACTCACGCCTTGATTGCAATCGGCTGGAGTCGACTTTTGGCCTGAAACTGCCGCATTGGCAATTCGGTGTCACGCGCATGCTGAATGAAATAATCAACTAGGAGGCAACATGGCACGTAAAGGAATAATTTTGGCGGGTGGATCGGGCACTCGACTGCACCCCGCGACTTTGTCGATATCCAAGCAACTTTTGCCGGTTTACGACAAGCCGATGATCTACTACCCGCTCAGCACATTGATGCTGTCGGGCATCCGCGACATTTTGATTATTTCTACTCCCCAGGATACCCCTCGCTTTGAACAGCTGCTGGGCGACGGCAGCCAGTGGGGCATCAATCTATCCTATGCCGTGCAGTCGAGCCCGGATGGTTTGGCACAGGCCTTCGTAATCGGCGCCGATTTTATTGGCAACGATCAATCGGCACTGGTTCTGGGCGACAACATTTTCTACGGTCATGATTTCCAACCGTTGCTCAACAGTGCCATGCAACGTGATACGGGTGCAACGGTGTTCGCATACCATGTGCAGGACCCAGAGCGCTATGGTGTTGCGGAGTTTGATTCGGCTGGCCGTGTATTGTCCCTGGAAGAAAAACCTCTCGTACCGAAATCCAGCTATGCGGTGACCGGCCTGTATTTCTACGACAATCAAGTAGTTGATCTGGCTAAAGAACTGCGACCGTCACCTCGGGGTGAGCTGGAAATCACAGACCTCAACTCCCTGTATCTTGATCAACAGAATCTGCATGTCGAAATCATGGGCCGTGGCTATGCATGGCTTGACACCGGCACCCATGACAGCTTGCTTGAGGCCAGTCAGTACATTGCAACCCTCGAAAGGCGCCAAGGCCTGAAAGTGGCCTGCCCTGAAGAGATCAGTTTCCGAGCAGGTTGGATCGACGCGGAACATTTACTGCGCCTGGCGCAACCACTGGCTAAAAATGGTTACGGCAAGTACCTGCAAAACCTCCTGAAGGACAAGGTGTACTGATGCAAGGCGTTCAACTGGCAATTCCTGAAGTCGTATTGATTACTCCCAAGGTGTTTGGGGATGAGCGCGGATTCTTCTATGAGAGTTTTAGCGCGGGTGCCTTTTATGAGGCTACGGATGTCAAGCCCAGCTTTGTGCAGGACAATCATTCCAGGTCGGTAAAGGGTGTTCTGCGCGGACTGCACTACCAATTGCCCCCGCACGCACAAGGCAAGTTAGTACGAGTCATTCAAGGCGAAGTCTTCGATGTGGCGGTGGATATCCGCCGTAACTCCCCTACATTTGGCCAATGGGTAGGTGAAATTCTTTCTGCCGACAACAAGCGACAACTGTGGATTCCACCTGGATTTGCCCACGGATTTGTCACCTTGAGCGATACGGCTGAATTCCTCTACAAGACGACCGATGTCTACTCGCCATCTTGCGAGCGGTGCATCATGTGGAACGACCCTGAAATTGGCATCGATTGGGGATACGACGGCGAGCCTATCTTGTCTGGAAAGGACCAGCTTGGTGTATTGCTCGCCAATGCCGAAGTCTTTTGAAGGTTTGAGCTGAAGTAATAGCAATTGCTGCACAAGCCCCACCGGAAAATCTCAGGTGGGGCTTTCAATGTTTGGCATTAAAAGCGTGATGCTCTAAACACCATGCGAAACAATCATGGCTCAAGGCGACGCTGCTGGTAAATCCAGTCGACAATATCGCCGTCAGGGGTATAGCCGCTGACCATGTCACGCAGTAACTGGCGTACACGTGCGTAATCATCCTTTTCAACGGCGCTGAGTAGTTCGGACAGTTTATCCTTGAGTACATCCCAAGGCAGGTGATCTTCATTGGCGCTCATGATCATCGGGTGCTGGGTGGCACTGACGTTGTCGCCAATCAGCAACTCTTCGTAAAGCTTTTCACCAGGGCGCAGCCCGGTAAATTCGATCGAGATATCGCCCTGGAGATTTCTCTCCGAACGAACACTCAAACCGGACAGATGAATCATCTTCTCTGCCAACTCGACAATCTTCACCGGCTCGCCCATGTCGAGCACGAACACATCCCCACCCTGCCCCATGGAACCCGCCTGGATCACCAGTTGCGCGGCCTCGGGAATGGTCATGAAATAGCGAGTGATTTTCGGGTGAGTGACTGTCAATGGTCCTCCGGCCTTGATCTGCTTGTAAAACAGCGGAATCACCGAACCTGAGGACCCCAGCACATTCCCGAAACGAACCATGGTAAAGCGCGTTTTATTAACTCTGGATACATTGGCCTTGTCGCCGAACAGGACCGGCGCAATCTCATGACTCAAGGCCTGGAGCGTCAATTCGGCCAGACGCTTGGTACTGCCCATCACATTCGTGGGACGAACCGCCTTGTCCGTGGAGATCAGCACAAAGTTGGAAACACCCGCCTGCAATGCGGCCTGAGCGGTGTTGAGCGTACCAATGACGTTGTTCAACACGCCTTCTGCAATATTGTGCTCGACCATGGGTACGTGTTTGTACGCTGCTGCGTGGTAGACCGTATCTACACCCCAGGTCTTCATCACATCCACCAGTTTGTCCTGATGACGTATGGAGCCGAGGATCGGCAACAGTCGAATAGGCACCGTCTGCCGGGCCGCACGCTGCTCCAGCTCCGTGAGAATGCTATAGAGGTTGAATTCGCCGTGATCAAACAACAAAAGCGTGGTCGGGGCCAGCGAGAAGATCTGTCGACACAGCTCTGAACCGATCGAGCCCCCAGCCCCTGTCACCATGACTGTCTTGCCTTTGATACAGCGCTCGAGCAAGTCCGGTTGTGCAGGCACCGAATCGCGTCCCAGCAAGTCAGCGATATCGACTTCCTGAATGTCTTCAACCTTCACCCGGCCGCTCGCCAGGTCGCTAAAGTTGGGAACGCTGCGAATGTGCAGCGGGAAATGCTCCAGGAAAGTCAGGATTTCCCGACGTCGTGCACGGGTAGATGACGGAAGCGCCAGAAGAATCTCCTGAGCACCGGTCTCGTCGATCATCTGTTGAATATGCTTGGGTTTATAGACCTGCAAACCGGCAATCACCCGATCTGCGATGCTTTGATCGTCATCGATAAACGCCACGGGACGCATGACCCGCCCCATGCGAAGCGCCGCGACCAGCTGATTTCCCGCCACTCCCGCACCGTAGATCGCGACTTTGGTGAGGCTATCATCGCGAACGGTAAAGGAGATATGTTGAGCGCCGGCGAACCAGTCGCCCATGAAGTAATGGCGCATGCACAGACGTAGCCCGCCAATGATAACGAGGCTTAACCACCAGTAGTTGAAGACGATGGATCGCGGCACTACGGTTTGGTGATTGCTGTACCAATAGACCACGAGCGCCAGAATCAACGAGGAAAGACTGACCGCCTTGATAATAGCGATCAGCGCGTCATTGCCGAAGTAGCGCATGACGGCACGGTACATGCCGAACCTGATGAATAGCGGTATGGCGACGACAGGGGCGCTGACGAACAACCAGAAATGGACCCTGAAGGGGTTGTACATATCATCGATGCCCAGTCGCACGAGGAATGCCAACCACAGAGCTCCCCAGACCAAAACGATGTCTGTGGTCACCTGTATCAGTCGCTTGCGGCGTCTGGGAAGCCCTAAAAGGCCTGCCCTGACCTTGTCCATGAACTCTTCAAACACCTTTGCCTTCTCCCCTGAACTGCCATATCACGGTAGTGGAACCTTATAGGCGCATCTCATCCACTTTAGAATCGAAATGACCGAAATGTTACTCAGTTTTTCACCGGTGGGGTTTCAAGCTCGCCCGCGTGGTACTTGATAGCGAGCGCAATCAATGGAGCATAGGCCAAAATCAATCCCGCCCCTGCGTTCAGGCCGAATCGTGTAATGCCTACTGCGATAGGCAACAGCCAAAGCAAATTGATCGCCCCCACGACCGCTGTAACCGTCAAATGGCTGCCAAACCGACGAGAGGCGAACTGATAGGCATGGCTGCGATGCGCTTCATAGACCTTGTCGCCGCGCAGTAAACGGCGAAACAGCGTGAACGTTGCATCGACAATGAACACGCCCAGCAAGATCAGCCAGCCCCACAGCAAGTCTGCCGAGACCCACGCTGCTTGGAGTGAGAGCCCTCCAAGGACAATCCCCAGAAAACCACTCCCGGCGTCCCCCATGAAAATTTTCGCGGGGGGGAAATTCCAGAACAGAAAACCGGCTACGGCAATGGCCAACAACAACGGAGCCCAGATCAAGTCCGCCGCATTACTCACCCAGTACAACAAACAAGCCCCGAGACAAACGCAAATTGCCTCGACACTGGCAATTCCGTCGATACCGTCCATGAAGTTGTAAAGGTTGAGCAGCCAAACCAGATAAAACGTCGCTAGCACATGACCAAACCATCCGAGGTCAAATGGGTACCCAAAGAACTCAATAACGGGCAACCCACCGAGCCAGAATAGCAACCAGATCGATGCAGCGAAATGCCCCAACAAGCGCCAACGGGCAGCGATGTGCCCGTGGTCATCCATGAATCCGATAACGGCGATCAGGGTGCCGGCACCCGCAATGCCTAGAAACGCCTGGGAGGGCATCAACCTTGCCAACCAAAGCATCAACAGCGCCAAGGTAAATGCCAGGACAATTGCCACGCCTCCACCCCGAGGCGTTGGCACCGAGTGAGAGCTACGCGCATTGGGAATATCCATCAGGCTTCGTGAGAGGGCATAACGACGCAGGGCCCACGTCAGGGAAAAAGACGCAGCGACAATGACAGGGATAAACCAGCCATAATTCATGATTTATGGGAGTCCAGAAAATGTTGCGCCGTCAGGGCCAAAGCTTGATCGAGTGTGACCGGAGGCCTCCAGCCCAATAGTTGTCGGTTTTTGCTGATATCAACTTGCAGGGACCCGAGAATACGATCTGCCAGTGCTTGCTGACCAAGTAACGCGGCAACGCCACTCATGAGTCGCGCCGGTACGGGCAATAACCTGGCTGGCTTGCCCAAGGCTGCCCCTAACTTGTGCAACAGTTGCGTGGTCGAGACGTCTTCACCGTCGCTGACCAGGAATACTTGATTGGTGGCCGCCGGATGATCGGAACAGGTGACGATCAAGTCCACCAGATTGTCTACGGAAACCAGGCTACGCCGATTGTCGACAGCGCCAAAAGGTAACGGAACGCCACGATACAACCAGCGCATCATGCTGAGAAAGTTGGCTTTGACGCCTGGGCCATAGACCAATACGGGCCGGATGATGACCACCTCCATCCCCGTGGTTGCGGCGAGCGCCATCAATCCTTTCTCTGCCTCATATTTGGAGATCCCGTAAGGGTCAATGGGGCCTGGTACATCATCTGCCCGGTATACGGTGCCCGGCGCTGTGCCTTCCCCATTTACCTTGATGGAACTGATGAAGATAAAACGCTTCACACCGTACGCCGCGGCCTGACGGGCAAGGTTGAGTGTAGCCTCGACATTGACTTCACGAAACGCCGCCAACGGGTCCGAAGCCACCTCATTCATGACATGAACCCGAGCAGCCGCATGGACAACTACATCGACGTCAGTCAGGGTGGTCTTCCAATCGTTTGCTCCATTGAGGCTGCCCAACTGCGGCGAACGCACTCCCATGGGCAGTGTGGCGGACGGTGTTCGCAAAGGCGCTGTAACTAAACACCCAGGCATCTGCACCAATCGATTGATCAATGCCCGCCCCAGAAATCCGCTACCGCCGGTAACCAGAAATGACATAGATCTCATGAGTGGCCCTTGGAATACAAAAAAAACAATGCCCGGGCACTGTGCCGCAATCTTTCAAAGCAGTGAGCGATAAATCTCGGCATAGGATTTTGCCATCGAATCAGAAGAGAACACCGTTTCGAAACGTCGCTGCGCCGCCTCTCCCATCGCTGCCGCCACATCCGGCTGATTCCAGAGGCAGGTCATTGCCGCGGCCAGCGCGACGGAATCACGGGGAGGCACGACCAAACCGGTCTCCCCCGCAATATTGATGTAAGTGGTGCCAGAACCCATTTCACAGGAAATCATTGGCTTGCCGTACATCGCACCTTCAAGCAACGAAATACCGAAAGACTCAGATCGCAGGTGTGAAGGGAAAACGAACGCGTAGCACAGTTGCAGAAGAGCAGCCTTGTCTTCGTCAGGTAACCCACCAAGGAAATGCACGTTGGACAATCCCATTTGATCAGCCTGTGCCTTGAGTTCAACCTCAAGCCCCCCTCCTCCCAGAATGACGACGGGAAGTTGAGTCGCTTTAGCGGCCTCAAGCAAATAGTTCAGGCCTTTGTAGTAACGCAATGCACCGACGAACAGAAAAAAACGCTCTCCCAGACGCTCACGCCACAATGCAAGTTTCTGCGCCGAAGGCGTGGGGTAGGTTTCACGGTCCAACCCATAAGGCACGACACGAACCTTGTCTTTGAAACGTGTTAATACCGGACTGCTTTCAGCATAGTTAGGTGAAGAAGCGACAATACAGTCAACGCTGGACAAGAAGCGATTCATCAACGGTTGATAAAGCTTGAGAAGCATTTTTTGCTTGACGATATCCGAGTGATAACTGACGACAGCTGGCTTGTTGATTCGACTGACAAAATGCACCAGATCCATGTAAGGCCATGGGAAATGGTAGTTAACAATATCTGCCTTCTTCGCCAACTCGGCAAAATCCTTGAACGCCGATAGCGAGAAACCGGTGGAGGCGACATGCAAATCGAGTTTGGAGCGATGAGTCAAATGGTGCCCCACCCTTTCATTGCGTGCCGCACCTCGCTCACTGAGATAAAGCACTTCAGATTCAAACCCGTGACGGATCCCGCCTTCGGCAATCTGAAAAATGACTTGCTCGATACCACCCATGGTCTCCGGGTAGTACGTCTTGAAGAAGTGCAGAACCTTGATCATTGTCCCTTGACCACCTTCTGGTAAACCTCAAGCGTTTGCATTGCACAGCGCTCCCAGGAAAACCTGGCAGCATGCAACAAACCTTGCTCGACGGCACTGGCACGCCACATCTCATCTTCCAGACCTCGACGGATGAGCTGTGTCAGCGTTTCCGTGTCCTTGGCATCGCACATCAATGCGGCTTCACCGGCGACTTCCGGTAACGAAGAGCTGTTTGAGCAGACCACCGGTACACCGGAACTCATCGCCTCTAGTACCGGCAATCCAAACCCTTCATAAAGCGAAGGAAAGGTAAAAAGACGAGCACCAGCAAACAACAAAGGAAGATCTTCACTGGGTACAAAACCCAGGTAATAAGCCCAGCCTTCGCGCTTTGCACTTTCCAGACGCTGGTGAATGGCCTCGTTTCGCCAGCCATGATAACCGGTCAACACCAACGGCCAGCGCTTGCGCAACTCGAGCGGAAGCCGGGAGTAGGCATCAAGCAACGTCTCGATGTTCTTGCGAGGCTCGATTGTCCCGACAAAAAGGCTGTAACCGCCCACCTCAAGTCCATGACGCGAAAGCGCACTTCTGAGCACTTCTGCGCTACGAGGATGAAACTCCGCGGAACTGGCGAGCGGTACCGTATGGATACGCTCGATAGGCCAGGAAAAGTAATCGGCTAACTCTCTGCGCGTGTACTCGGAGTCAGTGATCAGCGCATCCGCCCTTACCAAAGTGGTTTTAAGCTCTTTCTGCAAATAGCGCACAAGCTGCGGCGCATGGCAGTGAGACCAGGTAAAGGGCGACAAATCGTGGAAGGTTGCAACACTGCGGCCCGGAAAAGGCGGCAGATAATAATTAGGGCTATGGTAAAGAAAATCACCATGACCTTTTAGAGCATGTTTCCTGAGCAATGGCATCAGGAGACGATAAGCCTCGACCGCCAGGAAGTTTTTTTGTACAGCCCGTTTCAGGCCGTAACCGCTACCGGACGCTTCGGCAGCTGTCGGTAACGTTGGTAAGAACCTTCGACCAGAAAAAAACTGCAGATCGACGATTTCTGGACTCTGCTGCAGTCGCAGCGCCAATTCATAGGTGTAACGACCAATACCGGTTAGCGGGAAGCGAACCGGTTCAACAGACAGAATTAACTTCATTTAATCGGCCGTCAGCATCCAGTTCAGGGTTTCGCCCAAGGAAGGGGTTGCCCAGCCAGGTACTAGCGCCAGCAATCTGGAGTTATCTCCGCAGAGGGTTTTCACCTCGTTGGCACGGACAAAGGCAGGATTCACATCAACCTCGATATCGTGCCCGGTAATCCCTTTACACAGCTCGATGATCTCACGCAGCGAATGGGTCTGCCCCGAACTGACATTGATAGTCTGACCAAGCGGTCTCGCTTCAATCAATTCCCGATAAGCAGCCACTAACGCGCGAACATCGCTGAAGTCGCGCCAGACATCCAGGTTACCGAGTTCGATCCTCTGCGCCTTGCGGCGGAAATGAGAAACAATTTTTGGCAACAGGAAGTTTTCGGCCTGGCCAACACCCGTGTAGTTGAAAGGACGAGTGATCACGATGGGTAGACGGTCGTGCCAGAGATTGGCCATGTATTCCATGGCCAACTTGCTGACAGCATAATCGTTGGCTGGTGCCGGAGGCGTGGTCTCCGACAACAAGCCACCCGACGCGTTGCCATAGACATTCGCGCTACTGGCAATCAATACGCAATCCGGCGTCTTGCCGCTGCCGGCAATGGCTTCCAGCAAATTGCACGTGCCAATCAGGTTGACCTGATAGAAAGCGTGCGCTGCGCCATGCCCAACAAACGCCAATGCTGCGAGATGCACCACAACGTCAGGCTGAATCTTTGCCAGCAACGTGCGCAAACCAGGACCATCGGCCAAGTCTACCTGATGATAATTGTGCTCATCGGAGGGCTGACTGCCCAATCCGAAAACCTCGTAGCCATGAGCTCGAAGTTCAGCAGTCATGTAACGACCGGTGAAGCCTTGAATACCCGTAATCAGTGCACGTTTGCCAGCATTGGTCATCAGAACGAGAATCCTTGTTCATTACGACGCAGGTCAGCATCAACCATCATGCGGCATAGCTCTTCCAGGGTAGTTTTTGGCTCCCAACCGAGAACTTCCTTGGCTTTGGCCGGGTTACCGATCAGCAACTCAACTTCAGTCGGGCGGTAGAATTTCGGGTTGATCGTGACCAGCACCTTGCCGGTTGCTGCATCAGTGCCCTGCTCGTCTTCCGCAGTACCGGCCCAGGAAATGGTGATACCCACTGCCTTGAATGCCATGGAAACGAAGTCGCGAACAGTTTCGGTGCGATTGGTCGCCAACACGAAAGTATCCGGCTCATCAGCCTGCAGCATGCGCCACATGCCTTCCACGTACTCCTTGGCAAAACCCCAATCGCGCTTGGCGTCCAGGTTGCCCAATTCCATCTTGTCCATCAGACCCAGCTTGATCTTGGCGACGGAGTCGGTGATTTTGCGAGTTACAAACTCACGGCCACGCAGCGGAGACTCATGGTTGAACAAGATGCCGCTGGTAGCGAAAATCCCGTACGACTCACGATAGTTGATGGTCATCCAGTGAGCGTAGAGCTTGGCCACACCATACGGGCTACGCGGGTAGAAAGGCGTGCTTTCGATCTGCGGGATAGCTTGTACCTTGCCGAACATCTCGGAGGTAGATGCCTGGTAGAAGCGCACCTTGGGATTAACGATACGGATGGCTTCCAGCAGGTTGACCGCGCCCAGGCCGGTAATTTCAGCAGTGGTCAGCGGCTGCTCGAACGAAACACCCACAAAGCTCTGCGCTGCAAGGTTGTAGACCTCAGTGGCTTCGGTAGTTTGCAGCAGGCGGATGCTGGCTGACAGGTCAGTCAGGTCGTATTCGACCAAATGCAGGTTAGGGTTGGATTGAATGCCCAACTCTTCGATACGCCAGAAATTGACAGAGCTAGTACGACGGTAGGTACCGTATACGGTGTACCCCTTCTCCAGCAGCAGTTCCGCCAGGTAGGCGCCGTCTTGACCTGTAATACCAGTGACAATTGCTTTCATGCGATTCCTCTAAACTCCATTTGAGTGCCTAAACAGGCCCTTATGTAGATATGCGCCATTTCGGCTCCGACCTGCTGAGCCTCAAAATCTTGCAGATCATACAGAATGCGCTCCCTCAGGACGATACCCAAAGGGTAACCAATGAGCAGTCCAAGCTTTTTTGTCGTCATCGAACGACGACTGACTGGCAGACCCTCTGAATTCGGATACCACGGCAATCCGCCCCCCCCCTTCAGCCAGGTAGCCACGCTAGGTTAATTCACCACCCCCCCCTTTTTTTTCGGGGCAGAGAGGTCGTCGCGGAGCGTTATTCATGCGTAAGATTCAAGTTTTCTGCATCTCAAGCTGAGGTGGCGCTAACTGCCAGCCACATCGCCTTCAGCTTGCAAATGGGTGAGCCCGCGTTTCTGACTACCTTACCCCCTTCGCTGCCAGCGGGCTGTCTTGGCCCTTTGCGTTTTCTGGCGCTGAGTTGCAAAGGCATCTGTTTCCTACACCGTCTTGCACTAATACCCTGACCCCGAAGCGGGATGACCCCACGCCGAACTGTGTTGACCCCCGGCTACTCCCAACGACCTAGAGGAACACTCGCATGGTGCCTAATCCCGGCAACCGCTGTAAATCTCGATAGACTCGGCGTGATTGATTGCAAAAAATCCGGTGCATGCCGTGAACGTGGTGAACCAGCACAGACTCAACATCGGCACCGGCATGAGCCTTCATTCCAAAGAAATACAGATTAGCTTTCATCGTCTGACCGCAAGAATCGCAAGGGGTTTTCGACCTCCGCTATCCTCAGGGCAATCCGGTTCAATGGGCTTCAGCAAGCCACTCCAGGGGACAACCTGATCCATCTCAACGAGAAACTGTTGGCGGCGTGCTTGCCAGCGCTCGCCAGCATGCTCGAAGTCGAAAAAGCTCATCTGCTCATGGCGGGCTCGGGGCAGTGACAAGGCTATATCTAAGCAGATCTGGGGACTTGTGCGGAGCCGGTGAGACCCGCCACTGGAGAATTTTCAGAGCATGCTTCAAGCAACTGAACGAATGCAGGATAGAAAAAAACTACAAAGAGTGACACGTCACTGACACCTGCCTAAAATGGGGCGTTTTTTTGATCAATAATCTGGTGTCTTCAATGCGCAATGGTTCAGTAAGTATCGCCCTGTCGGACATCGTCGCTGCGATGAGGCGATACGCTTTGGTAGGGATGCTTGGCTGGCAGGACGTTCGTCAGCGTTATAGACGGTCCGCGCTCGGTCCGTTCTGGCTGACAATAAGCATGGGCGTGATGATCGGCACCATCGGCGTCGTTTTCGGTCAGATCTTTAATTCTCCCCTCCAGGAGTTTTTGCCCTTCCTAGCAGTCGGCATGATCCTCTGGGGCTTCATCGCAACCGTTATAAATGAGGGATGCACTGGCTTTATCTCCGCCGAAGGGATCATCAAGCAGCTACCGATCCCCTTGTTTACCCACATACTTCGCATGATTTGGCGGAACATATTAATTCTGGGTCACAACATCCTGATCTTCCCGCTGGTGCTGCTAGCAGTCGGCAAGCCACTGACCTGGATAGCGCTAGTCAGCATCCCAGGCTTGCTCGTTGTACTCCTGAATCTGACCTGGATAGCACTGTTGCTGGCGGTCTTGTGCGCACGTTATCGCGACCTTCCGCAAATCATAGGTAGCTTGCTGCAAATCGTTTTCTATCTCACCCCGATCATGTGGATGCCAAACTTGCTGCCACAACGTGCAGGTCTGTATCTGCTAGACCTGAATCCGACCTATCATCTTATTTCCGTGGTGCGCTCCCCGCTGATTGGGCAACTGCCTTCCGATACTAATTGGTGGGTTTCGCTTGGCATGGCGGCCGCTGGATGGCTCATCGCACTCGTGGTTTATGGCCGATACAAGCGCCGTATCGCCTACTGGCTCTAAGAAGAAATTTTAATGTCCTCAATTGAATTCAAAAATGTTTGCGTGGATTTCCCGATTTACAACGCCAACAGCCGCTCCCTGAAAAAGCGTCTGATTCAGGTTGCGACGGGCGGACAATTGGGCTCCGATCAGCAAGGGCGTGTAGTTGTCCGAGCACTGGAAGACCTCACTTTCACGCTCAACAAGGGTGACCGGGTCGGGCTGCTCGGGCATAACGGAGCCGGAAAAAGCACCCTGCTGCGCTTGCTGAGTAGCGTATATGAGCCCTCTTCGGGCACGGCCCGGATCAACGGCGAGATCGGCTCGCTCATCGACATTTCCCTAGGCACTGATCCCGAAGCGACCGGCAGAGAAAATATTTTTCTTCGCGGCGGCCTACTGGGAATGACAAAAACCCAAGTGAAAGAAAAACTTGATGAGATCATCGAATTTTCGGAACTGGGTGATTTCGTGGACATGCCGCTGCGTACTTACTCAACCGGTATGCATTTGCGCCTAGCCTTTGCCGTATCAACCACAGTCAGACCAGAAATTCTGTTGATGGATGAATGGCTGTCCGTAGGCGATGAAGGCTTCAAGCAAAAAGCTGAAGCGCGAATGAGAGAGCTTGTCAAGTCAACCAATATACTGGTCATAGCCAGCCACTCCCGGGAATTGGTTATGCACACCTGCAATCGAGTACTATGGCTGGAGCACGGCAAGATAAAAATGGATGGCGACCCGGAAACGGTCACTGCTGCCTATTTTGGAGCTTAAGCGCCAATGAAGACGATAAAACGCGAAGGCCTAGATGTCGGCACTGCATTTTCCTCGACATCTAAGCGGATGCAAAGTAACTGCAGCGGTTTGCCGGAAGAACCCCAGTTGCTGGATACGCCTGAACAGGCCCTACGGAAGGATGCATCCGTAGAGCCTCAGCCGGCAGAAAACTTTCAACCCCCGGCTGAGCAATCTTCCTTTTACCGTGACAGCTTCAAGGCAAAAATCAAGCGCGTGCTGCGACTGATTGCAAAGCATACATATAGAATCCTGAAGCCGCTCATCAAGCCGATCGCCTTTCGTGCCCGAGAGTACTTCATCGCTGGTTTTAGCACCCAATCCTTGGGTATTGCTCGCCAACAACAAGCAGCCATGGATGAATTTCTACTCAAGATTGAAGCAATAAAGCATCAATCAGCCATGGATGAACTCCTGCTAAAAATCAAAGCCTTGGAAAACCCCTCAGCCGTAGCTGGACTTCAACTCAAAATCGAAGCACTGGAGCATCAGACGGCCATGGATGCGCTCCTGCTCAAAATTGGAGCACTGGAACACAAAACAGCAATGGACGGACTCATTCAGAAAATTGAAGTGCTGGAAAACTCAGCAGCCATGGATCAGCTCATTCTGAAAATCGAAGAACTGGAGCAGCATGTTGCCTCTGTTGCTGCGAGCCAACGATTAGCCGCAGAACATCCTCAGCAACTTGTACCCGCAGAACTGGTACAGCAAATTAATAGAATTGAAGAATACACCTACGCGTCCGCTCGACGCGTAGCTGTGAACTGTGGGTCTGACGAAATAATGATACGGAGTGAAATCGGCTTCGTACTTTGCTCGGCTGACGATCACGCATTGATCGCAACGCTTCTCGAAGCTGGAGAACTGGAGCCAGGAACCCGCCAGCTCATCCGTAAAACATTAAAACCTGGCGACACCTACATCGACGTTGGCGCTAACATTGGAATGCACATGCTAGCAGCCGCTCAAGCCATGAATGGTTCCGGCAAAATAATTGGCTTCGAACCCTTCGGCCCGACGAAAGCCCTGATAGATAAAACCATGTGGATTAATGGCTTTTCAGGCATTACTGAAACCCACCAGATGGCCGTATCAAACAAGTCAGGCTCGCAACTGCTCAATCTGGGCGCGACAAGCGGCCACCACTCTCTTTTTAAACTCGATACGCCTGCGGCGCTTGCCAAACCACCCGTTCAGGTCGAACTGATTTCCCTGGACGAAATAATAAAGCCAAATCAGGTGGCTCACCTCCTGAAAATTGATGCAGAAGGTGCAGAGCTGGAGGTTATTGAGGGCGCCAAGCGGTTGCTGAAAGATAATCCGCAGATCAAACTTATCGTCGAGCTGGGCCTTTCTCACTTGGAGCGGACAGGTCATACCATTGAAGACTGGCTCGAAAAATTCAGCAACCTGGGTTTCGACTATCAAGTCATCAACGCTAACTCGGGAGAGCTTGAAACCCACAGCGTTGAAGAACTGAAAATTGCGGGAGCCGTAAACTTGTTCTTTTCTAAGACCCAAACAATCTAAACATTGGAAATACAGCATGAAGAGTGAGATTGTCATTATAGGTGCAGGCGGCCATGCAAAAGTTTGCATTGAGTTGCTCAAGGCTCAAGGTGACTTAGTTGCTTTCTGTATCGGTTCCGCTGACAGCTCAGACACATGCCTGGGGGTTCCTGTCCTTAAATCCGACGAGCACCTCACAACGCTACGAAGAGAAGGCTACTCGAAAGTTTTCGTAGCCATTGGCTCGAATGCGCTGAGAAATCGTTTAGCCAAAACTGCTACCGACCTCGGTTACGAGCTCGTGAACGCATTCAGTCCGAGTGCTGTAATTTCACCCTCGGCAAAGATTGGCAAAGGTGTAGCGATAATGGCGGGCGCGGTAGTAAACGCGGAAGCCACAATTGATGACTTGTGCATCATCAATACCGGGGCGACGGTTGATCACGACTGCCAAATCGGTCGCGCTGCTCACATCGCCCCACAATCAGCCCTTGCCGGCAACGTACATATCGGTAAAGAGTCATTTGTGGGCATCGGCACCAAAATCATTCCGAGCATCTGTGTGGGCGAGTGCGTGATGATTGGTGCAGGGAGCGTGGTAATATCGAATGTCGACTCGAAAACCACAGTCGTTGGCGTTCCAGCCAAAGCTATAAATATTATTTGAAGGATTAAGTATGAAACGTATTTCTGTCGCACAACCGAAACTGGCTGGAAACGAACGAAAGTATGTACTCGATTGCCTTGATACCAACTGGATCTCGTCGAACGGCAAGTACATCGGTGCGTTTGAAGACAGCTTCGCCAAATTCTGCGACGTCAAACATGCGATAGCCACAAATAATGGTACGACTGCACTACATCTCGCACTGGTGGCTCTGAACTTGCAGCCGGGTGACGAAGTCATCATTCCGACCGTTACCTATATCGCCACGGCTAACGCTGTACGTTACTGCGGCGCTACCCCTGTTCTGGTCGACGTCTGCGCCGAGACCATGAATATCGATCCGCTGGAAATCGAAAGCAAAATTACAACGAAAACAAAGGGTATTATTCCTGTTCATTTGTATGGTCACCCCGCTCAAATGGACCTGGTTAACGAAATCGCTCGCAAGCACGGTCTCTGGGTTGTCGAGGATGCCGCAGAAGCACACGGCGCCGAAGTAAAAGGCAAGAAAGTCGGCACCTTGGGCACTTGTGCCACCTTTAGCTTCTTTGGTAACAAGATCATCACCACTGGTGAGGGTGGAATGGTCACGACTAATGACGATGAACTGGCCGCCAAGCTTCGACTGTTGCGCGGGCAAGGAATGGACCCGCAACGCCGTTATTGGTTCCCTGTTGTCGGTTACAACTATCGGATGACTAATATTCAAGCTGCTATTGGCTTGGCGCAAATGGAAAACATCGATACCGCCCTTTCTGAGCGCAACCACCTCGCAGCGTGGTACAACGACGCACTTCAAGAATTGCAAGACAAGATCTTACTTCCCACTCAAGCGAGTTGGGCAAAGCAAGTATTCTGGATGTATAACATCTTCTTGCGCGACGGCGACGAGAACAAGCGTGATGCCGTGATGAAGATGCTGGACGACATGGGCATCGAAACGCGGCCAGTCTTCTATCCAATGCATGTATTACCACCTTACAAAGAAGACGGTATCTACCCTATTGCAGACCTTTGGTCTGGTCGTGGCATTAACTTGCCAACGCACCAGGATTTGACTCAGGAAGATATCCTTCGTATCGCGGACACCTTGAAAAAGGTCCTATTGTAAAAATGAAGATCGCGCTGTGTTCTTCAATGGTGCCATTTGTGCGCGGCGGAAGTCGAAACATCGTGGAATGGCTTGCAACTACCCTACGTGAAGCAGGCCATCATGTTGAAATAGTCTATCTTCCTGAGGTTGATAATCCTGACACTTTATTTCAACAGATGATGGCATTCCGCTGGGTGGATCTTGAGTCCGCTGACCGGATAATCTGCTTCCGACCGCAAGCTCACTTGATTCCGCACCCACATAAAATTTTGTGGTTTATTCATCACGTGCGCATTTTTTATGACCTATGGGACTCCGAGTATCGCCCCTACCCCGACGACGAAAAGTTCCGCGGCTTTCGCAACGCACTGTATTCCGTTGATGATCAAGCACTGCGTGAAGCAAGAGCCGTATTTACCAACTCGCAAGTCGTGTCGGCAAGACTTAAGCGTTACAACGGATTGGACAGCGAGGTTTTGTACCCTCCGGTTTTTCTACCTGAACGTTTTCATTGCTCAGGGCAAAGCGATGAAATTGTGTATATCTGCCGACTGGAACACCATAAACGCCAACACCTGCTGGTAGAGGCCATGGCGCATACCAAGACGCCGGTACGATTGAGGCTTATAGGCTCCAGTGGCGGAGCTGAATACCCCAACTCGATTGAAGAAAAGATCAAGGCGGCTGACCTTTCTGACCGGATTATGCTGGAAAACCGCTGGATTACCGAGGAAGAAAAAGTAGAACAGTTTGCAAAATGTCTCGCGGTGGCCTATTTACCGTTAGACGAAGACTCTTACGGCTATCCGAGCCTGGAAGCCAGCCATTCCTCTAAAGCGATTTTGACCACGACGGATTCAGGCGGAGTTCTGGAGCTGGTGCAAGATGGTTTCAATGGTCTAATTGCCGATCCAACGCCAGAATCTCTCGCACAGGCAATGGACAGGCTTTACCTGAATCGGGCGAACACTGAAGCCATGGGCGTCAATGCCAAACAACGCTTGGCTGACTTGAATATTTCCTGGAAACACGTTCTAGAGCGACTTCTAGCATGAAAGTTTTGGTTGTCAACAACATGGCACCTTTCATATGGGGTGGTGCTGAGGAGCTCGCCGTCAATGTGCAAAAGCATCTGACTCTTGCAGGACACGAGTCCGAAATCTTGCGCATTCCGTTTCAATGGGAACCTTCGAACAAAATACCCTCCCAGATGTTGATGGCACGCGCACTTGAACTGACGAATGTAGATCATGTAATCGCACTTAAGTTTCCAGCCTACTTGATTCCACATCCGAGAAAATCGTTGTGGCTTTTGCATCAGTATCGCCAGGCCTACGATCTGTATGATGCAGGTCAAACAAATCTACCGCCCGGCCAGAGTGGAGACGATATTCGCTCCGCTATTCTGAATGCAGATAACGAATGCTTCTCCCAGAGCAGGCATATCTACACCAACTCAGAAGTAACCCGACAACGCCTTTTGAAATATAACGGCTTTGACTCAACGGTATTGCTGCCACCTGTCAATGATCCAGAATCATTTATCAATGGCACCCACGGCGACTATATTTTCGCTGGAGGTAGAGTCAATGGCATGAAGCGCCAGTTCCTGCTCCTTCAGGCTTTGGCAAAGACCGATAAGCGCGTCAAGTTGATTATTGCCGGACCGCCGGAGTCACCAGCGGATGCTGAGCAACTGATTGAGATGGCCCAGACACTGGGCGTAACGGACAGAGTTCGCTTGGATCTGCGCTTTTTGCCACGCTCGACCTATGTCGACTATGTAAACGGCGCGATGGCTGTGGCCTATATACCATTCGATGAAGATTCGCTGGGTTATGTGGCCATGGAGGCCGCTACTGCCTCCAAGGCGCTGATCACTACTACTGACAGCGGCGGCATATTGGGATTGGTCAAGGACCGTGTTACCGGCTGGGTGGCGGAACCCACGGCTGAAGGCCTGGCTGCTGCCATGAGCGCTGTGGTCGTCAGTAAATCTACAACCGTCGAATATGGGGCTGCTGCACACGCACTGTGGAATAGTCTGGGCGTCAATTGGAATGAAACCATCGAGGCGCTTCTGAAATGAAGTTTCTAATTTTCACTCCAGCCATTCAAACCTCAGCCATTGGCCGGATGACAAGTTTGGTGACGCATGCTCTTGTGTCCCAAAAACATGAAGTCGTCGTAGTTCGCACTGAAATAATCGGGCTTCTTAATACCCAAACGCATGACTTCGGCTGCGATGTTACTTCCTGGATAGACACATCCGAGGTCCAGGCCAGCATAGAAAACGCCGATGTATGCATTCATCAGGTTGGAAACAGCTACGAATTCCATCAAGGCAACATTGAGTGGCTAGCGCGCTCTAGTGGCATTATTTGTCTGCATGATTTTTTCCTTGGGCACCTGTTTTGGGGCTGGGCCCAAAATCATACTGAACAGGCACGAAAAGTATTAAGTACTTACTATTCGAATGAGGCTGCCGAGCGCTTTTTCAACATTAGTGGTAATGAAGCATTCATCGAACTCACCAAAGATCAGTCCCCCATGACTGAGTGGATTTGCTCGATGGCATCCGGAGTGGTGACTCATAGCAATTGGGGCTGTGACAGAGTTTTGAGTTCCTGCCCAGGCCCTGTGCGGGTAGTGCCACTGGCTTATGACTGCCCCGGCCTTTCACTGGCTGGAACAAAGCAAAAACGTGTGCCAGCGACCAAGCTCAAGCTGCTAACCATCGGTCATGTTAACCCCAACAAGAGAGTCGAATCCTGCATCAAGGCCATCGCCGCTAACCCAACGCTTAGAGAAGCAGTGTCTTATCGATTGGTGGGGGCTATTCAGCCTGATGTAAAAGTTAAAATCCTTGATCTCGCGCAAAGCCATGGCGTAGACATCGAGATTTCGGGAGAGGTTGACGGAACCACCTTGGCACTAGCCATAATTGATGCAGACATTATTAGCTGCTTGCGCTGGCCTAGCTTGGAAGCGGCGTCAGCCTCCGCAATCGAAGCAATGCTTTACGGAAAAACCACGATTGTCACCAATACAGGTTTTTACAGCGAGCTTCCCGAGCAATACGTTCTAAAAATAAACCATGATAAAGAAATCGAAGAGCTTGAAGCAACACTACTGTCTCTCCATGCAAACCCTGACCTTTTAGATGTAAAAGGCCAGCAAGCACAGGAATGGGCAAAATCGACCTTCACGGCTGAAAACTACGCCCGCCAGTTAGTCGACATGAGCACCGCCTGCATTAGAACCAGTTCTACCCTGAAGGCGGCATCGTATTATGCTGGCATACTTCAGGGCTGGGGTGCCGACACCAACCTGTTGCAAAACAATGAGTCACTTGCTCCACTGGCTATTTTTAACGAGATCCATCCGCACTAATCAACTGCATTAGCTTTAGTGGTTCGACGGATATCCAAAGCCGTCGATCCACTACAAGCAGTGTTAGCCTTTGAGTAATCTACTGTCCATTCTTTCCAGTTGATCGGCTTGTATCGACTTTAATGGCGGCCACGTTCAACTCCAATTCACTGAGTGCGCAAGCCTCCACCGTCATCGTGTGGGGGCAAATGCCCAGATTTTCATGACCAAGTAATTCAATACCGGCACCACAAGGATCACCATTACCAAGCCAACACCGTAATGCCAACCAAGGTATTCAACTATGGAAGTGATCAAGAGCGTGAGTGCCAAAGAAACCAGGGATACCACAAGGAACCGTCGGTAGCCCAGGAAGCTTACGGGGGTCTTGAATGTAAACCGGCTGTTGAGCGCGTATGACATCAGATTGGCAAATACAAATGCCACCCCGTTAGCTACAAAGGCTGGTGGCGCGAAGATTTCCATCAATGCAATGACGATACTGGCATGCACTGCTGTGTTCGCTACGCCAACCAAGCCGAAGATTATGAATTCATGGTATTTCGCAGGAATGATCACGTTGTTCACTTGATCACGTCACGTACGATATATACCGGCCGATTTTTGGACTCAGCAAAGATCCTGCCCACATATTCACCGAGAACACCGATCCCGATCAGTTGTGCACCGCTGGCGAACAGCACAGTAATCATGATTGAGGCGTAGCCAGGAGTGTCAGCGCCAAAGAACAATGTCTTGATTAATAGATAGGCTGCGTAAACAAATGACAAAGCTGAGATCGCGCCACCCAGATAGGTCCACACTCGAAGAGGTACAGAACTGAAGCTGGTAATACCTTCGAGCGCGAAGTTCCACAACTTCCAGGTGTTGAAGCTTGTGGTGCCGTGCTCACGAGGGGCCACCTTGTACTCCACCGTGGTGGTTCGGAAACCTACCCAGGCGAACAGGCCTTTCATGAAGCGGCGAGTCTCCGGCAGAGTCTTCAACGCTTCGACCACTTTGCGATCCATCAGGCGAAAATCACCGACATCGGCCGGGATATCGATGTCGGAAATACGGTTGTGAAACTTGTAGAAGCAGTTGGCAGTCAGCTTTTGAAGGGCTCGGTCGGTTTCACGGTCGACTCGCTTCGCCAGTACCACCTCAGCGCCCTCCTCCCATTTTTCAATGAGTTCAATGACCACTTCGGGTGGATGCTGAAGATCGGAGTCAATCGGAATCACCGCGTCGCCAGTTGCGAAGTCCAGCCCCGCAGAAATGGCAGCCTCCTTACCAAAATTACGCGACAGGTCGACAATAGTCAGGTAGTGGTTTTTCACCTTGGCCTTGATCAGCTCCTCGTAGGTCTGATCACGGCTTCCATCGTTAATCGCGATGACTTCAAGATCGTACCGATCTGCCAGCGGACCAAACACTTCATTGATTCTATTGAAGAATGCCTGCACGCCCTTTTCTTCGTTGTAGAAAGGGGACACTAGGGAAATTTTGCGTTTTTCTGAGGTTATCATTGAAATTCACGCACCCGGTGATTAAGACGGCAGATATTGGCAAAGTCGACTTCTATACAGGTAGGCAGATACTTGTCAGGGAACAAGGCCTTCACCTGCTCCACTTGCGGATAGTCGCCTTTGACAAACACATATAAGGAGTGGTCCGGTGCTGATGCAGCAATTTCAGCCTTTGTGCTCTCGACGCTACAATTGGAATTCGCCCGCGCTACGTAGCCAGTATTGATCTTGATGCCATGCACAGCGGCATAGCGCATCGTGGGCATCAAGGTATTGAGAATCAGCTCCGAACGCCCGCAGCGGAACTTCGGAAAGAAATACAGTTCCTTAATTTCGCTGGTGACTTGTTGATCCCATGCAGACTGCGTCAACACAAGAGAAGGCGGACGCTTGGCGGTATCGACAAGCCGATGGCGTAGGTTAGACAGGTCAGACACTTGCAGCAGCACCAATAGAACCATGCACCCTGAAAATAAAACCGGACCAAGCTTTTTGTACAGAGTCGCGATTGCAAAAATAACGATGCAGTATCCTACCGGCCAGAAGAAACGCCCAGACGCTCGGAACTGGGAAGTGATTTGATCCATGAAGGACGGATAGTTAATGGTTACTACTTGGTGGACGCCGTAATAAACGATATTGGACAACGCATAGGCAGTAAACAGAAACATTAGCCATGTCAATGCTCGGTGCTGCGAAAAACTCCCCACAGCGGCCTTGCGGTTGAGTACAACGCTCAATGCAAATGCCAGGAGTACGCCGAGGCCGATGTAATTGAATCCTTCATACTGGCCCGGCATTTCCGGATCGGGAAAATTCAGGTAATTTCCGCCATGAAAGGGCGATAGCAGATTCATCGAATAAATGCCAAACCCCCCCTCCTTGCCTACCGCAACTCGCTCCATCGGCAGTATGGTCAGGAATAAGCTCGCGCCGATTATCAGGAACGGAATTAACGCCCGACCCAGTTCAGCTGGCTGAAATTTCGCACGGTTGCACAGGCAACTGACAATATAGATGGCACTTGCCATTACACATAAGTAAATATTGATATAAAACGCCACCACCAGCAGCAGTGACCAGGCAAAACGCTGTGGTTCGTTGGTCCTTCTGCACCGGATGTACAGTGCCAAAGAGGATAGTATGATCCAGTGCGACATCAGCGAAATATGGCCCAACCGCGTCGTCAGCGCCGGGAACGTCAACAAGCACACGGTCAAGGCTAGCAACGCAAGCCATGACTTTATCTGCAGTTCCCGGAGTATCCACCACGCGCATATTGCCTGACCGACAAATGCCAGGGCTACCCAGAATCCAAACGGGTTGAATGGAGCAAAACTGGCAGGTACGAAGAGCTTCAGTAATAGCGCGTACAGGGGTATCGCGTCTACAAATGTTACCCGGGTGCCTTGTGGATAATTAATGCTATCGAAGCTCAGCAGTGGATAACTGAACGGCGCGCTAAAAAAAGCATTGAAACCTGCAAAATACTGAGTGACGTCATCAACTTCGGTCAACCAATAAGAAGAGGTCCCTAAGACGAAACCGGTGGGAAAGTATCGCCATACAAAAAACAACCCAATCGCCAAAGCCACTGCAAAGCCGGCCCTGCCCGTTGAGTCAAGCTTGAAATCCATAATCAAAACGTCCTGAAATTCATACTAGGTAATGGCTGGCGCGTTAAAACGCGCACTTATCAATCTCGCCAATGAGCTGCTGCGCACTGCCTTTCCAGGTCAGCCAAGGCATTTCTCCAGACTGCGGATGCTGCTTGAGTTCATACAACTTCAGCCATTCGGCCAAGCGGTCAGCAATATCCTGCGCAGTTGCCCCTTTGAAGTACCATGCGAATTCACCCGCCACTTCATGGAATACGGGCAGATCCCTCGCGATAATCGGCAGCTTGTATTGTGCCGCTTCGATTAATGGCAAGCCAAAGCCTTCGCCATACGAGGCGGCCACCAAGCAGTCGCAGTGGGTATAGAGATGCTCCAGGTATTCGTCGCTTACCCCTTCAAGCCAGAGCAGCCGCCGCCCCAATTCTGGATGATTAATAAGCCTGGTCGCAAGCTCATCCACCAGCCAGCCGTGCTTGCCTACAATGATCAGGTTTGCCTGGATACCAGCTGCCCAAAGCAGCTCAAAGGCATCAAGGGCCTGCGCGTGCCCTTTACGGGGCTCCAGTGTACCCACCATCAGAAAGTTCGGTGATGCCTCCAGCGACTCGATCCGCAGCGCAGGGTTCTCCGGAAAACCGGTGGAAGGCATTGATTGATCAATATCGGCGCCCAGATGGAACGCACCGATACGAAATGGACGCTTGCGTGGTGGCACATTTTTGTCCAGCCACTTACCTAGTTCGTCAGCGACTGCATGGGATATACATATCGCGCCGTCGTACTGGGCCACGGCATGAATCCATTTCATATAGTGCGCTTGCAGACTTTCAACAAAACAATGAGGAAGTTGCAGAATCAGGAGATCGTAGACCACGAAAAAAATGCTGACCCCATGGGCGCGCATCGTATCGAGGTAGGTTTGTTTGTACGGAATCACGTCCATGAGTAGATCCAGACACAGGTACACGTCCCCTGCCCGGTAGCTGATGGGCTCGTCCTGGCCTGCTTCGCTAGCGTCCTTACCCAGAAACATTGTGGCGAAATGCGACGCGTAGCGGTAAAAAGTCTCCCCCGATTTGGTGTACACCGGCTTGATTTCATAACCTTCGGGAGGATTGTTCAACCACTCCGCCAAAATGCTGCGCACGACTCGCTGAATGCCACTCTTGCCATCATGCTTGCACAACTCTGAGATATCGACGAACAGAGTTGGCTTGCCGGCCAGACCTTGCAGCGAATAATCGATAATCTTGGCTAGTCGCTGAATATCCACAGCGCCTGTGTGCAGGTGCCCGGTAGCAGCCAGTGCGTCGATCAGCACTTGCGTACCGTCTCCTGATGACCGAGAGGTATCACTGCACTTCTCTGGCCGTTCGAAATTTGCAAAAGCTTGCTCGAACGCCGCTACAGCTGCCATGCCGGTACGGTCCCAGGAGAACTGCTCTGCACGCTGCAGACCATGTGTTACCAGTGCAGCACTGAAAGTATCGTCTGTCAGCGCCTGACGAAGTTTTCCACAAATGGCCTGGATATCAAACGGGTCGAAGGTCGCTTCTTCCCAACCAATCACTTCTGGCACGCTGGACTTATTTGCACCAATCACTGGAGCGCCACACTTCATGGCCTCGAGCGGTGGCAGGCCAAAACCTTCATGCCATGAGGGGAACACATACAAACTGCACACATTGTACAGGGCGACCAACTCCGAGTCGGTAATGTAGCCCGTAAACACCAGGTCGGTTTGGCTCAGGCCTTGGTCGTGGGCAAGCTTCTGGAAGTTGTAGATGTGGAGCTCGGGCATTTTTCCCGCAAACACCAACTGAATATCTTCCAGTTCCGCCTTTACAACGGCGAAGGCCTTGATTAGTTGCGGCAGGTTCTTGCGGTCATCGGCGCCACCGGAATACAGCACGAACTTTTGTCGCAGGCCGAATTTTTTATCGAGCGCGTCACGTTCATCCGAGCTGAGGGCAACCGGCCGGAAGACATCGTCCGCTGCGGTGGAGACGTTGACCACGTTCGCGCTGTCCAGCGGCAGCAACGACAAGGCTTCTTCTCGGGCGAAATCGGAAATGGAAAGCAGCAAACCGTAATCCTTGAAAGCGTCTACTTTTTCCAGGTAATGCTTTTTATAGCCGGGGTTGCCGTCCAGATACTGCTTCGGGGTGACCAGCGGGATGAGGTCATAGATTGTGGCACTGACAAGTGCATGAGTGTCCAGTAGAGGACTGCCGATGACCGCATCGTCCACGTAGCCTTCTATCGCGCTGGTGACATGTACAACGTCAGGCTTCAGGTCATCGATACAAGCTTGTCGAATCCGTTGCGCCATTTGCTTTCTGGCACTGTTAGCTGGATCGTGTTCACACACTGGCCCTTGGCTGTACCACACGCGGATGTGGCTTTGCGGCAGGAGCCCAATGAAAGCTGTGCGGATTCGGTCAACGCTCTCGCTGAGCATACCGTTGAGCACCAGGTAAACTTCATTTTCGCCACGATTACGCACGATAGCTTGCGCCAGGGACAAGCTGTAGCGACCAATACCACGGAACTGGTTTTCAGTCTGTGCGCCCTGCATGTCAATTACGATACGCATTATTTCTGGTCCTTAATCATGGCTTCCCTGAGGGCACTCTCGATAGTACGACCCCGTTGAGTCAGTGGCGCGTGATCAATCTCACCGTCCTGAAGACTATGGGCAGTCGCTGCCGCAGCGGCGTTAAGAGTGCGCTGATGCAAACTTCGCAGCTTGGCCACAAGCCATGGACTGCGATTCAAGATCGCCATGAGCCGGCGCTGGATTACAGGGCGGCGAGCCAGATAGAGCCGAGCATGTGGAACTCCGCGGAGCAACACTTGGCTCAGCGGTGACCTGCTGGAACGAAATGGCCAGCGAATGGCGCGGACCATTAGGCGGAATGGCGCGGTGATGCGCCAGGATGTGCTGTTGCGCACGGTTTCCAGCTGCTGCTCGTACGTAGTGGCGCGCAGTTCCCAGCTGTTTGCATTGCCAAGTGCTTTATTGAGTTCAGCCTGCAATGCATCCGTCTTGGCCAGTGCTGCATCCAAGCTGTTTTTGTAACGCTCCTGCATATGCATTAGCTGTTCGACTTGAAGACGCTGGATGCTGTCCAATGCTTTCAGGTAATCCGCACGGCCTGTCGACATCTCATCCTCTATTTTTGAAAGTTGGCTTTCCAAAACGCAGTCGTCGCGAACTGCCAGTTGATCGAGCGGTGCGCCTTGGGCCGCGTCAAATACAGGATTGAACACGCAGAGCAACTCGGGTGCTGCTTGCTTTTGCGCCACGACGGCACAGTCAGGGCGGGTAGTCGACAGCACTTGCCACATGCCATCCCTGCTGCTTTCATCCCGTAGCGCGGGTGCTTCCTGAAGAAGCACGATCCTGGATTTGGCAAAACCACTGTGCTCAGTCAAAAACGACAGCAGCAGGCTCGGCAACGGGCGCTGGTGGGCGGGGTCCATGTAGAAACGCTCGTCACCTACCACCACGCCTTCGACATTGGGGCTCTCAAGGATCAAAACCCCGGCAGGACGCAAAACCCTCAGCGCTTCAGCGATCAGTTTTTGCAAGACCGGGAATGAAACCTGCTCAGCGATTTGGAAGCCGGTTACGGCAACAAGACTGTTATCAGGCAGCTTCTGCATAGCGCTGAGCGCGTCATCCTTGCGCACAGGCAGCTCCAGCATGCGACATGCTTCAAGCATACCGTCGTCGAGGTCTACCCCTGAAGGCGCAAAGCCTTCGCGGCCAAGCAGCTCAAGCCACTCGCCGCGTCCACACCGCAGGTCCAGGATGGGGTAGTCTGGATACAGCTCTTTCAATGGCGCAAGAAATGGAAGGTACGCTTCAAGTCGCTGGCTGATCAGTTCTCTGGAACCGCGATTCTGCCCTTGAAAAGCTCTGGAAAAACCATAACCCATCAATTGCACTCCACGGCAGGAGGCATCCTGAAAAATCCGACAAACGTGCTTTGCGAACTATTGACTACGTTAAACACTTGGATTGAACCCACCCACTCGTAATTACGTGATAAATGATTGTCCGCTGCATGTATTGCGACGACCACAGAATACGATCCCACACCCGGCTTCCTGATCCACTTCGAGGTCATCAGCTTTGGAGCCCAAGTGCTGCGTGTTGTTGCCAAGCACTGGCTGCCCAAACCTGTCCTTGATCGGATAACCAACGACCAACTCCGGGCTGGCACTGTGTAACCCTTGGCCGATGAGCAAGGATACGTTTTCTCCAGCTGATAGGTACTCGATACTAACATCACCGCTGCCGGATCGGGTCTGTATGGAGCCGGTGTGCAGCTCGCACCTGTACCATTGCGTTCAATTCTTTGGCAACGAAGGCGCCGTAGAAGTCCATGACTTCTCTTGTGCTGAAAGTAGCCGTCAGTGATCGACAGCGATTCGCCCACGATTAGATCCCCAAGACGAATTGTGCCGCGGCCACAGCGAAAGCAGCATGCACTGCATGCCATCGGAGCAGGTGTAGACAGGCTCGTCGAAATAATCGACTGCCTCGCCCTAACGCCCGATGCACCACATCGGGCGAGGCGAATCACTGGAGTGTTCGCCTGATGGCCAAGTTTTCGCGGGTCACCGCCTGACAGGTGCGTCAGGTCGCGCGTCGACCACCGAAGAGCGCAGAGGCATCAACCTTCTTTAATTAGCAACTCGATTTCTTTCAAGCGAGCCCACATCAGCTCCTGATTCCCCTTAGCCTCGACGTTGAGTCGTAACAATGGCTCGGTATTGGAACCCCGCAAATTGAAACGCCAATCCGCAAACGAGATGCTGATGCCGTCTGTCCTATCGAGTTCAGGATTCTCAGGCAGGTAATGAGCCAAGACTTTCTGCAAGGTAGCAGCCACATCCTCAACCCGGTAGTTGATCTCGCCTGTGCATGGGTACGACTCGATACGCTCATCTACCAACTGCGCAAGAGTCTTACCCGTTGTCGACATCAATGCCGCAACCAACAACCATGGAATCATCCCACTGTCGCAGTACGCAAAATCGCGGAAGTAGTGGTGAGCGCTCATCTCCCCGCCATACACCGCGTCTTCCTCGCGCATGCGTTCTTTGATGAATGCATGTCCGGTTTTGCTCTGAACGGCGATACCGCCTGCCTGTTCGACCTGTTCGATGGTGTTCCAGGTCAGGCGCGGGTCGTGGATGATCTTGCTGCCTGGGTGTTGCTTAAGCAACATCTCAGCCAGCAGACCAACGAGGTAATAGCCCTCGATGAACCGACCATCGGCATCGAAGAAGAAGCAGCGATCGAAGTCACCGTCCCAGGCCAGGCCCATGTCGCACTGGTTGGACAGTAGCGCCTGACGAGTCAGTTCGCGGTTCTCGGGCAGCAATGGATTGGGTACGCCGTTCGGAAAGTGGCCATCGGGCACTTCATTGATGAACACAAATTGCAGCGGCAGTCGTGCAGCCAATGCCTGCATCACAGGGCCAGCAGCGCCATTGCCCGGGTCTGCGAGGATCTTGAGGGGCTTCAAGGCGCTGATGTCGACGTAGGTGAGCAAATGGTCGATGTAGGCGGTCTTGTCGAACGCTTGGCGTACCGCGCCTTTTTCTGTCGCAACGGTGCCAAGCTCACCTTGATCGACACGCTGACGGATAGCGTCGAGACCGGTATCGCCGCTGATTGGACGGGACTCGGCCTTGACCAACTTCATGCCGTTATAACCCTTGGGGTTATGGCTGGCGGTAATCATTACGCCGCCGTCGACCTTGTAGTGACTGGTGGCGAAGTAGACTTCCTCGGTGCCGCACAGCCCGATGTCGATCACATCGGCACCTGCCTCGGTAATCCCGCGCAGCAGCGCTGCCGCCAAGGGTGGGCTTTCGAGCCTCATGTCCTGGCCCACCACGAAGGTTTTCCCCTGCAACTCAGCCACGAGCGCGCGACCTATGCGGTAGGCGATGTCTTCGTTAAGTTGAGCGGGAACCTGACCACGGATGTCATAGGCTTTGAAGCATTGCGTCACGATAGGAGAATACATACTACTCACTAACTGAAAGTCCGCTGCCGCCCTGAGGCGGCAACGGCAAGAATGAACCGCCAGGGCCTGATGCCGCTGGCGTGCTGACCTCGTAAGGCGCGAGGCTCGCTTCGGGTTCAGTATTGTTACTTGTCGACGCGACCGTAGTTGTCTTCAAAACGAACGATGTCGTCTTCGCCGAGGTAGTCGCCGCTCTGCACTTCGATCAGCACCAGATCAATCACACCCGGGTTTTTCAGGCGGTGTTTATGACCTGCGCGAATGAAGGTCGATTCATTGGTATGCAGCATCAACTCTTTCTGGTCGTTGACGACGACAGCAGTACCGCTGACCACGATCCAGTGCTCACTGCGGTGGTGATGCATTTGCAGCGACAGGGATGCACCAGGCTTCACCACAATACGCTTGATCTTGAAGCGCTCACCGTTTTCCAGTGTCGTATAGGTACCCCAAGGACGGTGCACAGTGCGGTGGAGCAAATGCACGGTGTGGCTGGATGCCTTGAGCTGGTTGACGATATGTTTTACGTCTTGGGCGTGATCCTTGTGGGCAATCATCACCGCGTCGGGTGTATCGATCACCAGCAGGTCTTGCACGCCCACCAGCGCAGTCAGGCGACCCTCACTGTTCACATAGTTGTTACGCGAACCGTGGGACAGCACTTCACCTTCGAATCGGTTGCCGTTCTCGTCAGACTCGGTCAATTCACTGACCGCGTTCCAGGAGCCGATATCGCTCCAACCGATATCGCAGGGCACGGTAGCCACTTTGGACGAACGCTCCATCAATGCATAATCAATGGAAATGTCCGGCACTTCCGCGAATGCATCTGCATCAAGCGCCAGGCAACGGTACTTGTTAGATGAGGTCAGACGCGAAAGTTCGATTGTCCTGGCAACTGCCTCAACCACATCCGGAGCATGCTGGCGCAACTCTTCCAGCACCGTGCCCACCCGGAAACAGAACATCCCGGAATTCCAGAAGTAGTTACCTGCGCTGACATAGCCTTGCGCAGTGTTGAGATCTGGTTTTTCAACGAAGCGCGCGACCTTCAAACCACCCTTCAGTGGTGCATCTTTTTGCGCTTCGACGTAACCAAACCCGGTTTCAGGATAAGTCGGTTGAATACCGAACGTTACCAGCCATCCTTCAGCGGCAAGCTTCGTAGCGCTGACCACCGCTTCGGCAAAGGCTTTTTCGTCCTGGATCAGATGGTCGGCAGCCAGCACCAGCATCTGCGCATCCGGGCCATGCGTGGCTTCCAGCTGGAGCGCGGCAGCGGCGACGGCAGCAGCTGTGTTACGGCCGAAAGGCTCAAGAATGAAACCCTGAGCAAGCTTGGCTTTATTGACCGAACCGTACTCGTCTTCAGTCTTGAACAGGAGCTCACGGTTGGTCACCGTAAGAATCTCCACAACACCTTCCAGGCCTGAAGCGCGCAGGAAGGTTTTCTGGATCAGATTCTGACCATCCGGCAGCTCCATGAACGGCTTTGGATGAGCTTCTCGAGAAACAGGCCACAACCGGCTACCTACTCCACCAGACAAAATTACGGGAATCAGTTCCATGCTCTAAGTCCTTAATCCCCCCTCTGGCAGATGCAACCAGCAAGCGGGGCTCAGTTATGTTTCCAGTCATTCCTGCATCATAGTCACTAGCAGGATTGACAGCTCTACGTCGTTCCAGACCTTTCCAGCCTTGCCTGCACTCGCGCTTCCAACGTTCCTGCCCCCCGTGTGGAGGCTGTTCGGCAATTATGCCTTTTTCAAGAAAAAACAAGTCAGTTGAGATCGAGATGCAGCACCGAACCAGGGGCGAATACTTCTGCCGGCCATTCTACAGCTAGTACTGGGAATTAATAACTCATGCGCCGACAGGAGACAAAAAAATCATTTGAAAACAAATAAATACTTTCTTCCGAGCTATCAAAATAACATCAACCATCATCCAGCATCAAACCGCAGCGACTCGGCGCCTCCGGTAACTATTTGCAGGGAATCCCCCTATTCGGTTTTTTCAAGTCAACCTGCTTGAATCGACAGCTGCCCTGCGAATCACCCAACACCAGGAAAATGAACGCAACTGCGACCTTACGCGCACCATCGCCGCAGACCGCTTCCAGCAAGGTGTATGCGCCAAAGAAATTGGTTTGGATGAATTCAGCCGACCCGGAGATCGAGCGATCTATATGAGACGGGGCGTCCAGATGCATGATGGCGTCGGGTTGGTACTGCTGCAGAATGCGGTCAACCCGCTCGAAAACATAGCGAGGTCTTTGGCCAACCTCAGCCAGGGAATAGAGATTTGCGGCGCAAGTCAGCTTTTCGGCGCTGACAATAGAGTCGCTGGCGGTGGAACCGGCCGAGCCACAAGCAAGCAGCCTTTATGCCTCTACTGGCTCGACTAACGGATATGACAAGCACTGACGCGCATCACGCCCGTGCCGCAATCAAACAAGGCGCTTGCGCGAGGCTCTGGAGGAGCGAGCCAGCAACCAGCTGATAACCGGACCAATCACCATGCCAACCAACAACGCAATCACCAAAACCACCGAAACAGGGAGTTGCGGCCCCGCCCATCCCAGGAACAGCAGCGCGACCGATTGCTGGTTCTCGAGAACGAACGCCAGGATCGCCAAAATCAGCAACAGAACGAATACCGCGAGCAATACGCGCTTGAGGTTATGCATCAGGGCCTCCTTGAAGTGCAGCTGCCATCAAACTCCCTCCTCCTCGTCCTCGTTCACACGATCGCGCAGCTCTTTACCCGGCTTGAAATGCGGAACGAATTTACCGTCGAGGCTGACAGATTGGCCAGTTTTTGGGTTGCGACCTACGCGCGGCGCGCGGTAGTGCAAGGAGAAGCTGCCAAACCCACGGATCTCGATGCGATCGCCGGTAGCCAGGCATTGGGACATTTGCTCAAGCATGGTCTTGATGGCCAGCTCCACATCCTTTGATGAGAGCAGCCCTTGATGGGTGACAATTCGTTCGATCAACTCCGACTTCGTCATAATTTTCCCTTCTTTTTCAAGCAGCTAGATCAGCGCTTCAAAGGTTTTAGCATGCCCTGACAAATTTGAACAGCCCCATCCCGAACCCTGTTTTTTTCTCGCTCAGACACCGCAACCCCCAACCCGCCCACTCACCTGCAGATAACCAACATCGTCCGCGTGCTAAAGCCCGCAGGATTGAGGCCTAAGAGAAACTCTTGCTCTTCCTTGGCGTCATCGGACCTTGCTACGACTTTGTAGCCTGCACCTTTGCATTCTTTGCCCGCGCGCTTTTGGCACCTCTCCCACCCCGATCCCAGCCCCGAGCAATCGACCTCGATACCACTGACCCCACGCACCGCATGCGTTCTTGTATTAGTTGTACAACTCACCAATGCCAGCATTGCCATCACGACAACGAGCCTTTTCATTCGCATCCTTATGTCAGGCAGACTGCCCGACCGTCGCTTGCCCCAGACTAAGACTAGCTGCAAATAAGCGATTGATCCTGCTAAGGAAAGAGACAGTTTTGGCGAGGAAATGTTTCGTGACTAGCCACACAGAAGATCGCGCCGACGGCGGATCGGCCAAATTCCAGGCACAAAAAAGGGCGACCGAAGTCGCCCTTTTTTACAGAAAGTCAGAACTTAGTTCTGTTTTTCCGCTTGTGCAGCACGCAGCAGGTCACCCAGGGTGGTGGCTACTGGAGCGTCACCAGCTACTGGCTTGTCGCGCAGGCTCTGGATAGCTTCTTTCTCGTCTTCAACGTCTTTCGACTTGATCGAGAGCTGGATTACGCGGCTCTTGCGATCAACGCTGATGATCTTGGCTTCTACTTCTTCGCCTTCTTTCAGAACGTTGCGCGCGTCTTCAACGCGGTCACGGCTGATTTCGGAGGCTTTCAGAGTCGCTTCGATATCGTCGGCCAGGGTGATGATGGCGCCTTTGGCGTCAACTTCTTTCACGATGCCCTTAACGATTGCGCCTTTGTCGTTCTCTTGAACGTACTCGGAGAACGGATCGCTTTCCAGTTGCTTGATACCCAGGGAGATGCGCTCGCGCTCTGGGTCAACCGACAGGATAACGGTGTCCAGCTCGTCGCCCTTCTTGAAACGACGAACAGCTTCTTCGCCAACTTCGTTCCAGGAAATGTCGGACAGGTGAACCAGGCCGTCGATGCCGCCGTCCAGACCAATGAAGATACCGAAATCGGTGATCGACTTGATGGTGCCGGAGATTTTATCGCCCTTGTTGAACTGGCCAGAGAAATCTTCCCATGGGTTAGATTTGCACTGCTTGATGCCCAGGGAGATACGACGACGCTCTTCGTCGATGTCCAGAACCATAACTTCCACTTCGTCGCCGACTTGTACGACTTTCGAAGGGTGGATGTTCTTGTTGGTCCAGTCCATTTCGGAAACGTGTACCAGGCCTTCAACGCCTTCTTCCAGCTCAGCGAAGCAGCCGTAGTCGGTCAGGTTGGTAACACGAGCGGTAACGCGAGTGCTTTCTGGGTAACGGGCTTTGATAGCAACCCATGGATCTTCGCCCAGTTGCTTCAGGCCCAGGGAAACACGATTGCGCTCGCGATCGTACTTCAGAACCTTGACATCGATCTCGTCGCCAACGTTGACGATTTCGGAAGGATGCTTGATACGCTTCCAAGCCATGTCGGTAATGTGCAGCAGGCCATCGACGCCACCCAGATCGACGAATGCGCCGTAATCGGTGAGGTTCTTGACGATACCTTTGACTTGTTGGCCTTCCTGCAGGGATTCCAGCAGAGCTTCGCGCTCGGCGGAGTTCTCGGCTTCCAGGACACTGCGACGGGAAACGACAACGTTGTTGCGCTTCTGGTCCAGCTTGATGACCTTGAATTCCAGCTCTTTGCCTTCCAGGTGCGTGGTGTCGCGCACTGGACGGACGTCAACCAGAGAACCTGGCAGGAACGCACGGATGCCGTTAACGTCGACAGTGAAGCCGCCTTTAACCTTACCGTTGATAACGCCCTTGACCACTTCTTCGGCTGCGAAGGCTGCTTCCAGAACAATCCAGCATTCAGCGCGCTTGGCTTTTTCACGGGACAGCTTGGTTTCGCCAAAGCCGTCTTCAACCGAGTCCAGCGCAACGTGAACTTCGTCACCGACGTTGATAGTCAGGTCGCCAGCGTCGTTGTAGAACTGCTCAAGCGGGATGAGTGCTTCAGACTTCAGGCCAGCGTGAACGGTTACCCAGCGAGCTTGGTAATCGATATCAACGATAACACCGGTGATGATGGAGCCTGCCTGAAGGTTCAGGGTTTTTAGGCTTTCTTCAAAGAGTTCCGCAAAGCTTTCGCTCATTTTAATTCCTGTTGATGAGGGCGAAGAATACGCCCATCTCCACACCCCAGACGGTGTGGGTTAGTTTCATTTAGAAGAAGCACCACAGAACTATGACTGGTCCCCTGCGGCCTTCTTGTTCACCCGGCGATATCGCGAATGGCGATCTCGCTCATGATGCGTTCCAGCACCTGCTCGATGGATAATTCCGTGGAATCCAGCTGTATGGCGTCAGCCGCCGGTTTGAGCGGGGCTACCGCTCGCTGGGTGTCACGCTCATCGCGTGCACGTATCTCATCTAGCAGACTCGACAGACTAACATCCTCGACTTTGTCCTTCAACTGCAAATATCGACGACGTGCCCGCTCCTCGGCGCTGGCGGTCAGGAAAATCTTCAGCGGCGCATCCGGAAACACCACCGTACCCATGTCGCGACCGTCGGCCACCAGGCCCGGCGCTTCCTGGAAGGCGCGCTGGCGCTGCAGCAGCGCCTCGCGCACCGCGGGCAACGCAGCCACCTGGGACGCACCCGAGCCGATGCTTTCGGTACGGATCACATCGCTGACTTCGTCACCTTCCAGGATGATGCGCTGCAGCTGACCTTCGGTCGCCGCGATGAACTGCACATCCAGATGAGCGGCAAGTTTCTTCAGCAGCTCTTCATTGGTCAGGTCGACGCCATGGTTGTGGGCAGCGAAGGCCAGCAGACGGTACAGCGCACCGGAATCGAGCAGGTTCCAGCCCAGGCGATTGGCCAGGATCCCGGCGATCGTGCCTTTGCCCGAACCACTTGGACCATCGATGGTGATGACCGGTGCAGTGCTCTTCACGACTGAGCCTCTTGGGCAACGCGGATACCGACCTGCGCGCACAGCGCGAGGAAGTTGGGGAACGAGGTGGCGACGTTGGCGCAGTCATGGATGCGGATCGGTGCAGTGGCGCGCAGCGAGGCAACACTGAAGGCCATGGCAATCCGGTGGTCGCCGTGACCGTGCACTTCTCCGCCGCCGATCTGGCCGCCGTCGATGATGATGCCATCCGGGGTCGGCTCACATTTTACGCCCAATGCCAGCAAGCCATCGGCCATGACCTGGATACGGTCCGACTCCTTGACTCGCAGCTCTTCGGCGCCGGTCAATACAGTGCGCCCTTCAGCACAAGCAGCAGCCACGAACAGCACCGGGAATTCGTCGATGGCCAGCGGAACCAGCGCCTCGGGAATCTCGATACCCTTGAGTTTAGCTGCCCGCACGCGCAGGTCAGCTACTGGCTCGCCACCCACTTCACGCTGGTTTTCCAGAGTGATGTCCGCGCCCATCAGGCGCAGGATGTCGATGACACCGGTGCGGGTCGGGTTGATGCCGACATGCTCAAGCACCAACTCCGAACCTTCAGCAATAGAAGCGGCCACCAGGAAGAACGCCGACGACGAGATGTCGCCCGGCACTTCGATGTGGGTCGCGGCCAGCTTGCCGCCGGACTCGACCGAAGCCGTTGCACCGTCAACGGTCACCGGGTAGCCGAAGCCACGCAGCATGCGCTCGGTGTGGTCACGGGTTGGCGCAGGCTCGGTAACGGTAGTCTTGCCTTCGGCGTACAGCCCCGCCAGCAGCAGGCAGGATTTAACCTGGGCACTGGCCATCGGCATGGTGTAGGTCAGGCCCTTGAGCTTGTTGCCACCGCGAATGGTCATCGGTGGACGACCTTCAGCGGCGGTCTCGATCACGGCGCCCATCTCACGCAGCGGGTTGGCCACGCGATTCATCGGGCGCTTGGACAGCGAAGCGTCGCCGGTCAGAGTGCTGTCGAAGTCTTGTGCGGCCAGCAGGCCGGACAACAGGCGCATCGACGTGCCGGAGTTACCCAGGTAGATCGGGCCCGGTGCTGGCTTGAGGCCATGCAGGCCGACGCCGTGAATGGTCACACGACCATGGTGCGGGCCTTCGATGACCACGCCCATGTCACGGAATGCCTGCAGGGTCGCCAGGGCGTCTTCGCCCTCGAGGAAGCCTTCGACTTCGGTGACGCCTTCGGCCAGGGAGCCCAGCATGATCGAACGGTGGGAAATCGACTTGTCGCCTGGTACGCGAATCCGACCGGACAGGCGGCCACCAGGTTGAGCCAGGAAAATCAGATCGTTGGAATTCATAGCGTCCACATAGGCCCGACGGGCCAGGATTTTACTGAAATGCTCGCGGGCAACCCGGGCGCGCGTGAAAACGCCCAACAATTGGTGCCCATCCCCTGCATCGACCGCGTCGCGCAAGGCGTCGAGGTCGCTGCGAAATGTATCGAGTGTGCGCAGGACAGCTTCGCGGTTAGCGAGGAAGATGTCATGCCACATGACCGGGTCGCTCCCGGCGATTCTTGTGAAATCGCGGAAACCGCCCGCAGCGTAACGGAAGATCTCAAGATTTTCATTGCGCTTGGCCAGCGAGTCGACCAGGCCGAATGCCAGCAAATGCGGCAGATGACTGGTGGCGGCCAACACTTCGTCGTGCCGCTCGACCTGCATGTGCTCGACATCAGCACCCAGCTCGCGCCACAAGCGGTCAACCACGGCCAAGGCTTGCGGATCAGTCTGTTCCAGCGGTGTCAGGATCACTTTGTGGCGACGGAACAGTTCGGCATTGGAGGCTTCCACCCCGCTCTGCTCGGAACCGGCGATCGGATGCCCCGGCACGAAACGCGCCGGCATGCCGCCAAAAGCTTCGCTCGCCGCACGCACGACATTGCCCTTGGCGCTGCCGACGTCCGTCAGGATCGCTTGCCCCAAATCCATGCCGGCCAATCGGCCAAGCATTTTTTCCATGGCAAGGATCGGCACGGCCAGCTGGATTACGTCGGCCCCCTGGCAAGCGACCGCCAGGTCGTCCTCACAGCGATCCACCACACCCAGTTCGACCGCCAGCTTGCGCGACTGCGGGTCGAGGTCGACCCCGACCACTTCGCGGCACACGCCACTTTCGCGCAAACCCTTGGCAAACGAACCGCCGATCAACCCCAGGCCGACCACCACCAGGCGACCGACCAAGGGTTCAGCAGATTGCGGCACAGTCACATCAACCACGGGCCATAACCTTGGTCAGCGCCTCGAGGAAGCGGCTGTTCTCCGTCGGCAGGCCGATGGTGACGCGCAAGTGGTTCGGCATGCCGTAGTTGGCCACCGGACGCACGATCACGCCTTCGCGCAGCAAGCCCTGGAACACCGGAGCCGCTTCGCGGCCCAGATCAACGCAGATGAAGTTGCCTTTGGATGGAATCCAGCTCAGCCCCAGCTCGCGGAAACCCGCTTCCAGTTGCTGCATGCCCGACTCGTTCAAGCGACGACTTTCAGCCAGGTATTCGGCGTCTTGCAGCGCAGCGCACGCAGCGGCCAAGGCCAGGCTGTTGACGTTGAACGGCTGGCGCACGCGGTTCAGCACATCGGCGACCACGGCGGTAGACAAGCCATAACCGACGCGCAATGCCGCCAGGCCGTAGGCCTTGGAGAAGGTGCGCGACACCAGCAGGTTCGGGTAGGCCGCCAGGAAGTCCAGGCCGTCCGGCAAGTCGCTGCCTTCGGCGTATTCGATGTAGGCCTCGTCCAGCACCACCAGCACGTGCTCCGGCACGTCCTGGAGGAATTCGTCCAGCGCCTCGGTATCGAACCAGGTCCCGGTCGGGTTGTTCGGGTTGGCGATGAAGACGACGCGGGTATCGGCGTCGATCGCCGCCAGCATGGCCGGCAGGTCATGCCCCCAATCCTTGGCCGGGATCACTTTGGCCTGGGCGCCGACGGCCTGGGTCACGATCGGGTAGACCGCGAACGCATGCTCGCTGAACACCGCATTCAGGCCCGGCGCCAGGTAGGCACGAGCGACCAGCTCCAGGATGTCGTTGGAGCCGTTGCCCAGTGTCACCTGATTGAGCTCGACGCGGCACTGTTCGGCCAGCAGGGTCTTGAGCGCAAAACCGTTGCCGTCCGGATAACGGGTCAGCTCGACCAGGGCATCACGGATGGCGGCCAGGGCCTTGGGGCTCGCGCCCAGCGGGTTTTCGTTGCTGGCCAGCTTGACGATGCTGGCCGGATCGAGATCCAGCTCACGCGCCAGTTCGTCCACGGGCTTGCCCGGAACGTAAGGCGAAAGTTGTTGCACGCCCGGCTGTGCCAGAGCGAGGAAATTGCCACTCATTTGCTACCGCCCCTTAGAGAACTGCTTTCGGGTAGGAACCCAGCACTTTGAGTGCTACTGCTTCCTGACTGATCTTTTCCAGCACACCTTTTACCAGCGGGTCGCGGTGGTGGCCGACGAAGTCGATGAAGAACACGTAGGTCCATTTACCGCTGCGCGACGGACGGGTCTCGATGCGCGTCAGGTCGATGCCGTTGTCGTGGAACGGCACCAGCAATTCGTGCAGCGCGCCCGGCTTGTTGCTCATCGAGACGATGATCGAGGTCTTGTCGTCGCCGGTCGGCGGCACTTCCTGGTTACCGATCATGAGGAAGCGCGTGGAGTTGTCCGGACGGTCCTCGATTTTCTCGGCCAGTCGGGTCAGCCCGTAGAGGCCGGCTGCCATGTCGCCGGCGATCGCCGCCGAGTTCCACTCACCCTTGACCCGCTTGGCCGCTTCGGCGTTGCTGGACACCGCCACGCGCTCGACATTCGGGTAATGGGCGTCCAGCCACTTGCGGCACTGGGCCAGGGACTGGGCGTGGGAATAGATACGGCTGATGCTGTCGGTCTTGGTGTTCTCACCGACCAACAGGTGGTGGTGGATCCGCAGCTCGACTTCACCACAGATCACCATGTCGTGCTCAAGGAAGCTGTCGAGGGTGTGGTTGACTGCGCCTTCGGTGGAGTTTTCCACCGGGACCACGCCAAAGTTCACCGCACCGGCCGCCACTTCGCGGAACACTTCGTCGATGGCCGCCATCGGCTTGCTGATCACGGCGTGACCGAAGTGTTTCATGGCCGCGGCCTGGGTGAAGGTACCTTCAGGGCCGAGGTACGCCACTTTCAGCGGCTGCTCGAGGGCCAGGCACGAGGACATGATTTCGCGGAACAACCGCGCCATCTCTTCGTTGCCCAGCGGCCCCTGGTTGCGCTCCATGACACGCTTGAGCACCTGAGCTTCGCGCTCGGGACGATAGAACACCGGCACTTCGCCTTCGGCCAGCGAGGCCATCTTTACCCGCGCAACTTCCTGGGCGCAGCGTGCGCGCTCACTGATCAACTCCAGGACCTTTTCGTCCAGGGCATCAATGCGCAGGCGCAGTGCCTTGAGTTCTTGCTCAGACATTAGCCGTGTTCCTTCTCGAACTCTGCCATGTACGCCACCAGCGCGTTGATCGCGCTGATGTCGACGGCGTTATAGATGGAGGCGCGCATGCCGCCCACGGAACGGTGGCCCTTGAGGTTCAGCAGGCCACGCTCGTCGGCACCGGCCAGGAACGGCTTGTCCAGACGGTCGTCGGCCAGGCGGAACGGTACGTTCATCCACGAGCGGTCCGACTTGTTGATCGGGTTGCTGTAGAGACCGCTGGCGTCGATGAAGTCGTACAGCGTGCGCTGCTTGACGTCATTGAGCTTGCCGATAGCCTCGACACCGCCCTGCTCTTTCAGCCACTCGAACACCAGGCCGGACAGGTACCAGGCCAGGGTCGGCGGGGTGTTGTACATCGAGCCGTTGTCGGCCGCGACCTTGTAGTTGAGCATGGTCGGGCAAATGGAACGGGCGTTACCCAACAGGTCTTCGCGAACGATATTGACCACGATGCCGCTCGGGCCGATGTTCTTCTGGGCGCCGGCGTAGATCATGCCGAAACGCGAAACATCGATCGGGCGCGACAGGATGTCCGAAGACATGTCGGCGACCAGCGGAACATCGCCGGTTTCCGGAACCCACTGGAATTCCAGACCGCCGATGGTTTCGTTCGGCGCGTAGTGGACGTAGGCCGCATCTGCAGACAGCTTCCATTCGTTCTGGCCGGGAATGGCGAAATAGTCGTAGGGCTTGGCGGTGGCGGCAACATTGACGTTGCCGAAGCGCGACGCTTCCTCGATGGCTTTCTGCGACCAGATACCGGTGTCGATATAGTCGGCGGTACCGCTTTCAGGCAACAGGTTCAGGGGAATCTGGGCGAACTGCTGGCTGGCGCCACCTTGCAGGAACAGCACTTTGTAGTTCGACGGGATATTCAGCAGATCACGCAGATCCTGCTCGGCCTTGGTGGCGATGGACACGAACTCATCGCTGCGATGGCTCATTTCCATGACCGACAGGCCCTTGCCGTGCCAGTCGAGAAGTTCACCCTGGGCGCGCTGCAGGACAGCTTCGGGAAGCGCCGCAGGACCGGCACAGAAGTTATAGGCTCTCTTGCTCACATCCAATCTCGCTCTGATTTGGTGGTATCACGCAATAAATCACAACATCAATCGACACAGAGTCCCTGCTGAAGCACAGCTTTTGTAGGAGTGAGCCTGCTCGCGATTGCATCACCGCGATGTGTCAGACATACCGCGGCGCCTGCATCGCGAGCAGGCTCACTCCTACAAGGGACTCCATGGGTGTCGAATTTTTCATTCAGGACAAACAACAAGGGGGCGAATTTTCATCCGCCCCCTGCTTACCCGCTTATTCCTGTGGTTCTTCGTCAGCAGCGGCGTCGAGTTGCTGGTCGTCGACGATGTCGTCGATCACGACATTGCTGTCGAACTCGGCACCTTCTTCACCTTCGAGCTCTTCACCCTCGACTTCCGATGGCTCCTGGACCCGCTCCAGACCGACCAGCGTTTCATCATTGGCCAGCTTGATCAGGGTCACGCCCTGGGTGTTACGACCCAGGCTGGACACTTCGTCGACACGGGTACGCACCAGGGTGCCCTGGTCGGAAATCAGCATGATCTCCTCGCCATCAAGTACTTGGACCGCACCGACCAGACGGCCGTTACGCTCGTTGCTGACCATCGCGATAACGCCCTGGCCGCCACGCTTGTACTCAGGGAACTCGGTGATCGCCGTGCGCTTGCCAAAACCACGTTCGGAAGCGGTGAGGATCTGGCTGCCTTCTTCCGGGATCAGCATGGAAATTAGCTTCTGCCCTTCCGGCAGACGCATGCCGCGCACACCGCGGGCGGTACGGCCCATGGCGCGAACGTCGGATTCCTTGAAGCGGGTGACCTTGCCACCATCGGAGAACAGCATGACTTCGCGCTCGCCATCGGTAATGGCCGCGGAAATCAGCACGTCGCCTTCGTCCAGCTCCAGCGCGATCAGGCCGACGCTGCGTTGACGGCTGAAGGATTCCAGCGGGGTCTTCTTCACGGTGCCGTTGGCGGTGGCCATGAAGATGAAGTGACCTTCGGTGTATTCCTCGACCGGCAACATGGTAGTGATGTATTCACCGTCATCCAGCGGCAGCAGGTTGACCAGCGGACGACCACGGGCGGCACGGGAGGCTTCCGGGATTTCGTAGGTTTTCAGCCAGTACACCTTGCCCTTGCTGGAGAACAACAGCAGCGTGGTGTGGCTGTTGGCAACCAGCAGGTGAGCGATGTAGTCCTCATCCTTGACGCCGGTCGCCGACTTGCCTTTACCGCCACGACGCTGGGCCTGGTAGGCCGCCAGCGGCTGGGTCTTGGCGTAGCCACCGTGGGAAATGGTCACGACGCGATCTTCTTCCGGGATCATGTCGCCCAGGGTCAGGTCCAGACGCGCATCGAGGATTTCGGTACGACGCACGTCGCCGTATTCGGCGCGGATCACTTCCAGCTCTTCGCGGATCACTTCCATCAGGCGCGTGGCGCTGTTGAGGATGCGGATCAGCTCGCCGATCTGGTTGAGGATCTCTTGATACTCGGCCAGCAGCTTTTCGTGTTCCAGGCCGGTCAGACGGTGCAGACGCAGTTCCAGGATGGCTTGCGCCTGCTCTGGCGACAGGAAGTACTTGCCGTCGCGCAGGCCGTATTGCGGATCGAGGTTTTCCGGACGGCACGAATCGGCACCGGCACGCTCCACCATCGCCACTACCGCCGAGGACTCCCAAGGGGTGCTGACCAGCGCTTCCTTGGCTTCCGACGGGGTCGGCGAGGCCTTGATCAGGGCGATGACCGGGTCGATGTTCGACAGGGCAACCGCTTGACCTTCGAGGATGTGGCCACGTTCGCGCGCCTTGCGCAGTTCGAACACGGTACGGCGGGTGACGACTTCGCGACGGTGACGCACGAAGGCTTCCAGCAGGTCCTTGAGGTTCAGGATGCGTGGACGGCCGTCGATCAGCGCGACGATGTTGATACCGAACACCGCTTGCAGCTGGGTCTGGGCGTAGAGGTTGTTGAGGATCACCTCAGGCACTTCGCCGCGACGCAGCTCGATCACGACGCGCATACCGTCCTTGTCGGACTCGTCGCGCAGTTCGGTGATGCCTTCGAGTTTCTTCTCCTTGACCAGCTCGGCGATCTTCTCGATCAGACGGGCCTTGTTCAGCTGGTAAGGCAGTTCGGTGATGACGATCTGCTGGCGACCACCGACCTTGTCGATGTCTTCGATCATCGAGCGGGCACGCATGTAGATGCGCCCGCGACCGGTGCGGTAGGCCTCGATGATGCCGGCGCGACCGTTGATGATCGCGGCGGTCGGGAAGTCCGGACCCGGGATGTACTGCATCAGCTCGTCGACGGTCAGCTCGGGGTTGTCGATGAGCGCCAGGCAACCGTCGATGACTTCACCGAGGTTGTGCGGCGGAATGTTGGTCGCCATGCCCACGGCGATACCGCTGGAGCCGTTGACCAGCAGGTTGGGAATACGGGTCGGCATGACCGCCGGGATCATTTCGGTGCCGTCGTAGTTCGGCACCCAGTCCACGGTTTCTTTATGCAGGTCAGCCAGCAGCTCGTGCGCCAGCTTGGTCATGCGCACTTCGGTGTATCGCATGGCCGCGGCGTTGTCGCCGTCCACCGAACCAAAGTTGCCCTGGCCGTCTACCAGCAGGTAGCGCAGGGAAAATGGCTGCGCCATCCGAACGATGGTGTCGTACACCGCGGTATCACCGTGCGGGTGATACTTACCGATCACGTCACCGACAACACGGGCAGATTTCTTGTACGGCTTGTTGAAGTCGTTGCCCAGCTCGCTCATCGCGAACAGTACGCGCCGGTGCACGGGCTTCAAGCCATCGCGCGCATCCGGCAGTGCCCGCCCGACAATTACGCTCATCGCGTAGTCGAGATAGGACTGCTTCAGCTCGTCTTCGATATTGACCGGGAGGATTTCTTTGGCCAGTTCGCCCATGAGAAGCCTGATTCCTTTTTCTGGTGAAACTTCGTCTCATCCATATGGGACGAACGAAGCTCGCCGCTGCAGGCTGAGTGCCGTGCACCGACTTACGACAAATCAACGAGTTATGCCATGGATCTGCGCAGTAAAGGTCGCCCCGCGGAGCAACCTTGGAAACCGCCGGATGTTATCACAAGAGCCGCCACGCACCTATCCCCCTGATGCGCATGGAGCATAGTTAGTTGACCGATGACAGGCTTGAAGGGGACGAGAGAGGCTTAGAGCTGTTGCGAATGCAGAATTCGGGGCCAAATTATGGATGTTTATTGACTTTCAGGCCCTCATCGCCAGCAGGCTGGCTCCCACAGTTGAATTGTGCCGATCACGAACCCTGTGGGAGCCAGCCTGCTGGCGATGGCGCCCTATCAAACACCACAGCCCATCAATGCAGGCGCTTGCGGCACATCAACTGCGTCATCTTCGCCGTATCCGGCCGCTCGACGATGCCTTTTTCGGTGACGATCGCATCGATCAGGTCCGCCGGGGTCACGTCGAACACCGGGTTGAACGCATCGACACCCGCCCCAAGCCGCTGGCCACCCACTTCCAGTAACTCACGCCCGTCTCGCTCCTCGAGCACAATGTCGTCGCCACTGGCCAGTTCCATGTCGATGGTCGAACTCGGCGCCACCACCATGAAGCGCACCCCGTGGTGCATGGCATTGACCGCCAGCTGATAGGTGCCGATCTTGTTGGCCACGTCGCCATTGGCGGTGATGCGGTCCGCGCCGACAATGACCCAGGTGACGCCCTTGATTTTCATGATGTGCGCGGCGGCGGAGTCGGCATGCAGGGTCACCGGTATGCCTTCGTTGGCCAGCTCCCAGGCGGTCAGGCGCGAGCCTTGCAGCCATGGACGGGTTTCGCTGGCATACACGCGCTCGACCATACCCTCGATGAAGGCGCCGCGAATCACCCCCAGCGCCGTGCCGAAGCCACCGGTGGCCAGCGCTCCGGTATTGCAGTGGGTCAGGATCGCCTGGGCGTTGCCCTGGTGCTTGCGGATCAGGTCGACGCCCAGTTGCGCCATCGTCAGGTTGGCTTCGCGGTCGCTTTCGTGAATGGCCAGGGCCTCGGCTTCCAGCACGGACAAAGGGTCCGCGTGCTTTTTCAGCCGCGCCAGGCGCTCGCGCATGCGGCCCAGCGCCCAGAACAGATTGACCGCGGTCGGACGAGCATCGGCGAGCAACGTGAAATCCTCCTCCAGCGCTGCCTGCCAGTGGCCGCCCTCGGCGAACCGGGCGCGCGCCGCCAGCACAACGCCATAGGCGGCACTGATGCCAATGGCCGGCGCGCCGCGCACCACCATCGAGCGAATGGCCTCGGCCACGCCCGCCGCGCTGGTGCAGGCGATCCAGGTTTGCTCGAACGGTAAAACACGCTGATCCAGCAGGTACAAGGTGCCATCACGCCAATCGATGGCCTTTACCTTCTCAGCAGCCAACAGTCGATCGCGCATCCCACACCCCGCAGTCAGAAACAAAAGCCGCCGATTATAGCGATCCCCCAGCCAAGACGCTCGGGTATACTTCGCCATCCTTTACAAAAGCCCTGGAACCGAACCTCGATGCCGAACACTGCCGTTGCGCTCGATCTGTTGTTGCTGCCGACCTGGCTGGTACCCGTCGAACCCGCTGGCGTCGTGCTCAAGGATCATGGCCTGGGCATCCGTGACGGGCGCATCGCTTTCATCGGTCCACGCCGCGATGCCCTGCAGCTTAACGCAACCGAAGTGCGCGAACTGCCTGACATCCTGCTCAGCCCAGGCCTGATCAATGCCCACGGGCATGCGGCAATGACCCTGTTCCGCGGCCTGGCTGACGATCTGCCGCTGATGACCTGGCTGGAAAACCACATCTGGCCGGCCGAAGCCAAGTGGGTCGACGAGGAATTCGTACGCGACGGCACGGACCTGGCCATCGCCGAACAGCTCAAGGGCGGCATCACTTGCTTCTCTGACATGTATTTCTTCCCGAAGGTTGCCAGCGAGCGCGTGCACAACAGCGGCATTCGCGCACAAATCGCGATTCCGATCCTCGATTTCCCGATCCCGGGCGCCAGCACGGCGGACGACGCGATTCGCCAGGGTGTCGAGCTGTTTGGCGACCTCAAGCATCACGAACGGATCAAAATCACCTTCGGCCCCCATGCACCCTACACCGTGGGCGATGAAAACCTGGAAAAAATCCGGGTGATCGCCGAAGAGCTGGACGCGTCGATCCACATGCATGTGCACGAAACCGCTTTCGAAGTGCAGCAAGCGCTCGAACAACGGGGTGAACGGCCGCTGGCCCGCCTGGCGCGCCTGGGCCTGCTGGGGCCACGTTTCCAGGCGGTGCATATGACCCAGATCAGCGAGGAAGACCTGGTGTTGCTGGTAGAAAGCAACACCCATGTCATTCACTGCCCGGAGTCGAACCTGAAGCTGGCCAGCGGTTTCTGCCCGGTGGAGCGTTTGTGGCAGGCCGGGGTCAACGTGGCCCTCGGCACCGACGGCGCCGCCAGCAACAATGACCTGGACCTGCTGGGCGAAACCCGTACCGCCGCCCTGCTGGCCAAGGCCGTCGCGGGCTCGGCCACCGCACTGGACGCCCACAGCGCCTTGCGCATGGCCACCCTCAACGGTGCACGCGCACTGGGGATCGAAACCGAGGTGGGTTCGCTGGAACTTGGCAAGGCCGCCGACATCGTGGCGTTCGACCTCTCGGGCCTGGCCCAGCAACCGGTCTACGACCCGGTTTCGCAGCTTATATATGCCAGCGGTCGCGATTGCGTGAAACACCTTTGGGTCGCGGGCAAGCAACTGCTCGACGACCGCCGCCTGACGCGCCTGGATGAACAACAACTCATCGCCACCGCCAAGGCCTGGGGCCAGCGCATCAGCGGCCGCAAAGAATCGTAAGCCCCCCGGACTCAACACCGGGGCTACAGGATTTTTCAAGTTTTAGAGGACTTAAACCATGAGCAACGTCGACTACGCCGAAATCGCCAAATTCGAAGCCCTGGCCCATCGCTGGTGGGACCGCGAGAGCGAATTCAAACCGCTGCACGACATCAATCCGCTGCGCGTCAACTGGATTGACGAACGCGTCAACCTGGCCGGCAAGAAAGTCCTCGACGTTGGGTGCGGCGGCGGCATCCTCAGTGAGGCCATGGCCCAGCGCGGCGCGACCGTGACCGGCATCGACATGGGCGAAGCGCCACTGGCGGTGGCCCAACTGCATCAGCTGGAATCGGGCGTGAACGTCGAATACCGGCAGATCACCGCCGAAGCCTTGGCCGAGGAAATGCCCGAGCAGTTCGACGTGGTCACCTGCCTGGAAATGCTTGAACACGTACCTGACCCATCCTCGGTGATCCGCGCGTGCTTCCGCATGGTCAAGCCGGGCGGCCAGGTGTTCTTCTCCACCATCAACCGCAACCCGAAGGCTTACCTGTTCGCCATCGTCGGCGCCGAATACATCATGAAGTTGCTGCCACGCGGCACCCACGACTTCAAGAAATTCATCCGCCCTTCCGAGCTCGGCGCCTGGAGCCGCATGGCCGGCCTGACCGTCAAGGATATCATCGGCCTGACCTACAACCCGCTGACCAAGCATTACAAACTGGCGTCCGACGTGGACGTCAACTACATGATCCAGACCCTGCGCGAGGAGTAAGCCGATGCGTATCAGAGCAGTTCTTTTCGACATGGACGGCACCCTGCTCGACACCGCGCCGGACTTCATTGCGATTTGCCAGGCGATGCGTGCCGACCGCGGTTTGCCGCCGATCAACGACAAGCATATCCGCGACGAAATCTCCGGTGGTGCCAAGGCGATGGTCGCCGTGACCTTCTCCATGGACCCGGAGTCACCAGGTTTCGAGGAATTGCGCCTGGAGTTCCTCGAGCGCTACCTGGTGGGCTGCGCGGTACACAGCAAGCTGTTCGACGGCATGGGTGAACTGTTGGCCGACATCGAGAAGGCCAACCTGATCTGGGGCGTGGTCACCAACAAGCCGCTGCGTTTCGCCGAGCCGATCATGCAGCAGCTGGGGCTGGCCGAGCGCTCGGCACTGCTGATCTGCCCGGATCACGTGAAGAACAGCAAGCCCGACCCGGAACCGTTGATCCTCGCCTGCAAGATGCTCGACCTCGATCCGGCCAGCGTCTTGTTCGTGGGCGATGACCTGCGCGATATCGAATCGGGGCGCGATGCCGGTACCCGGACGGCCGCCGTGACGTTTGGCTATATCCACCCGGACGACAATCCGCGGCATTGGGGGGCGGACGTGGTGGTTGATCATCCGTTTGAGTTGCGCAAGGTGCTTGATAGCGCGCTCTGTGGTTGCTAAGAGTCCACACCCCTTTTTTGGAATGCGGCGCTAATGCTGACGCCTTCGCGGGCAAGCCCGCTCCCACAGGGTCCGGGGTGATCACAAATTTTGTATCCTCAACAGGACCTGTGGGAGCGGGCTTGCCCGCGAATGGCCGCGCCGCGATCTGTCGTCTGTTTTCGTGAGGTTTTTTATGTTTGATTACTCCGCCCGCCCCGATCTGCTCAAGGACCGGGTCATCCTGGTCACCGGTGCCGGTCGTGGCATTGGCGCTGCCGCCGCCAAAACCTATGCCGCCCATGGCGCCACCGTCCTGTTGCTGGGCAAGACCGAAGCCAACCTGATCCAGGTCTACGACGAGATCGAAGCCGCCGGCCATCCGCAACCGGCCGTAATCCCTTTCAACCTGGAAACCGCCCTGCCCCATCAATACGATGAGCTGGCCGCGATGATCGAAAGCGAATTCGGCCACCTGGATGGCTTGTTGCACAACGCGTCGATCATCGGCCCACGCACCCCGATCGAACAGCTGTCCGGCGAAAACTTCATGCGTGTCATGCAGGTCAACGTCAACGCCATGTTCATGTTGACCAGCACCCTGCTGCCACTGCTCAAGCTGTCCCAGGACGCCTCTGTGGTGTTCACCTCCAGCAGCGTCGGGCGCAAGGGTCGCGCATACTGGGGCGCTTACGGGGTTTCGAAATTCGCCACCGAAGGCTTGATGCAAACCCTGGCCGACGAAGTCGACAGCGTGGCGCCGGTCCGCTCCAACAGCATCAATCCGGGGGCCACTCGCACCAGCATGCGCGCCCAGGCGTATCCGGGTGAAAACCCGCTGAACAACCCTACGCCCGAGGAGATCATGCCGGTCTACCTCTACCTGATGGGCCCGGACAGCAGCGGTATCAACGGCCAGGCGTTCAACGCCCAGTAATACCGTCCGTCGCTTTTGTGCCGCGTCGACTTCCCGACGCGGCACAACAACGACAACGTGCATTCAGTCAAACAACCGTCGAAAAATTCCCCTCGCCAACTTTAACCACCATCAATCTATTGATATATAAGGGTTTTTGCTAAATCCAGCTAAATGGCACGACTTTCGCTCCACATTTGTCCGAACCAGCTGTGGGAAAGCCGAGGTTGCGAGGCCAAATTGCCGATTACTAATCTGCGATAAAGCAGATTAAGCTTGTACGAAATGTCCTACGGGACTGACGGACCAGTATGACGCGCGGCCTGGAGCCGCTCGCACCCAGCTTGTAAGACAGCCTTACTGCTTAAGGGCGCACGCCATATGAAACCACCTTCCCAGACCAACGCAATTGACTTTGACAGCGCCAAATTGCAACGCCTGGGCTTTGGTCAGCAGCCACCGATACTGGAGAGGCCCGTCAGCCTCGCGCAGATGCGTCAGCAATTGAACCTGCAGCTGCAAACCAGCCTTGAGCCGCAACGCATACTCGGGCTGTTCTACCGCGAAATCCAACGACTGGTCCCCCTTGATGCCTTGAGCTACCTGCACAAGAGCAGCGACTTGCGCCTGGAGTTCGGCCTTCGGGGCCACCACTCGATCAGCTACAGCCTGAGCCACGAAGGCGAGCACCTGGGCGAACTGATCTTTCGTCGCAACCAGCGTTTCAGCGAACAGGAACAGGCCAACCTCGAGTCCCTGCTGGCCGCCCTGCTCTTCCCGATGCGCAATACCCTGCTGTACCGCGCCGCCACCCAGAGTGCATTGCGCGATCCGCTGACGGACACTGGCAATCGCATCGCCATGGACCAGACGCTGCAGCGGGAAATCGAACTGGCACGACGGCATATGCAGCCCCTGTCGCTGTTGATGCTGGACATCGATCACTTCAAGCAGATCAACGACACCCATGGGCACAGCGCCGGTGATGACGTGCTCAAGGCGGTGGCCGCCTCGATCAAGAACCAGCTGCGTAATGTCGACATGGTGTTTCGCTACGGCGGCGAAGAGTTCCTGATCCTGCTGTCCAACACCAGCCGGGAAGCGGCGGCCCTGGTCGGCGAACGCCTGCGGTTCGCAGCGCAGACCGAGGATTATCCAGCCGATGGCCGCACCGTTGAGCTCACGGTCAGCCTCGGCTGCTCGACCCTGCTGCCCGGCGAATCCGCCGAGAGCCTGTTGCGCAGGGCCGACAGCGCATTGTACGTCGCCAAGCGCGAGGGGCGTAACCGGCTGACGATGGCGGGGTGATATCCGGGTCAGCGCACCGCGCCACGCAGTTCACCCACCATTGCCTGTAGCTTGGCCGGCTGCGCCGCTTCAACGGCCACCATCGGTCCCGCCACCAGCGTCACCCGCGACCACAAGCGGCGAAACAGCCCCTTGCCCGGATCGCGGCTGAAGAAGCTGCCCCACAACCCCTGCAATGCCAGGGGAATGACCGGCACCGGGGTTTCTTCGAGAATACGCGTGAGCCCGCCCTTGAACTCGTTGATCTCGCCATCGGCGGTCAACTTGCCCTCGGGGAAGATGCACACCAACTCTCCGTCCTTCAGATATTGCGCGATGCGCGTGAAGGCCTTTTCGTAGATCTGGATGTCTTCCTGACGACCCGCGATCGGTATCGTCCCCGCGGTACGAAAGATGAAATTGAGCACCGGCAAGTTGTAGATCCTGTAGTACATCACGAAGCGGATCGGCCGACGCACCGCACCGCCAATCAGCAAGGCATCGACGAACGACACGTGATTGCACACCAGCAACGCCGCCCCCTCATCGGGAATCAGGTCGAGGTTGCGATGCTCCACGCGGTACATGGAATGGCTGAGCAGCCAGATCATGAAACGCATGGTGAACTCGGGAACGATCCTGAAGATGTAGGCGTTGACGCCGATGTTCAGCAACGACACCACCAGGAACAATTGCGGGATCGACAGCTTGACCAGGCTCAGCAGGATGATCGAGACGATCGCCGACACCACCATGAACAGCGCGTTGAGAATGTTGTTGGCGGCGATCACCCGGGCCCGTTCGTTCTCGGCGGTGCGTGACTGGATCAGGGCATACAGCGGCACGATGTAGAAACCGCCGAACACCCCCAGGCCGAGGATGTCGAGCAACACCAGCCAGGCGTGGCCAAACCCGAGGATCTCGAGCCAGCCATGGCCCAGGGCATTGTCAGGAATCCCGCCGGAATGCCACCACAGCAACAGGCCAAACACGGTCAACCCGAAAGAACCGAACGGCACCAGGCCGATTTCGACTTTGCGCCCGGAGAGTTTCTCGCAGAGCATCGAACCCACGGCGATGCCGACCGAGAATACCGTCAGGATCAGGGTCACGACGGTTTCGTCGCCGTGCATCCACTCCTTGGCATAGGCCGGGATCTGCGTCAGGTAGATCGCCCCGACAAACCAGAACCAGGAGTTGCCGACAATCGAACGCGACACCGCCGGGGTCTGCCCAAGGCCCAGTTTCAACGTGGCCCAGGACTGGCTGAAGATGTTCCAGTTCAAGCGCATTTGCGGTGAGGCCGCCGCCGCCCGTGGAATACCGCGGCTGGCCAGGTAACCGAGCACGGCGATAGCGATGATCGCGGTGGACACCACTGGCGCGTAGTGACTGGACGACATCATGATGCCGGCACCGATGGTCCCGGCCAGGATTGCCAGGAAAGTGCCCATTTCCACCAGGCCGTTGCCACCCACCAGCTCATCTTCACGCAGGGCCTGGGGCAGGATCGAATACTTCACCGGCCCGAACAGCGCCGAGTGTGTGCCCATGGCGAACAGCGCCAGCAGCATCAACGACAGGTGATCGAACAGGAAGCCCACCGCGCCCACCGCCATGATGACGATCTCCCCGAGCTTGATCAGGCGGATCAGCGCGTCCTTGGCGAATTTCTCACCGAACTGCCCGGCCAGCGCCGAGAACAGGAAAAACGGCAGGATGAACAGCAGCGCGCACAGATTGACCCAGATCGAACGGTCACCTTCGATCGACAGCTTGTACAGGATGGCAAGGATCAACGACTGCTTGAAGATGTTGTCGTTGAACGCCCCGAGGGACTGGGTCACGAAGAACGGCAGGAAGCGCCGGGTGCGCAGCAAGGTGAACTGTGAAGGGTGACTCATCTTCCATGTGTCCCTGAAGCTTATGAGTGGGTAGCGAGTGGCCTGGATACAGTCTTGGAATGTCGCACGTCGATCCAGGCCACACATTACCTAATCTTTGCCGGTTATTTCTTCAATCCTGCAATGCACGGCGAGACAAACAGCTCGCCGCGCCAGGCACCTTGCACCGTACGCTTGGCGACGATCAGCCACATCACGATCAGCAGGCTCACCAGCACACACCCAAAGACACTGAAAAACGTCAGGTGCAGCGTGCTGGCCAGTTTCAACGTTGCCAAAGAATAGACGCCCAACGGAAAGGTGAAACCCCACCAGCCGAGATTGAAAGGAATGCCTGCGCGCAGATAACGCAGGGTGATCAGCACGGCCATCAGCATCCACCACAGGCCAAAGCCCCACAGGGTGATCCCGGCGACCAGGCCCAGCCCCGCGGCAATTTCACCGACACCCGGCAAACCGTTGGCGGTAAAGATGACCGGTGAATCGGCGCCCAATAGCAACATGCCCAGCGCACCGGTACCAATCGGTCCGAGTGCCAGCCAGCTCGACGCGGCCATGTTTTCGTGGGGCAGTTTATGCAGCGCCATGCGCAGCAGCAGAATCGTCAGGATGCTGAACGCCACCGGCAGGGAAAATGCCCAGAGCACGTAGCTGGTCACCAGCATCACCAGTTGCCCATGGGCATCGGCCAGGTGCGGCGCCAGCAAGCCACCGCTGGCGGCCGCCACTTCCGCTGCCACCACCGGCAACAGCCAGACCGCGGTCATCTGATCGATGCTGTGCTCCTGGCGAGTGAACATCAGGAAGGGAATCAGCACCCCGCACGCCACCGACATCGCCACGTCCAGCCACCACAAGGCCTCGGCAAGGTGGATCACGCCGTCGCCCCAGCGCGGCAAGCCGAACAGCAGAAAGCCGTTGATGATGGTCGCCAGGCCCATGGGGATCGTGCCGAAAAACATCGATACCGTGGAGTGGCCAAAAATCCGCCGCGCCTCATCGAAAAACATCACCCAGCGCGCCGCGTACAGCGCCGTGAACAACAGGAACAGCACGATATTGAACAGCCAAAGGGCTTCGGCAATGGCGTGCAGCACTGGACTGGCAACGGGTAATTGCACCAGCGCCAAGGCCAGCACCCCGGTGCCCATGGTGGCGGCGAACCAGTTGGGGGTGAATTGGCGAATGACTTCGCGCGGGTGCTGCAAATGGCTAAACGGTTTGAAACCGGGCTTGAGGGTATTGGGGCATGTCATGGCGAACTCCTGTCCTCTCGTGAGGTGGAGCCCATGTTAGATCCGAATCGAATATCTATATAACGGGTAATTTCTCTAACTGTTATCTATTTTACAGATAAACAATCAATCACATGCAACGCACACCCGGGCCCTGCGTTGCCGCAACGACATCAGCAAGGCGCCGACGGACAGGATGATCAGCCCCGCACCATAGCCATCGGCAGTCGCCACCAGGCCGAACGTATGCGTCAGGTTTCCGGCCAGGAACGACGGCAGGCAGAACGCCAGGTAACTGAGCACGTAATACGCCGACATCAATCCAGCCCGCTCATGGGGCAAGGCCAGGGGCACCAGGCTGCGTACGGCACCAAGGAATCCGGCACCGAAACCACAGCCGGCCACGAGTGTGCCCAGGAAAAACAGGGGCAGACTGGCGCTGTGCACACCCAGCAGGATCAGGACGATACCCGTCGGCAGCAAACTGGTGCCCAACTGCAGCGCTTTGCCGGCGGGTTGGTTACGCAGGGTGAAAATCATCGAGGCACCGGTCAACGTCAAGGCCGCGACCGTAGCTCCGCCAATCAGGTTCGAGGTCGAACCGGTGGCCGTACGCACCAGCGACGGTGCCAGCGATGCGTAAAAACCGCCAAGCGCCCAGGTCGCCACGTTGAGCGGCAATACCCGCCACAGGGTCGAACGCGCTTGAACAGGCACATGCAATGTCGGGCGCAACGATGCCCAGGCCCCGGCCTGGGGCGATACGCTCTCTGGCAAACGCCAGACATACACGGCCTGCAACGCAAACAGGGCGAGGAGCAGCCAGTAAGTCAACTGCAGGGGCGCGGGTGCGAACTGCGCCAACAAGCCGCAACCCATGCCGCCCATAGCCATGCCGAGCAAGGGCGCAACGCTGTTGATCAGCGGCCCCTGCTGGCGATCGACATCCAGCAAGGTGGCACTGAGCACGGCGGTCGCCATGCCGGTGGCGAAACCTTGCAGCACCCGGGCACCAATCAACCAGGCGACGCTATCGGCGTAAATGAACAACAGCATCGCCACGCTATTGAGCACGACAGCAGTGAAAATCACCGGCTTGCGTCCCAGGTAGTCCGAGAGCGAACCCACGGTCAGCAGCGCGGCCAGCAGGCTGAGGGCATAGACGCCGAAAATCAGGGTGAGCATGGCAGCGGAAAATTGCAGCTGCTCCTGATACAAGTGATACAACGGCGTCGGCGCCGTGGAAGCCGCCAGAAAACTGAGCAAGGTGATGGCCAGGAACCCCAAGCTTGCACGGTGTGAATGAGAACTGGACATGGGCAACACTCCACAAAAGCTAATTTTTTGCTTTTGCGGAGTGTGCTACCGACTGGCGCTTAAAGCAAATTCTTTGTGTTAAGGTCAGATGCATGGCCCTACAGAGCCCCGCGAAACAGGAAACACGCAATGACAGCGCCCACTTTACGTCCCGGCGGCCGCAGCGCCCGGGTACAGGAATCGATCCATACCGCGGTGCGCGAACTGCTCGAAGAGCAAGACCGCGCCAGCGTCACCGTGCCGCAAATCGCCGCGCGCGCGGGGGTCACGCCTTCGACCATTTATCGGCGCTGGGGGGATCTGTCGGCGCTGCTGGCGGACGTCGCCCTGGCCCGCATGCAACCGGAAACCGAGTCGCCCAACACCGGCAGCCTGCTGGGCGATGTGCGGGCCTGGGCGGATCAGTACCTGGACGAAATGAGCTCCGCCCCTGGGCGCAACATGCTGCGCGACGTGCAATCGAGCCTCAAGCCCAGCTATTGCGCGACGATCATCGGCGGGCAACTGCAGGTCATCCTCGATCGCTACCCGGACCAACCCAAACCTGATGTCGACCGGCTGATCAACATGGTGGCTGCGCCTATTGTGTTTCGCATCCTGTTTTCCGAGGCGCCGCTGGAGTTTGAGGAGTTGCATCGGTTGATCGAGATTGCGTTGAGTCAGTGAGGCCGCCTTCGCGAGCCTGCTCGCGATGAGGGCAGCACAGGCACCATCAATCTGCTGCGACACCCCGCCACGCCACGACCTTGGTCGACACTGACTAACCCCGGCCATCGTGCGAGACTGTCAGTCCGGGCGGGAGGCCCGGGTGTCTTTGGTTGCCTGGAGTTCCCATGTCGCTGTCCAGCGGGCTGATTGCCGTCGTCGCCCTGGCCTATATGGCCATTATGTTCGCCATCGCCTTCTACGGCGACCGTCGCAGCGCGCCCTTGCCGCCGCGGATGCGGGCCTGGGTGTACAGCCTTTCGCTGGCGGTCTACTGCACCAGCTGGACCTTCTTCGGCGCGGTAGGCCAGGCGGCCGAGCAGCTGTGGTCCTTCCTGCCAATCTACCTCGGGCCGATCCTGCTGTTGATCGGTGCGCCGTGGGTTCTGCAGAAAATGGTGATGATCAGCAAGCAGGAGAACATCACCTCCATTGCCGACTTCATCGCCGCCCGCTATGGCAAATCGCAATCCCTGGCGGTGGTGGTGGCCCTGATCTGCCTGGTCGGCGTGCTGCCCTACATCGCGTTGCAGCTCAAGGGCATCGTGCTCGGCGTGAACCTGTTGATCGGCGCCGGCGCCGATGCCATGGGGGTTCGCGCGCAGGACACCGCGCTGGTGGTGTCCCTGGTCCTGGCGTTGTTCACCATTGTCTTCGGCACGCGCAACCTCGACGCCACGGAACACCACCGCGGCATGGTGTTGGCGATTGCGTTCGAGTCGCTGGTCAAGCTGTTCGCTTTCCTCGCGGTTGGCGCCTACGTGACCTTCGGCCTGTACGACGGCTTCGATGACCTGTTCGACCAGGCCATGCTCGCCCCGCGCCTCGAGGAATACTGGAAAGAGACCATTAACTGGCCATCGATGGTGGTGCAGACCGGCGTGGCAATGATGGCGATCATCTGCCTGCCGCGGCAGTTCCACGTGACCGTGGTCGAGAACATCGACCCGCAGGATCTGCGCCTGGCCAAATGGGTGTTCCCGGCCTACCTGGCCCTGGCGGCCCTGTTCGTCGTGCCGATCGCGCTGGCGGGGCAGATGATGCTGCCCAGTTCCGTGCTGCCGGACTCCTTCGTCATCAGCCTCCCGCTGGCCCAGGCTCACCCTGCCCTGGCGTTGCTGGCCTTTATCGGCGGCGCATCGGCGGCCACCGGCATGGTGATCGTGGCCAGCGTGGCGCTGTCGACCATGGTCTCCAACGACATGCTGCTGCCCTGGCTACTGCGGCGCAACAATGCCGAGCGCCCGTTCGAGGTGTTCCGCCAGTGGATGCTGTCGGTGCGCCGCGTGACCATCGTGGTCATCCTGCTGCTGGCCTACGTCAGTTATCGCCTGCTGGGATCGACCGCCAGCCTGGCGACCATCGGCCAGATCGCCTTCGCCGCCGTGACGCAACTGGCACCGGCGATGCTCGGCGCGCTGTACTGGAAACAGGCCAACCGCCGCGGCGTATTTGCCGGCCTCGCCGCCGGTACCTTTCTCTGGTTCTACACGCTGATCCTGCCGATTGCCGCCCACAGCCTCGGTTTGTCCCTGAGCAGTTTCCCGGGCCTGGCCTGGCTGCACAGCAACCCGCTGAACCTGCCGATCACCCCGCTGACCCAGGGCGTGGTGCTGTCGCTGGCGGGCAACTTCACACTGTTCGCCTGGGTCTCGGTGCTGTCGCGCACCCGCGTGTCGGAGCACTGGCAGGCCGGGCGCTTCATCGGCCAGGAAATCAGCGCCCGGCCCAGCGCACGCTCGCTGCTCGCGGTACAGATCGACGATCTGCTGCAACTGGCCGCACGCTTCGTCGGTGAAGAACGCGCGCGGCAGAGCTTCATCCGTTTTGCCTACCGCCAGGGCAAGGGCTTCAATCCGAACCAGAACGCCGATGGTGAATGGATCGCCCACACCGAACGATTGCTCGCGGGTGTACTGGGCGCTTCATCGACTCGCGCCGTGGTGAAAGCCGCCATTGAAGGCCGGGAGATGCAGCTCGAAGACGTCGTGCGCATCGCCGACGAAGCCTCGGAAGTCCTGCAATTCAACCGCGCGCTGCTGCAAGGCGCGATCGAGAACATCACCCAGGGCATCAGCGTGGTCGACCAGTCGCTGAAACTGGTGGCCTGGAACCGCCGCTACCTGGAGCTGTTCAACTACCCGGACGGCCTGATCAGCGTCGGCCGGCCGATTGCTGACATCATCCGCTACAACGCCGAGCGCGGCCTGTGCGGGCCCGGCGAAGCCGAAGTGCACGTCGCGCGACGCCTGCACTGGATGCGCCAGGGTCGGGCGCATACTTCCGAGCGGCTGTTTCCCAATGGCCGGGTGATCGAACTGATCGGCAACCCGATGCCCGGTGGCGGTTTCGTCATGAGTTTCACCGACATCACCGCGTTCCGCGAAGCCGAGCAGGCGTTGACCGAGGCCAACGAAGGCCTGGAGCAGCGCGTCACCGAACGCACCCACGAGCTGTCGCAACTCAACGTGGCCCTCACCGAAGCCAAGGGCACCGCCGAGGCGGCGAACCAGTCGAAAACCAGGTTCCTGGCAGCCGTCAGCCATGACCTCATGCAACCGTTGAACGCCGCGCGCCTGTTCTCCGCCGCCCTGACGCACCAGGACGACGGCTTGTCCACCGAGGCGCAAAAACTGGTCCAGCACCTGGACAGTTCGCTGCGCTCGGCCGAAGACCTGATCAGCGATTTGCTGGATATTTCCCGCCTGGAAAACGGCAAGATCAACCCGGATGCCAAGCCGTTCGCGCTCGATGAGTTGTTCACCACCCTGGGTGCCGAGTTCAAGGCGCTGGCGCGGGACCAGGGCCTGGAATTTCGCGTCAGGAGCAGCAAGTTGCGCATCGACAGCGACATAAAGCTGTTGCGCCGCATCCTGCAGAATTTCCTGACCAACGCGTTCCGCTATGCCAAAGGGCCGGTGCTGCTGGGCGTGCGTCGTCGCCAGGGCGAGGTGTGCTTGGAAGTGTGGGACCGTGGGCCAGGCATACCGGAAGACAAGCAACAGGTGATCTTCGAAGAATTCAAACGCCTCGACAGCCATCAGACCCGCGCCGAAAAAGGGCTTGGGCTGGGGCTGGCGATCGCCGACGGATTATGTCGCGTGCTGGGGCACACGTTGCGCGTACGCTCGTGGCCGGGGCGCGGCAGCGTGTTCAGCGTCACCGTGCCCCTGGCCCGCGCGCAAGCCGCGCTGCCGAACAAGGCGATCGAACTCAATGGCAAGCTACCCAGCGGCGCCCATGTGCTGTGCATCGACAACGAAGACAGCATCCTGATCGGCATGAACAGCCTGCTTACCCGCTGGGGCTGCCAGGTCTGGACCGCGCGCAACCGCCAGGAGTGCATGGCCCTGCTCGGCGATGGCTTGCGCCCGCAACTGGCGCTGGTGGATTACCACCTGGACGACGGCGAAACCGGGACCGAGCTGATGGCCTGGCTGCGCACACGATTGGGCGAGCCGGTGCCCGGCGTGGTGATCAGCGCCGACGGTCGGCCCGAGACCATGGCCCAGGTGCATGCGGCGGGGTTGGATTATTTGGCCAAGCCGGTGAAACCGGCGGCGTTGCGGGCGTTGTTGAGTCGGCATTTGCCGTTGTAATGTTGCTGGCTTTAATCCCGTGGCATAGCTTCTGACGCCTTCGCGGGCAAGCCCGCTCCCACAGGTTTTGCGTTGGACGCAGATTATGTGAACGACCCTTAACCCTGTGGGAGCGGGCTTGCCCGCGATGCTTTTTGGTTTATTCCGGCAACTCGACCAAGCCGTCCACATCGGTCATCGCCCGCTCCAGCAAATCCGCCGGCAAGCTCTTGCTCGCCCGCGCCCCCAGCAACTTGAGCTGCTCGCTGCGGCTGACCAGGTTGCCGCGGCCTTCTGTCAGTTTGTTGCGCGCCGAGCTGTAGGCCTTGTCCAGTTGCTGCAAGCGATTGCCCACCTCGTCCAGATCCTGGATGAACAGCACGAACTTGTCGTACAGCCAGCCGGCCCGCTCGGCGATTTCCCGGGCGTTCTGGCTTTGCCGCTCCTGTTTCCACAGGCTGTCGATGACACGCAGGGTCGCCAGCAGCGTGGTCGGGCTGACGATCACGATGTTGCGGTCGAAGGCTTCCTGGAACAGCGTGGGCTCAGCCTGCAACGCGGCGGAAAACGCCGCTTCGATCGGCACGAACAACAGGACGAAATCCAGGCTGTGCAAGCCGTCCAGACGTTTGTAGTCCTTGCCGGCCAAGCCCTTGACGTGATTGCGCAGCGACAGCACGTGCTGCTTGATGGCGATCTGGCCGATGGCTTCGTCTTCGGCCGCCACGTACTGCTGATAGGCCGTCAGGCTGACCTTGGAATCGACCACCACCTGCTTGTCGCCCGGCAGGTAGATGATCACGTCGGGCTGGAAACGCTCGCCGTCCGGGCCCTTGAGATTGACCTGGGTCTGGTACTCGCGCCCCTTCTCAAGCCCCGCGTGCTCAAGCACGCGCTCCAGAATCAACTCGCCCCAGTTGCCCTGGGTCTTCTGTCCTTTCAAGGCGCGGGTCAGGTTGGTGGCTTCGTCGCTCAGGCGCAGGTTGAGCTGTTGCAGGCGCTCCAGTTCCTTGGCCAGGGAAAAGCGCTCCCGGGCTTCGGCCTGATAACTTTCCTCGACGCGTTTTTCAAACGACTGGATGCGCTCCTTCAATGGATCGAGCAATTGCCCCAGGCGCTGCTGGCTGGTTTCGGCAAAACGCTGCTCGCGCTCATCGAAGATTTTCCCCGCCAACTCGGCGAACTGCGCACGCAACTCGTCTCGCGAGCCCTGCAGGTCGTTGAGGCGCTGCTGATGGCTTTCCTGTTGCTCACGCAACTCGGCATTGAGGGACGCGGCCTGGGCGTCGAGGCGGCGCAGTTCGGCTTCTTTGCCGGCGCGTTCGATGTTCCAGGCGTGGGCCGCATCGCGGGCATCGTCACGCTCGATCTGCAGCAACTCGACCTCACGCCGCACGGCGGCGAGGTCCGCCTGTTTGGCAGCGTTGGCCTGACCCAGGTCAGCGATTTCATCGCGACAAGCCTCGAGTTGCGCATTCAGGCCATCCTGCGCCAGATGCGCCGTGGCCAGGCGTTCTTCCAGCAGCGACGCCTGGGCCTGAGCGGTGCTCGCCCGGCGCTGCAGTTGCCAGGCCAACACCAGCAACGGCAGCGCCGCGCCCGCCAGCCCCAGCAATGCGCTGGTCAAGTCCATAGCCATAGCCACTCCTGCCATTGAAATAAAGCCTGAAGGTTAACCAAGGCGTCAGGTCTTGGACAGCTCAGTCTTCGAGCAAACCCAGTTCCTGCTGCGCACGCAGGTCCCCTGCCCGCGCGGCCTGACGCAAGAGATCCTGGCCAATCCGGCGATCCCGGGCGTTGCCGCATTCACGGCACATCAGTTGCCCCAGCCGGCTCTGCGCAGCGACGACGCCCTCACGGGCCGGTTGCTTGAGCAAACGTCCGGCGATGTGTTTGACGTTGGGGTTTTCGCCCAGGCGCGGGCTGTCCAGCAACCACTCGGCCACCCGCATCGAAAAGCGCTTGGGGGAGGCAACCGTGGACGATTTGGCGGAAGAGGAAGGAGGTGGTGTACGAAACTTCATAAAACACTGTGGGCAGATCGGAAGGCGCGCCACTCTACTCTCTTTTTCTTACAGGTAAAGCCGAAAAAAACCCGGCACGCCCGTCCTAGAGCAAGCGCTCGGGACAATCCACAGAAGCTGTGGATAACTCAGTGGACAACCGTCATTGAACTCGCGCAAAGGCTTATGGAATGGGGCCTGCAGTCAAACTGACGATTTTTTCACCAGTTAAAAAAAGCGATGTTTTTCATTGACTTAAATTTTGGTTACAGGCACCCACTGCGCTTGAAGGCTGGATGACAGCACGGTGACAGTCCGCGCAACTAATGTGCACAACTACCTTCTGGACGGTTATATCACCGGGTTTTTTCGGCGCAATTTTCTTGATTACTGGGGATAACCCCCCGGCAAACCCGCGCCCCAGCACGCTTTCAGCGATGACCGCCGGTCGGATTGCGCGCGATGACCGAACAGTTTCCAAGCCTCGTCCAGTTGCCAGCGAAGGAAGCTGCCAAGCGAACATCCAGGATTTTTTGCCAACGCCCTTCCCTTTGCCTGTTCAATCCGTTAGTATCCGCGGCGTTAGTACCAAGCTGAAAGTCAATTCTGGTCGAACAAATCCCCCCGGCGCAGCCTTCCCACAGGAAGCCGCTACCGAAAAAGCGGGATCGGCCACCTCGATGGTTTCCAGGTAAATCTTGCGCCAACACAGCCTTTGAATCGAAAGCAAAGGGTGTTGCCAGGCTCGCTTACTCTGACCGAACCAGCCTGCAAATTGATCAGGATCTTCACCCCGGGCCCAGAACCTTTGCCCTTGATGTGCTGCCTGCCCTCCTAAGTACCTACCTGCCAGCCCAAGCGCGCCAATTATCAGCGCTTCAAACTGGCTGCTTTGTTCCAGTCGGGTTCTTCGTTCGACCAACGGTGGTCGTCGTTACTGGAACGTTTTAATTTTGCACGGCTCTTATCCGTGTCGCTTGTAGGAACACCCAATGACTATGTCTACTCAAATCCACACCCAGGATGCTATCCGCACCCTTACCAACGCTTTTGCACCGATGAACTGCCTGATCATGGCCGCTCGCAAAGGCTGTTTCAGCTTTACCCTGGTCAACGAACACGGCATCGCCCGTCACAGCGAACGCCTGTACCCCGACCAGTACTCCAGCGCCGAACCGCTGCAGGCGGTGATCGAGCGTACGCGCCAGGCCCTGGTCGCCTGAAACGCCCGCAAGGCTGAAACACTCAAGAGCCCCGCCCGAAAAGCGGGGCTTTTTGTTGCCCCACGTTTCACGATGACTAAGCACGGATAGATATAAGGTTTATAACTCGCAGGCACAAATATTTTAAAAACAGTCCTTTACGCGGTGAATATGACACTAGACTTCAACTCAAGCGGCTTGATCCGCTTCCGACGAGCCTGAGTCGATTCACCGCTGCCAAAGCCTTTCAGGTTCGTCGCCAAATTGATGTATCGAGGGTTTTATGGGTATCGCTGCCAGCGAACTGTGCCGCTTTGTGATCCGTCCGACCTTGATCTACCTTGGACGCCATAGCGCAACCGCCGAATCCCTGCTGCTAGGCATCGCCGCCAGCCAGTCAGCCCTTGGTTCCGCCCTGCATGACCGCCGTGGACACGGCCTGTACCGAATCGCCGAACCCCGCCACCAGGCACTCTGGGACCATTACCTGGCACTCGATCCGGAACGCGCAAGCCTGGTCCGAGGCCTGGCCAGCCAACATGCATTCCTCAGCGGCCCGCACCTGGAATTGACCGTCAACCTGCGTTACGCCACCGCCATCGCCTGGCTGCTGGTCGAAGAACAGAACACCCCCCTCCCCGAAGCAGACGACCTGCTGGGCATGGCCCGAATCTGGCGCCAGACTTTCCAGCCCCAGGGGCGCCTGAGAGACTTCACCTGCGCCTGGCAAACCTGTGTTGCACCGATGAATCTGGTCGCCTGCTGAAATCCCTGGATCCAAAGATCGCTCAACTGGCAGCGAATCTGGTCGGATTGTCCTACAAAACCGCTCTAAATCAAGCATTACAGCCTATGGCGCTGGGACGAAAATGTTGGTAATTTTCGCCCCGGTGATCACCAGGAGTTCTAATAATGAAAAAAGTAATGCTCAAAACCACCATTAGCCTCGCCGTTGCCTTGGCATCCACCCAACTCTTCGCAAGTGGTTTTGCCCTCAACGAACAAAGCATCAGCGGGATGGGGACAGGTTTTGCCGGGCGATCTTCTTCTGCCGACGACGCATCCACCGTTTTTGGCAACCCTGCCGGCATGTCTCGCCTCAAGCGCGAACAAGTGACCGGTGGCGTTGCATTCATTGACGCACACGCTGACATCAGTGATGCCAGCTCCCGCCCCAATAGCGGCACCAACAAAGGTGACATGGTCCCTTTCATGGGCGTGCCCATGGGCTACTACGTAAAGCCACTCGATGACCAGTGGGCAGTCGGCTTCGGCGTCTATGCTCCATTCGGCCTGGTGACCGACTACGAGAACGGCTTCGCCGGTAAATACTTTGGCAGCAAGAGTGAAGTCACGATCGTGACCCTGCAGCCAACCGTCAGCTACGCCTTCAACGACAAGGTGTCGATCGGTTTCGGTCCGACCATCAACCGCATTGACGGCAAGCTGGAATCGAACCTGTCGCTGAACCCGCGCGCACCGGATGGCGAAGTCAAGATCAAGGGCGACGACACCGCTCTGGGCTACAACATCGGTATCCTGGTGCAAGCCACCGACAGCACTCGCGTCGGCCTGACCTACCACTCGAAAGTGAAGTACAAACTCGAGGGTGACACCAAGGTCAACTATGGCTTCCTCACGAACCTGCGTCAGAACCCGAACCAGAAGTACGACGCTTCGCTGGACATCACCACGCCTGAGTCGGTCGACTTTTCGGTTACTCATCAACTGGACGACCAATGGACCCTCTACGCAGGCAGCACCTGGACTCGCTGGAGCCGCTTGAAAGAAATCAGCGTTGAGAACAGCGGTGTTCCAGCGACCTTGACCCCCCTGTTCGGCACCATCACTGAAGAGCAAAACTGGCACGACACCTGGGCTCACGCCATCGGCGCTTCCTACCAGTTGAACAAGCAGTGGGTGCTGCGTACCGGTCTGTCCGTCGACCAGTCGCCGACCAACAATGAAAACCGCTCTCCACGCATCCCGACTGGCGATCGCAAGATTTTCAGCCTGGGCGCCGGCTGGAGCCCGACCGACGACCTGACCATCGACTTGGCGTACTCGTACCTGCGTGAAGAGTCAGTCAAGGTCAACAACAGCAACGGCGCTCCACGCAACCAGGCCTACAGCGCCAAGTACGAAAACTGGGCGAACGGTTTCGGTATCGGCGCGACTTACCGCTTCTGATGAGCGTCGGCGAGCCTGAAACACTCGCCGCCTGAATCAAAAAAGCCCCGCGATCTTCGGCAGAACGCGGGGCTTTTTTGTAGGAGCGAGCCTGCTCGCGATGGACGTCAACGATAATGCGTGAAGCCTGGCACCCCGCGGCGCTCTCAAGTCCATCGCGAGCAGGCTCGCTCCTACAGAGAGCGCGGGGCTTTTGGGTATTTCGCGAGCGAGCCCTATCCCACAGATCAGGGGGTGGAAGCCAATGGTGGCGAAGCCAGGGCCTTCTCCACCGCCTCAATGAACTCGGGATCATCGGGCTTGGTCAGGCTGGAGAAACTGGCAACCACCTTGCCTTGGCGATCGACAACGTACTTGTAGAAATTCCACTTCGGCGCGCTGCTCTGTGTGGCGAGTACCTTGAACAGGTGCGTTGCATCGTCACCACGGACTTTTTGCGGCTCGGTCATGGTGAAAGTCACGCCGTAGTTCACGTAGCAGACCTTGGCTGTTTCGGCGCCGTCCTTGGACTCCTGCTTGAAGTCATTGGATGGCACACCGATCACTTCCAGTCCCTGCTCCTTGTAACGCTGATTGAGCGCCTCAAGGCTTTTGAACTGCGGGGCAAACCCACAGAAGCTGGCGGTATTGACCACCACCAGCGGCTTGCCGGCGAAGCGCTGGCACAGATCGATGGATTCATTGGCACGCAACTTGGGCAACGAGCCTTGCAGCAGCGTCGGGCACTCTTGCGCCTGAGCCAATCCGGTAAAGGCTACCAGTAACGCGGGAACCGCCAACCAGCGCATCAGCATATCGGTGCTTCCTTGAGAATTCGTGTGAGATTGAAGTTACTCGCCCTCACTTCCTCCTAGCAAGTCTCTAGCACACCCCCATACCCAGCTGCATCAACGCCAGGCCGCCCTGATGCCAGCCCCACCAGGCCAGGGTCAGCAACAAGGCGCAGGCAGCGATGATCAGGGCCCGCGGCCAGAGCCTGTTCATGTTGCACTCATCTGGCTTTGCAGGCGCGCCACCGGCCGCTCACGCACGGGCCAGTTCAGGGCCGCCGCCATCAGGCTCAAGAGAATCGCCACCTGCCAGATCAAGTCGTAGCTCCCGGTCCGGTCATACACCACCCCGCCCAGCCAGCCACCGAGAAACGACCCGAGCTGGTGAAACAGGAAAACAATCCCACCGAGCATGGACAGGTTTCGTACGCCGAACAAGGTGGCCACGGTGCCGTTGGTCAAGGGAACGGTCGACAACCACAGGAACCCCATGGCCATGCCGAACAGGTAGGCGCTGGTCGTCGTCACCGGCGCCCACAGGAACAGTGCGATCACCACGGCTCGCAACAAGTACAGGCCAGTCAACAAACGCGGCTTGGACATGCGTCCACCGAGCCAGCCGGCAGTGTAGGTGCCGAAGATGTTGAACAGGCCGATCAGCGCCAGCACCGTGGTGCCCACCGTCGCCGGCAGATGTTGATCCACCAGGTAGGCCGGCAGGTGCACGCCAATGAACACCACCTGGAAGCCACAGACAAAAAAGCCGAACGCCAGCAGCCAGAATCCCGAATGGGAACAGGCCTCGCGCAGTGCTTCAGAAAGGGTCTGTTCGTGGCCCATGACCGGCAGCGGCTTGTCCTTGAGCATGCCCACCAGCGGCACGATCAGCGCCACCAGCAGACCCAGCGCCAGCAACGCCGCCGACCAGCCGAGCCAGCCGATCAACCCGAGCGTGCCGGGCAGCATCGCGAACTGGCCGAACGAACCGGCGGCACTGGCGATACCCATGCCCATGCTGCGTTTTTCCGGCGGCACCGCGCGCCCGACCACGCCGAGGATCACCGAGAAGGACGTGCCGGACAGGCCGATCCCGATCAGCAGGCCGGCGCTCAGGGACAAGGTCACCGCCGAGTCGGAAAGCCCCATGCACACCAAACCCGCCGCGTACAGGACACCGCCGACCAGCACCACTTTCGCCGCGCCAAAGCGGTCGGCCAGGGCACCGGTGAAGGGTTGCGCCAGGCCCCAGATCAGGTTTTGCAGGGCGATGGCGAAGGCGAAGACCTCACGCCCCCAGCCGAACTCGGCGCTCATAGGCGCCAGGAACAGCCCGAAGCCGTGTCGCACCCCCAGGGACAACGCCAGGATCAGCGCACTTCCCAGCAAAACCCAACCGCACGTACGCCACATCGAGGTCATTTTTGTTCTCCATACGCGGGTATATACCCGCTTAAAATCGAAAAAACTGGCCTCAGGCCAGTTCGTCCAGCAATTTCAGTAAGGTCTCACGCTTTTCCGCGCCCAGGCGATCGACCAATCGCTGTTGCGCCGCTTCCCAGGCCGGCAAGGCGGCTTTCAGGCGCTCGGCGCCCGCCTCGGTCAACAGGACGATGCGATTGCGCATGTCCTCGCCTTCGACCAGGGTCACCAGCCCTTCGCCTTCCAGCACCCGCAGATTGCGCCCGAGGGTGCTGCGATCCAGGCCCATGGCCTCGGCGAGGGTGGAAATACTCGGTTGATCCAGGCGCTGCAGGTTGCACAGCAAAGAATACTGCGCAACGTTGATCCCGAAGCCATCGAGGGCGCCGTCGTAATGCCTGCTGACGCCACGGGCGGCGCGACGCAGGTTGATGCATAAACATTGGGAGTCGAGCATGGTGCGTGTATATACCCGTGGTTAGATAAGTGCAAGTCCTGCGAGGATCGCAACTTCCAGCAATTCCAGCAACGCCCCCGCCGTGTCGCCTGTCGTGCCGCCCAATCGGCGCAGCATCACCTGCCTCAACCAGGCAAACATCAGCGCCGCGAGCAGCAGCGCCCAAACACCGTTGAGTCCAGAGATCAGCACGCACAGCAAGGCACTGCCCGCCAACACCTGCTTGCCCGCCAATCGCGGAAGATGATCGGCCAGGGCCTGGCCCAAGCCGCCGGGACGCACATAGGGCGTGGTCAGGAACAGCCCCAGCAACGCACTGCGGCTGATCAAGGGAACGAAGATCAGGGCCAAGGCCTGCTGCTGTTCGATCAGCGCGACCAGCGCGGCAAACTTCAGCAGCAACACCAACACCAGCGTGACCACGGCGATCGGTCCGCTACGCGGATCCTTCATGATCGTCAGCGTGCGCTCGCGGTCGCCGAATCCGCCCAGCCAGGCGTCGGCGCTGTCGGCCAGGCCGTCCAGGTGCAGCCCGCCGCTGAGCAGCACCCACGTCGTCAGCAACAGTGCCGCATGCAGCAACAGTGGCGCGCCCAGCAGCAACCCGTTCAACCCCCACAGAATGCCGCCGAACAGCAAGCCCACCAGCGGATAAAACAGCAGCGAGCGTCCCAGCTCCTCCGGCGTCGGCATGCCAGGCAGACGAATCGGCAGGCTGCTGAGAAATTGCAGGGCGATCCAGAATGGCAACATGTTCAGCGCACTTCCTTCAAGACGCCACCGGGCTCGACCGACAACGAGAACAGCGCGCCATGAGCCACTTCGACATTGAGCAACTGCTCGCGCGGCAAGCCACGGGCGTGAGCCAGCAACAGGCGCATGACCCCGCCATGACTGACCAGCAGCACGCGTTCGCCAGCGTACTGCGCATGCAAACGCGCCACCGCCGCCAGCACCCGCGCGGAAAAGTCCGCGACCGGTTCACCCTCAGGCGGGGTAAACGAGTAAGGATCAGCCCAGAACAAACCCAGGGCCTGGGCGTCGGTTTCCATCAGTACCGCAGCGCTCTGCCCTTCCCAGGCACCGAAGTGCAGTTCCTGCAGGTTTTTGTCCAGCTCGATCGGCAGTCCTGATTGCGCCGCCAGCTCTTCGGCGAAGCGCGCACAGCGCTGCAACGGCGAACTGACCAGGCGATCCCAAGGCCCCTGCTCCGCCACCGCCTGGCGCATCTGCGCCCAGCCCTTGTCCGTCAGCGCATCGTCGAGGCTGCCGCGCAGGCCGCCGCCGAGCTCGGTTTCACCGTGACGCAACAGATCCAGATGCAAGATCATGCCGGGCGATCCGCCACCGCCGCTTCGGCGAACGTCGCCATCTGCCCGTGCAGGTCGCAGGCCAGGCGCAGCAATGGCACGGCCAACGCCGCGCCACTGCCCTCGCCCAGGCGCAAGCCGAGGTCCAGCAAGGGTTCGGCCTTCAGGGTTTCCAGCACATGACGATGCCCCGGCTCGGCGCCGCGATGAGCGAACAACAGCCATGGCCGGCACGATGGATTCAAGCGCACCGCCACCAACGCCGCGACACTGCAGATGAACCCGTCCACCAACACCGCAACGCCTTGCTGGGCGCACGCCAGGTAGGCGCCGACCAGTGCGGCGACTTCAAACCCACCGAGATTGAACAGGGTCTGCAGCGCATCGCCACGCTGAGCGCCGTGCAGTACCAACGCGCGTTCAATTACCTGCGCTTTATGGCTGACACCCGTCGCATCCAGCCCCGTGCCCGGCCCGGTCAGGTGCGCCACCGGGCAATCCAGCAAGGCACAGGCCAGGGCGCTGGCGGCCGTGGTGTTGCCGATGCCCATTTCGCCACCGATGAACAGTTGCGCGCCCGTCGCGATGGCACGCTGCACGCTGTCGTGACCGGCCAGCAACGCTTGTTCACCTTGCGCCACGGTCATCGCCGGCCCCTGGGCAAAATTCGCCGTGCCGGGCCCAATGTTCAGGTGCCGCACACCCGCCAGGCTCAACGACGGTGTGATGGTGCCCAGGTCGACCACTTCCAGGGAGGCGCCCAACTGCCGCGCCAATACGCTGATCGCCGCACCGCCGCTGACGAAGTTGTGCAGCATCTGCCCGGTGACTTCCTGGGGGTAGGCCGACACGCCCTCGGCCACCACACCATGGTCACCGGCAAAAATCGCGATCGACACCCGCGCAAGACTCGGCTTGACCTGCCCCTGGAGTCCGGCCAGTTGTACCGCCACCGACTCAAGTTGACCGAGGGAGCCGGCCGGCTTGGTCAGTTGCTGTTGACGGGCTTGCGCCTGCTCGACAGCCTGGGCGTCGATCGGTTGGCACGGGTTCAGCCACCAGGATGAGGTCATAACGCAGTTCCTTTCAAAGTCAGGGGCAGGCCGGCGACGGTCAGGACGACACGCTGACAACGCTCGGCCAGGGCTTGATGCAGCCAACCGGCTTCATCGACATAGCGGCGAGTCAATTCGCCCAGCGGCACGACACCCATTCCGGTCTCGTTGCTGACAAAAATGATTTCACCCGGCAACGACGCCAGGCATTCGAGCAAGGCTTCGCGTTCGGCCGCCAGACGCTCGCTGTCCTTGAGCATCAGCAGATTGGTCATCCACAGCGTCAGGCAATCCACCAGCAGACAGCGCTCGGCGCGGGCGTTTTCGCACAGGACGCGGGCCAGTTCCACGGGCTCTTCGATCAACGCCCATTCGGCCGGACGGCGGGCGCGGTGATGGGCGACGCGCTCGTTCATTTCACCGTCCAGGGGTTGGCTGGTGGCGATGTAGGTCACTTGCAGCTGGCTGTCTGTTGCCAGTTTTTCTGCCAGGCGACTCTTGCCGGAGCGGGCGCCGCCGAGGATCAGTTGGAGCATTGTTTATTCCTTCAAATCTTCAGTGAGGCAACGGACCTCTTCGCGGGCAAGCCCGCTCCCACAGGGATCTTTGGTGTCAAAAAATGTGTGTTTCAACTCGGACACTGTGGGAGCGGGCTTGCCCGCGAAGAGGGCGGCACAGCCACCTCAAAAACCACAGAGCTCCCGCAACAGCCGGGTATCCAGATGTTTCTCCACCAAATCCGCCAACCGTTCGATATCCCGATCGCGCAACCCGTGGTAATCCACCTCCTGCACCGCCTGCAAACCCGCCCATCGCAACAGCGCACTACACGCCGCCGGGGATTCGAACAGGCCATGCAAATAGGTGCCGAAAATCTGCCCATCGACACTCTGCGCGCCATCGCAGCGACCGTCGTCCAGCTGCACGGCGGCGTTCTCCAGGGCCGGGCCGGTGGTCACGCCAGCGTGGATCTCGTAGCCGCTGACTTGCGCATTCTCCAGCGCCAGGCGCCCGCGCACATTGCGCAGTTGCTTGTGTTCTTCGAGCTGCGTGGTGAATGCCAGCAGGCCCAAGCCGTCACTAGACCCCGGCGCGCCTTCAAGGCCCAGCGGGTCATGCACTTGCTGCCCGAGCATCTGCAGGCCGCCGCAGATGCCCAGCACTTTGCCGCCATAGCGCAGGTGTCGCGAGATCGCGGTTTCCCAGCCATTGGCGCGCAGATAGGCCAGGTCGCTGCGCACGCTTTTCGAGCCTGGCAGAATGATCAGGTCGGCCGCCGGAATCGCCTGGCCGGGGCCGATGAATTGCAGGTCCACTTGCGGGTGCAGGCGCAGTGGATCGAAATCGGTGTGGTTGCTGATGCGCGGCAACACCGGCACCACCACTTTGAGCACCTGCTCGGCCTTGTCGGCCTGGCGCTGGTCGATACCGTCCTCGGCCTCCAGGTGCAAGTCCATCACGTACGGCAGCACCCCGATCACCGGCTTGCCGGTACGCGCCTCAAGCCAGTCGAGGCCGGGTTGCAGCAGGGCGATATCACCGCGAAAACGGTTGATGATGAAGCCTTTGACCCGCGCCTGCTCGGTGGGCGACAGCAGTTCCAGGGTGCCCACCAGGTGGGCGAACACCCCGCCCCGATTGATGTCGGCGATCAGCACCACCGGGCAATCCACCGCTTCGGCGAAGCCCATGTTGGCGATGTCACCAGCGCGCAGGTTGATCTCGGCCGGTGAGCCCGCGCCCTCGACCATCACCACCGGATAGGCCGCGCTCAAGCGTTCATGGGAGGCCAGCACCGCTTGCATCGCGATGGCCTTGTAGTCGTGATAGGCCACGGCGTTCATCGTGGTGACCGCACGCCCATGGATGATCACCTGGGCGCCGGTATCGCTGTTGGGCTTGAGCAGCACCGGATTCATGTCGGTGTGAGGTTCAAGAAAGGCGGCCTGGGCCTGCACGGCTTGCGCGCGACCGATCTCGCCACCGTCGGCAGTCACCGCGCTGTTGAGCGCCATGTTCTGCGGCTTGAACGGCACCACGCTGACACCCTGGCGCGTCACCCAGCGGCACAGTGCCGTCACCAGCGTGCTTTTACCGGCGTCGGACGTGGTGCCCTGCACCATCAAGGTGGTCATTGGTATTCCCTGGTGAAGGCGTCGAATGCTGCATCCAGCCGTGCCCAGTCGGCTTCATCGCCAGGCAGGCCGAAACGCAGGCTGCTGTTGTGGGTGAACAGGCGCAACAGGATGCCGCGCCGGGCCATGAATTCGTGCAGCACTTCGGCGCGCTCGGTGATCAGCCATTGGAACAGGGCGCAACCGCCTTGGGGCTGGAAGCCGTGCCGGGTCAACAAGGTTGCCAGACGCTCACTGGCCTCATCGGCCCGTACCCGCTGTCGCACGTGTCCTTCGGTGTCGCGCAGGCACGCCTGGCCCAGCACCCGGGTCGGCCCGCTGACCGCCCACGGCCCCACCTGCTCGGCGAGCAATTTGAGCAACTTGCGCTCAGCCAGGACAAACCCCAGGCGCACGCCGGCCAGGCCGAAAAACTTGCCAAAGGAACGCAGCACGATCAAGCCGACCTGATGAGCAAACGGCGCCACACTCAGGTGCGGCGTGTTGTCCATGAAAGCCTCGTCCACCACCAGCCAGCCACCGCGCGGTGCCAGACGCGAATGCCAGTCAAGCAGCCGGGCGGGCGTCAGGTTCAACCCGGTCGGATTGTTCGGGTTGACCACCACCAGCACGTCGAGGCTGTCGACGAAGAAGTCGACCTCCTGCTCCAGCACCTCACGCACGATATAGCCATTGCGGCGCCACGCCTCGGCATGCTCGGCGTAACAGGGCGACAGCACGCCAACCTTGCCCGCCCGGCGCAAACGCGGCAGCAACTGGATGGCCATCTGCGAACCGGCGACCGGCAGTGCCTGCAGGGTTCCGTAGTAATCGCAGGCCGCCTGCTCCAGGCCGTCATCGGTTTCCGGCAACCGTGCCCAGGCCCGTTGCGGGATGTCCGGCACGGGAAACGGCCAGGGCGCCAGGCCGCTGGACAGGTCGAGCCAATCGGCTTCGTCGATGCCGTAATCGTGCGCCGCCTTGCGCAATCGTCCGCCGTGCTCAAGCATAAAATTCAGACCCCACGCACAGAATCAGCAGCCACAACCATACCCCACGCTGCACCAGCTGCCAGCCGCGGTCGATGGCGTCGGCATCCGCCGGCACGCCCTCGCCCAGCGTCGGGCGCTGATGCAGTTCACCGTGATAAATCGCCGGCCCGCCCAGCTCGACGCCCAACGCACCGGCACCCGCCGCCATCACCGGACCGGCATTCGGGCTGTCCCAGGTCGGCCCCTGGGTGCGCCAGCATTTCAACGCCAGGCGGGTTTTGCCCAGCAGCGCATAGGTCAGCGCCACCAGGCGCGCCGGAATGTAATTGAGCACGTCGTCGATCTTCGCCGCCGCCCAGCCGAAACGCTCGAAGCGTTCGTTGCGATAGCCCCACATCGCGTCCAGGGTGTTGCTCAAACGGTAGAGCACCACGCCCGGCGCACCGGCAACGGCAAACCAGAACAGCGCGGCGAACACCGCGTCGCTGCCGTTTTCCAGCACCGACTCCGTAGCAGCACGAGCCACGGCAGTTTCATCCAGATCACTGGTTTTGCGGCTGACCAGGTAACTCACACGCTGGCGCGCCTCTTCAAGATCACCGCTGCGCAAGGCCTTGGCCACCGGCGTGACGTGCTCGCCGAGGCTGCGCATGCCCAGGGCGCAATAGAGCGCGAGAATCTCGACGATCCAGCCGACGTAAGGCGCCCATGAAAACGCCGTGGCCAACAGGGTCAGCGGCAACACGGCGATCACCCACGCGGTTACCCCATGGCTGCGCCAGCCGCGACCGCCGCCATTGAAACGTTGCTCGATGCGCTCGGCAAAACGGCCGAACGCCACCAGCGGATGCCAGCGTTTGGGTTCACCCAGCAGCGCATCCAGCGCTACCGCGGCGACACTCAACAACGCCACACTCATTGACTCACTCCCCAATAATTTTCATACAACAGCTCACTCAGCGGACGTGACTGCGCCCAGCCTTCGAGTACCAGCATCGGCGCCGGATAGAAGGCCTTGACCGGGCCCAGGCAGAGAATGGCCAAGGGCTTGGCGCCAGGCGGAAGACCCAGCAGGTCTGCCAGGGCCTGTGGTTCGAACAGCGAGACCCAGCCCATGCCCAGCCCTTCGGCGCGGGACGCCAGCCAGAGGTTCTGGATCGCGCAGGACAACGAGGCCAGGTCCATTTCCGGCAAGGTGCGACGACCGAAAATATGCCGTTCGCGATCGTCCATCAGGGCGGCGACCAGTACCTCGGCGCAATCGTTGATGCCTTCGACCTTGAGCTGCATGAATTCGTCGGTGCGCTCACCCAGGGCCTCGGCGGTGCGGATACGTTCCTGCTCCACCAGCCGTTGGATCTGGCTGCGCAAGGCGGGGTCGCTGATGCGGATGAAGCGCCAGGGCTGCATCAGGCCGACACTCGGTGCCTGATGCGCGGCCTCGAGCAGGCGCCGCAGCAATTCAGGCTCGACCGTGCCGCCGGCGAAGTGACGCATGTCGCGACGTTCGCCGATGGCGCGGTAGACCGCTGCGCGTTCGGCCGGGCTGAAGGCGTTGTCAGTCATGGCCTCATCGCTGGCAAGCCAGCTCCCACAGGGGTTAGGTGATCAACTGTAGGAGTGAGCCTGCTCGCGGTGGCGTCCGCACAGTCAGGTACAAATAGAGCAGCTATCGCCGACGGGTTGGACGGGAAATAAAAATGCACATAAGAGGCCGTCATCCGCCCCTCACGATAAACCGCTTCGGCCCCGCGCCCGCCGTTAGGACTCAGGCCACGGGCAATCGGCTCAAGCTCGGTACTGGTCAGCGAATGATGATAGGTGTGCCCACGCAGGGACCCTTCCGGCAGCTCCACCGCTTGCAGAGCCAACGCAGCCAGGCGCTTCTGCATCACCGCATCACCTTTCAACAAACCGACCAGCTCTGCACGCGTACCCTCGACATCGGTCAACGAATCGAGCAGATAAAGCATGCCGCCGCATTCGGCCAGCAAGGGTTTGCCCGCCGCGTGGTGCGCGCGGATGGCGCTGAGCATGGCGGTGTTCTGCGCCAAAGCCACGTGGTGCAATTCCGGATAGCCGCCCGGCAGGTACAGGCTGTCTGCCTCTGGCAAACCCGCATCACGGATCGGCGAGAAAAACCGCAGTTCGGCGCCCATCGCCCGCAGCAAATCGAGGCTGGCGCCATAGGTAAAGGCAAACGCTTCGTCGCGGGCCACGGCAATGCGCACGCCCGCCAGCAAGGGTTCGACCGTCACTGCATCCGGCGCAGCGAACTCCACCGCCGGCGGCAGCGCGACTTCACAACTGCTGGCCAGGGCGTCGGCCGCCGCATCGAGGCGCGCATCGAGGTCGTTCAATTCACTGGCCTGCACCAGGCCCAGGTGTCGACTCGGCAATTCGATCCCGGTCTCCCGGGACAAGGCGCCGTACCAGCGCAGGCCTTCGGTCAGGCTGCCTTCGAGCAGTTGCGCGTGACGCAGGGTGCCCACGCGGTTGGCCAGCACGCCGGCAAACGGCAAGTCCGGCTGATAACGCGCCAGGCCCAGGGCCAGTGCGCCAAAGGTCTGGGCCATCGCGGTGCCGTCGATCACAGCGAGCACCGGCACGCCGAAATGCCGCGCCAGATCAGCGCTGGACGGCGTACCGTCGAACAGCCCCATGACGCCTTCGATCAGGATCAGGTCGGCGTCGCAGGCGGCCTCCCACAACAGGCGACGACTGTCCTGCTCGCCGACCATCCACATGTCCAGCTGATACACCGGCGCACCGCTGGCGCGTTCGAGGATCATCGGATCGAGAAAGTCCGGGCCGCACTTGAACACGCGAACCTTGCGTCCCTGGTTACGATGCAACCGGGCCAGCGCGGCGGTCACGGTGGTCTTGCCCTGACCGGACGCCGGCGCGGCAATCAGCACCGCCGGGCAATGTCGAGGCTGGTTCACAGCTCGACGCCTTTTTGCGCCTTGATACCGGCCTGGAAGGCGTGTTTGATCATGCCCATTTCGGTGACGGTATCGGCCAGCTCGACCATCTCCGGCTTGGCGCCGCGACCGGTGACCACTACATGCTGCATGGGCGGGCGCGCTTGCAAATCGCTGAGCACCTGATCGAGATCGAGGTAGCCGTGCTTGAGGGCGATGTTCAGTTCGTCCAGCACCACCAGGCCGATCGATGGATCGCGCAGCAGTTGCTGCGACACTGCCCAGGCCGCTTCGGCAGCGGCGATATCGCGCTGGCGGTCCTGGGTCTCCCAGGTGAAGCCCTCGCCCATCACATGAAAACGCACCTGCTCGGGGAAGCGCCGGAAGAACAACTCCTCGCCGGTGCTATTGCGCCCCTTGATGAACTGCACCACGCCGCACTGCATGCCATGCCCCATGGCACGCGCAAGCATGCCGAACGCCGAGCTGCTCTTGCCTTTGCCGTTGCCGGTCAGCACCAGCAGCAGACCGCATTCGTTCGGGGAATTGGCGATGCGCTCGTCGATCACGGCTTTTTTGCGCAGCATGCGCGCCAGATGACGTTCGTCACGATCAGGGGTATCAGACATGGGGGAGCTCTCCGTTGAGGCAGGATTAACGGCGGGCAGGCACAAGAATAGACGGCAAGAAGCCTGGCATCGCCCACCGTGATGCCGCTTGGATGGATCAGGCCGGTCTCCGGGCTCATGAGCGGCGTGATGCCTGACTGCGCGCCTTCCCGCATCAATGATCGACGCAGTGGCTTCAGACGCAGTTTTCACTCATTTACCGTTGCGGGGGCAGCGCCGGGATCGCAGGGCTTCATCAACTGAAGCGCTCACTCACCGGCTTCCCTGTTTCACTCTGTCGACCCAAGCCACAGAGCACCTGAAACAAGCGGCGAAGGTTAGAGGGTTGGGGGTGGAGCGTCAATTGAAGACAAGGTGTCGGAACGAATAACTGCCATCCATCCATAAAATGACGTCAATCTTGTGTCACACTCACAGCAGCGATATCAAATAGCCACGACCTCACAACACAATAATAAGGGTGAGCCCCATGCAAGGCATGATCATCAGCAATCCGAAGCTGGAATTCCTGAGTCCGGTACTGGAACGCTGGTTCGACTGTATCGACCGCTACAACGCCGTGCGCGGCGACAGCGAGACACCCTACTGGCTCGACGAAAAAGCCAACCTCGGCCTGCTCTCTGCCGCCGCATGGATGGCCGAGATGATCACGCTGCAACAATCGCCCACGCGCAAACAGGTCGAGGAAGGCGAACGCAATGGCCGCGCCGATCTGTTCATCGCCACGACCGAAGCACGCGCCTGGCTGCAGACCACCCAACGCTGGCCGCGGGTCAACAGCCTGAACCTGACCCAAGCCCTGCAGGACATCACCAGCGACGCGAAAAAAATCAGCTACGCCAGCGACCTGAAAATTGGCTGCCTGTTCGTCGCTCCGCACAAGAGCCAACAAGGTGCCACCCCCGAAGAACTGCAGGACATGGTCGATGACCTGCAAAAGGAGCACTGCTGCGCCGTGGCCTGGTATTTCCCGTATGCCTATCGCAAATTGCGCAACGAAGCCGGTCACTATCACCCCGGTATTGCCGTGCTGCTCAAGGAAGCCCGGGGCTGAGGTTGAACCATCGGGCTGTCACGCTTCTCTATGATTTAAGTCACCTCACTCATAGGGAAGGTCAGCAATGCGCACGTCCCAACTGGTTTTCGTTATCGCATTAGCGGGAGGGCTCGCCGCCTGTGGCGAAACCGCCCGCTTGCAAGTCATCGACGGCACCGGGCCGTCCCCCAAGCTCCCGGAACCGAACAAGACACTGTTCCCGACGATGAACATCGCCCCGGCCATCGGCTGGGCGGACGGCGCAAAACCCGTCGCGGCCAGCGGCACTCAGGTCGGCGCATTTGCCGAGAACCTCGATCATCCGCGCTGGCTGTACGTGCTGCCCAATGGCGACGTGCTGGTCGCCGAAACCAATGCCCCGCCCAAACCCGATGACAACAAAGGCATCAAGGGCTGGATCACCAAAAAAGTCATGGGCCGCGCCGGTGCCGCCGTCCCGAGCCCGAACCGCATCACACTGCTACGCGATTCCGACCACGACGGCATTGCCGAAACCCGCACGGTATTCCTGGAAAACCTCAACTCGCCCTTTGGCATGACCTTGGTCGGTAATGACCTGTACGTTGCCGACACCGACCGCCTGCTGCGCTTCCACTATGAAAACGGCGACACGGCCATCAAGACAAAACCGATCAAGGTCGTCGACCTGCCGGGGGGAACCCTGAATCACCACTGGACCAAAAACGTCATCGCCAGCAAGGACGGCAGCAAGCTGTACGTCACGGTGGGCTCCAACAGCAACATCGGCGAAAACGGCATGGACCAGGAGCAAGGTCGCGCGGCGATCTGGGAAGTGGACCGCGCCACCGGCAACCACCGGATCTTCGCATCGGGCCTGCGCAACCCCAACGGCATGGCCTGGGAGCCACGAAGTGGTGCGCTGTGGACGGCCGTCAACGAGCGAGACGAAATCGGCAGCGACCTGGTGCCGGACTACATCACTTCGGTGAAAGATGGCGCTTTCTATGGCTGGCCGTTCAGTTATTACGGCCAGCACGTCGACGTGCGCGTCGAACCGCAAAACCCCGACCTGGTGGCCAGGGCGATTGCCCCGGACTACGCGGTGGGCCCCCACACCGCCTCACTGGGCCTCACGTTTGCCGAAGGCAACAGGTTGCCGGCGCAGTTCAAGGAAGGCGCGTTCATCGGCCAGCATGGCTCATGGAATCGCAAGCCGCACAGCGGCTACAAAGTGATTTTCGTGCCCTTCAGCGGCGGCAAGCCGAACGGGCAACCGGTGGATGTGCTCACCGGCTTCCTCAATGACGAGGAAAAAGCCATGGGCCGGCCGGTGGGTGTGGTGATTGATCAGCAAGGGGATTTGTTGGTGGCCGATGATGTGGGGAACAAGGTGTGGCGGGTGTCGGCAGCGCAATAACCTGCACTTGAAAAACAGGTCGACCGGTCGGCTTTTGCGTTTGCGTTTGCGTTTGCGTTTGCGGGGCTTTAGATCTTGATTTTCTTGCCCCCTCACACCCTGAGCCGTCAACCTGTGACGACCTCCATCGGAGCCTCTACCAACGTTGATCCATGCCGCATCGAAGCTTGTTGTGGGAGATT
>NZ_AKJF01000202.1 GCF_000282475.1 Pseudomonas sp. GM78
CTTTTCAGTAAAGCACCAAACCGCTTTTGTAGGACCAAGCTGGATTTTGATTGTTCCTATTGATCGAAATTCAGCGGCCAAAACTCGCCCCCTGAATTGCCTTCGATAGGGTGCTTGTTATCAAGTCGCCGTATCTCGTTGCGTAATTTTTTCGGCTTTGGAAGTTCATCTATCAGATGTTCAATCTCGGGGGTGGATTTAAAGCCAATGAGTTTTTCTTTCTTGCTCCATATTGAGGCTGCGTCGAGTCGTGAAAGTTTTCTTTCGAGTTTTGTGATTTGTGGTGCGGCTGAAGTGTCTCGCTTTAAGGTGATTGGGAGGTCTAAGTGCTTATGTAGTTTTTCCAAGTCATCTTCATCAAACAAGTTTGCTGTCATTGTCGTGAGTTTCTCTACTTTTGTACGGGGGTGAGGTTGAGCAAGGGAATCAAGTGTTTCTTTGCGCAGTGCGATAAAGTTATCTAGCTTACGGTGTTGCTCACTTAGTTTTCTCTGGGCTCTGGATATTCTTGCCCGAGCCACATAATATTTTCTTGAATGTACCACGCTTGAGGTGATTACCGATGTCGCCTTTTCAATAGTGCCACTTATTGCAGTCGTGAGTCTTCCCCAAGGCGACCTCCCCGTTGGGTCATCCAGGTTTATTGGATCCCCCCAGCAATACGCATATGAATTCAATCCTCCCTGCTCAAATGGACTCAGGCGATCCGGGCTGTTAAAGCGAATCAATACCGGGTTACACGCTCGATACCCATTTCCCAACAGATAATGCCCGGTTACCGGATCTGGTCGCTCGCCATTAAAGCCCAACAAACTCAGCAGCCCATTTTCAGCACCGCGGTGGCCATAGGGTGAATAGTCGATGGATTTTGGCTGTTGATCCGCTTTGGAAACTACGCGCAATACCGAACGCTGCTGATCGGTGGCCAGCAGAGTGGTGTCGAGTGCATCTCCCGATCTTTGCTGTTGTGCCAGCAACAACTCGCCATTCTGAACGAAGGAATGGCAAAGCGCGCCTTGTATCTCGGTAGCCAGGCGGCTTTTGCAATAGAAGCGCTGATGCTGTGCTTCGTTCGTTGGAGCATGGTTGATCAGCCGGTCAAGGGCGTCGTAGCGATACTGGCATATCAGGGACTGGTGTGACGATGGCATGGGTGAGTGCTCCAAAGGTCCAACCGGCAGGCGCTCAGTATTGGCTTTAGCGCTACGAGTTGGAACTATCAGAACTGCTAGGTTTGCTAGTCAATGATTCGATTATGTTTAAACAGCAGTGGAAACAGGCCGAACTCGGCATCGTCGGACAAACCGATGCGAAACACATCGCGGCTGACGGACGGGTCGCAATCCTTGGCCCGGCTCACCGCACCGGAAATGGTCTCCATGGCTGGTTGCAGTTCCTTGAGAATCACCAGCGCCCGCGGCGTCGGCTCCAGCACCCGACCGTTACGCACCAGCAGCGGGTCGTCGAACAAATCGCGCAACCGGGCGAGTGCCGCACTGACGGCGGGCTGGCCGAGGAACAGCTTCTCCCCGGCCCCGGTCAGGTTCTTCTCGAACATCAGCGTTTCGAAAATCACCAACAGGTTCATGTCCACGCGGCGCAGGTCGTTGCGGTTCATGGGGGAGGCTCGCTGGGTTTGGGGTCTTTTCAGTAAAGCAGCAAACCCTGGGCCTGCGGTGCGACCGGTCGGCTCAGTCAAGCCTCTTGTTTGCTACCAATCGAGTAGCGCTTATTTCTTATCCATTCCTTATTTTTGAAATCTTTTCATTGTTTTTGCGCATTTTGTTTCTGAGATAGATTAAGTTTGAATGAATATCTCTATTAAATTTTGGGTCGATGAGACGTGCATCGAATCCAGAGATGGCACCATTACTGTCTCGAGTTGCAATGTTGTCGAGATGCTCAAGATCTGTTTTCAATACGATATGTTGAGGGCGGTATACCGGCTTGGGGGTAGGCATCAAATGTTGCTCTTGTACTATGTCTCTTACTCTTGGTGGCAGTGCTTCATTTGCGAGATTGAATAGTTTTGGTGGTTTTTTTGTTTTGATGTAGAATGGTTCGCTTTGGTATAAGCTGAGAGTGTTTGTATAAAGCTGCTTGAAATTCTCAATTTGTTGCCTGGTCATAAGCTTCTTTATTTTTTCATTTTTTCTAATTAGTCTATTTACTTGCCAATCTTCGATGGCTCGGGTAATTGTTTTAAGAATCTTAATTGAAGCGTGGCCCGTAGGATCAATTTCATTTACAGGATCGCCCGAGCAATATGCATATGGATTTAATCCACCTCTCCCAAACGGACTCAAATTATCGGGGTTGTTAAATCGCATCAGCACCGGATTGAACGCCCGATACCCATTTCCCAACAGATAATGTTCGGTCATCGAATCATGCCGTTTGCCATTGAATCCCAGCAGACTTAGCAATCCATTTACAGCAAAACTATGTCCATAAGGCGAGTAAGCAATGGGTTGTTGAAATTGTTCCGATTTGACTATGTGCAGCACTGAGCGCTGCTGATCAGTAGCCAGTAGCGTGGTGCCGAGTTCATTGCCCGATCTTTGCTGTTGTGCCAGCAATAAGTCTCCGTGCTGAACGATTGAATCCCGAAGCGCACCTTGTATCTCAGTGGCCAGACGGCTTTTGCAATAAAAACGCTGATGTTGTGCTTCGTTCGCTGGGGTATGGCCAATTAGCCGGTCGAGGGCGTCGTAGCGATACTGGCATAGCAGGGACTCGTGTGGCGATTGCATGGGCGAGGCTCCAAAGGTCCAACAGGCAGGGGTTCAGTATTGGTTTTTGCGCAGCCAGTTGGAACTATCAGAACTGCTAGTCTTTTTGACCGATGATTCCCCGTGACCAGGGAACTTGATCCCTCGCCATGGAGCGGGCAGTACCTGCTAAAGCGGGTCGAGCTGATCCAGTGCGCGGTTCACCGCCAGTTCGCCCAGCATGACGACTTGGGCAATGCCCAGCAGGGTGTTGCGGTGCGGTCCCTGCAGAAAACCCGCCAGGTCGTTGGCCATGACATTGGCCGAGGCCAGTGATTCGCAGGCGTGGGCCAGCAGGGTTTCGGTGTCGAGTTCGGGGTTGACGATGAACATCGTGCAGAGTTTGCGCGGGGTGGCTTGGATGTCGGCGGCGGAGGCGGGATCTGTTTCTGGAGGGTTGGGTGTTGGTTTGATCATGGTTGGAACTCCTCACATCGTAAATAAGGAGCCATCACCTTTCGCTACCAAACGTAGGGTGGTGGCCATGCGCAGGTTGGTAGACCGGGATGCGAGGAGACCGGCGCGCCCGAAGACGCCCTGTGCATGACCACCATAGAAAGCAGAGACGAAAAAATCACTGCAAATGATGGTGCTGTGCACTTCGCATGGCGGGCTACCAAACCCGATCGCTGTGTTTTCAGCGACCGGCAAACGATAGAGCCCCGACCCAAGGCGCACAAGCCGGCGGATTCTGGCGTACCCGTAGGCAATGACGCAAGGCGTTGTAGCTTTCATCAAGTAACGCTGACAGCCGTTAAACAACCTCTGTAGGAGCTGACGCAGGCTGCGATCTTTTGATCTTGTTCTTTAAATCCAGATCAAAAGATCGCAGCCTGCGGCAGCTCCTACAGGGGGCGCGGGCAGCTCCTACAGGGGGCGCGGGCCGGTTCAGTTGGTCAACGCCATCTCCGGGCAACGCAAGGCGTTAGAGGCCAGCAGATCGGCAATATCTTCCTCCGAAAAGGAAAATTCCCGCAACACTGAGCACGAATGCTCGCCATTGTCCGGCGCGGGCGCATAGGGCGTCTGCGCCGCCTCCAGGCTGTTGATCGGAAACCCCGGCACCCGCACCACGCCGTGCTGCGGGTGGTGCAGATCCACCAGCATGCCATTGCTGGCGATCTGCGGATGGTTCAGTACATCGTTGTAGTCGCTGACCTTCGAACAGAGGATGTCGGCCTCGTGCAGCACTTGCAGCCAGTGTGCGGTAGGGCGGGTGAGGAACACGTCGGTCAGCGCCGCGCACATGGCTTCACGGTGCACCACGCGCTGCGCCGAGGTGGCGAAACGCAGGTCGTCGATCCATTCCGGATGCCCGAGCACGCCGCACAACGCCGGCCAACGGTTACCGTTGTACGCGGCGACCATCAGCCAGCCATCCGCCGCTTCAAACGCTTCGTTGGGCGCGGAGTAGGGCGCGGCGCTGCCGATGCGGGTCGGCAACTTGCCGTCGCAGAGGAAACTGGCCAGCGACGCCTGTTGCAGCGCCAGTGCCGAGTTCATCAGGCTGACGTCCAGGTGACCGCCGAGCCCGTCGTTGTCCCGGGCGTGCAACTTGGCCAACACCGCCATGCAGGCCATATAACCTGTGACCACATCGACTACCGGCGCCTGCACCTTGGACGGCGCGGAACCGGGAGTGCCGATCAGGCTCATCAGCCCGGAGTCGGCTTGCAGAATGCCGTCGACGCCTGCGCGATCGGCGTACGGCCCTTGCTGGCCATAGGCGGAAATCGAGCAGTAGATCAGGTCCGGTTTCAACTCAGCCAAGGCCTCGTAACCCAAGCCCAGCCGGGCCATGACGCCGGGGCGCATGCTTTCCACCAACACATCGGCCTGCATTACCAGGCGTTTGACCACCGCTGCGCTGTCCGGGTGCTTGAGGTCGAGGCTCAGGCCCAATTTGCCACGGTTGAAACCGTGAAACAGTGCGCTATCCTCGCCGACCCAAGCCGGGCCGAGGGTACGGCCCAGCTCGCCTTCGTGGGGTTCGACCTTGATCACCCGCGCCCCCATGTCGGCCAACAGCATGGTAGCCGTGGGGCCGGCGGCGATCTGGGTGAAGTCGAGGACGGTCAGGCCGTCCAGAGCTTTGCGTAACATGTTCGCCTCCTCGGGCCGTTAGCGCCCCGTGTAATTCGGCGTGCGTTTTTCGGCGAAAGCCTGGCGGCCCTCGATGCGATCTTCGGTGTCGCGCAGCACGCCCCAATACAGCTCGGTCAGGCGTTGGGCCTCGCGATCGCTTAGATGCGCGGTGCTGCGGGCCAGGGTTTGCAAGGCCTGAATCGCCAGCGGTGCTTGCCGGGCGATCGATTGCGCCAGTTCCATTGCTCGGTTCAGCAAGGTTTCGCGGTTGTCCAGGCGTTCGGAGATCAAACCGATGGACTCGGCACGCACAGCATCGATGCGCGCACCGGTCAGAGCCATTTGCAGGGCGTGGGCCGGTGGCACGGCCCGCATCAGTCGATGCAGGCCGCTGACCGCCGGGATCGAGCCAACCACCGCTTCCGGCAGCCCGAACGTCGCGCTGTCGCTGGCGATGCGCAGGTCGCACTGCAACGCCAGCTCCAGGCCGCCGCCGAGGCAGTGGCCATTGATTGCTGCGATCAGTGGCTTGTGCAGGTCCAGATCAGTGAGGTCCATCTGGCGGATGTAGAGGCCGGCGTCTGCCGCGGCATCGTTGGCCAGGAACAGCGCCTCGGCATAGGAGGCCTTTGATTGCCGCGTGCTCTTGAGGTCGGCACCGACGCAGAATGCCCGCTCGCCGCTGCCGGTAATCACCGCCGCGCGCAATTCACGACGGTCGCGCACTTGCAGCAGATGGCCGCGCAGGGCTTGCAGCGAGCCCAGGTCGAGGGCGTTGAGTGCTTGCGGGCGATCAAGGGTGATCAGCGCCACGGCGCCGTGTGTTTCGAAGGTGACTGACATGGCGCTCACCTCACACGCTGGCCGAGGACAGACTGCGTCCGCCACAGACATACAGGGTTTGCCCGGTGACGTAGCTGCTGGCCGGGGCGAGGAAAAACTCCACGGCATTGGCGATGTCATCGGGCGTACCGATGCGTTTCACCGGCACGGTGTCCTTGAGTTTCGCCTGCACTTCGGGGGCGAAACTCTGGAACAGTGGCGTGTCGACGATGCCCGGTGCGATGGCGTTGACGGTGATGCCCTTGGCGGCGAATTCGATCGCCAGGCTGCGGGTCAGGCTGACCACACCACCCTTGGCTGCCGAATAGTTGGCCTGGCCGAAACCGCCGAGCCAGGCTCGGGACGACATGTTGACGATGCGTCCAAAGGCGTTCTCCAACATCAGCGGCAGGGCCGCCTTGCAGCAGAGAAATTGCGCCCGCAGGTTGGTGTCCACCACCAGGTCCCAGTCCTGCTCGGTCATGTTGAGGAAGCGTTTATCGCGCACCACGCCGGCGTTGTTCACCAGGAAATCCAGGCGCCCGTGAGATTCGCGAAATTGCGTGAAGGCGGCGTTGACGGCCTCGCCTTCGGTCAGGTCGAGGGCGATCCCGGCAACCTGTAAATCTTCAGCCCGCAAGGCCTCGAGGCTGCTGTTCAGCGCCTGTTCGTCGCGGTCCAGCAGGTAGACAAAAACACCTTGCCGTGCCAAACGTCGCGCGATGGCCAGGCCAATGCCACGGGCCGCGCCGGTAACAATAGCGACTTGACCAATAGAAAAGTTGTTCATGGCTTCAGACTCCAAGAATGTGCACGGCGGACGCCGCATGATCGACCCCGGCGATACCGCCGCCGGTGCATTGCGCCAGCCCCAGGCGCGGGGTGCCTGCCTGGCGGTCGCCAGCGCGACCCTGCAACTGCCAGAACAACTCGACCATTTGCGCAACGCCCGTGGCGCCCAATGGATGCCCCTTGGCCAGCAGACCGCCGCTTGGGTTGACCGGCACCCGGCCGCCGAGCGATGTGGCGCCAGAATGCAGCAGCGCAACGGCGTCACCCGGCGCGGCCAGCCCCAGGGCTTCGTAGTACAGCAACTCGGCGATGGTGAAGGCGTCGTGCAACTCGACCACGCCGATGTCGGTCGGCGAAACACCGGCCTGTTCATAGGCCAGTCGAGCGGCGCGGGCGGTGATTTCGGCGTCGAGAATGTCTTCGTCACCGCTTTCGCGCAGGCCCGACACGATGATCGAACCCAGCACTTTCACGTCCTTGGCGTGAGGCCCCGGTTTGTTGCCCAGCACCAACGCGGCGGCGCCGTCCACTTGAGAGGGGCAGCACTGCAACAGGGTCAGCGGGTCGGCGATCATCCGTGAGGCCAGCACTTCTTCGAGCGTCACTTCGGTGCGTTGCTGGGCGAATGGGTTAAGCGAACCGTGATGGCGGTTCTTCACGGCCACGGCGGCGAGGTCGGCGGGCTTGGCGTCGCGCTCGTGGAGGAAACGCGTGCCGCGCATCGCGTAGACCGCTGGCAAGACCATACCGGCGGTGGCGTACAGATCGGTCATGCGGTCGTTGCGCTGCATCGGGATCATGCCGCCGCCCAGGGCGGTCAGTTGCTCGATGCCAAACACCAGCACCCGCTCGTACTGCCCTGCCAGCAAGGCGTGTCGTGCCAGATGCACCGCCGTGGCGCCGCTGGCACAGGCGTTTTCGATGTTGTAGACCGGAATGCCCTTGAGGCCCAGGTCACGCAGGATCACCTGGCCGAGGATCATCCCGCCCAGTACGTTGGCGCAGTACACCGCCTGGATGTCCGCCAGTTGCAGGCCGGCATCGGCCACCGCATCCAGAATCGCCCGTTGCGCCAGTTCCGGCGCCATCACGCCTGGGTGACGGCCGAAGACGGTCATTGCGCCGCCCATTACATGCATCTGGCTCATGGACGTGCCTCCAGGGATTGGAAAACGTAGCCGTAGGTGTCGTCGGCGATCACCCGGCATTTGTCACCGATGGTGGGGAGGCCTGGGCTGTCGATCAGGCGCCCGAACAAACGCACCGGGCCGGGCAGGTCGATGTAGGCGAGGACGAAGGGTGGCAGGCCGCTTTTCGGGCTCGGGTGCATGATGGTGAAGCTGTAGACCTGGCCTTCGGTGTCGAGGACGGTGTCGTCGAACTGGTTGCTCAGCGGCGACTCGGCAATCACGGCAGGAAAGAAGACTTCACCGCTGTGGCGATGGCGCGAGGCGCGCAAGCTCGGCGGCGTGGTGGCGGCCCAGACGGGCGTGGAAAAACTCATGATGACCTCCTGTTGTTTTGGGCTCGCGAACGAGCGCTGGAGGTCATGGTCGGGCAGGGGCGGGAGGGCCGACAAACGATATAAAAACCGGGGTGGGTTGAGAAAAAATCAACCCATGGAGAACATTAAACCTGTGGGAGCGAGCTTGCTCGCGATGACGGTGGGTCAGCCGAAACAGATGCTGAATGTGCCGCCCTCATCGTCGGATCGCCGCCCGAGGCAAGCCCGCTCCAACAGGTACAGCGTTGTGCTTCAGCCTTGCAGGGTTACTCCGGCCAAGCGCTCCAGCACTTGCACCACCTGCGTCATATCCCGCGCCGGATCGCCCTCGCTCAATGCTTGATCGAAGAACTGCTTGACCACCGAACTGGTAAACACTGGCGCCCCGGCATTCTCCGCTTCCGCCAGAAACAGCCTTACATCCTTGCGCATCAAATCCAGACGAAAGCCGAAATCGAATTCCCGGCGCATTACAGTCCCGGCAAGGATCTGTTCGCTGGTGAAACTGCGTGCGGTGCTGGCGTTGAGCATCTCGACCATCTGCCGCGCATCGAGTCCCGCCTTGACCCCGAACAGCATGGCCTCACTGGTGGCCACCAGGGTGGCGGCGACGATCATGTTGTTGACCAGCTTCAGGGTTTGCCCCAAGCCCGGCTCCGTTCCAATGTGTTCGACTTTCTTGCCGAACGCTGCGAATACCGGCTGGCAACGTTCGTAGGCGGCCAAGTCGCCACCCACCATCACCGACAACGTGCCGTTCTGCGCGCCGGCAACACCCCCGGCCAGCGGTGCATCGAGGGCGTCGATGCCGCGTTCGCCGAGCTCGGCGTGCAGACGCCGGGCCAGGCTCGGGCCGGTGGTGGAGTGGTCGACCAGGATGTTGATCTGTTGGCCGTGGATCACCCCGTCGACCCCCAGCACCACGCGTTCGACAATGTCTGGCGTGGGCACGCAGATCAGCACGATGTGCGCATGGTCGGCCACTTGCCGAGGCGTTGCATGTTGACGCGCGCCCTGTGCCAGCAGCGGCGCCAGGGCGAGCGGGTTGGGGTCGAACAGGTTTAGCTCGAAGCCGTTGTCGAGCAGATGGCGGGCCATTTTCTGGCCCATGGCGCCGAGGCCGATAAAACCGATGGAGGGGCGAGCAGGAGTGGTCATGACGGGTCTCTTTTATTGTCGTCGGAGACCCATGCTAGTCATGCCGGTAAATGACCGACAAAGCAGTTTTACGCCGCGCTGTGTTGACTAAATCTCAAGCCTGATCGCGGGTGATACGCGCCTGCTCAAGCAGCCACTCGCGGAAAATCCGCAGATCGTCACTTTCTTCGCGGTGTCGTGGCGTCAGCAGGTAATAGGTGTACACCCCCATATCCACCACCTGCTCGAACGGCCGGATCAGGCTGCCGTCCTGCAACTCCTTGCTCACCAGGAACAGCTGCGCCATGGCGATGCCCTGACCCCCGACCGCCGCGGCGTAGACCATTGACGAACTCTGATAGGACATGCCGGCCTGGGCATCCACTTCGCGACTGACCCCGGCGGCTTCCAGCCAGTAACGCCAGTCTTCGGGGCGGGCGATGGAATGCAGCATGGTGTAGCCGGCGATGTCGGCCGGGGTCTGCAACCCCGGCCCATGTTGCAGCAACGACGGGCTGCACACCGGTGCCAACTGGTTATCGCTGAGCACGTAGCAATTGCAGTTGGGCCATTCGCCGGAACCGAGGCGGATGGCGGCGTCGATGTCTTCCTTGTAGAAATCCACCGGCTCCAGCGAAGCGGTCAACAGCACCTCGATCTTCGGGTTTTGCGCATGGAAACTCGCCAGCCGCGGAATCAACCACTGCATGGCGAACGTGGTGTAGGCGCGCACCTTGAGCTGACGGCGGCGGGGCGGTGACATGAGTTTTTTGGTTGCCCCACGCAGGTCTTCGACCACCCGCGCCACCGCACGAAAATACTGCTCGCCGGCAGCGGTCAGGGTGATCTGCCGGTGACCGCGCACGAACAGGTCGAGCTTGAGAAATTCTTCCAAGGTGCGGATCTGCCGACTGACCGCGCCGGGGGTGACATTCAATTCATCGGCGGCCAGGGTGATGCTCAGATGCCGGGCGACGGACTCGAAGGCGCGGATGGCATTGAGGGGAGGCAGACGATCCATAGTGGGCAGACTCTTGTTCTTATGGGAGGAGCGGCGCGCAGTGTACGTAATGCAGAGCCTAATCCCACTTGATTAAAACTCAAGGCAGCGCGGTGTTTTTCTCGATTGTCGGGCCCGGGCCTGGCTTTCAGGATCGACGTTCGCGCGCCTGTCCGGGGTGTGCTCGAACCTGACAACAATAAGAGAAACGCGCCCATGAACAACGCCTCAAGACTTGCTGTTTGCATCGCAGCCAGCACCGTACTCAATCCCGCCTGCGCCGATATTTCCAAGGACAGCAAAGCCAGTCTGGAGCTTCGCAACTACTACTTCAATCGCGACTTCCGCCAAGCCGGCGTGGCCCAGAGCAAGGCTGAGGAGTGGGCACAGGGTCTGATCCTGCGAATTGAATCGGGCTATACCGAAGGCCTGATCGGCGTCGGTTTTGACGCCATTGGCCTGGTCGGTATCAAGCTCGACTCCGCGCCGGACCGCAGCGGCACCGGCCTGCTCAACACCGCGCGCGGGCCCGGCGGACGCACCGAAGACCAGTACGGCGCACTCGGCGCCACCGGCAAACTGCGCCTGGCCAAGAGCTCCCTGAAAGCCGGAACGCTGCTGCCGAAAATGCCGGTGGTGATGTACAACGACTCACGCCTGCTGCCGCAAACCTTTCGCGGCGCGTGGCTCAACAGCGCCGATGTCGACAACCTGTCCCTGGACCTCGGCCGCCTCGACCAGACCAAATTGCGCAATTCCTCCGACTTTGAGGACATGAGCGTCTACAACGGCGTGGCGCGCAACATCCGCCTCGGCCGTCATGCCACCAGTGAACGTTTCGATTTCACCGGTGCCACCTATCGCTGGACTTCGTCACTGAGTACGGCGTATCACTACGGTGAGCTTGAAGGGATTTACCGCCAGCACTACCTGACCCTCAACCACAAATGGGCCATCAGCGAAGGCCAAACCCTCAGCTCCGACCTACGCTGGGCCCGTAGTCTCGATAGTGGCGGCAGCAATGTCGACAACTCAGCGCTGGGTGCGATGTTCACCTATAGCGCCAGCGGCCACTCGCTGGGCCTGGGTTATCAGCGCATGAGTGGCGACACGGGTTTTGCCAATATCAACGGCACCGATGCCTACCTGGTCAATCTGGTGCAAATCAACGATTTCGGTAATCAGGACGAGCGTTCATGGCAGGCACGCTATGACTTCAACTTCGTTGGGCTGGGTGTTCCTGGCCTGACCTTCATGACCCGGTATATGTCGGGTGACAACGTCAGCGTGCGCACTCGTTCTACAGCGGGAAAGGAATGGGAGCGTGATTCCGAGTTGGGGTATGTGATTCAGAGCGGGCCGTTGAAGAACCTGGGGCTGAAGTGGAAAAACGCCAGTGCGCGAAGCAATTTTTCCAGTGATATTGCTGAGAATCGGTTGATCGTCAGTTATTCGCTGGGGTTTTGGTAATTCTGAAACCTGAAACAACTGATGAGTATCTGCCCCGAGGGAGCAAGCTCCCTCGACGCAGTGATTTTCTACTTTGGAGCACACATCTCATTCACTGATTGAATAAGCATGTACCCGAACGATTTTATCTGGGGGGATTGCTCAAGAATCGACCTGCGTTCGCGTCATGGGCGTGCCTACTGTTCTCCAACCCACTTCTTATCTGAGTTGACTGATGAGGTAAACGTGGAGCTCGTGGTGTTGGCATACGCATCCCGACCCCGACCCCGACCCCGACCCCGACTAAGCTGAGAATCCCCATTGTGCGTGGATCTCCACTTGGTGCAGGAATAGAGTCGTCGTGCCAATTCGCTTCGGCAGCATCAAGCGCTTCATTTCTGCGGGCAGTAGCTTCGCGCGCATTCTCCAGTCGGCGAAGGGTTTCGGGATCGTGCGAAAATTCAGGTGTATCGGTAACAGTGCGTCGCTGACTGGTATTCGTTGCATTGAGACTGGAAGCGTTCATGGGCCTTACTGTCGCCGGAGGACTCAATGGTGGTGTTGTATCCAGCACCATTGTTCGATTCGTACCGGTCCGGGGGATCGGGAGGGTCGGGGGCGTAATACCATTAGGGAGCGGCAAGCGCGCAATACGATTAAGGTTATTTGGTACAAATGCCGAACGAGGGGAAATGAAATGTCCTGTCGGATCCATTTGATTCACGGGATCGCCTTGGCAGTAGGCATATGGATTCAATCCACCCTCCGCAAATGGACTCAAGTTGTCGGGACTGTTAAACCGCAACAGCACCGGATTGAACGCCCGATACCCATTTCCCAACAAATAGTGCCCGGTCAACGGGTCCGGTCTTTCACCGTTGAAACCGAGCAGGTTGAGCAACCAGCACGTAGCGGGGTGGTGGCCGTAGGGCGAATAGCCGATGGGCTGTCGTTGATGATTGGAATTGAGCGCCTGCAACACTGAGCGCTGCTGATCGGTAGCCAGCAGCGTGGTGTCAAGTACATCGCCCTCGTGCTTCTGTTGTACCAACAACTGGTCGTCATGCTGAAATATTGAATACTGCACCGCCCCCTGTATCTCGGTGGACAGGCGGCTTTTGCAGTAGAAGCGCTGGTGTGCGGGCGTATCCGATTGGGTTTGGTTGATCAGACGATCCAGTGGGTCGTAACGATAATGGCAGAGCAGTGTTCGTCGTGGGGAGGGCATTGGGGCGCTCCTGGCTTTCGAGGGCTGGGGGTTTGAGTATCTGCGACTGTACCGAGGTTGAGTACTAGCAGAACTGATAGTGTCGCGTCTGCTTGCTGCCGATCTTGTGCAGGAGCGAGCTTGCTCCGGGCGGCGTTCCGACGAAAAACCGAAGGTGCCTCTGGGCATCTGGTTTTTCGCGTTATCGTTTACGACCATCGCGAGCAGGCTCGCTCCTACAGGGAATCGTGGTGTTTTCGGGTAACGAAAAAGGCGCAGCAATAGCTGCGCCCTTGGATGTTGGCGAACGCTTTAGAGCCGAATGATCACCGACTTCAACTGCGTGTAATGCGCCAACGCATCCACCCCTTGCTCGCGCCCGTAACCACTTTGCTTGAACCCGCCACACGGCGTTTGCACGAACCCGCCGCTGTATTCGTTGACCACGATGCGCCCGGCCTCCAGTTGCGCGGCGACCCGATGCACGCGGCCGATGTCGCGGCTCCAGATCCCGGCGCCCAGGCCAAACTCGCTGTCGTTGGCGATGCGCAAGGCATCGGCTTCATCCTTGAACGGAATCACGCAGACTATCGGCCCGAAGATTTCTTCCTTGGCCAACGTCATGTCGTTGGTCACGCCGGTGTACACGGTCGGTTCGATGTACCAACCGTTTTCGTAGCCCGGATGACTGGCGACTTTGCCGCCGATAGCCGGCTTGAGACCTTCGCGTTCGGCGATAGCGAAATAGCTTTGGATTTTCTCGAATTGCGCGTGGGTGGTGATCGGGCCTGAGGTCGCGTCATCCTGCGGGCCGACTCGCAGCTGGCCGACTTCGACCAGCAGTTTGTCAACGAAACGCTGGTAGATCGATTCCTGTACCAGCAAGCGTGTGCCCGCCGCACACCATTGGCCGCTGTTCCAGGTGAAGGCCAGGGTCGAGCCTTTGGCGGCGGCGTCGAGGTCGGCGTCGTCGAACACGATGTTGGCCGACTTGCCACCCAGTTCCAGGGTCAGCGGCAAAATGCGGTCCGCTGCGATATGCCCCAATTCCTGGCCGGCGCGGATGCCGCCGGTGAAGGAGATTTTGCGGATGTGCGGGTTATGCGCCATGGCCGGGCCGATGATGCTGCCCTTGCCGACGATCACGTTGAACACGCCCGGTGGAACGCCAGCCTCGACGGCCATGCGCGCCAGCTCCACCAACGACGCCGAGGTGTGCTCTGAGGGTTTCGCCACCACGGTATTGCCGGTGGCAAGGGCCGGGGCGATGGCGCGGGCGGCCTGATGCAGCGGGGCGTTCCACGGCAGGATCACGCCGATCACGCCGAACGGATCGCGGCGGGTGTAGACGTGGTAGTTCGGGCCCTGGTTGATCACTTCGCCGTCCATGACATTGACAATGCCGCCGTAGAACTCGAAGTACTGCGCGGTCAGGTCCATCAGTTGCGCCATTTCCCGACCAGGCTTGCCGGTTTCGGTGCGTTCCAGGGCGCCAAGGGTGCTTTCACTGGTGCGGATCAGGCGCCCGAAATCGTTGAGGATGCGGCCGCGCTCGGCCGGGCGCATGTCGCGCCAGGCTTGCAGCGCCGCGGCGGCGCAATTGATGGCGATGGCCACGTCGGCCAGGCCGCTGTTGGCCACTTCGTTAAGTTTTTCGCCGGTCCGCGGGTCGATCTTGTCGTCGTATTGGCCATCCAGCGGCGGCGTGTCGCGCCCGTCGATGAAGCTGTTGGTTCTATCAAACATTGCCGGTTCTCCTCGTGAAGCTGTTCTTGTCATTACTCATGGGGAGGGTCGTGGGCAGCCCATGATTGCCTGCCATTACGGCTGCTCACCGATCACCCTTCAACCGAGTTTTAAAGGGCTGTGCGTTGAGAAAACCTCAAGGCAATGGATTGATATTTAGTCAACCGAACCGGCCGGAAAACTCGCTACACGAAAGCTCGGCAACGCCGGATATTTCTCTCGTAGCAACGCTGGGGCCGCGTTCAAAGGTCAACAATAACAGCGCCCACGGGAGTCTTGAAAATGAGCAACTACAACACAGTGGACGGCCAACTGCCGTCGTCATCCACTGCAACTGCGAGCCTGCAATCCGAGGGTCGGCCACTCAACCGTGCCGAGAAAAAAGCCATTGTCGCCGCCACCCTGGGTACCATCGTCGAGTACACCGACTGGGTGATCTACGCGACATTCTCCTCGATCCTCGCCAAACAGTTTTTCCCCGCCGGTGACGGCGTCACTGCTTTGCTGTCGGTGTTGGCGGTGTTTGCCGTCGGCTTCATCATGCGTCCCATCGGCGGCGCGGTGCTGGGCCAACTGGCGGACCGTTATGGCCGCAAGAAGGGCCTGACGCTGTCGATCCTTTTGATGTCGGTGGCTTCGCTGGTGATCGGCATCTGCCCCAACTACGAAAGTATCGGCATCGCCGCGCCGGTCATTCTGGTGATTGCCCGTCTGGTCCAGGGTTTCTCAGCGGGCGGCGAGTTCGGTTCGGCATCAGCGTTTTTGATCGAGTCGGCACCCGCGCATCGCCGGGCGTTTGCCGGGTCCTGGCAATGGTTCGCCATCAACGCCGGCACCCTGGTGTCGTTCCTGCTCGGGTTTGCGCTCGCTTCGATGGGCAGTGACACTGCGCTGTACGATTGGGGCTGGCGCGTGGCGTTTGTGATTGCTGCGTTGATGGGCCTGATTACCTTGTGGATTCGTCTGTCGGTACGTGAAACCGAAATCTTCAAGACGCGGGTTGCTTCCCACAGCAAGAAACGACCGATCCGTGAACTGCTGTTCAGTCATCGCCGCGATGCCCTGCGGGTGATCGGGATCGCCATGGCTGGCAACTTGCTCAATTACGTATGGATGGTCAGCTATCCCAATCAGGTGCACCTGATCACCGGCATGTCGATCCGCGACACCTTGCTGGCCGGGGTGATTTCCGTTGGCGTGTCGCTGGTACTGCTGCCGTTCGCCGGCAAACTGGCGGATCGGGTAGGGCGCCGTCCGGTGCTGATCGCCTTTGCCATCGCTTCGATCCTGTGGGCCTGGCCGAGCTTCGGGTTGCTGCACAGCGGTATCAGCCTGATGGAAGTGACATTGATCCAGACCGTATCGATGGTGATCATGACCGGTTTCGGCGCCGCGTCGGCAGTGACCATGGCCGAGCAGTTCCCGGCCGAGGTACGCGTCACCGGCATTGCCTTGCCCTACGCCTTGTCGGTGACCCTGTTCGGCGGCACCGCGCCGTACCTGATGGCGGCGATGACGGGTTGGGGGTATGGCGGGCTGTTCTGGATTTACCTGGCGGTGATCAGTGCGATCAGTCTGGTGGTTTACCTGCGGATGCCTGAGACGCGAGGGCAGGCGTTGCGTTGATCCAAACCCTGTACCCATCGTTCCCACGCAGCAAAGGAATGCAGCCCGGGACGCTCCGCGTCCCTTTCGCGAGTTGGAACGCGGAGCGTCCCTTGAGGCATTCCCACGCAGAGCGTGGGAACGATCATATGTCCGACCCGGGCTCCGTCAGCACCTTCCTGAACGTTTCCACCAACGGTCGCAGATTGATCCGGTGCCACGCCGCCCACAGCGGTCTGGTCAGGGGAATCCACGGCACTTCCCGCAGCACCACGCCCGGCGGTGCGTTACGGCTCAAGCCTTTCTGGATCATGGCGATGCCCAGCCCCGAGGCCACCAGCGCCATTGCCGTGAAGGGGCCGGTGGCTTCCATACGGATATCCGGGGTGAAGCCTGCGCGGATGCAGGCGCTGACGAAATTCTCGCGGCCGGTGACATTCTGGTGCTGCACGCCGATCCACTCCTGTTCGGCAAGGTCGGCGGCGGTCAATTGCGTCTGGCTGGCCAGCGGGTGATGTTCGGGCAGGGCCAGCAACATCGGGTCATCGAGCACCTGGAAGCCCAGCAGGTCAGGGTCGTCATCGGTCGGCGGCTCACTGACCAGGGCGATATCCAGACTACGCTGTCGCAGACCTTCGAGTTGTTCAGCCGAGCTCAGGTTGTACAGCGCCACGTGCACGTTCGGCCGGTCGCTGCGCAGCACGCGCAAGGCATTGGGCAGGACGCCGGCGTGCATGGCGTTTTCGATGTAGCCGATGCACAGGCCGCCTTCCTCGCCACGCCCCAGGCGTTTGCCGAGGGATTCCAGGCGATTGGCGTGGGTCAGCAGGGCGCGGGTTTCGGCGAGGAAGGTCTGGCCATCGCGGGTCAGGCGGATGCGTTGCTGGCTGCGCTCGAACAGGGTCAGGCCCAGGCGTTCTTCGAGCTGGGCGATCTGCCGGCTCAGGGGCGACTGGGAAATGTGCAGGCGCTCGGCGGCGCGACCGACGTGTTCTTCCTCGGCGACGGCGACGAAGTAGCGCAATTGGCGGATATCGATCATGTAAGACCTCCAGGGACTCAAGTGCTGCGCATTATGTCCTGGACGGTCCGATGGTCGCAATCTAGGATCTGCTCAACGGTCACCACCTGACCCCTGAACTGATGAGGAATTTGTTATGAGCTTGAAAGACAAACTGCCCGGCGCACTGGGTTTCGGCACTGCACCGCTCGGCAACATGTTCCGCGCCATTCCCGAAGAAGAAGCGCAAGCCACCGTCCACGCCGCCTGGGATGCCGGGGTGCGTTACTTCGATACCGCGCCGTTCTACGGTTCGGGCCTGTCGGAAATTCGCCTGGGCCAGGCACTGTCGCGCTACAACCGCGACGACTATGTACTCAGCAGCAAGGTCGGCCGGGTGATTCTCGACGAAGTCGAAGACGCCGCCGCCCGTGATCTGGGCGAGAAGAGCGGGGTGTTCGAACACGGTCTGCCGAACAAGATCGTCAACGACTACAGCGCCGATGCGACCCTGCGTTCCATCGAAGACAGCCTCAATCGCCTGCAAACCGATCGCCTTGACATCGTCTGGGTGCACGACATCGCCCAGGACTTCTACGGCGATCAATGGCTGGAGTACTTCAACCAGGCGCGTACCGGTGCGTTCAAGGTGCTGACCCGCCTGCGTGAAGAGGGCGTAATCAAGGGCTGGGGCCTGGGCGTGAACAAGGTCGAGCCTTGCGAACTGACCCTGGATTTGAGCGAAGCGCAGCCGGACGGCTTTCTGCTGGCGGGCCGCTACACTCTGCTCGACCATGATCGTGCCTTGCAGCGTCTGATGGACGCGGCACTGGCGCAGAACGTCGAGATCGTGGTCGGCGGTCCGTACAGCTCGGGGATCCTGGCCGGTGGCGCGCACTTCGAATACCAGAAGGCCAGCCCGCAGATCATCAATAAAGTCGAGCAGATCAAGCGCATCGCCGCTGCCCACGGTGTCAGCATCAAAGCGGCTGCTTTGCAGTTCTCCCTGGCCAACCCGGCGGTGGCGGCGGCGATTCCAGGTGCCAGCCGTCCCGAGCGGATTGCCGAAGATGTCGCCGCACTGTCCGAGGTGATTCCCGCCGCTTTCTGGCAGGCACTGCGTGACGCGAAGCTGGTCTCCGAGCGTGCCCCATTACCCATCATTGGAGCTTGAGCATGAAAATCGATCTGAGTGGAAAACTGGCGATTGTCAGCGGCAGCACGGCCGGCATCGGTCTGGGGATCAGCAAGGCGCTGGCCGAATGCGGCGCCACGGTGGTGGTGATCGGCCGCGATACGGCCAAGGTCGAGCAGGCGCTGGCGAGCATTCGTCAGCAAGTGCCCGGTGCTCAACTGCGCGGGCTGACCGCCGACCTGGGTACAGCTGCAGGCGCGGAAAAACTGTTCGCCGCCGAACCCCGCGCCGACGTGCTGGTGAACAACCTCGGGATCTACAACGATGTGGACTTCTTCGAGACCCCGGACAGCGAGTGGACACGCTTCTATGAAGTCAACGTGATCTCCGGTGTGCGCCTGGCCCGGCATTACGTACCGGACATGGTCAAGCAGGGCTGGGGTCGGGTGATTTTCCTGTCTTCGGAATCCGGCGTGGCGATCCCCGCCGAGATGATCAACTACGGTGTGACCAAAAGCGCCAACCTGGCCGTGTCCCATGGCCTGGCCAAACGCCTGGCGGGCACCGGGGTGACCGTCAACTCGATCCTGCCGGGGCCGACCCTCACTGATGGCGTGGAGGAAATGCTCAAGGATGCCATCGCCGCTTCCGGACGCAGCGTTCGGGAGGAGGCCGATGCCTTCGTGCGCAAGGCCCGGCCGAGCTCGATCATCCAGCGCGTGGCGGATGTCGAGGAGGTGGCAAACCTGGTGGCGTACATCGCTTCGCCGCTATCCTCGGCCACCACCGGCGCTGCCCTGCGGGTCGACGGCGGCGTCGTCGACAGCCTGGCCATCTGAACCTTTTTCAATCTGGAGTCTATTTTTCATGGCAACAACCTCAGCATCCATCGACATCCCGGCCTCGGCCGATCAGGTCTGGCAATTGATCGGCGGTTTCAATTCGCTGCCGGACTGGCTGCCGTTCATTCCCAAGAGCGAACTCAGCGAAGGCGGGCGGGTGCGCAGCCTGCAGACGGCGGACGGCGCGGTGGTGATCGAGCGCCTGCAAGCGTTCGACAACGATGGCAAGACCTACAGTTACTCGATCTTGCAGGCGCCGTTTCCGGCCACTGATTATCTGGCGACGATCCGCGTTGAACCGCAGGGGCAGGGCGCCCGGGTGACCTGGTCCGGTCGGTTTGAGCCGGTGGGGGTGAGTGACGAGGAAGTGGTGGCGTTGTTTACCGGGATTTATCAGGGTGGGCTTGAGGCACTGCGGGCCAATTACCCAACCTGAAAAACACCAAAGATCCCCTGTGGGAGCGGGCTTGCCCGCGATGGCGGTGTAACAGACGAAAATGAAGTCGCCTGACACTCCGCCATCGCGGGCAAGCCCGCTCCCACAGGTTTTGTGTCAGGTCGGGGTAATCAAACTCTCCCGACAATCGAGCACCAACCGCGCCCCACCCAATTCACTCGTCCCCACCTCCAGCGCAAACCCGTGCAGGCTGACAATCGCCGCGACGATCGACAGCCCCAGGCCGAAACCGCTTTTCAGGTTTCCCGCCTCGGCGCGATAGAAGCGCTGGAACACCGCCTCACGTTCAGCCTCCGGAATACCGGGACCGCAGTCGTGCACTTCGATGCGGGTATGCCCGTTCTCATTGACCCCCCGCAGAATCACCTGGCCACCGGGCGGGGTGAATTTGATCGAGTTGCTCAACAGATTCGCCACCGCTTCGAACAGCAAGGCGCGATCGCCATTGAGCGAAGGTAGCGAAGCGGGCAGTTGCAGTTCGAACGTCAGGCCATCGTCCTCGGCCAACGGCAGATAGAACTCATGCAGTTCCTGCAGTAACGGCACCGGGTCCAGCTGTACGAAACCGGACCGGCGCTGGCGATCCTCCAGTTCGGAGATCCGCAGCAACCCGCGAAAACGCGCCATCAGGGTGTCGGCTTCGGCCAGCACCGCGTCCAGTTGCGTCGCTTGCGTCGAGCCTTCGCCGGCCTGTTGTTGCATGCGGTAAAGCTGCGCGCGCAGGCGGGTCAATGGGGTGCGCAAGTCATGGGCGATGTTGTCGCACACGCCCTTGACCTCGTTCATCAAACGCTCGATGCGTTCGAGCATGGCGTTGACGATGGCGGCCAGCATGTCCAGTTCATCGCGGCGGTTGGACAGCGGCAGGCGCCGGGTCAGGTCACCGGCGACGATGGCTTCGGCGCTGCCCTGGATCGCGCGAATGCGCCGCAGCGGTCGGCGGCGCAACAGGTGCCAACCGACGATGCCCGGCAGGATGGTCAGGGTCACGCCCCAGAACAAGGCGTGGAGGATGATCCGGGTCACGGCAAACAACGAACCGTTGTCCCGCACCAGAATCAGCCAGCGGCCATCCTTCGTCTGGGTCGCCACGGCGTCGCAGCTATCGATGGGCAGGGTCGGGTCGTCGGACTCGGCGCAGTCGTTGAGCATGTGAATCTTGCCGTCCAGCGGCAGGCCTTTCGGAATGTGGCGCAGGGCTCCGCTGAGGTAACGATGCTCGGCATCGAACAGGCCGTAGGCGTCGATGCCGCGGATGTCGAAGGTCATGCTGACGGCGAGGGCGTCCGTCAATTGATCGCCCTGGAAGTGCGAAAACAGATGCTGGCGTTGCATCAGCGAATGCTTGGCCAGGTTGTCGAGGTAGGCGGACACCTCGTAATACATGACCCCCATGAGAATCCCGCTCCAGGCCACGAACAACGCACTGTAGAGCGCCAGAAGGCGACTGGTGGAAGAGCGCCAGCCTTTAGACGGGTTCGGCAATGACATAACCCGAGCCTCGCACGGTTCGAATCAACGGGACATTGCCAGGTGGGTCGATTTTCTTGCGCAGGCGGCCGATGTGCACGTCGATCAGGTTGGTACCGGGGTCGAAGTGATAACCCCAGACCTCTTCGAAAATCATCATCCGCGAGAGGATTTGCCCGGTGTTGCGCATCAGGAATTCCAGCAGTTTGTATTCGGTGGGCAGCAGCGTGAGCAATTCGCCGTTACGGCTGGCTTCGTGGCTGATCAGGTTCAGCTCCAGATCCGCCACCCGCAACGTAGTGGCCTGGGCCGTCACGTTGTTCTGCCGGCGCAGCAGGACTTCGACCCGGGCGGCCATTTCATCGGTGGCGAAGGGTTTGGTCAGGTAATCGTCGCCCCCGGCACGCAAGCCGCGCACGCGCTCGTCGACATCGGAGAGGGCGCTGATCATCAGGATAGGCGTGGCCACGCCCATGGTGCGCAACGTGGTGACGATCGCCAGGCCGTCGAGCTCGGGCAGCATGCGGTCGAGGGTGATCAGGTCATAGTGGCCGCTGACCGCACGTTCCAGCCCCTCGCGCCCGTTGTCGACCCAGTCGACGTCGAGGCCGTGGCTGCTCAGTTCGGCGACGATTTCCCGGGCGGTCACGGCGTCGTCTTCGATGGTCAAGATGCGGGTCATAGGGCTGGCCTGATTAGGTATTCACAACGAGGTGGGCCATTTTGCCAAGAAATGATCAACCGCTGACTAAATAAAAGTTCATGGACAAATCCAGTGTCGGTCAATGCATAAAACCCGCTGCGCCCAGCCTTTCGTTGCAAATTGCATGGCCCTGGGAAGTTCAAACTTTCTAAGCTGCTGAAAGCGCAGGATTTATTAAAAAACCGCGACTGGCACGCTGACTGCAATTGCTCTTACGAGACTTGTAACACCATCTTTCTGCCTGGAGCGATACAACAATGAATAGATCCTCTGAGGGTTTCTATCCCGTCACCGAAGAGTTGAGCGCGGCGTCGGGCGTGTCCTGGGGGGCGATCTTCGCCGGGGCCGCGGCTGCGGCGGCGTTGTCGCTGATCCTGGTGCTGCTCGGATTCGGCCTGGGGTTCTCGGCGGTTTCGCCGTGGGCCAATGAAGGCATGAGCGCCAAGGGCCTGGGCATATCGACGATTATCTGGCTGGCTGTCACGCAAATCGTCGCTTCCGGGGCCGGTGGCTACATCGCCGGCCGGTTGCGGGTGAAGTGGGCGTATATGCATGGCGATGAAGTCTACTTTCGCGACACCGCCCACGGCTTTCTGGCCTGGTGCGTGGCGACGCTGGTGACAGCGACGCTGGTGGCCGGTTCGGTCAGCAGCATCGTCAGCGGTGGCGTTCAGGCCGGGGCGCAGGTTGCCGGTGGCGCTGCTACGGCAATGACAGCAGCGGCGGGCACCGCGGCAGCCAACACCGACAGCGATCAGTACGGTTACTACATCGACAGCCTGTTTCGTACTAACCAGCCGGCGGCCGTCAGCGATGACGCCGCCCGCGGCACGGTGACGCGCATTTTCGTGCGCTCCCTGAAAGACGGCCAGTTGTCCGCTGAAGACCGCACCTACCTGGCACAACTGGTGGCGCAGCGGACCAACATGACGCAAGCGGACGCGGAGCGTCGTGTCGACGAGGTTTATGCCCGCACGCAAAAAGCCGTGGCCGACGCCAAGCTGGCTGCGCAACAAGCGGCCGACACCGCCGCCAAAGTCGCCGCCTGGACCACCTTGTGGATGTTCGTCGCGCTGCTGGCCGGCGCGTTCTTCGCCAGCCTTGCCGCCACCTTCGGCGGTCGTCGCCGGGATGCCGTGGTGTATCTGGAAACCGACACCTACGTCACCACAGCTCCGATTCGCTAACCCAGGAGAATCATCATGCGTTCATTACTGTTGTTCTTTCTCGGCGTACCGATCCCGATCATCATCCTGATCGCCTTGTTCATGCACTGATCTTGCGGGGCTTGTGCCTCTGCCGCTTCTGCCTTCTTTGGCAGGAGCGGCGTTTTTGTTTGGACAGGTACATTGATGTTGGCTGTGATTGCGTCATCGCGAGCAGGCTCGCTCCACAAGGGGGAATGCATTCCAAATGTGGGAGCGAGCCTGCTCGCGAAGAGGGCAGATCAGGCGCAATAGATTCACCCATCAATCGGCGTCGTAACGAACGCCTCAAGCTCCTCGGCATATTGGGTAAATGCAGCGATCCGCGGGAACTGCGCAACATCAACCTGATCCGGCACCACCAGATTGGTAAAGCTCCAGGCCACGGCCAACGTGATGCCATCCTGAGCAATCGAGCCATCGGTTTTCAGCGGCTGCTTTTCCAGCTCCCGTTCCAGCGCTCCATAGGCGGCCGCCAATTGCCCCTCGACCCGCTCGACCCAAGGCTGGAACTGGATCTCTGCCGGGCGCAGGTTGCGCTCATAATAAAGCTGCACCGACTTTTCGCTGGCGGCCAATGCCAGGCCAATCAGGCGCAGTGAGCGCAGGCGATCTTCGATACTCTCGGGCATCAGGCTGCGTTCCGGACCCGCTAATGCCTCCAGGTAATCGATGATCAACGTCGAATCCATCAACACTTCACCGTCATCCAGGATCAGGGTAGGCGCCTTGACCACCGGGTTGATTTGCCGAAATTGTTCGAAAGTCCTGAACACCGACACCGATTCGTGCTCCAGGGTGATGCCCAGGCGCTTGGCAGAAATGGCGACGCGTCGCACGTAAGGTGAATCCAGCATGCCGATCAGCTTCATATAACCGCTCCTTGAGATAGCCATTTCGCGAGCGACAACCTTAGCTGAGCCCGGTCGACCTGCAAACCGGGGCATGCAGCTCAGCGGTTTGTCTTCCATATAAGCTTCGCAGGATTGAATTTCTTGCTATAAACGCACTCCGATATGCGCCTGGATGCCTGTCTTAGAGCATTTTCGAGGCTTTGTCGGACAAATTCGCTGTCTTTTCAGTTGCTGAGGCCTCAAGTCGGCCTTAGACTGCCGCCCCTCGTAAATTGAGTGCCGGGTGGCGCTTGGTATAAACGGCGCCTTTGCGATGACCTTCGATGGTCCGCCGCAACGCTCCCTAATTCGCCTTAATGCACGTTTTTTTATAGAGATATCAATGACAAAGGACAAGTTGCTGGCCATGCCGGCGGATGACTACATGAATGCCGAGCAACATGCTTTTTTCTCCGAGCTGTTGCAGAACATGAAAGTCGAAACCCATGAGCGCATCGAACAGAACCGCATCGCCATCGAAAGCCTGGACACTCCGGCCGACCCGGCTGACGCCGCTTCCGTCGAAGAAGAGCGCACTTGGCTGGTGAACGCGATCGATCGTGATCAGCGCATGCTGCCGCAGTTGGAGCAAGCCCTGGAACGCATCAAGGAAGACAGCTTCGGCTGGTGCGATGACAGCGGCGAGCCAATCGGCCTCAAGCGCCTGCTGATCAGCCCGACCACCAAGTACTGCATCGAAGCTCAAGAACGTCACGAGCAGATCGACAAGCACCAGCGTCAGGCCTGATTCTGTCGGGTAGCCCATTTAACCGGGGCTGCCTGGAAAAGATCGCAGCCTGCGGCAGCTCCTACGGGTTCAAGTGAACTTATGTAGGAGCTGCCGCAGGCTGCGATCTTTGCTTTTCGACGTCTACACAATCCCCCCGAACTTCTATTGATCTGCTGCAACGTCCCCGACTAAAGGCTCATGGATAATGGCCTTATGCTGGCGTTTAATGCGAAGACAACAACTAGAAATTGGCGGGGTGAAAAAGATGACGAGAGACGGATCTCGGGTGGCGGCAGTGCCTGCACCCGTGCTTTTGCCGAACAACCGCTGGTTGACGCCGACACTGCAAAGCATCGCCCTGGTGCTGCTGTTGTGTGGCATGACCCTGGGTGGCTGGTCGCTCTACCTTGGCCTGCCATTGGCCGTGCTGATCATCTGGCTGCCGCGCCTGCGCTCGCGCGCAATACCCCAAACCGCGCCTGTCGATACCTCCAACGCACTCTCGGCGTTAACCCGCGAACTGTCCTATACCACCAGTCATAACGCCCTGTCCGCCGCCGGCGTGGCCTACTCGGTCAAGCAACTGGCCGACAAGTTGCAATCGCAACTGGGTGCGGCCGCGCAAATCGTCGGCAATGCCGACGTCATGATCGCCACCGAGCAGGCCACCTCGGCCCTTAGTCGCCAGGCCCTGAGTGCCGCGAGTGAAGCGCATCAAAGCGGCGTGGCAGGGCGTACCGAATTGATCGAGTCCATTGCGCGCATGCACCAGCTCAGTCAGCGGGCCAACAACAGCCGTGAGCTGATCGAAGCCCTGAGCCTGCGCAGCGACGAGATTCAGCGGGTCACGCTGGTGATCCAGTCCATTGCCAGCCAGACCAACTTGCTGGCCTTGAACGCTGCCATCGAAGCGGCGCGGGCCGGCGAGCACGGTCGTGGCTTCGCGGTGGTGGCCGATGAGGTGCGCGGGCTTGCCGCGCGCACTGCCACCGCCACCGGAGAAGTTGGCGACATGGTGGCCGATATCCAGCAACGCACCGCGCAAGTGGTCGAGCAGATCCGCCAGTTGTCCACCGACCTCGACACTGGCGTCGGCCAGGTCGAACAGACCGGCCAGCATCTGGAAAACATTGCCCGCCTGGCTGCCGGTGTCGAAAGCCAGGTCGGAGAGATCGCTCGCGGTGCCGAAACCAACCGCGAACAACTCGATAGCCTGTTTCACGCCATCGAGCAGATGCGCAGCGACCTCGCAATCAGTGACCAACAGACCCAGCGCCTGGCCCTGGCAGCGGTGCAGATGGAAGGCCAGGCCGAGACCATCAGCGAGCGCCTCGCCGAAGTCGGCCTGGATGACTACCACCAGCGGATCTACGACCTGGCCCGGGAAGGCGCGAGCCAGATTGCGGCGCGTTTCGAGGCGGATATCAATGCAGGGCTCATCAGCCTCGAAGACCTGTTCGACCGCCAGTACCAGGCGATCCCCGATACTCAGCCGGTCAAGTACCGGACGCGTTTCGACCGTTACACCGATCAGGTCTTGCCGGGGATCCAGGAGCCGCTGCTGCCACGCCACGAAGGCCTGGTGTTCGCCATCGCCTGCACCCAGCAGGGTTATGTGCCGACGCATAACAAGGCGTTCAGCCAGCCACTGACCGGCGACGTACAGCGCGACACGCTGAACAACCGCAGCAAACGCAAGTTCACCGACCGAACGGGGATTCGCTGTGGCAGCCATCAGCAGGCCGTGCTGTTGCAAACCTACACCCGCGACACCGGCGAGTTGATGCACGACCTGTCGGTGCCGATCATGCTCAAGGGGCGTCATTGGGGTGGATTGCGCTTGGGCTACAAGCCGGAAAACCCTCGATGATGGACGCAATGCTGTTCACTCAAGCATGGGTTGGAATAGGGATTGGGGGGCATATCCATTGCTGCGGTAACGGCCACTTATGGTTTCGCCCTTACGGCGACTCACTTTTTCAAACGCGCCTGCGTTCGGCCATCGTGGTTTAACGGGGCG
>NZ_AKJF01000203.1 GCF_000282475.1 Pseudomonas sp. GM78
CGAAATCGGCGGCGATGGCCTGGATCGGCGCAGTGAAATTGGCAGCGACAGCGACCTGGACTTCGTCCGCCTGGGCAGAGCCGAAGGCGCACACGGCGAGCAGGCTCGCCAGGCAGGTGGGGGCAAAACGTGAGGCACGAATGGTCATGAAACGGCTCCGTCACAGGCAAGTGTTGCAAGAGAGTGATTCGTTATATATCTGAATATATAGCGAAATGCCGCTAAACGGAATGTGTTGCAGCGCCAACCGCTGTTGCCCGCCACGACGGTCAGCGCTGAAGTAACTTCGCCAACCCTTCCTCGGCCAGGCGCCGGGTCAGTTCGGCGGTGCCTAACTCGACCCCCAGGGTGAATGCCTGTCCGGCCCAGAGATTGCTGAAGTCTGCCTCGCCCTTGGCGCGCAACGGCAGCAATGCGCCGCCCGCGAGGGGAAAGCGCGGTGCCTGGCTGCTCATCGGCCCGAGCTCGCGCATCACCCGATTGAGTATGCCTCGTGCCGGGCGACCGGTGAAAATGTTGGTGAGCGCGGTCTCGCTTTCCCGGGCGGTGCGCAATGCCTGGTGATGCGAGGCGCTGACCTTGGCCTCTGGCGTGAACAGGTACGCCGTGCCCACTTGCACCGCCGACGCGCCCAGCATGAACGCCGCCGCCACACCCCGCGCATCGGCAATGCCGCCGGCAGCAATCACCGGTACGTTTACGGCATCGACTACTTGAGGCACCAGGGCGAAGGTGCCGACCTGGCTGCTCAGGTCATCACTGAGAAACATGCCCCGGTGCCCGCCCGCTTCATAACCCATGGCAATGATCGCGTCGCAGCCATGCTGCTCGAGCCAGATGGCTTCTTCGACTGTGGTGGCCGAGGACAGCACTTTCGCCCCGGTGGCCTTGACCCGATCCAGTAGGATTTTTTCCGGCAGGCCAAAGTGAAAACTCACGACCTCGGGACGCAACTCTTCCACCACTTCGCAGGCGGCCGGATCGAACGGCGCGCGATTGGACACCGGCGTCGGCGCATCGAAGTCGACGCCCAGTTCGTGATAATAGGGCTGCAGCAGATGCTTCCAGTCCTGGGCGCGTTGCTCGTCGACCGCCGGCGGTTGATGGCAGAAGAAATTGACGTTGATCGGGCGCTGGCTGTGCTGGCGAATGTCCTTGAGCGCTTCACGCAACTGCTCGACGCTCAGCATGGCCGCAGGCATCGAGCCGAGACCGCCGGCGTTGCTCGCTGCAATGACCATGGCAGCGGTGGTGGCGCCTGCCATGGGGGCCTGGATGATTGGCAGTTCGATCCCGAGCAGGTCAAGGATGCGCGTATCTGGCCATTGGCTCATTTTCAGTTGTACTCCGACGTTGGAACCGGGCGAGGCTCGATTTGTAGCAGCAATGCCTGAGGTTATGCCAGTCATGTTTGCCGCAGACGAATTGGCTTAAAGTCGTATACGGTAATTTTTTGCGAAATGGTATTTAAATAGCACCACAACAGGTGATCTCACCAGGAGGCAGCAATGTTCCAAGGTATTTTGATCGATAAAAACGAAAGCGGTTACCAGGCCACACTGCAACAGATCAATGAGGACCAGCTGCCCGAGGGCGACGTGACGGTACGCGTGGCGTACAGCACGCTGAATTTCAAGGATGGCCTGGCGATCACCGGCAGCAGCCCGGTGGTGCGCAAATTCCCGATGGTACCGGGGATCGACCTGGCGGGGACCGTCGAGGTCAGCACGCATCCGGACTACAAGGTCGGTGACAAGGTCCTGCTCAATGGCTGGGGCGTGGGCGAAGGGCATTGGGGCGGCCTGGCGCAAAAGGCGCGGCTCAAGGGCGAGTGGCTGATTGCGCTGCCGGAGGCCTTCACCGAAGCCCAGGCCATGGCCATCGGCACGGCAGGCTATACGGCGATGCTGTGTATCATGGCGCTGGAACGCAACGGTGTGACGCCCGACCAGGGCGAGGTTCTGGTCACCGGGGCCAACGGCGGCGTGGGCAGTTTCGCCATCGCGTTGTTGAGCAAGCTTGGTTATCGGGTGGTCGCTTCCACGGGTCGCTTGTCGGAACACGAATACCTCAAGCAACTGGGTGCCAGCGAGATCATTGACCGTGCCACTTTGTCTGAGCCTGGCAAGCCCTTGGCCAAGGAACGTTGGGCGGCGGTCATCGACTCGGTGGGCAGCCACACCCTGGCCAATGCCTGTGCCAGTACCCGCTCCGAAGGCACGGTCGCTGCTTGTGGTTTGGCCCAGGGCATGGACTTTCCGGCGTCCGTCGCACCCTTTATCCTGCGCGGCGTGACCCTGGCGGGGATCAACAGCGTGACCCAGTCGAAAGCCAGGCGTGTGGAGGCCTGGGGGCGTTTGGCCAAGGACCTGGACTTCGACTTGTTGCCGCTGATCAGCCATGAAATCGGTTTGAGCGATGCGATCGAGGCCGCGCCGCGATTGTTGGCTGGGCAGTTGCGGGGGCGGGTGGTGGTGGATGTGAATCGCTGATCAGGCCTCGCGCGGCTGTACACGATCTACTGTAGGAGCGAGCCTGCTCGCGATGAACCTGAGAGCACCGAGGGGTGTCAGGTACCCAGCGTCATCGTTGACGACCTTCGCGAGCAGGCTCGCTCCTACAAGGGCTTCTCCCGCTCCAGCAATTGCCGCTTACGCTCCACGCCCCAGCGATACCCCGACAGATTGCCATCGCTGCGCACCACGCGGTGACAGGGGATCGCCACCGCCAGGCTGTTCGCGCCACAGGCTTGTGCCACGGCGCGAACCGCTTTGGGGTTGCCGATGCGTTGGGCGATGTCGGCGTAGCTGGCGGTGCTGCCGGCGGGTATCTCCCGCAGGGCTTGCCAAACCCGTTCCTGAAAGGCGGTGCCGCGCACATCCAGCGGCAAGTCCAGGCCCAGGGCCGGGGCTTCGATGAAGCCCACGACTCGGGCGATCAACTGTTCGAAGGCCTGGTCGGCACCGATCAGGGTGGCGCGACGAAACTTGTCCTGCAGGTCGCAGACCAGTTGCTGCGGATCATCACCTAGCAGAATCGCGCAGACTCCACGCTCGCTTTGCGCCACCAGAATTGCGCCCAGCGAACACTGGCCAACCGCGAAACGGATGTCATTGTTTTGCCCCGCAGCACGGTAATCCGTGGGTTTCATTCCCAGTACCTGATCCGCCGCCTCATAGAAACGGCTGTTGGAATTAAAGCCAGCGTCGTACAACGCATCGGTGACCGAGCGGCCATCCGCCAGTCGCTCGCGCATTCGGCGTGAACGATGGGCTGCGGCATAGCCTTTGGGTGTCAGGCCGGTCACGGACTTGAACACCCGATGGAAATGGAAACTGCTCAGGCCTGCCGCTTGCGCCAACTCGTTCAGCGCGGGCAACGCCTCGGCGGTTTCGATCTGGCGGCACGCGGCGGCCACGGTGGCGGCATGTTGTGCGGCGACGGCGCTTTGGTCCTTCGCCGCGCGCTTGCTTGGACGATAACCCGCGGCCTGGGCCAGTTCAGCGCTGTCGAAGAATTCGACATTCTGTGGTTTCGGCAAGCGCGAGAGGCTGCTGGGGTTGCAGTAGATCCCGGTGGTTTTCACCGCATAGACGAACTGCCCGTCCGCCTGTGGGTCGCGGGCGACCACCGCGGCCCAGCGTGGATCGTTTTCGGTGCTGCTTGTTGTCGATTGGCTTGTCATGGCTTTACATCCGTTGACCCGTTTGCCGCAGATTAACCACCGGCCCGTACGGCCACACTCCGGCGCTTGCGGTCAAACTCCACGTCCTCACCGCGCGGTCCGAAACGTGAAGTTGATCCGCTGTTCACCCAGGCGCGGGTGTTGGCCATCCTTGATCGGCAGCACACCGTGATAACGCAAGCGATCCACGCCGCCCCAGACCACGATGTCGCCATGCAGCAACGGCACTCGCTGGCTTTTGTCGCTGCGGGTGAAGCCGCCGAACAGGAACAGCGCGGGCAACCCCAGGGATACCGAAACGATAGGTGCAGCGTAGGATTTTTCGTCCTTGTCCTGATGCAGGGACATTTTTCGCTCCGGGCACATAGCGATTGATCAGGCAGGAATCCGGCACGAAATCGGCAAATCCCGCCTCCCGTGCCGCCGCCTGAGCCAGCTGGAAAAACACCTCGGGCATGGGTGGCCAGGGCAGGCCGGTGCGGGGATCGTCGCGGGTGTAGCAATAACCGCTGCGGTCGGTGGTCCAGCCCCAGGTGCCACAACTGCTCAGGGCCACCGACATGGTGAAGCCGCCAGGGGTGACCATTTGCCGGAACGGTGCAGCCGCCAGCACGGCCTCCAGTGCCGGCAGCAAACGCTCAAGCCAGGGCAGGGCAAAGCCTCTGAGAACGTAGGACTGTTCGCCGATCTGCTCGCGTCGGCGCGCTTGCTCGGGCTCGGCGTCGGCAAACAGGTCCAGGGTGGTCGGGTTCATGGTGCTCATGATGCGTCGTGAAAGATGATCCCAAGGGTATGCCGTTTTCCGCTGTGCAAGCGACTGACGCCGTGGCGCAGGGTCACCCGATAGTAACCGCGCACGCCTTGGACCGGGCGCTGGTTGACCGCGAAGATCAGGCCATCGCCTTTTTTCAGACCGATGACTTGCGGGCGCGACTGCATGCGTGGGCGCTGCTCGGTGAGCACGAACTCACCGCCGGTGAAATCTTCCCCCGGTTCTGACAGAAGAATCGCCACCTGCAACGGGAAGACATGCTCGCCATACAGATCCTGGTGCAGGCAGTTGTAGTCCTGTGGCCCGTATTGCAGCAACAAGGGCGTCGGACGCTGCTGGCCGGCGGCATGGCAACGCTCGAGGAAGGCCGGGTGGCTATCGGGAAAGCGGCTCGGCAAGCCCATCTGTTCATGCCAGCGATTGGCAATCGGCACCAGTCGCCGGTAAAGCGAACTGCGCAGGCGGGCCACCAGCGGCGGCAAGGGGTAGTCGAAATACTTGTACTCGCCACGGCCGAAACCGTGGCGGGCCATGATCACCTGCGAGCGAAAGCCTTCGGATTGGCCGTACAAGGCGCTGATCTGATCACAGGCCTTGTGGCTCAACAGCGACGCGATGACCGCGCAGCCGTCCTCGTCGAGTTGCTGTTCCAGCAGTGGCCAGTCCAGCCTGTCCAGGTATTGCTCGCTCATTGCCGGGCCCTCAGGTGATTGAGGTGGCGAGACTAAGGGGCATGACGAATGTAAACACTCCGACACTTGCGGTCGAATCCCGGCAGGGAGCGGACGTCCGGGTTGTCGCTCCAGGCGATGTTACAGCGCTTTGCTGACGCTGATGTCGCTGATGACGTCTTCGCCGCCATGAAGGGCATCCAGCGCGGCTTTGGCTTCTTCTGCGGTGCCGTTTTCCAGCTGGGCAAATTCGAAGCGGCGTTCGCCATTGAGTTTGTACTTGATGACGTATTTGGTCGTCTGGGCCACGGTCATACCTGTCTGTCTGCGTATTGAGGCGCTGCTCAGCTCAGTTTCGAGCTGGAGCGGCGGATGATCTTGATCGAGTGGGTCAGGGTCGGCTTGCGCGTCACGCTGATCGGCCGGCGATTGACCGTGTCGATGGTGATGTTCCAGAAACCGGTGCTCGGCGCCGTGATGCGGGCCGGGAAGGTGTCAAACGCGCCGCCGTGATAGGTGTGACGACCGCCATTCTTGAAGCTGCGGAAGTTGGCGTCGTTCATCAAGCGAATGTTGCAGGTTTGCGAGCATTGAATGACGACGATGTCGTCCTCGTTGAGGTGCTCGCGCTGGTGGATAAATTTCATGAGGCGCCTCCAGAAGGGCTTTTTCTACAAAATCAAAACGATAGCATGGGCGATTGGCGCAGTTTATCAGCCCCGGGGCGTTATTATCCGGCTGTGCGGGCCCGGTTGGACAATAAAAACCGGATATTACGCACACCGTGAAAGAAAAAAGCAGTCGGTCCCGGAGAAAACCCGTGTTTGAGCTGTCGGAGGGTCTTTAACGGAGGTTTCATATGAAGTGGGGCATGTTGGGCTTGCCGTGGGTCCTGGCAATCAGTGGGTGTGCAAGTGTCTCGGACATCAACCAGACGTTGCCGACCATGAATGTGATTTCAGGCAAGAAGCCCCAGGAATATGCCCAGTGCCTGAGCGAAAAACTCGCCGACAGCCGAGGCGCCTTGCAGATCGAAGAGCAGAAAGACGGCGTGCGGGTGATCGTGCCGCAGAAGCTTTCCTCGGGGCCGGCCGCAGTGTTCGATATCGAGGAGCGCTCCGGCGGCAGCAGCATCAAGCTGCATGAGCGAATCTCCAACGTGCCTATACGACCTTTCGATGTACGCGATGCCGCCACGGCGTGCATTTCCGGCTGATAGACTGTCGACCGTCAGCACCGATGCCGTCAAAGCGACCCTTTGGCGGCATTGTCATTTCTGGAGTCGAACATGAAGCGAGAGCGGGTACGGGAGCGACACGCAGAGGGCCAAATCTGCGCCACCCATGTAATTCAGAACCCGGCAAATCCGGGGGAGTGGATCGTGTTTTTCAAGAAAAGCGCCGGGCGCAGTTTTTTCCTGGTGGACGAAAGTGACGAAGTCGAGTCCTTCAGCAGTCTCGACGAACTGGTCGAGACCGTACGCAGCCTGGGGATCAAGTTCGCGGAAATCCACATGTAGTGCACCACGCCCTACTTGCAGACCACCACGACGCTACGGTTCTTGTAGTTGCCAACGTCGACACCCAGGGTCTTGTCGCTTTCTTCGGGGGCGGGTGAGCCGTCAGTGCCAACGATGCGGTAGCCGGTGCCGGCGCAGGAGGCATCGGCCTTTTCGTAACAGCTTGCCCAGGAGTTGGCCTCGCCGGAGCAGTCGATGGCCAGTCCTTGTTCGCCATTGTTCAGGTAAGTGGTTTCGGAAGTGGCGCAGCCACCGAGGGCCAGAACCGCAATCAGCGGCAAAAATTTGGTCATGTCGTTGTCGTCGTCAGGATGAGAGGCAAAGCCTGTGACAGCGCAGTTGGCAAAAGGTTATAGCCAAAGGCCACTTCTTGCCGGTATTCGCAAAAAAAGCCCTGCACCAAGGCAGGGCGTCAGGCATGGATCAGTTCTTGTCCTTGCCCCGTCGCTTGGGTGCCGGGTGTTCCAGCTGCAACACCGATGCCACTTCGATCGCCATGGCTTCGGACGGGAAAGGACCGACAGTGTTCTCAGTGCCAACGCCGGTTACCCACCACTGGCCGTCTTTGGCCTTGTTGATCACGAACCCGTTGACGCTTTTTGCTTCTGACATCTAGTTGCCTCGTTGACTGGATCAATGGGCGCCATGATACCGCCAAATGCACCGTTCGGGTGCCGATGGATGCGGGTTGGTGCGCTTGCCCATGGGTTGACTTGGCGTGCAAACCTGGCGGACTCTGCTATCAATAACAGGCTGCTGATCCATTCGCGGTACTCGCTGCGGAACTAACGGCGAGAATATTTCTCTATGATGGCATCGGTTAGCCAGCGCGGGGCATTGTAAGGTGTACGCCGCCTGATTAGACTGCGCCGAAACTCGTACACACAGCCCTTTCAAGGACTTATATGATCAAGAAATGCTTGTTTCCAGCAGCCGGTTACGGCACTCGCTTCCTGCCAGCGACCAAAGCCATGCCCAAGGAAATGCTGCCGGTGGTAAACAAGCCACTGATCCAGTACGGCGTTGAAGAAGCCCTGGACGCCGGGCTGACGGAAATCTCCATTGTCACCGGTCGTGGCAAGCGCGCCCTGGAAGACCATTTCGACATCAGCTACGAGCTGGAAAACCAGATCAAGGGCACCGACAAGGAAAAGTACCTGGTCGGCATCCGCAAGCTGCTCGACAACTGCTCGTTCTCCTACACCCGCCAGACCGAAATGAAAGGCCTGGGCCACGCGATCCTGACCGGCCGTCCGTTGATCGGTGACGAACCCTTCGCCGTGGTGCTGGCGGACGACCTGTGCGTCAACCTCGAAGGCGACGGCGTACTGACCCAGATGGTCAAGCTGTACAAGCAGTTCCGCTGCTCGATCGTGGCCATCCAGGAAGTCGACCCGCAAGAGACCAACAAGTACGGCGTAATCGCCGGCGAGATGATCCGCGACGACATCTACCGCGTGCACAGCATGGTGGAAAAACCAAAACCTGAAGATGCGCCGTCGAACCTGGCCATCATCGGTCGCTACATCCTGACCCCGGACATCTTCGACCTGATCGAACAGACCGAGCCAGGCAAGGGCGGCGAAATCCAGATCACCGACGCCCTGATGAAACAGGCCCAGAACGGCTGCGTGATGGCCTACAAGTTCAAGGGCAAGCGTTTCGACTGCGGCGGCGCCGAAGGCTACATCGACGCGACCAACTTCTGCTTCGAGAACTTCTACAAGACGGGCAAGGCTTACTGATAGCGCGTTGGTTGCTCGTACTGAAAAGCGATCTTCACAAGCTGTAATCAAGCTGATGAAGGCCTAAACAAACGCCCCGACTTGATCGGGGCGTTTGTTTTTGTACGCGCTAAAAAGCGCCTGGTTTCCTGTAGGAGCCAGCGGTGCGGCGATCCGACTTGCCAGCGAAGGCCTCCCGAGAGCAGACCAATCGCATTCATCTGTACCCGCTCTACTGTGCGAGCCTGCTCGCGAAGGCGGCCTTGCAGCCGACCTGAATTTTGTTGACTGAGTACATATCCATTCCTGCGGTAACGGATATGTACTCAGACAACCATCTCCCAGAGGCTTTGACGCGGCATGGATCAACGCTGGTAGAGGTGCCGATGGAGGTAGTCACAAGTTGACGCACCGGCTCAGGGCGTGAGGTGGGGTAAGAAAATCAAAGCCAGAGCAAGATCAAAAGCCAAAGCGAGGCGGCCTCCCAGCCGGCCTGATTTCGGTGTTACGTGAGCCTTTGCAGAGCCAGCGGGCGGCGGTCCGACTTGCCGGCGAAGAACGATAACGCGGTCCAACAGAAACACCGCAGCGCCTGGTTTTCTGTAGTAGCCAGGCTTACGGAGATAGGGTCACGCCTCGCACGGCACGGGCATTTCAGCGCAACGCTTGCTCATCGGCCGCCCGCAGGTATGCTGGTCACCTGCCGAGGAGATTGAAAATGGCCTACGATTTTGACCTTTATGTGATTGGCGCCGGTTCTGGCGGTGTGCGGGCGGCCCGGTTTGCGGCCGGCTTTGGCGCGAAAGTGGCGGTGGCCGAGAGTCGCTACCTGGGCGGCACCTGTGTGAACGTCGGCTGTGTGCCGAAAAAATTGCTGGTCTACGGCGCACATTTCGCCGAGGACTTCGAGCAGGCGTCGGGTTTTGGCTGGAGCCTGGATGAGGCGCAGTTCGATTGGGCGACGCTGATCGCCAATAAGGATCGCGAGATCAATCGCCTCAATGGCATTTACCGCAACCTGCTGGTTAACAGTGGCGTGACGCTGCACGAAGGCCACGCCAAGATCGTCGACCCAAATACCGTCGAGATCAATGGCGAGCGCCACACGGCTAAAAACATCCTGATCGCTACCGGCGGCTGGCCGCAGATTCCCGAGATTCCCGGGCATGAGCACGCGATCAGTTCCAACCAGGCGTTTTTCCTCAAGGAACTGCCCAAGCGTGTGCTGGTAGTGGGCGGGGGTTACATCGCCGTCGAATTCGCTGGCATCTTCCACGGCCTGGGCGCCCAGACCACCTTGCTGTATCGCGGCGAACTGTTCCTGCGTGGCTTCGACGGTTCGGTGCGCAAGCACTTGCAGGAAGAACTGACCAAGCGCGGCATGGACCTGCAGTTCAATGCCGACATCGAGCGTATCGACAAGCAAGCCGATGGCAGCCTGAAAGTGACACTCAAGGATGGCCGTCAGTTGGAGGCCGATTGCGTGTTCTACGCCACCGGTCGGCGTCCGATGCTGGACAATCTCGGGCTGGAAAACACCGCGGTGAAACTCGACAAGAAAGGCTTCGTCGAGGTGGATGACCTGTACCAGACGGCCGAGCCGTCGATCCTGGCCCTGGGCGATGTGATTGGCCGGGTGCAGCTGACGCCGGTGGCGCTGGCCGAAGGCATGGCGGTGGCGCGGCGCTTGTTCAAGCCTGAGCAGTATCGCCCGGTGGATTACAAGATGATCCCAACGGCGGTGTTCAGCCTGCCCAACATCGGCACGGTCGGCCTGACCGAGGAAGAAGCGCGCGAAGCCGGCCATGAGGTGCAGATCTTCGAGAGCCGCTTCCGGCCGATGAAGTTGACCCTGACCGAATGCCAGGAGCGCACGTTGATGAAGCTGGTGGTGGACGCCCAGACCGACAAGGTGCTGGGCTGCCACATGGTCGGTCCGGAGGCTGGCGAAATCGTCCAGGGCCTGGCCATCGCCTTGAAGGCCGGTGCCACCAAGCGCCACTTCGACGAAACCATCGGTGTGCATCCGACGGCCGCCGAAGAGTTCGTCACCCTGCGGACACCGGTCGGCGCTTAATCGTCCCTGGCGACGTCTGGCGCTGCTGCATTGGCAGCGGCCAGGCGCACGCTTTCTTCCAGTTCTGCCCGGGTTTTCTGCAGTTCGATGTCCAGTGACTTGTTGACCTGCGCTTGTTCCTCGACGCTCTGTTTGAGCGCCTGGCTTTCCAGCATGGCCACGCGAAGTCGTTCCTGGAGGAGGGTGCGGTCGCTGTCGACACGCGTGGTCTGGTCGAACAGTTGATCCTGACGGGTGTTGCTTTGCTTGAGCTGCTCTTGCAACAGGCTCAGCTCGCGCTGTGTGCCGCGGTTTTCGGTCAGCAGGCGTTCGTTGTCGCGGTGCAGTTGGGTGATTTCGTCCTGGCGGACCAAGGCGCTTTGTTGTGCCTGGCGCACCTCCATCTGCAGTTGCTGCACCTGATTTTCGTGGCGGCTCTGCTCTTGCTCGCGCTGCTCGTTGATCGCATTGCGGTAGTGCTCCAGGGCATCACGGCTGTGCAGGTGTTTCTCTTCGAGCGAGCGAATCTGCTCGTCCTTGTCTCGCAGGCGCAGCTCGAAATCAGCCAGTGCCTGAGCCAGCCCGGCGTTGCGGGTTTGTTCACCCTGCAGCAGGGCAAGCGTGCTTTGCAGCGCCTCGGATTCCTGGGTCAGTGCCAGGCTCTGCAGTTCGTAGTGTTGCTGCAATTGGGTATTGGCTTGCTCGGCTTGTTGTAGCTGCGTTTCAAGTGCCTTGCGTTGTTGCTCGTATTCCTCGCGGGCCTGGTCAATGGGTTCCTGTGCCTGCTCCTTGAGGCGCTGCGCCAGGCGCGTTACCAACGCCAACAGCTCTTCGTCGATCGGCTCGGGTGGCGCCTCGTCGGTGTCCGGGGTGCTATCATCGAGCTCCTTCATAATGCGATGGATCGTGGTTTTCGAGCCGGTATTGCCCATTTCAATTCGTACGGCATCGATGCTGGGGTTTTCGCCACGGGCAAGGATTGCCAATCGCGCCGCTTGCACCACCTGTTTATTCACGCCGCCACGGGCCATGGAATCTCCTGCGATTCTTGCTATGTGGTACGTACCACGAAAAAGCAGATTCTAGCATTTGCGAGGGTAAATTCGGTTTTCTTCTATCAATACTGTTTGTTAATAGCGAAAGCCAATCAGCAGCATGAGGTTTGCCAATGAGCCAACCGTCCGTCGAGTGGGTAAAGTTCTCTCCATCAACTTCTTAACCCCTGACGGAGAGTCAACGATGCCTATCATCAACAGCCAAGTTAAACCGTTCAAAGCTGACGCATTCAAAAATGGCGACTTCGTAAAAGTCTCGGACGCTGACCTGAAAGGCAAGTGGTCTGTAGTGTTTTTCTACCCGGCCGACTTCACTTTCGTCTGCCCGACCGAGCTGGAAGACCTGGCTGACAACTACGACGCCTTCCAGAAGCTGGGCGTCGAGATCTACAGCGTTTCCACCGACACCCACTTTGCCCACGCTGCCTGGCACAACACTTCGCCAGCCATCGGCAAGATCCAGTACACCATGATCGGCGACCCGACCCACGCCATCTCCCGCAACTTCGACGTGCTGATCGAAGAAGCTGGCCTGGCTGACCGTGGCACCTTCGTGATCAATCCGGAAGGCCAGATCAAGATCGTTGAGCTGAACGACGGCGGTGTTGGCCGTGACGCTTCCGAGCTGCTGCGCAAGATCAAGGCTGCCCAGTACGTTGCTGCACACCCGGGCCAGGTTTGCCCAGCCAAGTGGAAAGAAGGCGAGGCCACTCTGGCGCCGTCCCTGGACCTGGTTGGCAAGATCTAAGTCTGTGATCGCTGCATCAGGGCGGATCGCCGCACCTACTCAGTAAGCTGCACCGCCCAATAGAAAAGCCCGGGCGAGTTTCGCTCGGGCTTTTTTTCGCCTCAAATAAGCTAAGGAAATCGCCCGTATGTTGGACACCAATCTTAAAACCCAGTTGAAGTCGTACCTGGAACGGGTCACCCAGCCGATCGAGATCGTTGCCTCCCTCGACGACGGTGCGAAATCCCAGGAACTACTCGCATTGCTGAAAGACGTTGCCAGTCTTTCCACCCAGATTACCTTGCTCGACAACGGTGATGATGCACGCAAGCCATCGTTCTCGATCAATCGCCCCGGAGCGGATATCAGCCTGCGTTTTGCCGGTATCCCGATGGGCCACGAATTCACCTCCCTGGTGCTGGCCTTGTTGCAAGTCGGCGGGCATCCCTCCAAAGCCAGTGTCGAAGTGATCGAACAGATCCGCTCGCTCAATGGCGAGTTCAACTTCGAGACCTATTTCTCGCTGTCCTGCCAGAACTGCCCGGACGTGGTCCAGGCATTGAATCTGATGGCGGTGCTCAACCCCAATATCCGCCACGTCGCCATCGACGGCGCGCTGTTCCAGGCTGAAGTCGATGAGCGCCAGGTCATGGCGGTACCGAGCATCTACCTCAACGGCGTGAACTTCGGCCAGGGCCGCATGGGCCTGGAAGAAATCCTCGCGAAAATCGACACCAGCGGCATCGAGCGCCAGGCCGAGAAGATCAGCGCCAAAGAGGCCTTTGACGTGCTGGTGGTGGGCGGTGGCCCGGCCGGTGCTTCGGCGGCGATTTATGCTGCTCGCAAAGGCATTCGCACCGGTGTCGCGGCCGAGCGTTTTGGTGGCCAGGTGCTGGACACCATGGCCATCGAAAACTTCATCTCCGTGCAGGAAACCGAGGGGCCGAAACTGGCGGTCGCCCTGGAGGAGCACGTCAAGCAGTACGACGTGGACATCATGAACTTGCAGCGCGCCGACAAATTGCTGCCAGGCAAAGCGGGGGAGTTGCACGAAGTGCACTTCGCCAGCGGTGCGAAACTCAAAGCCAAAACGGTGATCGTGGCCACCGGTGCGCGCTGGCGTGAGATGAACGTGCCGGGTGAGCAGGAATATCGCAACAAGGGCGTGGCGTACTGCCCGCACTGCGACGGCCCGTTGTTCAAAGGCAAGCGCGTGGCGGTGATTGGCGGCGGTAACTCCGGCGTTGAGGCAGCCATCGACCTGGCCGGTATCGTGTCCCATGTCACGCTGCTGGAGTTCGATGTACAGCTGCGTGCCGATGCGGTGTTGCAGCGCAAGTTGCACAGCCTGCCGAACGTGACCGTGATCACCCGTGCGCAAACCACTGAAGTGACGGGCGACGGGCAGAAGGTCAACGGCCTGCGCTACAAGGATCGCCAGAGCGACGAATTACGCAGCGTGGAACTTGAAGGCATCTTCGTGCAGATCGGTCTGTTGCCCAATACCGATTGGCTCAAAGGCACGATCGAGCTGTCACCGCGTGGCGAGATCATCGTCGATGCCCGTGGCGAAACGTCTGTGCCTGGCGTGTTCGCTGCCGGTGACGTGACCACCGTGCCGTACAAGCAGATCGTGATCGCGGTGGGCGAGGGCGCCAAGGCTTCCCTGAGCGCATTCGACCACTTGATCCGCACCTCGGCGCCGGCGTAAACCGGACGCTGTAAACACAAAACCCCATGAGTGATCATGGGGTTTTGTGTTTGAGGATCAAAAGATCGCAGCCTTCGGCAGCTCCTACAAAAACCCTGTAGGAGCTGCCGAAGGCTGCGATCTTTTGATTTTGTTTTATAGTGGGGCGGGCTGGATGATTTCGACCCAGTAAGCATCCGGGTCCTTGATGAACGCCAGGCTCTTCATGCGCCCATCGTTCAGGCGCTTCTGGAAGTCGCAGCCCAGGGCTTCGAAGCGCTCGCACGCGGCGACGATATCCGGCACGGAAATGCAGATGTGGCCGAACCCGCGCGGGTCGGTATTGCCGTTGTGATAGGCGAAGTCCGCATCGTTCTCGGTGCCGTGGTTATGGGTCAGTTCGAGAATGCCGGGGATCGATTTCATCCACTGCGTACGCTCAGCGGCATCGGCCGGGATCTGGCTCTTGTCGACCAAGGCGAGAAAATACAGGCTGAATTGCGCTTCCGGAAAATCGCGTTTCTCCACCAGCGAGAAGCCGAGAACGCGCGTGTAGAAGTCCAGGGACTTGGTGATGTCCTTGACCCGCAGCATGGTGTGGTTGAAGACGAAGTTCTGGGTGGCGGTGTCAGGCTGTGCGGTCACGCCGGGGAAGGTATTCAGTTCTTGCAGGCTCATGGGCCCTCCAGAAAATAAATGGGGCTAACGAATGACGACAATGATACGCATGGGTGGCGACATCACCAAACCCAAAGCGTCTGCTATTGCCTGGCCGTCGGCCGAAGATCAAACTCCGGGGTTAACTGGCTGGGTGTTGATGGCAATGATTCGATTGTGCAGGTCTTTGATTATCCTGAGTGCTGTGCTTTCGGTGCTTGCCCGGGCCCAAGCCGACGAACCAGTGGTGGAGTGGCCGCCGGGCTGGCAGGTCGAAGCCATTGCCCAAGGTGAGGCCGGCTCCGGTGTCAGTCGCCAGCGTGCGGTCAAGAACGATGCGCAAGGCGAGCCCTTGATGGTGATGGAATTGACCATGACCCGGGTGCAAAGCGGTCATCAGGTGAACCTGGAAGCGGTGTTGCTGGAGATGCGCAAGTCGGTGCAGAAAGACTTTTTCCAGGGTGGCTATCAAAGTGTCTGCAACCGGATTCACTCGACCACCTTGAGTCGCTTGCCGGCGCTTGAAACCACTTGCACCATCACGCAGAACGGCCGGCATGTGCTGTCTCAAACATTGGTCGCCGCGGTGGATGCCGACAAAGCCTACGTACTTTCCTACGCCGGGCAGGCCGAGGCTTATAAGGCCAGTCAGAATGAAATAGAGGCGGCACGTAACGGCTTGAAACTTTAGTTGAAGGCTTCAATGAGCGCCGATTTCATGCCTGTGCCGATAGCGTTAGATAGCCAAAAGGATTAAGCACAAAGTTGCCTGGAAAGTGCCGGGCGGGCATGTCTTTAGATGCCATCAATGAAAAAAGCCCTGCAGGTGCAGGGCTTTGTTTTTTCAGTGCGAGGGTTTAGCCGCGCAGCCAGGAATCAACGGTGGCTGCACCGTATTGTTCCTTCCAGGCCTTCAGTCCACGGTGGTTGCCGCCCTTGGTTTCAATCAGCTCGCCGGTATGCGGGTTCTGATAAACCTTGACCACGCGGGCGCGGCGGGTTTTCGGTGCGGCCTGTTGCAGACCGGATTTTGCCGGGTTCGGGTCGAGGATGGCGATAATGTCGCGCAGGCTCTTGCCGTAGGTTTTCATCAGCCCCTGGAGCTTTTCTTCGAATTCGATTTCTTTCTTGAGCCCGGCATCGTTCTTCAGGGATTCCAGCTGCTTGAGCTGCTCTTGAAGGGCCTTTTCAGCTGCACGAAATTCAGCGAGTCTGGACAATATCTTTACTCCAATAGTGTGTGGCTGATACCAACCGCAAACAAAGCTATAAGCCAAGAGCCTTGAAGCGACTCGGTGATTAAATGGCTCACCTGCCAATCTGGTGCAGGCATGAAAAATTGTAGTAGTTAATGGATCAAGAGTAAATCATGACTTTTTGTTCATGTAACAAGAGTTGTGCCTAGATTCAAATGGAGGAGGGCGGCGTGTCGTTGAATCGATGCTAAAGGCCACTAGTTAATGATCACTTAATGCATTAATGAAGTCTGCCGCGGGCATCGGTCGGCCAAACAGATAACCTTGCAGGAAGTTCACTTTGTGGGCCGTCAGGTAGTCACTTTGCTCCGGGGTTTCCACACCTTCTGCAATCGTTGCCAGGTCGAGCTTGGCCGCCAGCTCGATGATGCTGTCCAGAATGTGGCTGGAAAGGGTATCGATGCCGATCATGGCCACGAAGCTTTGGTCGATTTTCAGGAAGTCCACGTTGAACTGGCGCAGATAACCGAGGCTCGAGTGGCCGGTCCCGAAGTCGTCGATGGCGATCATCACGCCAAGCTCATGCAGTTGCTCGAACAGTTGAAGGGTGATGGCTGTGGGCTCGATCAGCTTGCGCTCGGTCAACTCCAGCACCAGGTGGATGGAGCCTGGGGCAAAGGCGTCGAGGAACTGGCGGCAATCCTCGACCAGCGCAAGATCCTGGCAATGATTGGCGGTGATATTGATGCCGACATGGAACGGCTCGTCAAAGGACGCCGACCGCGGTGCCAACAGCCTGGCGGTTTGTTGCATGATCGAACGGGTCATGGGCACGATCAGTCCGCAGTGTTCGGCGAACGGAATGAACAGATCGGCGCGGACCAGGCCTTCCTTGGGGTGGTTCCAGCGCATCAGCACCTCGACCCCCGTGCATTTCTTGCTCTGCGCCTGCACCACTGGCTGGAAATACGGAACGAACTCCCCAGCAATCAGTGCGCGCTGCATCTCAACGGTTGGCGACGATGAGCGTTTCTGCAAGACGTGCCCGATCAAGGCGGAAATCACACCGAAGAACAGCAACAAGCTGAACAGTGGCGGATATTCGCTGCTCATGTACCGCCACACTTCGCCTTCGGGGAAGCCGGTCGTAACGCTGAAGGGATAACGCGAAGATGCCAGCCTGTTATCTGCGACGGGGAACCTGGGCGGTTCGCCCTCGTGAAAGCTGCCGTCGGCGGACAACCAGGCAGGCCCGACCTGCAGCAACAGCAAAGTCCGACGCCCGATAAGGCGCATGAGATTACTCAGATGGTAACCGTCCAGTGTGCTCATGGCACCCCGTTTGCCGTCGCTGAGCCGATAAACCAGCAACGCGGTGTCGGGCGTCACCGGGTTGCCCTTCATCAACAGCAACTGGCCTTTGGAATAATGTCCGGGGGCCATTTTTTCGTGATAGTCACCGAACAGTGAACTGCAATAGATGGTGTCGTCCCACAGCAGGTTGGTCGAGCGCACGAATGGCCGCCGTGTCACCTGCTCGCGCAACGCCAGGTTGACGTCAATGCAGCTCTGGCCCGCCAAGGGCAGCAACTCGCGCGCCGCCTGGGCGGTGTTGTCGAGCATGAGTTCGAACTGGCGCGTCGCTTCTTCGGCGGTGTGTTGGGTGCTTTGCCTGAGTACGCGTTCGGCTTGCATATAAAGAATGGCAAAACCCAGCAGGACCGGAAGCAGTCCGCACAGCAAGGTCACGGCGAGCCTGATGCCGCGCGGGCGGGCGTTGGTTTTAAGTGGCATTGACGAAACCTGTATCGATGAAGTCGGGCTCTCAACGGCTGGCAGGAAGTGATGCCTCCCATGAAGCGTTCAAGTACGAGGCAGGATAGTTGGCCCCTGGCACTTACGCAGCTCTTGGGAGCCCCAGACGTAGCGATGAGCGGACCTCGGGGGTAAAACAAAGCCCTTGCGCGTCGGGGGAAAAAGGGGATTTCATACAGAAGGCGGACAAAATGATTTACGCTGTGTAGAATCAGGTTACGCATACAATAATAATCGTCTTCTGGCAGCAGAAGCCTCGCCCTCAGAGCCTTGGGTCGACAATGAAGATATTCGGGTTCCAATTGATCTACGGTGATTTCCTCGCCCGCAGCGTGCGGGGCATCTCCTGTGCGCCACCCGCCGGTCTCAGCATTGCTAGCAACTAACATTTGTTAATTGATAAAGATGATGAGGCGCCAACCATGGCAGATTTATACGAAAACCCAATGGGCCTGATGGGCTTTGAATTCATCGAGCTCGCATCGCCGACCCCCAATACCCTGGAGCCGATCTTCGAGATCATGGGCTTCACCAAGGTCGCGACCCATCGCTCCAAAGACGTGCACCTGTATCGCCAGGGCGCGATCAACCTGATCCTCAACAACGAACCCCACAGTGTCGCCTCGTACTTTGCCGCCGAGCATGGTCCATCGGTGTGCGGCATGGCGTTCCGGGTCAAGGATTCGCAAAAGGCCTACAAGCGTGCCCTGGAACTCGGCGCCCAGCCGATCCACATCGAGACCGGCCCGATGGAGCTGAACCTGCCGGCGATCAAGGGTATCGGCGGTGCGCCGCTGTACCTGATCGACCGTTTCGGCGAAGGCAGCTCGATCTACGACATCGACTTCGTGTTCCTGGACGGGGTTGACCGTCACCCGGTCGGCGCTGGCCTGAAGATCATCGATCACCTGACCCACAACGTGTATCGCGGTCGCATGGCCTACTGGGCGAACTTCTACGAGAAGCTGTTCAACTTCCGCGAAATCCGTTACTTCGACATCAAGGGCGAATATACCGGCCTGACCTCCAAGGCCATGACCGCGCCGGACGGCATGATCCGCATCCCATTGAACGAAGAATCGTCCAAGGGCGCCGGGCAGATCGAAGAGTTCCTGATGCAGTTCAACGGTGAAGGCATCCAGCACGTCGCCTTCCTCAGCGATGACCTGCTCAAGACCTGGGATCACCTGAAAAGCATCGGCATGCGTTTCATGACCGCGCCACCGGACACCTACTACGAAATGCTCGAAGGCCGTTTGCCCAACCACGGCGAGCCGGTGGGCGAGCTGCAGGCGCGCGGCATTCTGCTGGACGGTTCGTCCGAGTCGGGCGACAAGCGCCTGCTGCTGCAGATCTTCTCGGAAACCCTGATGGGGCCGGTGTTCTTCGAGTTCATCCAGCGCAAGGGTGATGACGGTTTCGGCGAAGGCAACTTCAAGGCGCTGTTCGAGTCGATTGAGCGCGATCAGGTGCGTCGTGGTGTGTTGAGCACTGATTAAATCGTTACACCGTAAAAACTGTGGGAGCGAGCCTGCTCGCGATGGCGTCTTCAAGGTCAACATTGATGTTGGCTGGCAGACCGCTATCGCGAGCAGGCTCGCTCCTACATTGGTTTGCGGCGTTGTCGAACCAGATGCTTGAACCCTTCAAACACCAACACCACTACCGCCATCCAGATCGGAATATAGGTCAGCCATTCCCCAGGCTTGATGCTTTCCCCCAGCAACAACGCCACGCCCAGCAACAGCACCGGCTCGACATAGCTCAATAACCCGAACAGGCTGAACGGCAGCAAGCGACTGGCGATGATGTAGACCACCAGCGCCGAAGCGCTGATCAGGCCCAGCAGGGGGATTAGCCATGCCAGGGCCGGGTGTTGATCGAAGACACCGAAGCCTTGCTCACCACTGCGCACGAACCAGAACGCGACCGGCAGCATCAGGGTCATGTCCACCCACAGTCCGCCGAGGTTGTCGGTCTTCAACCATTTGCGCACCACGAAATACAGCGGATAGCCCACGACCACGACCACCGTCGCCCAGGAGAATCCGCCGACTTGATACAGCTCGTTGAGCACACCGAGGCTGGCGAAGAACACTGCGACTTTTTGCAGGTAGGACAGCCGATCACCGTAGGCGATGCGCCCGGTCAGCACCATGGCCAGCGGCAACAGGAAATAGCCCAGTGACACATCGAGGCTGTAGCCATTGAGCGGTGCCCACATGAACAGCCAAAGCTGCACGCCTAGCAACGCTGCCGAGACGAACAGGATGCCGATCAATTTTGGTTGGGCGCTGAATCGGCGTAGCAGATCGGCCACGCGCCGCCATTCTCCCGACACCAGCATGAACAGGGTCATGCATGGCACCGTCAGCAGCATGCGCCAGCCGAAAATCTCCACACCGCTCAACGGCTTGAGCAGTGAGGTGTAGTAATACATGACGGCAAACAGCACAGAGGCCGAAACCGATAAAGCGATACCTTTTGACAAGCTGTCCTCGCGAGATTGAACGTAAAACGGGGTGCGGAGGATACGTGGTTTTTGTGTTGAATATTGGCCGGATGATCAATATTTACAACATCCCCTGTAGGAGCGAGCCTGCTCGCGATAGCGGTCTTTCAGTCAACATCTCTGTTGAATGTAGTACCGCTATCGCGAGCAGGCTCACTCCTACAGTGGCTTAGTGTTTCTTCAGCTATACGGTCTGCGGCCGGTCACGAAGTGGCTCACATCATTGAACCCCGGCGTCGATGCATGCCCCGGTGTCACCAGCGAATCGATGAAGGCCTCATCCTCAGCCGTAATCTTCACCGCCTGCGCCTTGGTGTAGGCATCCCACTGTTCTTCAGTACGGGGGCCGACAATGGCCGAGGTCACGGCACTGTTGTTCAGTACCCAGGCGATGGCGAACTCGACGATACCGACGCCGCGCTCCTGAGTGTATTGGGCAATTTTCTGCGCGATGCGCAAGGACTCGACGCGCCATTCGGTTTCCAGGATGCGTTTGTCCGCGCGTCCAGCGCGACTGTTGGCGTCCGGCTTGGCGTCCGGCGCGTACTTGCCGCTGAGCACGCCGCGCGCCAACGGACTGTAGGGCACCACCCCGAGGCCGTAATTTTGCGCGGCAGTGAGCTGCTCGGTTTCGGCCTGGCGGTTGACGATGTTGTACAGCGGCTGACTGATCACCGGTCGGTCGACACCGAGCTTGTCAGCCACGCGAATCACCTCGGCGATGCGCCAGCCACGGTAATTGGACAGGCCCCAATAGCGGACCTTGCCCTGGCGAATCAGGTCGCCAATGGCCGACACCGTGACCTCCAGCGGCGTGTTGTGGTCTTCGCGGTGCAGGTAATAGATGTCCAGGTAGTCGGTGCCCAGGCGCGTCAGGCTGGCCTCGATGCCGTTGAAGATGTGCTTGCGACTCAGGCCGCTGCGGTTCGGCACACCGTCCGCCGGGCCGAAACCGACCTTGGTGGCCAGCACCCATTCCTGGCGGCGACTGGCGATGGCCTCGCCGACGATCTCTTCGGACCGGCCGCTGGTGTAGACGTCGGCGGTGTCGATGAAATTGATGCCCTGGTCCCAGGCCTTGTCGATGATCCGCAGGGAATATTCGGTATTGGTCTGCTCGCCAAACATCATGGTGCCCAGGGTCAGGGTGGACACCTGCAGGCCCGAGTGACCCAGCGTGCGATAGCTCATGGGGAAATCCTTTTGCCGGAGGGAAAGGCTCAATCAAATACCAGAATGGCAGGGCGGGGCAAACGCTCTGTGACAGGGTGGCACGCTTTATCATGATTTCTTGCGATGCACAGGGTAACGTTGATCGCCCAATGAGTTTCGACCACCCCCCGTTTCAAGGAACCCCGTTATGTTCGAACTCGATCACGACCTGGCCCAGGACATCGTCGACCGGGCGATGGCCATCCTGCCGTACAACGTCAATGTCATGGACAGCCAGGGGCTGATCCTGGGCAGCGGCGAGCCGGAGCGCGTCAACACCCGGCATGAAGGCGCGCAACTGGTGTTGGCCAACGGTCGCGTGGTGGAGATCGACGCGCAGACCGCGATCCACCTCAAAGGCGTGCAGCCGGGCATCAACCTGCCGCTGATGCTCGACCAGCGCTTGATCGGCGTGCTGGGCATCACCGGCGAACCCGAGCAATTGCGCACCTACGCCGAGCTGGTGCGCATGACCGCCGAGATGCTGGTGGGCCAGCGCAACCAGCAGGCCGAACAGCAATGGCGGCGCCAGCGTCGCGATGACCTGCTGGCGTTGTTGCTCAGCGACGGCGGCAGCTCGCCGCGATTGATCGATGAAGCGCAGCAGCTCGGGCTCAAGCCGCACATGGCGCGGGTGCCTTACCTGTTTGAGCTGGGCACGGAACAGGGGCCGGGGCACACCGTCGAGACGCTCAGTGCGTGGCTGACAAGTCGTTACCCGGACAGCTGGTGCGTGAGTTCGGCCAAGTCTTCGTTGCTGTGGTGCCGATCGGCGAACCAGGCCATCGAGAACGAGCGGCTGCTGGAAAAACTCGATGGCCTGGGCTGGAACATCCTGCGCATGGCCGTGGGCGGGCAAGCGGATGGGCTGCCGGGATTGCGTCGTTGCTATCACCGGGTCGGCGACTTGCTGGCCTATGGGCGCGACGTGTTGCCCCAGTCTCGTTTGCTGACGCTTACCCGCTATCGGCTGCCGGTGTTGCTGTGGCGCCATCGCAACGACGATGCACTGGACGAGCTGCTCAACCCGTTGCGTAAAGTCATCGCCAGGGACAACAACGGCCAGTTGCTGGCAACCCTGCGCAGCTGGTGCGAGCACGATGGGCAAAGCCAGGCCTGTGCCGATGCGCTGGGCATACATCGCAACAGTTTGCGGTACCGGATGGAGCGGATTGCCGAGCTCAGTGGCGTTGATCCACTGAAGCTGGACGGGATGCTCACCCTCTACCTTGGCGTGCAGTTGCTGCCCCAGGCAGACACCCCTGCGTGAACCCCGGGTTTTGTGGAAATGAACAATAATCCCCAGTGCCGCTTGTGCAGCAGCCTGGCGTCTTTGTTCATGGCGGCTGGCAGCATGGTCGCATTGGAACAGGAGAACCCTCATGAAAATCGTCATCGCCCCCGATTCGTTCAAGGACAGCCTCAGCGCTCAAGGTGTCGCCGATGCCATTGCCCTCGGTCTGGCCGAGGTATGGCCCGATGCACAGCTAGTCAAATGCCCGATGGCCGACGGTGGGGAAGGGACGGTCGAGTCAGTGCTGGCCGCGTGTAATGGCGAGCTGCGTCACACAACTGTTCGCGGACCGCTCGGCGTAGTCGTCGACGCTGCCTGGGGCTGGTTACCCCACAGCCACACCGCGATCATCGAAATGGCCGAGGCCAGCGGCTTGCAGCTGGTCCCGGTCGACCGCCGCGATGCCTGCATCAGCAGCACCTTCGGCACCGGTGAATTGATTCGCGCTGCACTGGATGCCGGCGCGCAACGGGTGATCCTGGCGATTGGCGGCAGTGCGACCAATGACGGTGGCGCCGGGGCCATGCAAGCCTTGGGAGTGAGGCTGCTCGACACTCAAGGCGAGGAATTGGAACCCGGCGGTTTGGCGCTCGCACAACTGGCCCGCATCGATCTGAGCAACATCGATCCACGCCTGGCCGAGGTGCGCTTCGACATCGCCGCCGACGTCAACAATCCGCTGTGTGGCCCTCAAGGCGCTTCGGCGATTTTCGGCCCACAAAAGGGTGCCTCGCCGGAACAGGTCCAGCAACTGGATCGCGCCTTGGGGCACTTTGCCGAGCTCTGCGCCCAAGCCCTGAACAACGACGTGCGCGACGAGCCGGGCAGCGGTGCGGCAGGCGGCCTGGGGTTTGCCGCCAAGGCATTTCTGGGGGCGCAATTCAAAGCCGGAGTTGACGTGGTCGCCGAACTGGTCGGTCTGGAGGATGCGGTGAAAGATGCCGATCTGGTGATTACCGGCGAGGGTCGTTTCGATGCGCAAACCCTGCGTGGCAAAACGCCGTTCGGTGTCGCGCGGATTGCCAGGCAGCACGGCGTGCCGGTGATCGTCATCGCCGGCACCTTGGGTGATGGCTACGAGCAGATGTATGAACACGGCGTCGACGCCGCATTTGCCTTGCCCTCGGGACCGATGAGCCTTGCGCAAGCCTGTGCCCATGCGTCGCAATTGTTGCGCGAGCGGGCGGGGGATATAGCGCGGGTATGGAGCCTGGCGATTCGCAACCGCTGAGTGTTCGATACCTGATAAGGTTCGAGGATGAGCTTCCGTATGCAATCCTTATCCATGTCAGTAATCAGATACAATGAGTACGATTTCAAATTTTGTGGGCGTACTCACTGTATTGATAGTAGGGCTGTTTTCCAAGCTTGAGTACAATAATTTATCTCATGTGCTCAAGATATTGTTTTGTACGTGAAAGCACGTGAGCAATAATGTGTTAGTTATACTTGAGTGACTAATGGCGATAAATCATGACACAGCTCGCTGTGTTTATAAAGTCTGGAGTTTCGGACGAGTTGCCGTCTTGCCAGCGACCTGTTTTCATGACCCCTGGTGATATAACTGCTCCGTCTGGTTCGGTTGCCCAAATTCGTTGAAATGAAATCCAGTCTGATGGAGCGTTACTATCTGCGCCAGGAGTGGTAGTGGGTTGTTTAACGGTTTTCATTTCAATTGCCCAGTTGTCTTTGTTGTCGGTGCATTTGCCATGATCCATTATCTTGACGCTCAATCCGGAATCTACTTCATTGAACCGAATTAAGTCATAATCGTCGGTGTAGCAGCCTGTTAATTGGTTCAACATATACGTGCCCGGCACTGCAGGGATAACGCAATGCTCGGGATCAACACCGTAGGTTTCTACCTCGCTTAAAACGATATATCCAGGGCCAGATGTTGTTTCGGGAATGTCCACAGCTTGGGAAGTACAACCCGTTAGAAGAAGGTAAAATCCAATACCCAAGCTACTAAAGGTTTTCTTGAAATATTTCATGTTTATCTCCTGTCGCGACTTTACTGTGGCCACCAGGGCCGTTGAATAAAACACTAACAGGATTTTTTATTTGTGAAACCTAGCAAATCTGCTAGTTCAAACGCTAAAGAACTCCAGGCATTAACCGGCCAATGTTCGCACACATTTTCAGCTTGGTGTACCTGTCAACTTTGACAGTATCGGAGCTTGGGGTTTTGACGCTTAATCAGCCCAAGGCCCCGTGGTGCAGATCGTAGGGAAACGTTCAGACATCCCTCGCAGTGTTCGGACCGCCGCACAGCCTCCATAGCCATCGCAGTTCAAATGGCAGTTTTCAATTCTGTGGAGAGTGAACATGACAACCATGCAGACCAAGCGCCAGTCGGATGAGGCGCGTGAGGCGTATCGCAAGCTGCGAAACCAACGTAATCAGGCTCGTGCGGCAGATGGCCCACACGCGCTTCCCGGCGCGACAATCGAGGCAATCATCGAACCCCTGGATCCCCTTGGGTTGTTGAATGGTCCTGCCATCAAGGCCAATGGCATGAAGGTCAATGTTCCAATCTGGGCGGATACCGGTAGTGTACCTGATCTGGATATACAGACGCTCGAGCTACATATCGCCCCGGGGCATGTCGTCGATCCGGAGGATGCGTCCTTCGTCAAGGTCAGTGATATTCCCGAGCTGATATATCCCTTTGCAGATACCTGGGTAGGGGACTTCGTCGTTGCGTTAAACAAAATTACCCCCAATGGACCTTATACCTTCAAGCATAGACTGTATCTACACACCGGCGGCAAACCTGTAGACAGCCCGCTGATTCACGTCACCAGCGACATCACTGCTCCGTATGAAATGACCGATCCTCCTGAACCCCAAGCCATGACATTCGCCACGACACAACTGGATGACAGCAACATCGGCAGTGTAAACGGCTCCATCCCCGACTACACCGACAAGGCCCCGGGGGATCAATTTGTCTACTGGTACGCCAGTGATCCTTTGCCACCCGACCCCTCGTCGCTCACGCCCGTAGCGCCTCCAGCAGATGTTCCCGCCAGTCGAAGTGTCACCATTCCCCGCGCCTATATAGAAGACAAGAAGGATGGTGTGTTCTACGTGCTGTGACTTGACCCCAACGAATTTCATCATTCTGACCCAGCGTGCACCAGGTGCAGAACAACCCAATGCCTTGAACGTGGCCGACGGTGCTGTGGTGGTGATGATCAAGCTCAGAGGAAACGCCATGGGGGGAGACATTCCTTCAAAGGACCATTTCCCCTACCTGATTGCGGACGACATGGAAAACGGGGTCAAAAAGTACTCTGCAACCATGGTGCTGGCCAAGGAATTCATCGAGCGTTCTGACGACGACAAGCTGGAATTGATCCGTAGCGTTTTGTTCCCCGGTCAGAAAAATGTGTTTGTCGAGCACTCACGTCACATACCCCACGACCTGGTGATTTTCGGTAGCCTGGATCCGTCGAAAACTTCGCTGACCATCGAGCCGGCCGTGTATAGCCTGAAGGCTGGCGGCCAGCCGTTGTCGTATAAGGCGTTGCTGAACAACCTGCCGGTGGACGGTGTTAGCTGGAGCGTAAAAAGTCTTAACACCAACACGTCCTCCGGCATGATCGATTCCGTTAGCGGGGTCTATCAGCCAGTGTCTGCCGAGCTGATCGGCAAGCAGTCGGTGCGCAATATTGTCACCGCAGCGTATACCGATACCAGCGGGCAGAAACACAGGGTTTCGGCATTGCTGTTGGTAACAACGGAAGCCATGACGCTGTCTCCTGGCTATGTTCCGCGCAGCGTCGGCGGCGCTCCGGTTACCTTTGTCGCGACGGCACTCAGCAGCAGCACCTTGACTTGGAGCGTACCTGCGCACGGTACGTTGTCGGTCAATGGCAACACGGCGATTTACACCCCGCCCGCTGACCCCCAGTCGTTGCCGGAGCATTTTGTTGTGCAACCCATTGAAGTCAAGGATGGCGCCGGCGAAACCGTGCAAGCCTGCGTACTCCTGACCAAGTTTGCGGCATCCACAACGATTGAACCGCCGTTTGTAAGCGCTCTGGCACCCTCCGCAACAGTGGACTTGAAAGTGACCGAAACCCTACCACCTGAATTTGAACGGCGCTGGGACGTGTTAGGGGGTGGCACGGTGAAAGATGGAACATTCACCGCGCCAGGCAAGTCTTCAAGCCTTTATAGCGTCGTTAAATGCGATATCTATTGGAATGAGCTGCTCGTCAGGACCGGATATAGCATCATCCAGTTGGCCAACTTCACTCCAGAGCCCCGTTTCGAAGAGATAAAATCGTTCATATTGGTGGCCTTGCGTCAAAACAAGCTATACGGAAATGGCTATCAGCAATTGCCCCTTGAGGCCAGGATTGAAACATTGGGAGCAAAGCTGACGCCTGAGCAAGCGGCCTCACTGAGGCTTTACTATGTCGATTCTGACCAGGTAGTGCCCGACGTTCCGTCTTTACAGGACGGTATTCCCTACGACCCCGATATGCCTGTCCTGTGGAGCCAGACGCGTATTGAGAGCCGCTTCCGGCCGCCAGCGGGCAGGTTGGACGACGCCCCGGCCGATATTCCGAAAACCAATATACCCCTGTTTGTGGTAAGTCGGTCCACTCAAGTCAAAAGGTTTTATGCAGGGTTTTTCGATGAGGAGTTAGATAAATTCTACCGATCAGATATACATACAGGCCATCCAGACGGAATCATCACACTGGAGCCTCAAAATTCTCCCATTATTGATTTGAAGGACTACACCTTTGAAAGGCGTCGTATTTCTGATGAGGGGACAGGCAGCGAAGAGAATGACGATGACTTTGACCTGTACCTGACAACAATTGATTACTGGGACTTGACCTATAAACGAGAGGGGTCGGTTAGTTTGAATTTCGCTGCATTGGAATTTCCGGGAGTGCCAGGACTCCCTGGCGCTCCAAGAAAGGATCCATTTATTTCGACCGTCAGGTGGGAAAGCACCTTTCACAATGAACAACTGATTACTTTTACCGGTTATGCTTTCAATAATCCCAAGGCCCCTCACGACCATGAGCTGATGAAGTTTGATTCGATCATAAAAAATAATAAGGCGCTCAAAGATCATTTTGATCCAATGCTTGCAGAGGAGTTGGCAGAAGGTCGCTTTCTGATCGGAGTGTTTCGCCGGACTGACGTCCGACAGGCAACCCACCCGGATGATCCAAGTAAGGTTGGTAACGCGGACCTTTATCCTTTGAAAAAGGAGGTCAACTTGATCCTGACTGACATCGAAGGCCACCGACATCCGCTCACAGTCGAGTTTACGACAAACAGGAACAGACCGGCACTTAAGATTCTGCGTGAGTAATTGACACTTCATATAAGCGGTGCGCAATGCGCCGCTTTCTAATGTTTTCGATATTCTATTTTTCGAGGCCTCGTTCATGAACGCCATTGACGAAGAAAAAACCGCTGTCCATTCCAATGCCTTCAACTTTAAAAGCTTTGTTCAATCCGGTGTCGATCCACGCACGGGTTTGTATACCGTTGGGTTTTCCCTTCATGAGGTGGAAGCCAACGATTTGCGTGGCCCGGTGGTGCCGCTGAAAGCCCACTTTAATCCGATCAATACCGTCAACAATGGTTACGGTGTTGGCTGGAGCCTGGGACTGACTCAATACACACCCAGTACGCAGATCATCGCCGTGCATTCGGGGGAAAGTTTCAAGGTCACCGGCAATTACGGTGACGAAGGCGACGCCAATCGCCTGAAGATGAAAGAGCAGAAAATCCAGAGCTTCAAGCTCTACCAGTTGATCGGCGATCCGCGTGGGCAATACAAAGTCGTGCACACCTCCGGCCTGGTCGAAATCCTCAAGCTCACCGGCGCCACGCCGCAGGTGGCCATGCCGGCCATGATGTACTCCTCGCAGGGTCACGAAGTCACGCTTGAGTACGGCAGTTTTGGTGACGGGCGTATGCTCAGCACGGTCAGGGACAGCACGGGCCTGTTGCTCGAGGTGCTGCGCAATACCGACACCAGTACTGTCGAGATTCGTGTCAAACCGGTAGCGGGTGTGCCATCTGCATTGTTTGTCCTGCATCTGGAAGGCGACCGGATGACCCGGTTGACCCTGCCGACCTCGAACAACGCCGGCTGGCGTTTTCTCTACGGCCTGGAGCGCGACCAACTGTGCATCAAGGAAGTCTGGACCCCGTTGGGCAGTCATGAGCGGATCCAGTACAACGATGAGGGTCACGGTTTCCCCGGTAACATTAAGTACCTGAACCTGCCGCGGGTCACCGACCATGTCACCGAGCCGGGTGCCGGTCAGCCACCGATCAAGGTGAAATACAGCTACAGCGGCAATAACTTCCTGGGCTACAACGCGCCGATCGACTGGAAGACCGACGGTGAGGACAATCTGTACGAAGTTATCGGCGCCTACCAATATGAAGTCACCGAAAGCCTCATGGTGGGTGAGGATGCGGTTCGCACCGTCCACCGCACTTTCAACCGCTTTCACTTGCTGGTCTCGGAAGAGACCACTCAGGGCACCCATCGCAACACGGTCAAGACCACCTACTACGCCAACGATACCGAACCGTTTGATAAGCAGGTGCGCCAGTGCCAATTGCCCAAACAGGTGGTGACACGTTGGGAGCTGACCAACGATGCCCGTGAATGGCGTGAAGACAAGGAGCTCAGCGAGTACGACATTCACGGCAATCAAACCTTGAGTGTTCAGGCCAGCGGTGTCACTGAAGCCACCACTTACTTTCCGGCCGAAGGGGTGGCCGGCGAATGTCCGAAGGACCCCTATGGCTTCGTCCGGCATGTGCGGGAAAAAACCGTGACCCCAACCTCGGACACCGCACTGGTGCCTGATGTGCAAACGGGCGCGCCGATTTTGCGCTCCCGTTATCGGTATGTAGAGCTACCCGGCATCCGCGCCAGCACTACACCTTGGGTGGCGCTGGTGGATGAGCGTCTGCTGGAGGTCAATGCACTAACTGAAACGCAACTGGAGCACTCGGTTTACACATACATCGACCAGCCTGACGACGCGTTTCTTCACGGTCAGCGCAATCGTGAAGTCGTGACCCTTGGCAACTTGGCTGGTTGCACCACATTCACCGACTTTACCTACACCAGGGAAAACGCTACTTACGAAAGCTTTGCCGGTGAAACCGTACTGCGAACGTTGCGAGAGTTGAGCAACGATCTGGATACCACCCGCAAAAGCATTACCGAAGAAGTCTCGCTATTCAGCGGCTTGCCAGTACTGATCAGCGACAAAGATGTAAAAATTCGCAACACCTACGACCCACTGGGCCGGGTGCTCACTGAAACCGTTGCTCCGGGCACGGATAACTCGGCGACTCGAACCTACCGCTACACATTGATTCGCCCTGCAGGCCCAAGCGATTCACCGGTGACTGAACAGGCGAGCCAGGAACTGGAGAACGTCAAGGGTGTGATCACCCGGACCTGGTTCGACGGGCTGAGCCGCGCGGTCAGGGAGGCGCAGCAGGACGTCGACAACGCGGGGGGTAAAGCGCCGGTCATGCGCGATATCTATGAAGCCCGTTACAACCCCTTGGGGCAATTGATCAATGAGACCGAGATCGATTGGCTGGAAACAAGGGATCTGCGATTGACTTCCACCTACACCTACGATGATTGGAGCCAGCAGGACTCCGAGACGGGGCCGGACGGGGTGAAAAATTTCACCCGGAACAACCCGATTACCTTCATCAATGAAGAGTGGATCGAGGGCATGGGCAAGACCAGGACCCTGACCAATCGATTCGAGAAGCCGGTCACGGTCGAACGTTTTGACCTGGGCGAAAAACGCATCAGTTTGCACAGCTACAAGTACGACGGGCTGGCGCGTACCGCCTCCGAGATGCGTACTGCCCCTGAGATTACCGCGAAACTGGAAACCAGGTACGTTTACGACGTGTACGGTCGCATGACCGAAACCACCTTGCCCGATCGCAACAAGGTCGTGCGTGAGTATGCGGCGCACAGCCGAGGCGATTTGCCAACTTTGATTCGCGTTAACGCGACCGTGTTGGGCACTCAGACCTTCGATGGGCTGGAGCGCATGAAAGAGTCTGTCACTGGCGGTCGAAAAACCATTTATGAGTTCGACTCCAGCCAGAGCAAGCCGGATCGGGTGATCCAACCCAGCGGTGATGTCATCGCCTATGATTACATGCTTGAACTGACGGAGGAGCCGACCAAACGCACCGCGATTCCAAAAACACCGACCGTGGCCGCCATTGAAGCGTCCTATTTTTTCGACCCAAAAGACGCACGGCTAGAGAGTTCTTCAGAACAAGGCCTGGTATTGAGCCGCACGTATAACAGCCAGGGGGAGGTGAACAGTGAAAAGCGCGTTCATGACGGCAACCCGCCTTATGAAATGTTTTACGTCTACAGCCGCGCAGGACGCTTGATACGTTACATCGACGTGCTTAAACAGGTGCAGCACTACGAGTACGACGACAAGGGGCGTCTTGAGTGGACGGCATTGGGGGAAGAAGGCCAGCCCGGCCATATCAAGAGCGAGTTCACGTACACGGCACAGGGTCAGACGGAGAGCATTCATACCCGGGAGGCCACGGCCGGGCAAAGCCTGAAGATTAACCTCGAGTACGACGCCTCGGGCCGAGAGACGCTGCGTGTGTTTGATTTTGGTGATTCTGCGCAACGCCTGAGCCAGACCTGGAACGGTCTTGATCAACTGATGGGCAGATTGTTGAGCGAGGGGGCTGACGCAGGGGGGACAACGCTGCGGGACGAGCGTTATGAATATGAATTGCGAGGACGCCTGGAATTCTACAGCTGTTCCGGCCCGCTATCCCCGGTGGACCCTTACGGCAAAACACTGCTCGAACAGCTATTTTTCTTCAGTCCCTGGGACAATATCGAGGAAGTCCGGACCAAGTTCGTGGGGGGCACCAATATTGCGAAGTATGCCTATGAACACGACGACCCTGCACAATTGAGCAGTGTCACCAATGACCATGCCGACTACCCCAACCTCACTTTGAACTACGACGCCAATGGCAACCTGTTGCAGGATGAAGAAAAGCGCATTCTGGGCTACGACGCCTTGGGACGGTTGGCAAGTGTCAGTGAGATAAACGGTGGATCATCCCAATCCTATCGGTACGACAGCGAAAACATCTTGTCGACAATGAGCAGCGCCAGCAAGGAAGAGCAACGTTTTTATCGTCGTGATCTACTGGCGAACCGCCTTAAGGGTGAACAACTGAGCACCTTCGTGCGCGCAGAAAATGGAGTTGTGCTCGCCGAGCACCAGGCAGGTGTTGTCCCAAAGTCCCTGTTGCTGGCCAGTGATGAAAAGAACAGTGTGCTCAGTGAGTGTGGAGGGGTAGAACGCAATCACGTTGCTTACTCTCCCTATGGCCATGCTGATGGCACAACAGGCGCGATGGGATACAACGGTGAGTTACGCGAAAAGCACACGGATTGCTATTTTCTGGGCAATGGTTATCGGGTGTTCAATCCGAAATTGATGCTGTTCCAAAGCCCCGACAACTGGAGTCCATTTGGGAGTGGCGGGTTGAATACCTATGCGTATTGCTTGGGGAATCCGGTCGGGTTTACCGATCACACAGGGCATATGGGTGTTCCAAAAATGTTGCCTCTCATGTTCATATCCCCCGGTGCTGGCCCGACTCGGCAAGTGACTGGCACTGTATCGGAGGTGGCTGATGTGGGAGGCGCCCGGGTCACTTCCCGAATGGCCGATCTCACTCTTCAAAGTAGATCCAGACCCTCTACACGTGCTCCTTCAAGGGCGGCTCGCGATGCTTCGCCTGAGGTGGATTATTCTCCAATTAGGGAGGGACAAGTCGCGAGTTTAGCGGGTCCATCGGCACCCCGACAGGCTACTCGAGCAGTGACGCAGAACGAGCCAAAATTAGTAAAAGGTGCGATTGAAAAAAATAGAGCCAACTTTCCAGATCACTTTGAAAAACTTCGAAAGGCCAGTGAGCCGGGTACAGTTGTATCCAAAAAGCTGGAGAATGGCCTGGAGAGATTCAATCTCCCACGCATCGAGGGACATGATGAATATTTTGGTGTGCCCAAACGCGCCCAAGGGCTACGGAAACCGGCAGCGCCTGAAAGAAAAGGACGGTTTCAGCATGAGCAGCAGTAAGTCAATGGCTTGAGAGTTAGTGCACCTGCGCTTATGCGGGTGCACACCTCCTCATCCCAACCCACTTACCCGCGCAAACTCCACCAACCCACCGTCATGGCCAAGTCCCAACTTGTCCATGGCGGTGCGCTTTTGTCGGCTGATGGTTTTTTCGCTGCGGTTCAATTGCGCGGCAATCTGTCGTCCGGACAGTCCCTGGGCAAACAACCGGACGACTTCGATTTCCCGGTTCGAAAGGCTCGCTGAGGGTGCGTTGGTACCGCAGGCAGGCAACGACTGGGTATCGAGGATCCCGGCAAAAGTGGGGCAAAGGTATCGACGTCCCTTGGTGACAGCGATTACCGCCCGTTTCAACTCGCTCAAGGCGCTGCGCTTGTCGAACAGGCCGTTCACCCCGATGTTGAGCAGTGCTTGCAATAAAGACCGGTTGCGCAACATGGTCACCACGATCAGAGGCAGCGGGGCGAAGTGCCGTTTGAGGTAGCCCATCAATGCCAGTCCATCGGGGTGGCGTCCATAAGGCATCGCGTAGTCGCTGATCACCAGGTCACAGGGCGTGTGCTGCAGATGATGGATCAGCTCATCGGCATTTTCAGCCTTGGCGACCACTGAACAGGTGGGATCGGCAAAGGAGGAGAGCACCATTTCGATGCCCGTCAGCACGACCGGATGATCGTCGGCGATGATGATTCGCAGCATTTTGTTTGGGCGGAGCCCATGGGATACTGGCGTATCCTCACGGGCACTGGCTCGGGAGAAGTCAAGCGGTTGGGATCGAGGTGCGGGGGCTGGGTTCATGAAAAGTCTCAACAGGGGTCAATGACAGGTCGACCGCTGCAGAGACGTGGTTCAAGGAGCCTGAATCAGACCTCGTTCCAGCGCCATCACCATGGCGATCCAGCGCGACCTGACGCCGAATTTTCGGCGGATATTGCAAAAGTGGTAGTTCACACCCGCCTCGGTGCATTGGCAGATCTGCGCGATTTCCCAGGACGATTTACCAATGGCTGTCCACTGCAAAAGCTCTTTTTCCCGTGCCGTCAGCTTGATCGCTTTAGGGAGGGGACACTCTTGCGGCTGGAAATTGGCCTGGGCGGGCGTTGAACTAGCCGATACGGTATTGGCACGGTACATAGTTGAATCTCCCATTCATCATCATTGACGGCGTGGGCGCGGCGGAATCTTCCTACATCTTGATGGCATGGTTCGCGCGGCCGTCCTTCAGGCACCTGGTTTGAGGGCTGGAGGCTCGGTTTCCTTATAGCGCGAATCACTCCACTTGGAACCTGTCACAAATTACAGGTGGTGGACTTTAATCGGACTCCAGTGAATTGGCTGTCAGCAAAGGAACCCAGTCTTGTAGGAGAAATCGCTGAAATTTCGTCGCTTAATCCATTCGTCGATTTGATTGCGGCAGTGGCGCGTGGCGCGATTTGAGATAGGGTTGACTCAGGAACTCGCGCGATTGGAGAAATACATGCGCTATTCAGGTTTGACCCAACGCATCGCCGGTGAAGGCGCCGCGGCCTGGCAGATTCATGACCGCGCTCTGCAAATGCGCGAACAGGGTGTCGACATACTGCTGCTGTCGGTCGGCGACCCTGATTTTGATACACCCAGACCCATCATCCAGGCCGCCATCGACAGTTTGCTGGCGGGCGACACCCATTACTCACAAGTGCGCGGCAGTCGGGGGTTGCGCGACAGCATTGCCCGCCGACATCGGCGTCGCAGTGGCCAGGTGGTGGATGCCCACCATGTGATCGTGATGCCCGGTGCGCAATGCGCGGTGTACTCGGTCGCGCAATGCCTGCTCGATCCGGGCGACGAAGTGATCGTCGCCGAGCCGATGTACGTGACCTATGAAGGCGTGTTCGGTGCGTGCGGGGCCACCGTGGTGCCGGTGCCGGTGCGTCCGGAGAACGGCTTTCGGGTCGATCCGGCGGATGTAGCAGCCCGCATCACTCCCAGGACCCGGGCGCTGCTGCTCAACAGCCCGAACAACCCTTCCGGGGCCAGTTTGTCGCTGATGATCTGGCAGGAGCTGGCCTTGCTGTGTGTGCGCCACGACTTGTGGTTGATCAGCGACGAGGTCTACGGTGATCTGCTGTACGAGGGCGAGCACATCAGCCCGGCCAGCCTGCCGGGCATGGCCGAGCGCACCGCGACCATCGACAGCCTGTCCAAATCCCACGCCATGAGCGGCTGGCGCGTGGGTTGGGTGATCGGGCCCAAACTCTTGAACGACCATCTGGAGCATCTCTCGTTGAGCATGCTGTTTGGCATTCCGGAGTTCGTCCAGAAGGCGGCGCAGCTGGCACTGGATGAAGACCTGCCGGAGGTGGCAATGATGCGCGAAGAATATCGCCAGCGCCGCGACCTGGTGTGTACCAGCCTGAACCAATGCCCGGGCATCCGGGCCATTCGCCCGGACGGCGGGATGTTCGTGATGGCCGACGTGCGCCAGACCGGGTTGTCCGCCCAGCATTTCGCCGAGCGGCTGCTGCAGGGGTATGGCGTGTCGGTGCTGGCAGGTGAAGCGTTCGGGCCGAGTGCGGCGGGGCATATCCGCATCGGCCTGGTGGTGGATCAGCGCAAACTGGCGGATGCCTGTCGGCGGATTGCGCTGTGTGCCATGGACCTGCTGGAGGCACGGCGGGCATGAGGGGTTTGTGTTGTGCGCACCGGCCCCTTCGCGGGCAAGCCCGCTCCTACATTGGATTTGCGGTGTTCACAGATCCCCTGTGGGAGCGGGCTTGCCCGCGATGACTGACTGACAACCGACAAGTTTCTTAGGCCTTCCACGCCCGCACATTCACCAGATTAGCCGGCCGCTCACCCGCCAACGCCGCCAACAGATTGTCCACCGCACAGCTGGCCATCGCCTCCCGTGTCTCATGGGTCGCCGAACCCATGTGCGGCGTTGCCACCACGTTGTCCATCTGCAACAACGGCGAGTCGAGGTTCAGCGGTTCACGCTCGAACACATCCAGCCCCGCCGCGCGAATCTGCCCTGCACGCAATGCCTCGATCAACGCCGCTTCATCCACCACCTTGCCCCGGGAGATGTTGATGAAGATGGTTTCGGGGCGCATCAGTGCAAACTGTTCAGCACCGATCAACCCTTCGGTTTCAGCGGTCAGCGGCAAGGTCAGGCAGATGAAATCCGCCTGCTGCAACAGCTCGTCCAGGCTGCGGTATTGTGCATTGAAACGCTGCTCGACCGCAGGTTTCGGCGAGTGGCTGTGGTAGATCACCGGCATGCCGAAACCGAAATGCCCACGCTGGGCCAGTGCCTCGCCGATGCGCCCCATGCCGATGATGCCCAGGGTTTTGCCGTGCACGTCGCTGCCGAAATGCGCGGGGCCGAGGTTACGCTTCCATTGGCCTGCCCGCACCATGTTCGCCAGTTCCACCACGCGTCGGGCGGTCGCAAGAATCAACGCAAAACCGGTATCGGCGGTGGTTTCGGTGAGTACGTCCGGCGTGTTGCAGAGCAGGATGCGCCGCTCGGTCAGGTAGTCGATGTCGTAGTTGTCGACGCCCACTGAGACGCTGGCGATGGCCTCAAGATCGGGCGCCAGGTCGAGCAGTTCGGCATCCAGCTTCAGGCTGGCGCCAAGCAAGCCATGAGCGCGGGGCAGGGCATCGCGCAAACGGGCCAGGCCATCGGCATCGAGGTTTTCGATCAGGGTCACTTCGGCCTGCTCGTGCAAGCGGGCCATCAGCGGCGGCGAGAGTTTCTTGTACAGAACAACCTGCTTTTTCATTGTCGTCATCCAAATCAGGAGTGCGCAGCGGTGCGGGTTAATGCGACCGTGGGCCGCTCCCGATCGCTGGCGCCGGGCTTGAGGAAAATCGTCAGCACCACCGAGAGCATCAGCGCGCCGCTCATCAACAGGTACGAGGCACCGGGCGAGCCGGTGGAGCTGTTCAGGTAGCCGACCAGGTAGGAACCACCAAACGAACCGAGGGCGCCCATGCTGTTGATCAGCGCCATCGCGCCGCCTGCCACGTTGGCTGGGAGGATTTCCGGGATGATCGCGAAGAACGGCCCGTAAGGTGCGTACATGCAGGCGCCGGCAATCACCAGCAAGGTGTAGGACCACCAGAAATGTTCGGCGCCCAGGGCGTAGGAGCCATAGAACGCGAACGAGGCGATCAGCAGTGGCGGCCAGACGAAGCGTTTGCGTTTTTGCAATTTGTCCGAGCCCCAGGACACCAGCAGCATGCCGATCACGGCCGCCAGGTAAGGCAACGCCGACAGCCAGCCCGCCTGCACCATGTCCATCTGCGCACCGGCCTTGAGGATCGAAGGCAGCCACAGCACGAAGCCGTAGACGCCGATGCTCCAGCAGAAAAACTGCAGGGCCAGGATGATGACCTTGGGCGAGCGGAAGGCTTCGGCGTAGTTCTTCACCGCCTTGATGCCGACCTGTTCGGCGGCCAGGGCGCTTTCCAGGTCCTGCTTTTCCTGGTCGTTGAGCCACTTGGCCTGGGACGGACGATCATCGGCCAGACGCCACCAGATGAAGGCCCAGAGCACCGCCGGCAGACCTTCGACGATGAACATCCAGCGCCAGCTGTAATGCTGCACCAGGTACCCCGAGACCACCGACATCCACAGCATGGTCACCGGGTTGCCGAGGATCAGGAAGGTGTTGGCCCGCGAGCGTTCGGCGCGGGTGAACCAGTGGCACAGGTAGATCAGCATCGCCGGCATCACTGCGGCCTCGACCACGCCGAGCATGAAGCGGATGACGATCAGCCAGTAGGCATTGGAGACGATCCCGGTGAGGGTCGCGAGGCTGCCCCAGAGGATCAGGCTGACGAAAATCAGCTTCTTCACGCTGTGTTTCTGCGCGTAGATCGCCCCCGGCACCTGGAAGAAAAAGTAGCCGAGGAAGAACAGTGCGCCGAGCATCGACGACAGGCCCGGAGTGATCATCAGGTCCGCCGCCATGCCGGAGGCGGCGGCGAACCCGTAGTTGGCGCGATCCAGATACGCCAGGCTGTAGGTGATGAACACGATGGGCATGATGTACCACCAGCGGCGGGTGGCGAGCGTTGCGGTTTTCATGGTGGTGCTCCTGAGCTTGTTGTTTTTGTCGCAGCAGGTAACGAGATTAGAAATCTTCAGTGAATGGTCAGGCCTCATCGCGAGCAGGCTCGCTCCCACAGGGGATTTGTGTTGGAACCCGATCCCGTGTGGGAGCGAGCCTGCTCGCGATGGCGGCCTCGAACTCCATGGACATTTCGGATCGGGTCGGCAACCCCTCCATATCCCCACGACTCTGTACCGCCCGGCTGCCAATCCAGTTGGCGCGCTTCACGGCCTCGGCAAAGCTGTGGTTTTCGAGCAGGGCGCTGATCATGCCGACGGCAAAGCCATCACCGGCACCGACGGTATCGACCACGGTTTTCACCGGCACGCCGTCGACAAAGCCGGCATCCAGGTGCGTGCGGTAGTAAGCGCCATGCGGGCCGAGTTTGATCGCCACGGCCTCGGCGCCCTGGTCGAGGTAAAACTGGGCAATGTCGGCCGGGTCTTCGAAACCGGTGAGCAAACGCCCCTCACTCAGCCCCGGCAACACCCAATGGGCGAGGGCGGCCAGGCGGTTGATTTCGCTGATCATCTTTTGCTGGCTGGCCCACAGGCTGGGGCGCAGGTTCGGATCGAACGACACGCTGCGCCCGGCCTCGCGCATGCGGGTCATCAACTCGAACGACATCTGCCGCGCGGTTTCCGACAGGGCTGGAGGAATGCCGGTGGCGTGCAGGTGCCGGGCCTTGAGCAATTGGGGCACGATCGAGTGCGGCGACAGGTGGCTGGCCGCCGAACCGCGACGGAAGTACTCGACGGCGGGGTCGCTGCCATCGTCGGTGCGGGATTTGAGCTGGAAACCGGTGGGGTGGGCAGGGTCTATGTCGACGTGGCGGCAATCCAGGCCTTCCTTTTCCAGCGTGTCGATGACAAACCGGCCCAGGGAATCGGCACCCACCCGACTCAACCAGGCCACCTTGAACCCGAGGCGCGACAAGCCAATGGCGACATTGCTGTCGGCCCCCGCTATGCGCTTGTGGAAAGCGCTGACACTGGACAGATCGCCGGCCTGTTCGGCAACGAACATTGCCATGGTTTCGCCGAACGACAGAATATCGATCTCAGACATGGGCGTTCTCCCGCTGCGATTGGCCCAGGTGGGCGAGGGCGGCGACGTGTTCGCGGGTCAACTGCACCAGGTCATCGCCTTGCAACGGGTATTCCGCCGCGCGCATGACGCCTTGGGCCATGTGCCGCAGCAGTTCTTCCCACTGTTGCAAATCGCTGGCGGCGGGCGGGATGGCAACCAGCTTGCCGTCGGCACGACGGGTCACCGCCTTGCAGTGCACATAACCCACATGGCGTCCGAGCAATCGCGCAGCGCTGGCAGGCGACTGGTCCTGCCAGTGCCAGTTGCCGATGTCGAAGGTCATCTTGATCGGCAGGGTGTGCTGCTCGACTTCATCGAAAAAACGCTTGAAAGGTTCGATGCGACCGCCGTGCAGGGTCTGGTCGTTTTCCACCAGCAACTGCACGGCACTTTCGCTCAATACCCGGGCGAGGGTTTGCAGATCGTTGTTGTCGGTGAAATAGCCGAGCGACACTTTCAACCATCTGGCGCCGAAAGCTTGGGCCCGTTGCAGGGCAGTAATCAATTCGGGGTTGGGTTTGGACTGACCGGCCAGCCACAGCTCCATGGGTGAGGAATACACGCTTTCCAGGCCTTCGGCGCGCGTCGCTTCGGCCAGTTGCGCCGGGTTTTCACCGGTCAGTAATTCTTCGCGCCATTCGATGCGCGTGGCGCCGGCGAGAGCCAGGATTTGGATGAAGCTTCCTTGACCGCGTTGGCGGACAAGGTCGGCGCCATAGCTGGAGAGGCTGATGGAAACGGCGGGTCTATTCATTGTTTTTTTACCTCTGAAACCGGTTTCATTTTTGTTCAAAAAAATAGTTGATCCTGCTGGCCCCATCGCGGGCAAGCCCGCTCCCACAGGAATCCCAGGTGTACACACAGTTTTGTACGACATTTAACACTGTGGGAGCGGGCTTGCCCGCGATGAGGCCGGAACAATCACCGAAGATCTCCAAGGGTCGACCCCCGCACAATCAAACGCGCGGCAAAATCCAGCGTCCGTACCGGGCCATCTTCGCCACGCAAACGCCTGAGCAAACACTCAAACGCGCTGGCGCCCATCTCGGTGGTCGGCTGTGCCAGGGCGGTAATGCCACTACCCACCAACGGGTACCAATCCAGGTCGTCCAGGGCAATCAGGCCCACGTCCTCGAACAGGTTGCAGCCAAGCTCTCGCAATGAATGGGTGCTGGCCAACGCCGCAATCCCGTTTGCGCAAAACAACGCTTTGAGGCCTGGGCCAGGTGTGTCGAGGAAGGTTTTCAGATTCGCCGTCAGCTCGCTGCCGGTTTCTGTAATTGCCCCGCGAAGTGCGGGTCGCTGCTCGATCCGCGCCTTGAAGCTGCTGACCCGTTCGATCCGCGAACTGGTGCCGTCAAAAGGCTCGGTCACCAGCATCACGTCGCGGTACCCGCGTTCTTCAAGATGGGCGAGGGCCATGTCGACGGCTGCCGGATTGTCCAGCCCGACCATGTCGCTCTCAAGGTGCTGGACCTTGCGATCCACCAGCACCAGGGGCATTTCCCGATGCAGCTCATGCAATTCGTCGCGGTGATGGCCGAGGGTGTTCACGATCAGGCCTTCGATGTTGTAGGAGCGCAGCAGGGCCAGGTGCTGGCGTTCCTGCTCGTCATCGCGGTCGGTGTTGCACACCACCAGGCTGTAGCCGTGCTGACGGCAGGCGGTTTCCACGCCATGCATCACGGCAATCGAATAGGGGTTGCGGATATCAGCCACCAGCATGCCAATCAGGCGCGTGCGCCCGCGTTTCAAGCCGCGGGCCATCTGGTTCGGGCGGTAGCCCAGTTCGGCAATGGCCTGTTCGATGCGCTGGGCGATGGCATCGGAAAGCAGGGCGCGGTCTTCGCCAATGAACCGTGACACGCTGGCCTTGGAGACCTTGGCATGTTCGGCCACGTCGAGCATGGTCACGCGGCTGCGCTGGGCGGCGGAGAAATCGTTCACGGTCTGAAACCTTGTTATTGGATTTATATGGCTGGCGCATGGCGCTGAAACCGGTTTCAGGAGACACCAAAAGCAAATGTGCCGTCAAGTACCGATTTCTCCCGGAATCGATTCATACCGACCGGCGGCGGCAAAGCGATGTTGTGCAATGGGCTTTACCACAGACAAACCAACCGCACCACTATCAGGTCTGATAGTGGTGCGCACGACAGGTATCAGTTTTACTGTATTGAATCACTTGCGCGAGGAGATGCACCTTGAGCAGTTACGACCCCCCCGGCAGCCCGACCGAAAAGCCGTTTAATTCCGTATCCAACTCTGAGGTGCGAATTTGCGCCCCCGGTAATATACGAGCACAGCGCAAACCACCCAACACCGCCGAGTTGACTTGGGACGAACCCTACGCGACGTGCAGTATATGCCCAGATGCCATTGGCTATGATGTCTACGGCGAAGGCATTACTACACAACATGTGGTTCGACCGCCTTGTGAAATAACGGGTTTGCAAACACATATCGAGTATCTGGTCTACGTTACCGCTAAAGCGGGAGGGGATAATGTATCGACGCCCAGCGTCTGTCATTTTTGCAAGACCAGACCCAACAAGCCCGGCACTCCACAGCTGAGCAATATCACGTATTCATCCGCGACATTGTCCTGGACACCGTCGACCGACAGTGGCGAGATCAAACGTTATGGAATTTATCTGAATGGGTTTCTGGTTGGCCTGACAAAAGAGACTCGTTTCAACTTGAGTTTTTTGAAATCAAGTTTCGGTTTTTTAGTGCAGATCTGCGCAATCAACGAGCAAGGTGTGTCCGATCCCGCGTGGGCCACTTTCAGGACCTTGCTGCGTGCCCCGGCCAATCTGAGGCTGCGGCACAATGCTGGAACCTGCAGACTGACCTGGGATCCTGGTTTTGCGAGTTTACCCACTCATGAGGGGACAGTTAACGGGAAGCCCTTCACCGCCGGGCCTCTGGGTTATAGCTTTAGTCTTGCCGAGCTGTCTCCTGGGCTAGCGCCGCACCACTTCCACTTTACGATCCTGGCTAAACTGGGTTTGCAAGTCTCCGAAATAACGACGTTTACGACCACCTTGGATGACCTCGTATCGCCCACCCAACCTGGAAAGCCTGTTGTTAGTGATATTACTCATGACTCAGCACAGTTGACTTGGGCGCCAGCAAGCGACAATACGGGTGTTACCGGGTACAGGGTAGTGCTCAACGGTATACGTGTTTTTACTACCGTGAATACCCATTGCATTCTTCGAACAGGCCCCAGCAAATACAAGTGTGTCTATATACGGGCGGAAGATAAGGACGGGAACCTTTCCATACCCAGCGAGCGAACTGTGTTTAGACACTCAGGGCCGGAGGATGACCCTTTACCTTCGCCGGTAGCCGCCATTACCGCCCTGACACCCACGACAGCCAGACTGGAGTGGTCACTTGACGAGGGTGGCAGCTTACCGCCGGTTGGGGTAATGATCATGCTTGACGGCAGTCATTACGAAACGACGATGGTGAGTAATTCTGCGTTGCTACGGAATCTGATTCCGGGCACTGAATATGTTATTGAAATATTTGCTTATGATTCAGTAGGGAAGATGTCAGAGCCAACAACTATTTATCATGAGCAAAAGGACGTGACGCCACCCAGCCGTCCGGAAAATTTAAGATGCATTGATTCGAGCGCCGATTCGGTCACATTGGGCTGGGACGCTGCAGAAGATGAAACCGATGTACTTGAATACGTTGTCTATAACAATCGTGAGTACTTTGATAGCACGACGCTTAATACCTACACAGCCGTTAATCTTCTGCCCGGCATGTATACCTTTGAGGTATGCGCCATGGATCCGTTGGCAAACGTCTCCGAGACAGTGACTGTCAACGTTATCGTTGAAGGCGAGTTAACGAACGTGCCGACCGAACTTGGCTTTAACCACGCAACAGCGCTGCCGTCATCCAAATAGTCCCGCGGCAATGTTGATGGAAAACCCGAGAATCGCCGTATTGAACAGAAAACCGATCAACGACTGTGCCAGTACGGTCTTGCGCAAATCACGGGTTGCTACACCGACATCCGAGGTCTGTACCGCCACGCTGATGGTGAACGAGAAGTACAGAAAGTCCCAGTAATTGGGGGTCGTCAAGCCATCGGCAAAACGCAGTGCCGGTTCCTTGCCTTCCCAGGTGTAAAACAGTCGCGCATAGTGCACGCTGAAAATCACCCCGATCAGCAACCATGACCCAATGACAGTGAACGCCGTGAAGCCGTAGTGCAGCAGCTTGCGGGTGGTTTCCAGGTCTTTGCTGCCCGCCAGCTCGAAGGCGATGGTCGCCAGGCTGGCAATCGCCGCGATGCACACCACCAACAGCACCAGCCCGGCGTTTTCGTCTTCGATCTCGGCGATGCGTTTCACATCGGTTGCCTTGGAGCGCACGGTGAGCCAGAACATCAGCAGCAGATAGGTCCAGACCCCGACGTTCCAGCCGATGAGGATTTTGCCGATGATCGAGTCGGAGGGGGCCAGGATGCCTGCCGCGACGCCAAGGGTGGTGGCGGCGGACAGGCGAGGGTGGGTGTGGGTGAGGTAGGGCATGGAGGCTCGATGAGTCAGTGCGTTGAAAGCACCTTAGCCTAACGCCGTCAGGTGTGACCACAATCCGGGATCGCTCCCACATGGGTTTGTGGTGTCGGTTATCGATCTTTATGGTGTTTGCGGACGAGCTTCATCACCACCACAAAAAATACCGGCACGAATATCACCGCCAGGGTCGCGGTGATCATCCCGCCGATTACACCGGTGCCGATGGCCTGCTGGCTTGCCGAGCTTGCGGCGGTCGCGATCGCCAGCGGCACCACGCCGAGGATGAACGCCAGGGACGTCATCACGATCGGCCGCAATCGCAGGCGCGCCGCTTGCAGGGTGGCGTCGATCAGGTCGTGGCCTTCGTCGTACAGGCTCTTGGCGAACTCGATGATCAGGATCGCATTTTTTGCCGACAGGCCGATGATGGTGATCAGCCCGACCTTGAAGAACACGTCGTTGGGCATCCCGCGCAACGTCACGGCCAATACCGCGCCGAGCACGCCGAGCGGCACCACCAACAGCACCGAAGTCGGGATCGACCAGCTCTCGTAAAGCGCCGCCAGGCACAGGAACACGATCAGCAACGACAAACCCAAGAGTATCGGTGCCTGGCTGCCGGACAGCCGTTCCTGCAAGGACAGTCCGGTCCATTCCTGGCCCAGTCCCATCGGCCCCAGCGCAACCAGCCGTTCGATTTCGGCCATGGCCTCGCCGGTGCTATGCCCAGGTTTCGGTTCCCCGGAAATGCTGATCGCCGGGTAGCCGTTGTAGCGGGTCAGCTGCGCCGGGCCCTGGGTCCATCTGGCCTGGACGAAGGCCGACAACGGCACCATTTTTCCAGCGTTGTTGCGCACGTGCATTTTCAGCAGGTCGGCCACCTGGCTGCGCTGGTCGCCTTCGGCCTGGACCACGACCCGCTGCATCCGCCCCTGATTGGGGAAGTCGTTGACGTAGGTTGAGCCGACGGCGGTGGACAGCACGTTGCTGATCTCGGCGAACGACACGCCCAAGGCGTTGGCCTGCTTGCGGTCGACGATCAATTGCACCTGCGGCGCTTCGGCCAGGGCGCTTTCGCGCACGTTCATCAGGATCGGACTTTTCTCGGCCGCCTCCAGCAATTCGGTGCGCGCCTGCATCAGCGTGGCATGGCCGAGGCCGCCGCGATCCTGCAGGCGAAACTCGAAGCCGCTGGAGGTGCCCAGGCCGTCCACCGGAGGGGGCAGCACCGAGAACGCCACGGCATCCTTGATCTGACTGAGGGCGATGTTGGCACGGTCGGCAATCGAGCTGGCCGAGTCGTCGCTGCCACGCTCGGACCAGTCTTTCAACGTGGTAAATGCCAACGCCGCGTTCTGTCCGCTGCCGGAGAAACTGAAGCCGAGGATCACCGTGCTGTCGCCAACCCCCGGCTCCCCGGCGTTATGCGCCTCGATCTGCTCGACCACCGCCACCGTGCGGTTCTTGCTGGCACCCGGCGGCAGTTGCACGTCGGTGATGGTGTAGCCCTGGTCTTCCACCGGCAGGAACGAGGAGGGCAGGCGAACGAAGCAAATCCCCAGGCCGATCAGCAGCACGCCATAGATCAACAGGTAGCGACCCGTGCGTTTGAGCGCATAGGCGACCCAGGATTGATAACGCGCGGTCAGTCGTTCAAAACTGCGATTGAACCAACCGAAGAAACCGCGTTTTTCATGATGCTCGCCCTTGGCGATCGGCTTGAGCAAGGTCGCACACAGGGCCGGGGTCAAGGTCAGGGCGAGGAAGGCCGAGAACAGGATCGAGGTGGCCATCGACAGGGAAAACTGCCGGTAGATCACCCCGACCGAGCCCTGCATGAACGCCATGGGAATGAACACCGCCACCAGCACCAGGGTGATGCCGATGATTGCCCCGGTGATCTGCTGCATCGCCTTGCGCGTCGCCTCTTTGGGCGACAGGCCTTCGGTGACCATGATCCGCTCGACGTTTTCCACCACCACGATCGCGTCATCCACCAGGATGCCGATCGCCAGGACCATGCCGAACATCGTCAGTACGTTGATCGAGTAACCCAGGGCCAACATGGTGGCAAAGGTGCCCATCAGCGCGACCGGCACCACCAGGGTCGGAATCAGCGTGTAGCGGATGTTCTGCAGGAACAGGAACATCACCGCGAACACCAGCGCCATGGCTTCGACCAGGGTGTAGACCACCTTGGTGATCGAGACCTTGACGAAGGGCGAGGTGTCGTAGGGAATCTTGTATTCGACGCCGGCCGGGAAGTAACGCGCCAGCTCATCCATCTTCGCCCGCACCAGGGTCGCGGTGTTCAGGGCGTTGGCGCTCGGCGCCAGTTGCACGCTGACGGCGGTCGAGGGTTTGCCGTTCAGGCGCGTGCCGAACTGGTATTCCTGGCTGCCGATCTCCACCCGCGCCACATCGGCGATGCGTACGGTGGAACCGTCGGGATTGGCCTTGAGCACGATGTCGGCGAATTCTTCCGGGGTCGACAGTTGGCCCTTGACCAGAATGGTCGCGGTCATTTCCTGGGTGCCACGGGTCGGCAGGTCGCCGATGCTGCCGGCCGAGACCTGGGCGTTCTGCGCGGCGATGGCTGCGTTGACGTCGGCCGGCGTCAGGTTGAAACCGATCAGCTTGCGCGGGTCGATCCAGATGCGCATGGCCCGTTCGGCGCCGTACAGCTGGGCCTTGCCGACGCCGTCCAGGCGCTTGATCTCGTTCATCACGTTGCGCGCCAGGTAATCGCTGAGCGCGGTCTCGTCGAGCTTGCCGTCGCTGGACGTCAGGGTGATCAGCAGCAGGAAGCCGGAGGAGACTTTTTCCACCTGCAAGCCCTGCTGGTTCACCGCTTGGGGCAGGCGCGACTCCACCACTTTCAGGCGGTTCTGCACATCGACCTGGGCCAGTTCCGGGTTGGTGCCCGGCTGGAAAGTGGCCTTGATCGTCGCGCTGCCCAGGCTGCTCTGGGACTCGAAATACAACAGGTTGTCAGCGCCGTTGAGCTCCTCTTCGATCAGGCTGACCACGCTCTCGTCGATGGTCTGCGCCGAGGCGCCGGGGTACACGGCATAGATTTCCACTTGCGGCGGCGCCACGTTGGGGTATTGCGCCACCGGCAACTGCGGGATGGCCAGGGCGCCGGCCAGCAGGATGAACAGGGCAACCACCCAGGCAAACACCGGGCGATCGATAAAGAACTGCGGCATAAACAAGCGTCCTGCTTACTGGCCAGAAACCTGGGCAAGGGGGAGAGGGGTGTCGTCGATCTGCACTTTTTCGCCGGGACGGGCGTGTTGCAGTCCTTCGATGACGATGCGATCGCCGGGTTTCAGCCCGCCGGTGACGACCCAACGGTCGTTCTGCACCGGCCCCAGTTCGACCGGCTGCTGGCTGACGCGCTGCTCTGCATCGAGCAGCAGCACCTGGGCGATGCCGGCGCTGTCACGCTGGATGGCCCGCTGCGGCACGCTGATGCCTTGCTGGTTGACCGCTTGCTCCAGGCGCACGCGCACAAAGCTGCCAGGCAGCAGGTCGAGGTCCGGGTTGGGGAATTCACTGCGCAGGATGACCTGGCCGGTGCCCGGGTCGACGGTGATGTCGGTGAACAGCAGCTTGCCGGGCAGCGGGTAGAGACTGCCGTCGTCCTCGATCAGGGTGGCCTTGGCCTGTCCTTGACCCACTTGCTGCAACTGGCCGGAGCGCAAGGCCCGGCGCAGGTCGTTGAGTTCGCGGGTCGACTGGGTCAGGTCGGCGTGGATCGGATCGAGTTGCTGGATCAGTGCCAGGGGCGTGTTTTCGTTCTGCCCGACCAGCGCGCCTTCGGTGACCAGCGCGCGGCCGATGCGTCCGGAAATCGGCGCGGTGACGGTGGCGTAACCGAGGTTCAGCCGCGCGCGTTCAACCGCTGCTTTGCTGGCGGCCACCTCGGCGGCGGTTTGCCGGGCGCTGGCCCGTGCGTTGTCATAGTCCTGGCCGCTGATGGCCTTGTCATCGATCAACTGGGCGTAACGCTGCTCCTGCAGTCTGGCCTGGAACGCGTTGGCCTCAGCCTTGCGCAGTACCGCTTCGGCGCTATCGAGATCAGCTTTGAACGGCGCTGGATCGATACGGAACAGTACCTCGCCCTTTTTCACGTCACTGCCTTCGCGAAAGGCCCGCTGCAGCACCACGCCTGCGACCCGGGCGCGCACCTCGGCCATGCGCGGGGCGGCAATGCGCCCGGTCAGTTCGCTGCTGATCGACAGTGCGCGGGTTTCGATGGTTTCGATGCGAACGCTGGCTAACGGCGGCTGCTCTTCGGCGATCGAGGACTTGTCGCACGCGCCCAGCGCCAACGCCAGTGCTATCAGGCTGAGCCTGGCAAGCGGATTCTTTGACATGAATGACCCCAATAGTGACCCCCAGCATCCTACTGGGCGGGGGCGATGGTAGCGGTGAAGCTTTGTTAGTGCTGTGTGAAATTGTGTAAGGGTTTTGCTCAGGTGTGTGCCGGGGCGTATATCCTTGAGGCCTTGAATTTTATTGCGCCTGTCAGGTCGCCTTCGCGGGCAAGCCCGCTCCCACAGGGTCCGATGTGAACACAAATTATGTGTACACCATCAATCACTGTGGGAGCGGGCTTGCCCGCGATGAGGGCCTGACTGGCGCCACAGCATTTCTGGAAACACCCCATGCCCAACATCCTCCTGGTCGAAGACGACACCGCACTCGCCGAGCTGATCGCCAGCTACCTGGAACGCAACGGTTACTCCGTCAACGTGATCACCCGAGGCGACCAGGTGCGCGAACGCGCACGGCTCACGCCGCCGGATCTGGTGATCCTCGACTTGATGCTGCCCGGCCTCGATGGCCTGCAAGTCTGCCGTTTGCTACGCGCCGATTCGGCGACCTTGCCGATCCTCATGCTCACCGCCCGCGACGACAGTCACGACCAGGTGCTGGGCCTGGAAATGGGCGCCGACGACTACGTCACCAAACCCTGCGAACCCCGGGTGCTGCTGGCCCGGGTGCGCACCTTGCTGCGGCGCAGCAGCCTCGCCGAGCCATTGGCGGCCAATGACCGCATCCTCATTGGCAACCTGTGCATCGACCTGTCCGAGCGCACGGTGACCTGGCGCGGGCAAGCGGTGGAGATGTCCAGCGGCGAGTACAACCTGCTGGTGGTGCTGGCCCGGCATGCTGGCGAAGTGTTGAGCCGCGACCAGATCCTGCAACGCCTGCGCGGCATCGAGTTCAACGGTACCGACCGCTCGGTGGACGTGGCCATCTCCAAGCTGCGGCGCAAATTCGACGACAATGCCGGCGAGGCCCGCAAGATCAAGACCGTGTGGGGCAAGGGGTATCTGTTCAGTCGATCCGAGTGGGAATGCTGAAGCGATGTTCAGAATCCTCTTTCGCCTGTACCTGGTGACCATCATTTCGTTCAGCGCCGCGATCTACCTGGTGCCGGACCTGGTGATCAAGGTCTTCCACGAGCGTTTCGTTACCTACAACCTTGATTATTCCAGGGGGCTGCAAACCCTGATGGTCAAGCAGTTCAAAGCCGTCCCGGTCGAGCAATGGCCGGCCCTGGCGGCGGAAATGGATAAGGAGTTCCATCCGCTGCACATCCTGCTCAGCGGTAACGACAATGCCGAGTTCTCCCTCGAGGAACAGCAGCGTTTACAACGCGGCGAAAACGTCGTGCGCATCGGCGACTGGGGCTGGCGCACCCTGGCGGTGGCACCGTTGGACGAGCGCACGGTGGTGCAAATGGTCGTGCCGCCGGACCCGATGGACGTCAGCCTGTTGTACTGGAGCATCAACGTGCTGATCGGCGCGACCATGCTCGCTTGCCTGTTGCTGTGGCTGCGTCCGCACTGGCGTGACCTGGAACGTCTCAAAAGCGCGGCGGAACGCTTCGGCAAGGGGCACCTGGGCGAGCGCACGCAGATTGCCGCCAGCTCCAATATCGGCAGCCTGGCCAACGTCTTCGACACCATGGCTGGCGACATCGAAAACCTGCTGAATCAGCAGCGGGACCTGCTCAACGCGGTGTCCCACGAATTGCGCACGCCATTGACCCGTCTGGATTTTGGCCTGGCCCTGGCGCTGTCGGATGATTTGCCCGCCGCCAGCCGCGAACGCTTGCAAGGGCTGGTCGATCACATTCGAGAACTCGACGAACTGGTGCTGGAATTGCTCTCCTACAGCCGCCTGCAAAACCCGGCGCGGCTGCCCGAACCCATCGAGGTGTCGCTGGATGAGTTCATCGACAGCATCCTGGGCAGCGTCGATGAAGAACAATCGCCGGACATCGTCATCGACGTGTTGCTGCACGGCCAGCTCGAGCGCTTCAGCCTCGACCCGCGCCTGACCGCCCGCGCCCTGCAAAACCTGCTGCGCAACGCCATGCGCTACTGCGAAAAACGCATTCAGGTCGGCGTACAGGTGTGCGCCAAAGGCTGTGAGATCTGGGTGGACGATGACGGGATCGGTATTCCCGATGACGAGCGCGAGCGGATTTTCGAGCCGTTCTACCGACTCGACCGCAGCCGGGACCGGGCGACTGGCGGGTTTGGCCTGGGGCTGGCGATCAGTCGTCGGGCGCTAGAGGCCCAGGGTGGCACGTTGACCGTGCAAGCATCGCCGTTGGGCGGGGCGCGGTTTCGGTTGTGGTTGCCGGCGCCGGTTTGAAACCGCGTCACACCTGTCAAACCTGACAGTAGCCAGGCATGCCAATTCGGCGTTTCATGGTCCCATCGCAGTCAGGTTGTCGCGCCAAACACCAAGGACTGGAGGCGAGTGATGCAGGGACCGACAATAAAAAGAACGGGCATTGGCACGATCAACGCCATCAGGAAAGTCTGGGTCGACGCAACGTCGATCCAGTTCGCCATGGTCCTGCCTGATGAGGGCTGCTCCCGGCTGGCCATTCGGATCGGGCTCAATCTCATGGCGGATGGCAGCGACTATTTTCACGTGGGTGACAAGGTGCAATACACCTTGCTGAAGGGGCCGGTGGGGGCGGTTACACGAGCGCAGGATCTGGTGAGGTTTTGACCTTGCGGCGAACCGTCAAACTCGATCACGAATGATTCCTGACAGTTGGTGCCATTAAGCCATGATTTCTGAAGCCAACCGGTACTATCAGATTTGATAGGAGGAAAGGCACCCAAAGTATTGCAGGCTAAATATCGAACCATCAGCTTTTGAGGGACAGAAAAATGCCCGTCGAACACGAAAAAATAAAGTGCCGCTACCTCTATGACCCACTGAGTCGCTTGGTCGGCTACGCACCTGTATTGGATGAACTACTTCAGCGCTTTTACTGCAAAAACCGACTGGTCACAGAAATTCAAGGCCAGGTTCGACGTTCTATTGTCCAACAGGGCGAGCAGTTGTTGGCGCAGCAACTACGCAAGGATGGAAAAGTTGAAACTACACTGTTGGGTAGCGATTTACAACGCTCGATTTTACAGGCACTGAAAGATGAGTAACGACATCAGTTGGCATACACACCTTATGGTCATCATGGCGAAAGTGGCGCTGGCATCCTGCTAGCGTTCAATGGTGAGCGCCCTGATCCATTGACCGGTCATTATCTGTTGGGCAACGGTTATCGCGCATTCAATCCTGTGCTGATGCGCTTCAACAGTCCGGACAGTTGGAGTCCATTTGGAAGGGGGGGTTAAATCCGTATGCGTATTGTTTGGGCGATCCGATTAATCTGGGAGACTCAAGCGGTCATAAACCAGGTTTTTTTGCTCGTATTGCTTCAATGTTTAGAGGTGATAAATCGGTTGGAGTGAAGAGTAATCCATTGTTTTATAACGAGTTTAATGTCGCTGATTACGTAAAAAGTAAATCGAGCTCACTTTCGCTTAACGATATGGCGATGACCGAAGTAGAAAGAGTGTTGGGTGCGATGCCAGGAAAGCAGATAGAAGCTTTGCACAATGGCCCCATGGCTAATTCGGTGCAAATTTGGAATCGAAAAACTGGGCTGGCCAATATGGAATTCCACCTCGGTGCTACTGACATGCGAGATCATCTTTCGGAGTACAAAATCATTAGTGAGGGTGTTGCTGGAAATCTGAATGGGGTTTTACCCCAGAGAGCTAATGAGTATTCGCGGTTGATCTCAGAAGGCCAATATCCGCATCCAGTACTCTCCAGGGTTCACAATTTTGGGCACCCAAAAAGACAAGGTCCATTAATGCTGGATCGGCATAGGCAGTTTGAAATCTACAGGCAGGCAAACGAGCCTATTCCGGATTTTCTACTACAAAGAGAAATCTTTATACCTTCTAATATCGCGAAAATCAGAGGTGGAAAGTAACTCTGCTTACTCATACATCGTACCTTCCTCGTAACGACTGCTCCCAGCACGGAGCGGTGGTTGGTCAAGCCTGATGGTCAAAATTCGAATGGGTTATCACATTACTTTTACACGCTTAGTCGGATACGCAACTGCGTGGCCATCTCCTCAAGATCCACCGCTGGATTACGCCCGATCAGCATCCAGGCATGTTCCATATCCGCCCAATACACGATGTTCATCCCGTGCCGTCGCTCCTTGGCGAAATGCCGACTGCCGCTGTTGGAGCGCGTGACGCACAACGCCATCGGGCCGTGAACCGGATCCAGGTAGGTGATCTGGGCGATGGCCACGCCGTCGTACTCAAGGATTTGTGCGCGTTTGAACTGGGCGCGGGGCAACGCCAGTTTTGCCGGCGCAAGATTGAGACCCAGGCGTGCATCGATGGTGCGCAACTGCGCCAGTTGCGTCGCTTCGTCACTGGGCAGATGGTCGAGGGTTTCCGGTACGTAAAGCACCATGTAGTCGGCGACCAGGCCGCGCCAGTTGTGCGTTTGCTGGCTGGTTTGCCAACCGAGGAACAAACGGTCCGCCAGCACACCGCCGGCCAGCAATCCGGCGGCGGCCGCGAGGAACCAGCGCCGACTCAGCCCCGGGCGTGCAGGGGCGGGCAAGGTGTCGAGCATGGCTTGCAGGCGCTCGACCGGGGCTTGTCGAGTCACTTCGTCGTAAGCCGATTTGAATGGCATGCTGCTGCGGTCCAGCCATTGCAGGCGCAGGCCGAGCATCGGGTCTTCGGCAATGGCGGCGTCGATGCGGGTGCGTTGTTCGGCATCGAGCTGGTTGTCCAGGTAGGCCACCAGTTGCTCATCCGACAGTTTCGCGTTCATCGACGTTCTCCGGTGGAAGGGTTCGGCACCGTGTGCAACGGCGGATACTCGGCCAGTTTCAGCCGGGCGGCGGCCAGTCGGCTCATCACGGTGCCGATGGGGACTTGCAGGACATCGGCCACTTCGCGGTAGGACAAACCTTCGACGTAGGCCAGAAACACCGTTTCGCGCTGGGCCTCGGGCAACGCCTCTACCCGTCGGATCACCTGTGCGGCGCGCACATGGGTCTGTGCAGCCTGTTCGCCATCGAACGACAAGGCTTGATCGGCATCCACCACGCCCTGGCCCTGGTGCACTCGGCGGGTGCGCACTTCATTGATCCAGATCGAATGCAGAATGCTCATCAGCCAACGGTCCATGCGCGTGCCCGATTCGAACTGCCCGCCGCGTTCGAGCGCCCGCACACAGGTGGCCTGCACCAGGTCCTCGGCCACATGCCGTTGTCGGGACAACAGCAGGCCATAGCGCCACAGGCGCGCCAGATGCTGCCCCAGTTCTGCCCTAATTTCCTGATCGCTGGCGATAGCGACCTCCCTCCAATCGGGTTGTCAGGTGTTCGATGACGCGTTGATGGCTTCGGCCAGGTCCTGGTACTGCTCGCAGGTGGTATTGCCGCAGATCGATTGTATCTGCTGCAACTGTTCCCGGGCGAGGTCCAGCCGGCCTTTGATCACATAGGCTTCGCCGAGGTATTCGCGCACCAGCGCATACTGCGGGTCGAGTTTGACCGCTTGCAGGTAATAACCGATGCCTTCATCGGTGCGCCCCAGTTTACGCGTGGCGTAGCCGCGATAGTTCAGGGCCTTGGCGGTGTTGGGCTGCATGAGCGTATCGAGCAGGGCCAGGGCTTCTTCGTAACGCCCATCCTTGGCCAGCTGATAGGCGTAATCGGTGCGGTCGGCGTCCGGCAAGAGCATGCTGGTTTGCTTGACGCACCGTTGTGCTTTGCTGTCGAACACCTGCCCTCGAGGGCACTGCGGTTTGGCGGGGGTATCTTCCTCGCCGTTGGCCCATGCCAGGGAGCTGGACAGTGCGACGGCGAGCACCAGCGGTGCAGTAACGATCGAGAGACGGCGATTCATGGGCAATGCTCCGAACGGACCGAAAATGTTGAGAAGGGCTGATGACCCTTCAACCGAAACATAAACACCGCAGCCTGAACATTTATTCATTTTTTGCAGCGTTTTTTGCAAGAAAAACCCCAGCCGCCGGGCGCTATCAGCTCAAGAGGCGAATCGGTGTTCCCGCCGACCAGGCTTGAATGTCCTCGATCATTTGCGCAAAGAATAGATGGTAATTTTGCTGGCTGACGTACCCGACATGGGGCGTTGCCAGCACGTTGTCCAGGGTTCTGAACGGATGATGTTCGGGCAAGGGCTCCTGCTCGAACACGTCCAGCGCCACACCACCCAGGCGTTGTTTCTGCAGGGCCTTGATCAGCGCCGCCTCATCGACAATCGGCCCGCGTGCGGTGTTGACCAGCAGCGCCGTGGGTTTCATCCATGCCAGCGCCTGGGTGTCCACCAGGCCACGGCTGCGCTCACTGAGTACCAGGTGCACCGACAACACGTCGGCCTGCTCGAACAATTCCTGTTTGCCGACATAGGTCACGTCGAACTCGGCAGCGCGTTCGGCGGTGAGGTTTTCGCTCCAGGCTATGACCCGCATGCCGAAGGCCTGACCGAAGCGGGCGACCCGTTGGCCAATGCTGCCCAGTCCCAGGATCGCCAGGGTCTTGCCGTGCAGGTCGCCACCCAGGCTTTGCTGCCACTTCCCGGCGCGCAACGCATTGGCTTCGACCACAAGGTTGCGGGTCGCGGCCATGATCAGTGCCCAGGTCAGCTCCGGCGCGGCATGCTTGTAACTGTCGGTGCCACAGACTTGAATGCCCAGCGCTGCGGCAGTCTTGAGGTCGAGGGCGGCATTGCGCATGCCGCCGGTGACCAGCAGCTTGAGTTTCGGCAGGCGGCGCAGCAGGTCGTCGTCGAACCGCGTGCGCTCGCGCATCACACAGATCACCTCGAACCTGCCCAGGCGATCGGCCAGGGTCGCGTTGTCGGCGGGGTAGTCGTGGATGAACGCGACCTCACCGATGGACTCCAGCGCCGACCAGTCCACGACGCCTCGGGCCACGTCCTGCCAATCATCAATCACTGCAATCTGTAGCGCCATCAGCCTTACCTCATCAAGGAACGGGGTTGGTGTTGTCCAGCCAGCCAAGCAAAGCCTTGTGAAACTGCGCCGGTTCTTCCATCTGCGGCGCGTGGCCCATGCCGGGGAATTCGACCAGGGTCGATTGGGGAATCAGTTTCGCCACCTGCTTGCCGAGCACATCGTAATGACCGATTTTTGCCTTCACTTCAGGCGGCGCAATGTCCTTGTTGATGGCCGTGGTGTCGGCGGTGCCGATCAGCAGCAGGGTCGGCACCTTCAGGTCCTTGAACTCGTAGTACACCGGCTGGGTGAAGATCATGTCGTAGATCAGCGCCGAGTTCCAAGCCACCTGGGTTTTGCCAGGGCCCTTGGCCATGCCCGCGTACATGTCGACCCAGCGGTCGAACTCAGGTTTCCAGCGGCCATCATAGTAGGTGCTGCGCTGGTAGTCGTGGATGCCTTGGGCGTTCACTTTCAGTTCGCGCTCATACCATTGGTCCACCGTGCGATAAGGCACGCCGAGGGCTTTCCAGTCTTCCAGGCCGATGGGATTGACCAGCGCCAGCTGTTCGACCTGCTCGGGATATTGCAGTGCGTAACGAGTGGCGAGCATGCCGCCGGTGGAATGCCCGAGCAAGGTGGCTTTCTGGATGCCCAGGGCCTTGAGCAGTTGCTGGGTGTTGCTCGCCAGTTGCTGGAACGTGTACTGATAATTGTCCGGTTTGCTGGACGTACAGAAACCGATCTGGTCCGGTGCAATGACCCGGTAGCCGGCATCGCTCAGGGCCTTGATCGAAGTCTCCCAGGTGGCGCCGCAGAAGTTCTTGCCGTGCATCAGCACCACGCTGCGGCCGTTGGCCTTGCCATGGGCCGCCACGTCCATGTAGCCCATTTGCAGGGATTTGCCCTGGGACTGGAACGCAAAATGCTTGACGGTGTAGGGGTATTCGAACCCTTGCAGTTCCGGGCCGTAGGCCGGGCCTTCGGCAGCGATGGCGGGCAGGGCGGCGGTCAGCAGCAGGCCGGACAGCCAGCTTGAGCGGGTAGGGGGCATGGATGAACTCCGTTGAAAATCCGCCGATACTGGATCGACACGATTAGGGCGACATTAAACAGGCAATCGCCGCGGCACTTGGTTCAACCCATCCACCCCAGGGTGGCCAAGGCGAGTGCGCCATAACGGGCGCCCTTGGCCAGGGTCACGATCAGCAGGAAGCGCCCCAGCGATTCACGCATGACGCCGGCCACCAGGGTCAGTGGGTCACCGATCACCGGGAGCCAGCTGAGCAGCAACGACCAGTGGCCGTAACGTTGATAGTGACGACGGGCGTGTTCCAGGTGTTTGGCGCTGACCGGAAACCAGCGCCGGTCCTGGAAGCGTTCGATGGCGCGCCCCAGCCACCAGTTCACCACTGAGCCGAGGACATTGCCCAGGGTGGCAACGGCCAGCAGCAACCACAACCAGTACCGATCACTGAGGATCAGGCCAACCAGCACCGCTTCGGACTGCAGCGGCAGCAAAGTCGCTGCACCGAATGCAGCCAGGAACAAGCCGAAGCAGGCCGTGAAAATCAATGGGCGGGGTAGTCCGCCACCACCACATCGGTGCCGTCCTTTTTCAGGCCGATCACTTGATAGGCATCGCTCATGCCGTCCATTTCCATGCCCGGCGAGCCCATTGGCATGCCGGGGGCGGCAACGCCCAGCAGGTCATCGCGCTTGCTCAGGGCCAGCACCTGATCGGCCGGCACATGGCCTTCGACGAATTTGCCGTTGATCAAGCCGGTGTGGCACGACGCCAGGCGCGGCGGTACGCCGTGTTGTTGCTTGAACTCGCTCATGTTGCTTTCGACGTGGTCTTCTACCTTGAAACCATTGGCTTCGAGGTGGCTGATCCATTTCTTGCAGCAACCGCAATTGGCATCCCGGTGGACTTCGATCGGGATCAGGTCGGCGGCCTGGGCCAGGGAGGAAATGAACAGGGCGCCCAAGGCAGCCAGACGTAAAGGGGTTCGCATGAGGGAAGGGGTCTCGGGTTGCGGGCAAAAGATTATATTTTGAAGGTTTTTTGCGGGTAGGCGTTCCGAGTGTGTTTCGAAGTGCTACCGAGTTGCTTGGCCTTATTATCGTAGAGCAAGGCTGTCAGGTGGATGAGGGGAAGATGACGAGTTTGTCAGGTTGGCGGCTTGTTATTTGTTGTTGGAGTACATATCCGTTGCCCAGCCGACCTGATTGCAGGTCTGTCCACATTCCCCTGTGGGAGCCAGCCTGCTGGCGATGGACTTCCAGGCAACGCGTTCATCCAGACAGGGCGCGTTATCGTT
>NZ_AKJF01000204.1 GCF_000282475.1 Pseudomonas sp. GM78
GCCAGCCGCTCCCGCACCTGCAGCTGCGCCAGCTGCTGCACCGGGGGCGTTCAAATCGCCACCAGTGGAAGAATTTTCAGGCGTCGCGGCAGGTGCAGCACCGCTACCTATGCGCCGATCAAGATCCTGGTATCGCTCCAGGCTTTCTTGCTTCATGCGCGCTACATCATTTTGCAGAACCTCGATCGCACCTTGCTGGCGCTCGATCTGTTGCTGCATGGATTGCAGTTGGTTGAACAGCTCGCCCTGTGCCGAGACAGGGGCCGAAACCCCTCCCCCGGCATAGGCGCCGTTCGTACCGTAACCTGCAGGCGGATAACTGGTCCCGCTAGTGTTATAGCCGGAGTCGTTTTCGACCACAGGAACCGCAGCCCACGCCGCAAGCGGCGCAAGGCTGAGAGCCAGGACAGTTACAGCACGACGGCACGTTCGCATGACGAATTACTTACGCAGTTCGACGCGACGGTTTTGAGCCCAGGACTGCTCGTCGTTGCCGGTAGCAACTGGACGCTCTTCGCCGTAGGAAACCAGTTCCAGCTGAGCTGGGGAAACACCTTGCAGTACCAGGTAGCGCTGAACGGCTTTCGCACGACGCTCGCCCAGTGCCATGTTGTACTCACGAGTACCACGTTCGTCGGTGTTGCCTTCCAGAACAACGCGAGCGCCGTTTGCTTTCAGGTCTTTGGCGTGAACGTCCAGAGCGCGCATGGCTTCTGGCTTCAGGTCCGAACTGTCGTATTCGAAGTAGAAAGTGGTGATAGCGCGCAGTGCAGCTTCTTCGCTCAGGGAGCCGTCAACTGCACCAGTGTTTGCGCCGTAACCAGCGTTTGGATCTACCGCGCCTTCACCGGCATTGTCGCCGCCTTTGGACGAGCAACCTACAGCTACAGCCATGGCCAGTGCCAGCGCAGCAAATTTACCAAACTTCAGCATTTCCATCGTGAAACTCCTAATGAACCCCAGTGTGTTAAGTACAACGTATAGCGCCGCGTCAGTTCAGGTAAGGGGACCAGGAAGGTTCTCTGACTTCGCCTTGAGCGGTAGGAAGCGGGAGCCTTACGCGTCCATTGATAGACACGAGCATCAAGACTCCCCGGCCCTGCTGGCGGGTGGCGTAGATTACCATGGTGCCGTTGGGCGCGACAGTGGGCGACTCGTCCAGAGTGCTATCAGTGAGGATTTTTACGCTACCGCGCTGCAAATCCTGGGCCGCCACCTTGAAATTGGTGAAACCTTCCTGACGATGGATCATCACCAGGGTCTTTTCATCGGCCGACAGTTTAGGGTTGGCGTTGTAGTTACCCACGAAAGTCACGCGCTCGGCACCACCACCGCCAGCGCTGGTCTTGTAGATCTGCGGCTTACCGCCACGGTCGGAGGTGAAGTAGATGGTCGAACCATCCTTGCCCCAGAACGGTTCGGTGTTGATGCCCTGACCGTTGGTGACGCGACTGATCGAACGCGAACCCAGGTTCATCACGTAGATGTCCGGGTTACCGTCTTTCGACAGCACGAATGCCAGGCGATTGCCATCCGGCGACCAGGCTGGCGCGCCGTTCAGGCCTTCGAAGTTGGTGATCTGCTCACGGCGACCGGTGTCGATGTTCTGCATGAAAATGCGCGGACGCTTCTGCTCGAACGAGACGTAGGCGATGCGCTTGCCATCGGGAGCGAAACGCGGCGACAGGATCGGCTCGCGCGATTGCAGCAGGGTCACGGCGCGGGCACCGTCATAGTCCGAACGTTGCAGCGTGTAACGCGTGTTCTTTTCGGAGAAGCGCTCGGCCGTCACGTACAGCAGGCGAGTCGAGAACGCACCCTTGATGCCGGTGAGCTTTTCGAACGACTGGTCGGCGATGTAGTGCGACATGTCGCGCAATTGATCGACGCTGCCCGACACGCTGCCGGTGAGCACTTGCTGCTCGGTGGCGACGTTGAACAGGGCGTATTGAACCTGCAGGCGACCGCCCGCTGGCGCAATGCTGCCGACCATGACGTACTGGGCGCCCAGCGCCTTGAAGTCACGGAAGATGATTTCGCTCGCCTGGCTTGGCTGGCTGATCATGTTCTGTTTTGGAATCGGCGAGTAGTAACCCGAGTTGCGCAGGTCGTTACCGATGATTTCCGCCATGTCGTCCGGCAGCACGCTACCGCCCTGGTTGCCGAACGGCACGACGGCGATCGGTGTAGCCCGATCGGTGCCGCTGGTGACCAGAATGTTTTTCTCATCTGCCATCGCGATCCCTGCCATGCAGCAGATCACGACGAGCATTCCTCGAAGGAGGTTTCTCACGGGGCTAGATCCTCAGGTGTGAATGTCATCTTGAATGAACGATACGGAGCAAAATCGCTCGGCTTCATTCCCTGCATTTCTGTCAAACGTCCAATATTCTTCACTGCCGCTACGGCTGAAGCGTCAAACGGACCGTCGCCGCTGGACTTGAGCACCTTGACCGAGGTCACCGTACCGTCCGGCAACATGCCGATTTGCAGCTGAACCGTCATGCCTTTGCGGGCCGAAGGTGGACGAGCCCAGCCTTCCGCTGCACGCAACCGAATCAGGTCATCGAAGCTGCCGGCGACTTCGTCACCCTGCTCATCGGCCAAGGCCTGCTGACGCTGCGGCGTGTCGGAAAGCAAATCTGCCAAGGCCTGGGCCTTCTTGTCTTCGGCGGATTTACGCGCCGCATCCTGCGCTTTCTTCTTCGCAGCATCGGCAGCAGCTTTCTTCTTCGCTTCTTCGGCGACTTTCTTCTTCGCCTCTTCAGCTTCAGCTTTCTTCTTGGCGTCTTCGGCGGCTTTCTTCTTCGCGTCTTCGACGACCTTTTTCTTCGCTTCTTCAGCGGCCGCTTTCTTGGCCTCTTCTTCAGCAGCCTTCTTGGCTTCTTCTTCCGCTTTCTTCTTGGCTATATCAGCCAATTGTTTCTCTTCTGCCTTCTTGGCTTCGGCGGTCTTCTTCGCTTCGTCGGCTTTCTTGGCCTCGTCGGCCTTCTTGGCCTCGTCAGCTTTTTTCGCCTCTTCCGCTTTCTTCGACTCGTCGGCCTTCTTGGCTTCCTCGGCCTTTTGAGCCGCTTCTTCTTTCTTTTGTTCCGCAGCCTTCACCGCTTCCTGCTCGACCTTCTTCTGTTCCAGCTGCTCTTCTTCGGTCTGGCGCGCGGCGGATTTCTTCGCCTCACCCGCAATCTTCTGATTGGTCTGGGTGGTTGCCTGACTTTTCGATTTCAGCTGGTACAGGGTCGCCTGGACAATCGGCTTGGCCGGCGGCAACTCCGGAGTGAAGGCAAAACTGACGAACAGCATGCCGAACACCAGCACGTGCAAGCCAATCGCCCAGACACTAGGCCAGAAGTAGCTTTCCGAGGCGGACGGCTCTCGCTGTTGCTGCATCAGGGCGCCTCGGTAATCAAGCCAACATTACCGACGCCGGCTTTCTGCAACCCGCCCATGGCGCCCATGACGGAGCCGTAGTCGACACTTTTGTCGCCGCGGATGAAGACCTGGGTGCGCTTGCCGCCTTCATTGCCGACGCGAATGATCTTGGTCACGGCGTCGGTCATTTGCGGCAAGGTCATGGCCCTGTCCTGCTGCTTCTCGGTGTCGACTTCGCTGCCAAGGTTCCAGTAATAGGTCTTGTCAGACTTGATCGAAATGGTCAGGACCTGGGTGTTGTTGTCCTGCGGCAAGGCTTCGCTGGAAACCTTCGGCAGATCAACTTTCACGCCCTGATTGAGCATTGGCGCGGTCACCATGAAGATGACCAGCAGCACCAACATCACGTCGATGTAGGGCACCACGTTCATCTCGGCGACCGGCTTGCGCTTTTTGCGAGCTCGAGCGATTAAAGCCATTGGAAATTACCTGCTTATTCTTCGCTGGTGTGCACTTTGCGGTGCAGGATCGCCTGGAATTCGTCGGCGAAGGTGTAGTAACGGCCCAGCAAGGTTTCGCTGCGGGCAGCAAAACGGTTGTAAGCGATAACGGCTGGAATGGCGGCGAACAGACCGATCGCGGTGGCGATCAGGGCTTCGGCGATACCGGGTGCCACGGTGGCCAGGGTGGCTTGCTGGGCAGTCGCCAGGCCGCGGAAGGAGTTCATGATGCCCCAGACGGTACCGAACAGACCGATGTACGGGCTCACGGAACCGACGGTGGCGAGGAACGGCAGGCTCTGCTCGAGCTTTTCTTCTTCGCGGGAAATGGCCACGCGCATGGCACGGGCCACACCTTCCATGACCGCTTCCGGGTCAACGCCCGGCTGCTGGCGCAGACGGGAGAATTCCTTGAAGCCGGCGCGGAAGATCTGCTCGACACCGGAGTCCGGGTCCGGGTTGCTACCCGCCTGACGGTAGAGTTTGGACAGGTCGATACCCGACCAGAAGCGCTCTTCGAAGCTCTCCAGGGCGCGTCGACCGGCGCGCAGCAGGTTGCTGCGCTGAAAGATCATGATCCATGAGGTCACCGATGCGGCTACCAGGGTCAGCATTACCAGTTGCACCACGATACTGGCATTGCTGACCAGGCTCCACATGGAGGAATGGTCGACGACGTTAGCTTCCACGCTTTATCTCCTGCGTTGAGTGTGTACCCGCGCCGCTCACGGCGGCAAAGGCCGCTCGCAGAGCTTCGGGAATGGCCCGGGGTTTTAAACTTTCAGTGCGCACACAGGCCACCAGAAACTGCCCTTCACAGAGCAGTACATCATCCGTGGCCCGCCTGACCTGCTGCTTGAAGCGCAAGCTGGCACGGTTCAATTCGACTACTTCAGCGCTTACCAGCAGCTCGTCATCCAGTCGCGCCGGCGCGTGGTAGCGCGCTTCGCTGGAATGCACGACGAACAACAGGTCCTCTCCGGCAAGCTGCGATTGGGCAAAGCCCAGCTCTCGTAGCCGCTCGGTTCGAGCCCGTTCCATAAACTTGAGGTAATTGACGTAATACACGATGCCGCCCGCATCGGTGTCCTCGTAATAAACGCGACAACGATGTGCGAAAGGCTCAAGCCCGTTTTGCGCGCGCATACTCTAGTGCTTACTCCTCGGGTTGCCAATCCGGCCAGGCAACTGTTTTTCAATGTTCTGCGGCTTTCGCGCAAAAGTACGGTCCTGGGACCACACAATGCCCGAAAAAATCAGCTCGAAATGTTAATTAATCGTCCACGGCATCAAGGAACTCGTCTACCACGGGCATTTCGCCCAATCGTGACGGAATGTTTAAGCCGAAGTGCAGGTACGCATGTCGCGTCACCACCCGTCCCCGCGGGGTACGCATGATGTAGCCCTGCTGGATCAGATAGGGTTCCAGCACGTCTTCAATGGTGTGGCGCTCTTCACTGATGGCCGCCGCCAGACTGTCGACCCCGACCGGCCCGCCATCGAACTTCTCGATCATGGTGAGCAACAGGCGTCGATCCTGGTGATCGAAGCCACGTTCATCGACGTCCAGCAGGTTCAGGGCCAGGTCGGCGATCGGCTTGGTGATATGGCCCTTGGCACGCACTTGCGCGAAGTCCCGCACCCGGCGCAGCAAGCGGTTGGCGATACGCGGCGTACCGCGGGCACGCCGGGCGATTTCGAAGGCCCCTTCCGGGTCCAGTGGCAAGCCGAGGATGTTCGCCGAGCGGCTGACAATCGTCGACAGGTCGGCGTTGCTGTAGAACTCCAGGCGCTGGACGATACCGAAACGGTCGCGCAACGGGTTGGTCAGCATCCCCGCCCGCGTGGTCGCACCGACCAGGGTGAACGGCGGCAGATCAAGCTTGATCGACCTAGCAGCTGGCCCTTCGCCGATCATGATGTCGAGCTGGAAATCCTCCATGGCCGGGTACAGCACTTCCTCGACAATCGGCGACAAGCGATGGATTTCATCGATGAACAGAACGTCGTGAGGCTCAAGATTGGTCAGCAGCGCCGCCAGGTCGCCCGGACGCTCGAGGACCGGCCCCGATGTGCTCTTGATCGACACGCCCATTTCCTGGGCGATGATATTGGCCAGGGTGGTCTTGCCCAGGCCCGGTGGACCGAAGATCAATGTGTGATCCAGCGACTCGCTACGCCCGCGGGCAGCCTGGATGAACAGCTCCATTTGCTCGCGAACGGTCGGCTGGCCAATGTATTCGGCCAGGCTGACGGGGCGAATCGCCCGGTCCTGGACTTCCTCGCGATCACGGGGGGCACCCGTGGCGGCGATCAGACGATCAGCTTCAATCACTTAGATCATTCCCTTCAGGGCACGACGAATCAGGTCTTCGCTGCTCAAGCCTTTCTCCTTGATCGCGGAAATCGCCTTGCTGGCTTCCTGCGGCTTGTAGCCCAGGGAGATCAGCGCGCTGACCGCGTCGTTTTCGGCGGTATTGACCGGCGCCGGAGCATCCGGCTGGTTGGGCACCAGGGCAAACATGGCCGGTACGGTTTCCCAGGCCTTGAAGCGATCCTTGAGCTCCACCAGCAGGCGTTCGGCGGTTTTCTTGCCCACGCCCGGCACCTTGGTCAGGGCCGAGGTGTCCTGGGACTGCACGCAACGCACCAGCTCGTCGACCTCCAGGCTCGACATCAAGGCCAGAGCCAGCTTCGGCCCCACACCATTGAGACGGATCAACTCGCGAAAAAAGTCTCGCTCACGCTTGCCGACGAAGCCATAGAGTAACTGCGCGTCTTCGCGTACGACCAGATGGGTGTGCAGCGTCAGCGTTTCACCGACCGGCGGCAGGCGATACAGCGTGGTCATGGGCACTTCAAGCTCATACCCCAGGCCATTTACATCCAGAATCAGGTGCGGCGGCTGTTTTTCAGCCAGTGTGCCGCGCAAGCGTCCAATCACGTTACAGATCCTTGAGCGTTGGCCAGCCCTGGGCCAGCGACTGACAGAACAAGGGTTTTGCGCCGACGACCCAGGCGCATGCCCCTCATTCCAGAAAAATGATTGCTGATGCTATCAGAGACGCAGGCGACCGCCACGACTGCGTGCCGCACCCAGGCCATGGGGCAACAGGCTGGAGCGGGTGTGCGCATGGCAAATGGCAATGGCCAGGGCATCGGAGGCATCGATTTGCGGTTTACTGGTCAGCTTCAACATGTGCATGACCATCATCTGCACCTGCTCTTTATTGGCCGCACCGGTGCCGACTACAGCCTGCTTGACCTGGGTGGCCGTGTATTCGGCGATTTCCAGGTTTTCTTCCGCGCCAGCGACGATGGCTGCGCCACGGGCCTGCCCCAGCTTCAGGGCGGAATCGGCATTACGGGCCATGAACACTTTTTCGATGCCCATGGTCACAGGTTTGTAGGTCTGGATGATTTCCCGTACGCCGCGATAAACGATCTGCAGGCGTTCATGCAGCTCGCCGGCACCGGTGCGGATGCAACCGGAGGCCACGTACTCACAGCCGCGACCGGTATCGCGCACCACGCCGTAACCGGTAATGCGCGAACCGGGGTCGATACCAAGAATTAAAGTCATAACGCCTGTAGATTCAGTAAAAGCACAATATTCAATACAGCGAATAACAAATGTGGGAGCGAGCCCGCTCGCGAAAGCGGTTTTATATTCAGCAACGATGTTGCCTGAAAATCCGCATTCGCGAGCAGGCTCGCTCCCACAAAGGATCCTGGTTGCCCTTAACCGAGTTGTGCGGCCACCGATTCGGGGATATCCGCGTTGGAGTAGACGTTCTGCACGTCATCCAGGTCTTCGAGCATGTCGATCAGCTTGAGGACTTTTTCCGCGCCTTCCAGGTCCAGTTCGGCACTGGTGGTCGGCAGCATGACGATTTCTGCGTCATCACCCTTGAAACCGGCGGCTTCAAGCGCGTTACGCACGGCATAGAACCCGGCAAACGAGGTGAAGACATCGATGGAACCGTCTTCGTTGGTCACCACGTCATCGGCATCGGCTTCCATGGCCGCTTCCATCAGCGCGTCTTCGTCAACGCCCTGGGCGAAGGAAATCTGCCCCTTGCGCTCGAACAGGTAGGCCACCGAACCGTCGGTACCGAGGTTGCCGCCGCACTTGCTGAACGCGTGACGAACCGCAGCCGCGGTGCGATTGCGGTTGTCGGTCATGCACTCGACCATCACCGCCACGCCACCCGGGCCGTAGCCTTCGTAGGTCAACTCGACCATATCGTCGGTATCGGCAGCACCGGCACCACGGGCTACAGCGCGATCGATGATGTCGCGGCTCATGTTCGCACCCAGGGCCTTGTCCAGCGCCAGGCGCAGGCGTGGGTTGGAGCCTGGATCGCCACCACCCTGACGGGCCGCGACGGTCAGCTCACGAATCCACTTAGTGAAAATCTTGCCCTTTTTGGCATCCTGACGTTCTTTGCGGTGCTTGATGTTCGCCCACTTGGAATGACCTGCCATAACTCGCTCCGAATTCTCTTTGACACATTGCCCGCCACGCTGCATCGCGCCGGCCGGCAAACAAAAATCTTAAATTACTCTACGTATGTAGAAAGGGCGCATCCGAAGATGCGCCCTTCAGGTGAGCCTTACTCTGCCTTTGGCGTTTCACGCAGACGAATGTGCAGTTCGCGCAATGCCTTGGCATCGACCTGACCCGGTGCCTGAGTCATGACGTCCGCCGCGCTCTGGGTTTTCGGGAAGGCGATCACTTCACGGATCGACTGGGCGCCGGTCATCAACATCACCAGACGGTCCAGACCGAAGGCCAGGCCACCGTGCGGCGGCGCGCCGTATTTCAGGGCGTCGAGCAGGAAGCCGAACTTCTCTTCCTGTTCCGCTTCGTTGATACCCAGCAGACGGAACACCGACTGTTGCATCTCTTTACGGTGGATACGGATCGAACCGCCACCCAGCTCGGTACCGTTCAATACCATGTCGTAGGCACGGGACAGGGCGCCAGCCGGGTTGGCTTCCAGCTCTGCCGGGGTGCACTTCGGCGCGGTGAACGGGTGGTGCAACGCGGTGAAGCTGCCGTCGTCGTTCTCTTCGAACATCGGGAAGTCGACGACCCACATCGGCGCCCACTTGCAGGTCAGCAGGTCCAGGTCGTGGCCGAGCTTGATCCGCAGCGCGCCCAGGGCTTCGCTGACGATCTTGGCTTTATCGGCACCGAAGAACACGATATCGCCGTCGACCGCACCGACGCGATCGAGGATCACGTTGAGGTTGGCTTCAGGAATGTTCTTCACGATTGGCGACTGCAGGCCTTCGACGCCCTTGGCGCGCTCGTTGACCTTGATGTACGCCAGACCCTTGGCACCGTAGATACCGACAAACTTGGTGTAATCGTCGATCTGCTTGCGCGGCATGCTTGCCCCGCCTGGTACGCGCAGAGCGGCAATGCGGCATTTAGGGTCGTTGGCCGGGCCGCTGAACACCTTGAAATCGACTTCCTTGAGCTGGTCGGCAACGTCCACCAGTTCCAGCGGGTTACGCAGGTCTGGCTTGTCGGAACCATAGCGGCGCATGGCTTCTTCGAACGTCATGTGCGGGAACTCGCCGAATTCCAGACCCAGCACTTCCTTGAACAGGTTGCGGATCATTTGTTCGGTCAGGCCCATGATCTCTTTTTCATCGAGGAAGCTGGTCTCGATATCGATCTGGGTGAATTCCGGCTGGCGGTCGGCACGCAGGTCTTCGTCACGGAAGCACTTGGCGATCTGGTAGTAGCGGTCGAAGCCGGCCACCATCAGCAGTTGCTTGAACAGCTGCGGCGATTGCGGCAGGGCGAAGAACGAGCCGGCGTGAGTACGGCTTGGCACCAGGTAATCACGCGCACCTTCAGGGGTGGCGCGAGTCAGGATCGGCGTTTCAACGTCGAGGAAGCCGTTTTCGTCCAGGAAGCGGCGGATGCTGGTGGTCATGCGCGAACGCAAACGCAGCTTCTCGGCCATTTCCGGACGACGCAGATCCAGGAAGCGGTAGCGCAGGCGGGTTTCTTCGCCGACGTCGGAGAACTCGTTCAGCGGGAACGGCGGGGTTTCCGACTCGTTCAGCACTTCCAGCTCATAGCCCAGGATTTCAATCATGCCCGACGCCATGTTGGCGTTGGTGGCACCGGCCGGACGCAGACGAACCTTGCCGGTGATCTTCACGACGTACTCGCTGCGCACGCGATCGGCGGCAGCGAAGGATTCAGCGCGGTCCGGGTCGAACACCACCTGGGCCAGACCGTCACGATCACGGATATCGAGGAAAATCACCCCACCGTGGTCACGGCGACGGTGGACCCATCCGCAAAGGGTAACTTCCTGGCCTTCCAGGCTTTCGTTCAGTTGGCCGCAATAATGGCTGCGCATCATGGTAGTGGTTTCACTTCTCGTAATTCGACATTCGGTTGCAGACCTTGCGTCGATCCGCTGACGGATGACGCAAGAGCTCGCGCGTGTGGTTCAACTCAGGTCCCGGACCTAGTCAGCTTTGTCGCCGCCGGCCAGGTTCTTCTTGGAACCGGTCTTGAAATCGGTCTCGTACCAGCCGGTGCCGCTGAGGCGGAAGCCTGGCATGGACAGCATCTTCTTAAGCTCTGGCGCCTGGCATGCAGGGCAGTCGACCAACGGTGCATCGCTGATCTTTTGAATGGCTTCCAACTGATGACCACAGGAAGCACATTGGTAATCGTACATCGGCATGGGGGTTGTCTCGGCGATCAGATTGCTACCGCGCACGCTGGGTTTTGCGGCAAAGAGCGGGATTATATCCATTAAATGCAGCCTGTGCAGCCGTAAGACTGCACAGATCGACACGCTACCCTTTGATTCATCAGGTTCAAGCCACCACCTGGCAACGCCCCTCCTTGAGACTGTGGACAACACAGACCACCCGCACCAGCCCGCTGAAATTTCTCACCCCGCCGTGGCGCAAATGCACTTGGCGATCGACATGGGACAGCAACGCGCTGACCGAACAGCTATTGACCCTGGCCATGTCGGCCAAAATATCCCAATACACCTGCTCAAGCCGCAAACAGGTGGCAAAACCATTCAATCGCACCGATCGGGACAACGGCTGGGCCAGCCCCATATCGAATTCACTGACAAATGGATCGACCCTTATATCCCTGGCCTGCCCGCCCCGTCCGTCATCTCTCCTGCCTTCATAATCCATATCGCTGACACTCCTTTGCCATTGCGGTTTCTATAAGAGCGATTTGAATGCTTATAAAAACGCCGGGGCAAAGTTATAGCCAGATGACTTTATGACCATCCGCGTAGGATAAGCCAACAACAGAAGGCGGATCAGGGAGAGCGTCCTAGTCCTGCACTTTTCCCACGACAACACGCGAAAATTCGCTCAAGCAACAGGCCGCCCTTCTGACGAAAAGGGGCGCGCGAACAACAGTGCCATCCACGCGCCGACTTATCATTGATCCAGCAGCGCGCGGAGCATCCACGCGGTTTTCTCATGAACCTGCATGCGCTGGGTCAGCAAGTCAGCCGTAGGTTCGTCGCTGACTTTATCGAGCAACGGGAAGATCCCGCGGGCAGTGCGCGTGACGGCCTCCTGCCCCGCCACCAGTTGCCTGATCATGTCTTCGGCAGCCGGTACACCTTCTTCTTCCTTGATGGACGACAGGCGCGCGTAGATGGAATAGGCGCCGGGCGCCGGGAATCCAAGCGCGCGAATGCGCTCGGCAATCGAATCGACCGCCAAGGCCAACTCGTTATATTGCTCCTCGAACATCAAGTGCAGGGTGCGGAACATCGGGCCGGTGACGTTCCAATGGAAGTTATGGGTTTTCAGGTAGAGCACATAGGTGTCCGACAGCAGGCGCGAAAGTCCGTCGACGATGGACTTGCGGTCCTCTTCACTGATACCGATATCGATTGCCATGTTTTTCCCCTAAAGGTGATGAAGTTCATCCAACAGGTGCAGGACCACTCTAGCAAGCCTATCGCCAGGCTGCTGCCCGGATGCCCCGCCGGGCGCTCGCAAGACCGCTGGACTCCTTGATTTGAGTAGGCTCAAGCTTTGCTGTTAAATAGGCAGCGTGTCGTCAGTGCCTATTTTTTCGGGCGCTGCGCATAGGCTGATACCGGGTACGTGTACAACGCCTCTATTTATCCCGAAGCGAACCGTGCGCCATCAGCTCTTCCTTGTGAGCTGTCTTAACGTGAGTTAATCAAAATGTTGAAAATCGTCCACCTGCTGATAGGCACAGCGGCCTTGCTGCTGTCCTTCATCCCTAGCCTGCGATCCGAAGCCCTGCCTTACCTGCAACAACCCGATGCCTTGTACCTGGCCTTTTTTGGCCTGCTTAACCTGACGCTTGCCCCGGTTATCCCTTACTGGAACAAAGGCCCGCGCCATCAACTGCAGAACCTGGTCAGCGCCCTGCTGGTACTGGCTGTCGTCCTGCAAACCCTGACACTGATCGCGCCAATGCCAGTGATTGCCGGCCAGCCTGCCGTGCTGTTCAGCCTGGTTGCAGCCCTGGTCGCTGTTGCCCTGCACCTGGCCATCAGCTTCTACAAATCGTCACCGGCCGCCGCTTCGCCTAGCTACGACATGAGCAACCGCGATACCGGGACCGTCAAGTGGTTCAACACCTCCAAAGGCTTCGGCTTTATTTCCCGCGACTCCGGCGACGATATTTTCGTGCACTTCCGGGCCATTCGCGGTGAAGGCCATCGCGTTCTGGTCGAAGGCCAGCGCGTCGAGTTCTCCGTCATGAATCGTGACAAAGGCCTGCAAGCCGAAGACGTCATCGCCGCCCTGCCGCGGCGCTGATCAAAGGCAATAAAAAAACCGCGAACATGTTCGCGGTTTTTTTATGCCTGCACTTCTTCTACTAGTAATGCGGTGGCGGCGCTTCTTCTTCGAAAGACTCGAACTGGCCGACCATTTCCTCTTGCCGCTTGAGCAGCGCGGCCATTTGCAGCTGCAGGCGCTCGACCACCCGCTGCTGCGCCACCAGGACATCATTCAACGCCAGGATGGTGTCATCCTGAAACGCCAGTCGACTTTCAAGATCGGTTACGCGCTCTTCGAGGCTCATGGCTCAACCCTCCACAAACTGGAAATCATCGGTCAACACCAGGCGCAGCCGTTCGCGAATCGCCGCGACCTGCTCCGCACTGTAGGGCCTGGCCGGGTGCTTGCCCCAGACCGGTGCCGGCCAGGCCGCGTCTTCACGCTTGCGCACGATCACATGCATGTGCAACTGACTGACCACGTTGCCCAGGGCAGCGACGTTCAGCTTGTCCGCATCGAACGAGTCCTTGAGCAGCTCTGCCAACGAGGTGGTTTCCTGCCACAGCTGCTGCTGATCGGCGCCACTTAACTGAAATATCTCGCTGATATCGTCCCTGCGTGGCACGAGGATGAACCAGGGGTAGTTCGAATCATTGGACAACAGCAACCGACAAAGTGGGAAATCGCCGATCGGTAGTGTGTCTTGTTGAAGTCGTGGATCTAAAGCGAACACTGCGCATACTCCCGCCAGGTCTTCATTTTTCAGCTTAGCGTCCATCCAGAGAGGTGGTACGCCGGGCCACTGAACGGCAGCATACCCTGCCAGCTTCACAGCGAACCACTGCCTGCGCCCGTCGGGATCTACAAATGGCACAAGCGCGCCCCGAGATGAGACAGTTCCTGCGAAAACGCACCAATACCAAACCAGTGCAGGGTAAAAAACGCCGAAATGACCAGAAAACCACAGCCTGTTCACTCAATGCAAAAACGCCCGACTGTTTGAAATCAGACAGTCATTGAAATTTTTTGCACCAAAACCGCACAGTACGTCTACGCTGAGTGCTTCGCATATCCGCCATTTACTCACTGGCGGGGTGAACCGGTAACGCTTTTACATGTCACGCGGACAGGCAGGAGGCTAAGACACGATGCCAACCACGGCGTCAAGCCCGACGTAAAGAAGCAAGAACCCCCGGTTTTATGAGGTTTTTACCGCACCAGGCAGCCAGACAGAAAAAAAATCGGTGGAGTTCTGATTTGTGCACGCTTGTTGCATTGTTACCCACATCGTCTATGAGGCACCGCGGGAAGCAGGCAGTCTCAAGACCAACAAAAACAGTGGCAGGGTAGCCCGATGGAGATTCAAACGTTTCACCAGGGACTCTTTTTATCGATGCGCCAACCCAGAAAAACAGCACTAAAGTTGTCAGTCCGGTTGCATCGGGGCTGTAAATTTGCGACATCTAGCTAGCCGTTTACGACAGGGTCGTAAAGAAGCTGAAAGGATAGATGCGCAAGTATCGCCAACATTGTCGGCGTGATATAAGTTTGCGCCGACACAAAAAGAAAGAGCCGCCCAGATAATAAAACAGGTGGGACGGCAGTACTCTTCTAAAAACCAAAGGAGCAAATCACGATGCGCGTGATGAAGTGGAGCATGATCGCACTGGCTGTTGCAGCTGGTACCTCGCAGTTCGCAGTGGCGTCGTCCCAGGACGAGTCCAAGGGTTTCATCGATGATTCGAGCCTGAAACTCAAAACCCGTTTTGAGTACATGAACCGCGACTTCAAGAACGGTGCAAGCAACAACGCAACCTCCGGCTATCGCCAGGACTCCGGTCTCAGCCAACTGCTGACTTACGAGTCGGGCTTCACTCAAGGCATCGTAGGTTTCGGCCTCGACGCAATGGCGATGGGCTCGGTCAAACTCGATGGCGGTACTGGCCACCGCGGTAACGGCCTGTTCGCTGTCGACAGCGATAACAATCCAGAAAAATCCCAAGGCAAGGTTGGCGGTGCAGTCAAACTGCGTCTCTCCGACACTGTTCTGAAATACGGTCGCCAATTCGTTGCCAGCCCTGTGTTCGCTACCGATGACAGCCGCATGCTGCCAGAAGTTGCTGAAGGCACCTTGCTGACCAGCAAGGAAATCAAAGGCCTGGAACTGAGCGCCGGTCGCTTCACCGCACTGAGCGCCCAAACCGGTATGGGTCATGACACCGTTGCCGGTGTTGCAGATGAAAATGGAAACCACGGCGAAGGCATAAGCGGCGGCATCAACATCTTCGGCGCCAGCTACGCTTTCACCGACAACTTCACCGGTGCCGTCGCTGCATCGGATGCTGAAGAGTACTTCAAGAAGTACTACGTCAACCTGAACTGGACCCTGCCGATCAACGACGATCAGTCGCTGAACTTCGACCTGAACGGTTACAAAACCAAGGGCGACAAACGTGGCGACCTGGTTGACGCCATCGGCGACGGCACCCTGGGTGTGGACAACAACCTGTGGTCCCTGGCAGCTGCCTATAGCCTGGGCGCGCACAAGTTCACCCTGGCTTACCAGCAGTCGAGCGGCGACAACGCTTACTACTACGGCGTTGACGGCAACAGCACCATCTTCGTATCCAACTCCATTCAGATCTCCGACTTCGTGGGCCGCGAGGAGAAATCCTACCAAGCTCGCTACGACCTGAACATGGCGACCTACGGCGTACCTGGTCTGAGCTTCATGACCCGTTACGTGATGGGTGACAACATCAAGACTAATGGTCTGGGTGAAGGTAAGGAAAACGAGTGGAACATTGAGTCCAAGTACGTTGTGCAAGAAGGCCCGGCCAAAGACTTGTCTTTCCGCGCTCGTTTCGCCAACTACCGCGCGAACGGCGCGTACGCTGGTTACTCGCGCGACAACTACGATACCCGTCTGATCATTGAGTACCCGCTGAACATCCTGTAATCAGGGTGTAAGACCGGTAGTCTGTAGATCAAGAAACCGCCCACCTCTTCAGGTGGGCGGTTTTTTTATGCCTGCCACATGGCAAACGCTGCCGCAAGCAACTTGCCCGCATAACGTTAATACTTTTTTCAATGAACTCATCAACAGTCACAAAAAAACCCAAGAGACTATTCACCTCTTGGGCTTATGTAACAACTAACAAACAGGCTTACTGTACTGCCGCTTCCTGAACCACGCGAACTACACGCTGAGGAAATGGAATGTCAATACCTGCCGTTTTCAACCGGTCGCGGGACTGCTCGTTAAACATGAACATCACATCCCAATAATCCGCTGTCTTCACCCACACACGCAGGGAAACGGTGATCGAACTGTCACCCAGGGTCGAAATAACGGCCTGCGGTGCCGGGTCAGCCAATACGCGCGGATCCTTGGCCAGTTCCAGCAAGACTTCACGGGCCTTTTGCAAGTCCGCCTCGTAATCGACACCCACATCGAACACCACCTTGCGCGTCGGTTGACGGTTGGTGTTGGTGATGATGCCGTTCGACAGGTTGCCATTAGGCACGATGATGGTTTTGTTATCGCCGGTGCGCAGCACCGTGTGGAAAATCTGGATGCTGTCGACGGTACCCGCTACGCCTTGGGCTTCGATCCAGTCACCGATACGGAACGGACGGAACAGCAGAATAAGCACCCCGCCGGCGAAGTTGGCCAGGCTGCCCTGCAAGGCCAGGCCAATGGCCAGGCCTGCCGCACCGATCGCGGCCACGAACGACGTGGTTTCCACACCGATCATCGACGCCACGCTGACGACCAGCAGGATCTTGAGGATGATGTTTGCCAGGCTGCTGATAAAGCCTTGCAGCGCCAGGTCGGCATTACGCAGGGCGATCAGGCCACCGAGCTTTTGCGTGACCTTGTTGATCAACCACCAGCCGACCGCCAGCGTGATGACCGCCAACAGCACACGGCTGCCATATTCCATGATCATCGGGATCCAGGATTGGGACACCCTGACCAGGTTGTCTACTTCAGCATTTAAGTCCATCTGCTTTCTCCTGCATTTTTCCGGCTACCCGGCACGCGAAAAATAAAGCGGCAGAAAGACCGAACCCTATCCGGAACGATCGTTTCTGCCGTTGCTTGGGCCTCGGACGCCGAAAACGCCGAGAGGTTCCCGCTTTGTACGTTAATCGCGGAAGTTGTTGAACTGCAGCGGCATGCCGAATTCCTTGGCGCGCAGCACTGCAATGGCTTCCTGCAGGTCGTCACGTTTCTTGCCGGTGATGCGCACTTGCTCACCCTGGATGGCGGCCTGCACCTTGAGCTTGGCGTCCTTGACGTGAGCGACGATTTTCTTCGCCAGCTCTTTGTCGATGCCTTCCTTGAGGACGGCTTCCTGCTTCATCAGCTTGCCCGATGCGAATGCGTCCTTGACCTCAAGGCACTGCACATCGATCTTGCGCTTGACCAGGGCCAGCTTGAGGATCTCGATCATCGCTTCGAGCTGGAAATCCGCTTCAGCGGTCAGGTTGACGGTCAGGTCCTTTTCCTTGAACTCGAAGCTGCCTTTGCCTTTCAGGTCATAGCGACGATCGAGCTCCTTGACGGCGTTCTCGACCGCGTTGGTGACTTCGTGTTTGTCCAGTTCGGATACCACGTCGAACGACGGCATGTAATCTCTCCAATAAATAGGGCGCGCTCAATCACGATGGAGCACGCCTGGCTTGCGGTTAAAATCCGCGCTGATTATAACGGGTCTTTCCGATCATTCACTGCGAGCCTCCCATGCGCGCCTCAAACAGAGCAAAAAGCTGATGTCCACCACCTGGCATGTTCTCGGCGCCGGTAGTCTCGGCACGTTGTGGGCCACGCGCCTGGCGCGGGCCGCAGTGCCGGTGCGACTGATACTGCGTGACGCAGCCCGGTTACAGGCGTACGAGGCGGCAGGCGGCTTGACCCTGGTCGAACATGGCGAGGCACAGCGCTATCCGGTGCCCGCCGAAACACCCGACAGCCAAGAGCCCATCCATCGCCTGCTGGTCGCCTGCAAGGCCTACGATGCGCAGCAGGCCGTGGCACAGCTCGCGCACCGAATGGCGCCCGGCGCCGAACTGATCCTGCTGCAGAACGGCCTGGGTAGCCAGGACGCCGTGGCGGCGCAAGTACCACAGGCGCGCTGCATTTACGCATCCAGCACTGAAGGCGCCTTTCGCGACAGTGACTGGCGTGTCGTCTTTGCCGGGCACGGGTTTACCTGGCTGGGGGATGCTGGCCATCCTGTCGCACCGATCTGGCTGGACGACCTCGATGCCGCGGGCATTCCCCATGAGTGGAGCACCGACATCCTCACCCGGTTGTGGCGCAAACTGGCACTCAACTGCGCGATCAATCCGTTGACGGTGCTACACGACTGCCGCAATGGCGGGCTGCAGGAGCACCACTGCGAGGTCGCCACGCTGTGCGACGAACTGATCGAGCTGCTTGAGCGTTGCGGCCAGCCGGCGGCTGCCGAAAACCTGCAACATGAAGTTGAAAGGGTGATCCACGCCACCGCTGCCAACTACTCCTCGATGTACCAGGACGTCAACAACCGGCGCCGCACCGAAATCAGTTACTTGCTGGGTCATGCCTGTAAAGTCGCCGCACGACATCAACTGAACCTGCCGCACCTCAATCAGCTGGAGTCGAGGTTGATCGCGCGCCTGCACAGCCTTGGATTGCCCAGCGACTGAGCAGCGGCTACGCTGGCCACTTGTTCCTTTGCAGCGATAAACCTGATGCCATTGCGCCAGCGTCTTGAAAACCTTCCTGTCGGCCAGAAATTGCTGGCTGCCCTGTTGGTGCTGTTAACCACTGTACTGCTGGTTGCCAACCTGACCTTTATCAGCGCCGCCTACTACATCTCCCAGGAAAGCATGGCGCCCCAGGCGCTGCAGACCATCGGCCGACTGGTCTCCAACCCGAGCCTGGTGGCCGAGGCACTGCAGTCGCCGCAAAGCGCCCAACGCCTGCTCGATGAACTCGACAGCTATTCACCACTGCGCGCTGCAGCCCTGTATGACGGCAAGGGCGAACGCCTGGCTCAGTTGCAACATGGCGATCACCTGAGCCTGCCCAAGCGCTACCGGCACATCGAATCCTGGCAAGTCACCGAATTTCGCAGCAACCAGGTCATCACCCTGCCCCGCCCCGGCACCGCACCCGGCCACCTGCTGCTGGTGGCCAGCAGTGAGCTGCCCATGGCGTTCTATACCGGGACCCTGACCGCCAGCCTGGGGATCCTGATTTTCAGTGTGCTGCTGTGGCTGGTGATCGCGCGGCAGATCAAACGCCTGATTACCCGGCCGATTCATCAGCTGGAGGAACTGTCCCGGCAAGTGACCCGGGAAGAGAACTACGCCCTGCGCGCCTCCCGGGGCAATCACGATGAAATCGGCAGCCTGGCCGAAGCGTTCAACACCATGCTCTCGCGGATCGAGGCCCGGGAGCAGCAACTCAAGCGCGCCCGCGATGATTCCCAGGCCGCGTATGACCAGGCCCAGGGCCTGGCGGAAGAAACCCGCCACACCAATCGCAAGCTGGAACTCGAAGTGCAGGTGCGGAGCAAGATCGAGAAAAAACTCACGGGCTTTCAGAATTACCTCAACAGCATCATCGACTCCATGCCATCGGCGCTGATCGCCCTCGACGAACAGCTTTACGTGACGCAGTGGAACCAGGAAGCCAGCGCCCTTTCCGGCACGCGCCTGGACGAAGCCTTGAACCAGCCGATCTTCCTCGCGTTCGAACCGCTCAAGCCTTTTTTGCCGCAGCTCAAGCAAACCGTCGAGCAGCACACGGTGGCCAAGATCGAGCGCGTGACCTGGGTCAAGGACGATGAGCCCCGCCACTACGCCCTGACCTTCTATCCGCTGATGGGCGGCGCCGGGCGTGGTGTGGTGATCCGCATCGACGACATCACCCAGCGCCTGTCCCTCGAAGAAATGATGGTGCAGTCGGAGAAAATGCTCTCCGTCGGAGGCCTCGCCGCGGGCATGGCCCACGAAATCAACAACCCGCTCGGCGCGATCCTGCACAATGTGCAGAATATCCGCCGTCGCCTGTCCCCCGAACTGCCCAAGAACCTGGAGCAGGCCGAGCAGATCGGCATCGAGCTGTCGACCGTCAACCAATACCTGCAGGCGCGCGAAGTGCCACAGCTGCTCGATGGCATCCAGCAGGCCGGCGCCCGGGCGGCAAAGATCGTCACGCACATGCTCAGTTTCAGTCGCCGCAGCACCCGCCAAATGGCCCCGTGCGATCTGCCTGCGCTGATCGACCAGGCTGTGGAAATCGCCGGAAACGACTTCGACCTGGCAATCGGTTTCGACTTCAAGGGCCAGGCAATCATTCGCCAGTTCGACCCGGCCCTGGGGCCGGTACCCGGCACCGCCAACGAACTGGAACAGGTGCTGCTCAACCTGCTGAAAAACGCCGCGCAAGCCATTCACCAGCGTGAAGACGACAGCGAACCCGGACGGATCATTCTGCGCACCAAACTGAATCCGCCGTGGGCGGAGATCCAGGTCGAAGACAACGGCATCGGCATGAGCGAAAGCGTGCGCAAGCGTACTTTCGAACCGTTTTTCACCACCAAGGAAATCGGCCAGGGTACCGGCCTTGGCCTGTCGGTCTCGTACTTCATCATTACCAACAACCACAAGGGCCAGATGGAAGTGCAATCGACCCTCGGCCAAGGCACCTGCTTTACCCTGCGCCTGCCATTGGCGAGCACCCCGCTCGTCTCCCAAGAACTCAACCAGCTATCGAGGTAACCATGGGCTTTCGCCTGTCGAAAATTTACACCCGCACCGGCGACAAAGGCGAAACCGGCCTGGGCGACGGTCGTCGCGTGCCCAAGGATCATCCGCGAATCGAGGCTATTGGTGAGGTCGATACGCTGAACAGTCAGGTCGGCGTGTTACTGGCCGGACTGGCGGCAGAAAGTGCCCGGTATTCGGGTTTGAATGAGGTGATCGAGGTATTGGCACCTTGTCAGCACAGGTTGTTCGACCTGGGCGGTGAACTGGCGATGCCGGAGTATCAGGCATTGAATGCCGCAGAGATTGAACGCCTGGAGGCGGCAATCGATGTGTGGAATGAAGAGCTGGGGCCGCTGGAGAATTTCATTCTGCCGGGCGGTTCGGCGTTGATTGCCCAGGCCCATGTCTGCCGTAGCCTGGCCCGCAGTGCGGAGCGCCGCTGCCAGCATTTGAATGCTGTGGAGCCGTTGGCCGGGGTGGGGTTGGCTTATATCAATCGGTTGTCGGATTTGTTGTTTGTGGTGGCAAGGTTGATTGCCCGGCGCCAAGGGATTGCCGAGATTCTTTGGCAGCCGGCGGCGAAACCAGAAGTCTAGTCGGCGCCTGTCAGGCCCTCATCGCGGGCAAGCCCGCTCCCACAGTGATCGCGTCGAGCGCAACGCTTGTGTACGCCACTGAACCTGTGGGAGCGGGCTTGCCCGCGATGAGGTCAGACGCATCACCGCGCAATCATGCCTCAGGCCAAAACGCCCGAATCCCCGCCACACCTTGGGCACCCGCCGCCCAAGCTTTCTGAACCTCTGCCGGCCCCACGCCACCGAGCAAAAACACCGGCCTGCTGAACCCCTCGATCAAGGTCGAAGCCTGCTCCCAACCCAGCGGCTCAGCCCCCGGATGCGTCAAGGTCGGCTGCACCGGCGACAAGGTCACGAAGTCCACGCCCATCTCTTCGGCCAGCGCCAGCTCCTCGGCGTTATGGCAGGACGCCGCCAACCAGCGCGATGCCGGCAACGGCCGACCCGCAGCCGCGTACTTGCGCAACTGGGCCGAGGTGATGTGCCAACCGGCGGAAGGAAAATCCCCCAGCCACTCGAAAGGCCCCTTGATCATCAACTGCGCCTTGCCGGCACACAGGCCCACTGCATCCACCGCCAGATCGCGGTACTTGGGGTCGTAACCGTTTGGCGCGCGCAACTGGATCAGCTTGATACCGCCCGCAATGGCCTTCTGGATTCCTCGCAACAGGGCCGGAGTTTCCAGGTCTTCAGGCGTAATCAGGTACTGCTCGGGCAAGCGTGCGGCCGCCACGATTGGCCGGTTGGCCTCGGGGAACTCGTAACCCGACAGCTCACGCGCCGTCACCCAGGCCAATGGCTGACCTTCGGCGCCGTGAGGCTCGCCGGTAAACGTCGAGACTTCCCAGACATCCAGCAACACCTGCTTGTCCGGGTAGTCGTGACGGACCTTGATCAGCGGGCGCGCCGCGCCGACCACGATACCCAGCTCTTCCTGCAGCTCCCGGGCCAAGGCGCTTTCAACCGATTCGTCGGCCTCTACCTTGCCACCAGGAAACTCCCAGAGACCGCCCTGGTGCTGAGTGTCGGCACGACGGGCGATAAGGATCTTGCCACTGCCATCACGGATAACGGCAGCCGCTACGTGTACTCGTTTCACCGCTCGATCTCCTCCAGGCCAGCCTTCTGCCAGGCCTTGAACGCGGGCCATTGGTAGAGGGTTTCAACATAGGCTTCGTCGGCTGCCGACAGCTTGACCTGATAGGTACGCAGGCGCACGGCGATGGGTGCGAAAAACACATCGGCAAGGCTTATGCGACCGAACAGGTAAGGCCCAGGCTCGGTCGCGACAGCGCGGCATTCAGCCCACAACGCCGACATGCGCTCGATATCGGCCTGGACATCAGCCGGAACCGGCGACAGCGACGCGTCATGGCTCAGGTCGAATGGCATGTTGCCGCGCATGGCGAAGAATCCGCTGTGCATCTGCGCGCACGCCGAACGGGCCTGGGCACGGGCAGCGGTGTCTTTGGGCCACAGGCCCGCTTCGGGGAACTGTTCCGCCAAGTACTCGGCAATCGCCAGGGAGTCGGCGATGGTGCCGTGCTCGGTCTTCAGCAGTGGGACTTTGCCGGTCGGCGAATGCTTGAGCAGACGCTCGCGGGTGTCCGACTGGTTAAGCTTGATCAGTTCTTCGGTGTAGGAGGCGCCGGTCAGATCGAGGGCCAGGGCGCCGCGCAGGGACCAGGAGGAAAGCAATTTGTCGCCGATGATCAGGTGGAGGCTCATGTTCGGGACCTTTTGATGTAGGGACAGCCAGTCTAGTAAATGACTGACAAACCGCCATCGCGAGCAGGCTCGCTCCCACAGTGGATTGATGTACTCAAATCAAAATGTGGGAGCGAGCCTGCTCGCGAAGGGGTCGACTGGATCTTACGTACGATACTCGGCGTTGATCTTCACGTATTCGTGGGACAGGTCGGTGGTCCAGATGGTTTCGCTGCAATCGCCGCGACCCAGCTCGATACGGATGGTGATTTCTTCCTGCTGCATCACCGCCGCGCCCTGGGCTTCGGTGTAGGTCGCAGCGCGGGCACCACGGCTGGCGATGCACACTTCACCGAGGAACACATCGATCTTGCTCACGTCCAGGTTTGGTACGCCGGCACGACCGACAGCCGCGAGGATGCGGCCCCAGTTCGGGTCGGAAGCGAACAGTGCGGTCTTGATCAATGGCGAGTGGGCCACGGTGTAGCCGACGTCCAGGCACTCCTGGTGAGTACCGCCGCCGTTGACTTCAACGGTAACGAATTTGGTCGCGCCTTCGCCATCGCGCACGATCGCCTGGGCCACGTCCATGCACACTTCGAACACCGCCTGCTTGAGCTTGGCGAACAACTCGCCCTCGGCACGGGTGATTTCCGGCAGCGCCGCCTGACCGGTGGCGATCAGCATGCAGCAGTCGTTGGTCGAGGTGTCGCCGTCGATGGTGATGCGGTTGAAGGACTTGTTGGCGCCGTCCAGCATCAGGTTTTGCAGCACATCGCGGGCAACCTTGGCGTCGGTGGCGATGTAGCCAAGCATGGTCGCCATGTTCGGGCGAATCATGCCCGCGCCTTTGCTGATACCAGTGACGGTGATGGTCACGCCGTCGTGCTGGAACTGGCGGCTGGCGCCCTTTGGCAAGGTGTCGGTGGTCATGATGCCGGTGGCGGCAGCTTCCCAGTTGTTCTCCGACAGATCGTCGAGGGCGGCTTGCAGTGCGCCTTCGATTTTCTCGACCGGCAATGGCTCGCCGATCACACCGGTGGAGTACGGCAGCACCAAGCTGGCATCGACACCGGTCAACTCCGCCAGTTTGGCGCAAGTGCGCTCGGCTGCGGCCAGGCCTGGTTCACCAGTACCGGCGTTGGCATTGCCGGTATTGGTCAGCAGGTAACGCACCGGGCCTTGCACGCGTTGCTTGGCCAGAATCACCGGGGCGGCGCAAAAGGCGTTCAGGGTGAACACACCCGCCACCGTCGAGCCTTCGGCACAACGCATGACCACAACATCCTTGCGCCCCGGGCGCTTGATACCGGCCGAGGCGATACCGAGTTCAAAACCGGCAACCGGGTGCAACGTTGGCAAAGGACCAAGACCAACAGCCATGAATGCGCTCCTTTATAAATGATGTCTGCACCGCTTCAGCAAAAGCGATGGTAAAAATGGCAAAACGCCGCGACGGCAGAAGCCGGTCGCGGCGCGGGTATTTCAGCGTATGAAACGGGGGTTACTGGATCTGCCCGTGGCAATGCTTGAACTTCTTGCCCGAACCGCAGTAGCACAGTTCGTTACGGCCCAGCTTCTGCTCGTTGCGGACCGGGGCGGTGGCGAGGGCCACGTCGACCTCTTCACCCAACTGCTCCGGCTGCTCCAGGCCTGGGGCTTCTTCATGCAGGAACTGCATGCGCGCCGCCAGTGCCTCGGCTTCCTGGCGCAGGCGCGCCTCTTCCTCGGCCGGGTCTTCGCGACGCACCTGAACGTGCGACAACACACGGATCGAGTCGCGCTTGATCGAATCCAGCAGCTCGGAGAACAGCGTGAACGACTCGCGCTTGTACTCTTGCTTCGGGTTCTTCTGCGCATAACCACGCAGGTGGATGCCGTGACGCAGGTGGTCCATGGTCGACAGGTGGTCTTTCCACAGGTCATCCAGCACGCGCAGGACGATTTGCTTCTCGAAGGTGCGCAGCGCTTCGGCGCCCGCCTGGTCTTCTTTCTCGTTGTACGCGGCGATCAGCTCCTGCATCAGCTTCTCGCGCAGGGTTTCCTCGTACAGGTGATCGTCTTCGTCGAGCCATTGCTGGATCGGCAGCTTCACGCCGAAATCGCTTTCCAGGGCTGCTTCCAGACCCGCCACGTCCCACTGCTCCGGCAGCGATTGCGGTGGAATGTGCGCGCTGACGGTAGCGTTGAGTACGTCCTGACGGAAGTCGGCGATGGTTTCGCCGATGTTGTCAGCGGCCAGCAACGTGTTACGCATGTGATAGATCACTTTACGCTGTTCGTTGTTGACGTCGTCGAACTCGAGCAATTGTTTGCGAATATCGAAGTTGCGGCCTTCCACCTTGCGCTGGGCCTTTTCGATGGCATTGGTCACCATGCGGTGCTCGATCGCTTCGCCAGGCTGCATGCCCAGAGCCTTCATGAAGTTCTTCACCCGGTCAGAGGCGAAGATGCGCATCAGGCTGTCTTCCAGCGACAGGTAGAAACGGCTGGAACCGGCGTCGCCCTGGCGACCGGCACGACCACGCAACTGGTTGTCGATACGGCGCGATTCGTGACGCTCGGACGCGATCACCTGCAAACCGCCCGACTCGAGCACTTGCTGGTGACGCTTCTGCCAGTCGGCCTTGATCTGGGCAATCTGCTCAGGGGTCGGGTTTTCCAGCGAGGCCACTTCCACTTCCCAGTTGCCGCCCAACAGGATGTCGGTACCGCGACCGGCCATGTTGGTGGCGATGGTCAGTGCACCCGGGCGACCGGCCTGGGCGATGATCTCGGCTTCTTTTTCGTGGAACTTGGCGTTCAGGACCTTGTGCTCGATGCCTTCCTTGTTGAGCAGGTCGGACATGCGCTCGGAGGTTTCGATGGTCGCCGTACCTACCAGGACCGGACGGCCCGCGGCCATGCTTTCCTTGATGTCGGTAACGATTGCCGCGTATTTCTCGTCGGCGGTCAGGAACACCAGGTCGTTGTAGTCTTTACGGGCCAGCGGCTTGTTCGTCGGAATGACGATGACCTGCAGGCCATAGATCTGATGGAACTCGAACGCTTCGGTGTCGGCCGTACCGGTCATGCCGGACAGCTTGTTGTACAGACGGAAGTAATTCTGGAAGGTGGTCGACGCCAGGGTCTGGCTTTCGGCCTGGATATTCAGGTTTTCCTTGGCTTCGATGGCCTGGTGCAGGCCTTCGGACAAGCGACGGCCGGGCATGGTACGACCGGTGTGTTCGTCGACCAGTACGACCTGGCCGTCCTGCACGATGTATTCAACGTTGCGATGGAACAGCTTGTGCGCGCGCAGACCGGCATAAACGTGCGTCAGCAGGGCCAGGTTGTGTGCCGAGTACAGGCTCTCGCCTTCCGCCAGCAGGCCGAGACGGGTCAGCGCGTCTTCGACGAACTGGTGACCGGCTTCGTTGAGTTCGACCTGGCGGGTCTTCTCGTCGACGGTGTAGTGACCGGCCTTGGTGACTTCGCCTTCGACTTCTTCGACGTGCAATTCCAGCTGCGGGATCAGTTTGTTGATCTCGATGTACAGCTTGGAGCTGTCCTCGGCCTGACCGGAAATGATCAGCGGGGTACGGGCTTCGTCGATGAGGATGGAGTCGACTTCGTCGATCACGGCAAAATTGAGTTCGCGCTGGAATTTTTCTTCCACGCTGAACGCCATGTTGTCGCGCAGGTAGTCGAAACCGAATTCGTTGTTGGTGCCGTAGGTGATGTCGGCGGCATAGGCCAGGCGCTTCTCTTCCGGCGGCTGGAATGGCGTGACCACGCCGACCGTCAGGCCGAGGAATTCGTAGAGCGGACGCATCCAGTTGGCGTCACGACGGGCCAGGTAGTCGTTCACCGTCACAACGTGCACGCCCTTGCCGGACAATGCGTTGAGGTAAACGCCCAGTGTTGCCACCAGGGTCTTGCCTTCACCGGTACGCATCTCGGCGATCTTGCCTTCATGCAAGGTCATGCCGCCGATCAGCTGGACGTCGAAGTGGCGCATGCCCATGACACGCTTGCCGGCTTCACGGGCGACCGCGAAGGCTTCCGGCAACAGCTTGTCGAGGGTTTCCCCTTTGGCGAAGCGGGCCTTGAACTCATCGGTCTTGGCACGCAATTGATCGTCCGAAAGGGCCACCATTTGCTCTTCGAAGGCATTGACGAATTGCACCGTCTTGAGCATGCGTTTGACTTCACGCTCGTTCTTGCTTCCAAAAAGTTTCTTTAACAAAGGCGCAAACATATCGGCAGGATCTTCCACACTAAAGGGATGGAGGGCGGCCCCGTGAGTCGCCCGAGCAGCCCTCATGGCCGCATGCGAACGAGCATTCTACCCGGAAACGGTGGTGAGGAAAGTGGCGTTATTCCACGATGCTGGCACAGCGTTGTAACGGGGCTCACTTAAAATAAGGGCAAATCGCTGAACTTCAAGCCATTCACGCCAGAAGTTACTTGTTGATTTAATGGGTAAAGCGCGCGCAAAGCAATGGGTCGGGCGCATCCGGTGCTTTCTGCTAACATGGCGGCTCTGTTACTTCAGGTGTCTGATCATGGCATTTCGCCCTCTTACGGCCAGAGCACCCGCCGTTCTGCTTCGCGAAGCCAAGCCGCTCAAGGCCATTCTCGGCCACGCTCAACGCCTGAGCCATTTGCAACGTTTGCTCGAAAGCCAGTTGCAGCCCGCCGCGCGCGCGCATTGCCACGTGGCGTCCTGGCGCGAAGGCAGTTTGTTGCTGATTGTCACCGACGGTCATTGGGCCACCCGCCTGCGCTACCAACAAAAACGCCTGCAACGGCAACTGCAGATGTTCGACGAGTTCGCCAACCTCACGCGAATCCTGTTCAAGGTGCAACCGCCCACCGTCCAGCAAGGTGCGGCGGGGCATACCATGGATTTATCCAATGATGCGGCCGCGACCATCCAGTCCACGGCCGACGGGATCAGCGATCCGAATCTGCGGGCGGCGCTGGAGCGCCTGGCGGCGCACGCCAAATCCAAGACCTGAAAAGCCAGATCAAAAGATCGCAGCCTGCGGCAGCTCCTACAGGAAAACGCGAATCACCGTAGGAGCTGCCGCAGGCTGCGATCTTTTGCCTTTAGCGGCGTTTGCTGCCGCCCAACAATGACCCCATCAACCCGCGCACCAATTGCCGTCCCAGCTGATTGGCCGCCTGTCGCATCGCCGATTTCAGTGCCTGCCCCGCCGCCGTGCCGAGAAACTCTCCAGCCTGCTCGGTGAAACTCGGCTCCTGCGCCGCCGGTTTTGCCGGTGCCGCCTCAGGCTCGGGGGCCAGCCCCTTGCGCCCCATCAGCACTTCATAGGCCGATTCACGATCGATCGGTTTGTCATATCGCCCCTTGCACGGCGAACCGGCGATCAGCAACGTGCGCTCCGTTTCGCTCAGCGGCCCGATGCGTGATTGAGGTGGAGCCACCAGCACGCGCTGGACCATTGCCGGTGTGCCTTTGTCCTGCAAAGTACCCACCAGCGCCTCGCCGATACCCAGCTCGGTCAGCACCGACAGGGCGTCGAACGCCGGGTTCGGGCGGAAGCCATCGGCCACCGCCCGCAGGGATTTCTGCTCCTTGGCGGTGAACGCGCGCAAACCGTGCTGGATGCGCAGGCCCAGCTGTGCCAGCACGTCGTCGGGCAAGTCGCCCGGTGACTGGGTGACGAAATACACCCCCACGCCCTTGGAACGAATCAGCCGCACCACTTGCTCCAGTCGATCCTGCAGCGCCTTGGGTGTGCCGGCGAACAACAGATGCGCCTCGTCGAAAAACAGCGCCAGCAGCGGTTTGTCCGCATCGCCGCGTTCCGGCAGTTGCTCGAACAGCTCGGCCAGCAGCCACAACAGGAAGGTCGCGTAGACCTTCGGCGCTTCATGCACCAGACGACTGGCGTCGAGCAGGTGAATGCGTCCGCGGCCATCGGCGGTCGGTTGCAGGATGTCCTCCAGTTGCAGCGCCGGTTCACCAAACAGCGCTTCCGCACCCTGCTGCTCCAGGGTTGCCAGGCGCCGTAACAGGGCCTGGCTGGAGCCGGTGGTCATCAGCGCCGCGTCATCACCCAGCAGTTCCGGGTTGTCCTTGAGGTGATTGAGCAGTGCCTTGAGATCCTTCAGATCCAGCAGCAACAGGCCTTCGCGGTCGGCCACCTTGAACGCGGCATACAGCGCCGACTGCTGGCTGTCGGTCAATTCCAGCAGGCTGCCCAGGAGTAACGGCCCCATTTCGCTCAATGTCGTGCGCAGCGGATGACCGGACTGACCGTGAATGTCCCACAAGGTCACCGGATACGCCGCAGGCTTGTGGTTCAGCCATGGCATGCCGGCAATCCGCTCGGCGACCTTGCCCTGAGGGTTGCCGGCGGCGCCCAGGCCGCACAGGTCACCCTTGATGTCGGCGGCAAACACTGCCACGCCGGCATCGCTGAAAGCTTCGGCCATGCGCTGCAAAGTGACGGTCTTACCGGTCCCGGTGGCGCCCGCGACCAATCCGTGGCGATTCGCCAGGCGCATGGCCTGGGCGATCGGCTGCCCCGAGAGATCGGCGCCGATAACAAGTTGCAATGAATCAGGCATTTGGTCACCCATGGTTAATCTTTGGTCCTACACGGCCGATAGAAATAACGACAAAGCAGACAGACACAAATTTGTCGGACATTTCCCTTAAGGAGCGACGGAAATATCTCTTGCTTTCAACATTGCCCATCATGCGTTCCTTTATAAAAGCACGCACTGGGCATTAAGACCTTAGCGGAACCCCAAGCCATGAACAAAAATCTGCGTTTCAGCCATAAAATCCTGCTTGCCGCCGCCCTTATCGTCATTGCCACTTTCGCCTCATTCACCCTGTATAACGACTATTTACAGCGCAATGCCATCCGCGAAGACCTGGACAACTATCTCAACGAGATGGGCGACGTCACCGCCAACAACATCCAGACCTGGCTGACCGGCCGTATCCTGCTGATCGAGAACCTCTCGCAAAACATTGCCATCAACCCGGAACAGGCCAACGTCGCCGCCCTGCTGGAACAGAAAGCCCTGACGTCGACGTTCATGGCGTCCTACCTGGGTGACGCCACCGGGCACTTCACCATTCGTCCGGATGCGAAGATGCCGGACGGTTTCGACCCACGGGTTCGGCCTTGGTACAAGGGCGCGCAAAACAGCAGCACGCCAACCCTGACCGAACCCTATGTCGATGCAGCGACTGGGCAAACGATCATTTCTTTGGCCATGGCCTCGACCAAAGCCGGGCAAGCCGTAGGCGTGGTGGGCGGCGACCTCAGCCTGCAAACCTTGATCGACACCCTCAGCGCCCGGGATTTCAACGGCATGGGTTACGCCTTCCTGGTCAGCGCCGACGGCAAGATCCTGGTCCACCCGGACAAAGCCCTGGTCATGAAGTCCCTGGGCGAGGCGTACCCGCAAAATACCCCGCGCATCAGCCACGACCTCAGTGAAATCGTGGTCGATGGCAAGACCCGCATCGTCACCTTTACCCCGATCAAAGGCCTGCCGTCGGTCAATTGGTACATCGGCCTCTCGGTGGACAAGGACAAAGCCTTCTCGATGCTCAGCGAGTTCCGCGCCTCGGCGTTGTTTGCCACGGTGATCGCCGTCGCCATCATCATCGCCCTGCTAGGCATGTTGATCCGCCTGCTGATTCAGCCGCTGCACGTCATGACCCGGGCCATGGCCGACATCGCCGACGGTGAAGGCGACCTGACCAAGCGCCTGGTGATCCAGAACAACGACGAGTTCGGCAGCCTCGGCACCGCGTTCAACCGTTTCGTGGAGCGTATCCACGGTTCGATCCGCGAAGTGTCCTCGGCCACCGGCCAGGTCAACGAAGTGGCGCTGCGCGTGGTCGCCGCCTCGAACTCGTCGATGTACAACTCCGACCAGCAAGCGTCGCGCACCAACAGCGTGGCAGCGGCGATCAACCAGCTCGGTGCCACCGCCCAGGAAATCGCCCGCAATGCCGCGCAAGCGTCGAGCCAGGCCAGCGATGCCCGCAACCTCGCTGAAGATGGCCAGCAGGTGGTAGACCGTAGCATTGCCGCCATGAATCAACTGTCGAACATGCTCAGCGCTTCGAGCAGCAACATCGAATCGCTCAACAGCAAAACCGTGAACATCGGGCAGATTCTTGAGGTGATCACCAGCATTTCCCAGCAAACCAATCTGCTGGCGCTCAACGCTGCCATCGAAGCAGCGCGGGCCGGTGAAGCCGGGCGTGGATTTGCCGTGGTGGCCGATGAAGTGCGCAACTTGGCGCATCGCACCCAGGAATCAGCGCAGCAGGTTCAGACCATGATCGAAGAATTGCAGGTTGGCGCCCGCGAGTCGGTCAGCACCATGAGCGACAGCCAGCGCCATAGCCAGGACAGCGTGGAAATCGCCAACCTGGCCGGCGAGCGCCTGAGCAGCGTGACGCAACGCATCGGCGAAATCGATGGCATGAACCAGTCGGTGGCGACCGCCACCGAGGAACAGACCGCGGTGGTCGAGTCGATCAACGTCGACATCACCGAAATCAATACCCTGAACCAGGAAGGTGTGGAAAACCTGCAATCGACGTTGCGCGCCTGTACGGATCTTGAGCAACAGGCGGCGCGGTTGAAGCAGCTGGTGGGCAGCTTCCGCATCTAGCCTTTTTGATCCGGCCTTCGCGGGCGGCTTGCCCGCGAAGACGAAATACCCAGACACCAATCACTCAAACACCACCCCCCCTCCAAATCCCAACCGAACATCTATTCTTCATATAGGTCAATCAAGGAGAACAACGGACCGGAGGGATGTTCATCGTGCATATCGCTGACATAACCATGTTCTACGCCCCTGCCAGCGGTGGCGTGCGCACTTATCTGGATGCCAAGCATCATCGCCTGTGCACCAGGCCCGGTATTCGCCACAGCCTGCTGATACCGGGGGCCGTTCTCAGCGAACAGGATGGCATCTACACGGTTCCGGCTCCCGCCCTGCCCTTCGGCAAAGGTTATCGCTTCCCTCTGCGCCTGGCGCCCTGGCGCAATGTCCTGCAGGATCTGCAACCCGAGCTGATTGAAGTCGGCGACCCCTACCTCACCGCCTGGGCGGCCCTGGACGCCCGGCGCCAACTGGATGTGCCGGTCATCGGCTTTTATCACTCCGACCTGCCACTGCTGGCCCGCAATCGAATGGGCAACTGGGTCACGCCAAACGTCGAGGCCTATGTCAGCAAGCTCTACGGCAACTTCGACCGGGTACTGGCACCGAGCCGGGTCATGGCCGACAAACTGATTGGCCTTGGGGTGAAGAATGTTTTCGTGCAGCCCCTGGGGGTCGATCTCCAGGTGTTTCATCCCGATGCACGGGACACCCGCCTTCGGGCCGAGCTGGGCCTCGACGAAAACACTCATTTATTGATCTTTGCCGGGCGCGGTTCCAAGGAGAAGAACCTGCCGGTGCTGCTCGAATGCATGAAGCGCCTGGGCCGACGCTATCATTTGCTGCTGGTCGGCTCGTCGATGCCGACCACTGTGCCGGGCAACGTCACGGTCATCGACGATTTCTGCCCTGCCCCCCAAGTCGCCCGCCTGATGGCCAGTGCCGACGCCTTGCTGCATGCCGGCGATCAGGAAACCTTTGGTCTGGTGACTCTCGAAGCCATGGCCTGCGGCATCCCGGTGGTGGCGGTGGCCGCTGGCGCCTTTGAGGAAATCATCACCGATCAATGTGGCCTGTTGTGTGCCCCCAACGATTCGTTGGCCATGGCCAACGCCGTGCGCGAACTGTTCAGCCGGGGTAGCGCAGCCCTCGGCCAGCAAGCCCGACGCCATGTCGAGCGGTATTACGCCTGGGACACGGTGGTCAACAGCCTGCTCGGCCATTATCACGCCGTCCTCGGCAGCCAATGGCCGCGAGCCGCCAATGCTTGAACCCACGGACGCGCCCGGCCTGCTGCTGGTACTGCACGATGTCGCGCCACCCACCTGGGCCGATTACCAGCCCTTTGTCGAGGCCGTCGACGCGCTTGGCAGCGTGCCGATCACTTGGCTGGTGGTGCCGGATTTCCACAAACACTACAACCTGCGAGCCCACCCGCAATTTCGTCGTCAGCTCAGCGCACGACTCGAGCGTGGCGATGAACTGGTGCTACACGGTTATTTTCACTGCGATGACGCACCGAAGTCGAGCACTCCCCGCGACTGGTTCATGCGCCGGATCTACACCCACGAAGGCGAGTTCTACAGTTTGTCTCGCGAGGCCGCCCTCACCCGCCTGCACGCCGGCATTGAAATGTTCCAGCGCTACGATTGGCCGTTGCAGGGTTTCGTCGCGCCGGCCTGGTTGATGAGTGAAGGCACGCGCCAGGCCTTGCGCCAATTACCGCTGGACTACACCAGCGACGCCCGGCATCTTTTTCGCTTGCCCGAATTCACCGCGATCGATGCTCCCGGCCTGGTCTGGAGTGCGCGCAGTGCCTGGCGGCGCGGTTTATCGAAGCTGGTCAGCCAGCAACTCGAACAGCGCTGGCGAACGGCGCCGGTGATTCGATTGGGCCTGCACCCGGTGGACATGCGTCATGAGTTCTCGCGTACTTACTGGCTGCAAACCCTCAAGCGCCTGCTCGATGAGGGCCGCGTGCCCATGACCAAGTCCGGTTGGCTGGCCTTGCACAGCGAGCGCATGGGGCGTGCGGCATGAGTCGCTCGATCCTGCTATGCGTCGGCCTGCTCGCCGCGGTGCTGATTCCCTGGCTTCTGGGCGGCAGCGAAACCTGGTCGCGGCTCAAGGACTTTCCATTGAGCAGCTTGCTGGTCATGTTCGGCATGATCTTGCTGTGTTGGGTGGTCAATACCCTGCGATTGCGCCTGTTGCTGGGGGATCAGCGCAACAAGGTCAGCCCGGTCAAGAGCCTGGGCGTGGTGATGGCCGCCGAATTTGCCTATTGCGCCACGCCGGGTGGCAGCGGCGGGCCACTGACCATCATGGCCTTGCTGGCGCGCAACGGCGTACGACCGGCCAGGGGCAGCGCCGTGTTTGCCATGGACCAACTGAGCGATCTGTTGTTTTTCCTTTGCGCATTGACCGGGATTCTGATTTACGCGCTGTTCCAACATCTCAGCCAGCACATGGCGTGGTTGCTGATCGTCAGCGCCCTCTCGATGTTCGGTGGCCTGGTCAGTTGCGTGCTGGTGGCGCGCTATCACCGCCTGGTGATCCGTCTGGGAGGCCGACTGCTGGCACGCCTCAACGTCGAGCCCTCGACCCGCATGCGTTGGGCACGAAAACTCCTGCACTTCCTGGCGGCGTTTACCGACACCCTCAAGTTACCCCCCCAGACACTAATAACAGTGTTCGGCTTGACGTGCGTGCATTGGATCTTGCGTTACAGCGTCCTGTACCTGGCGCTGCGCGGGCTCGGCGCCGACTTGCAGTGGGCCTGGAGCTTTCTGATCCAGATGGTTTCATTGAGTGCGGGGCAGTTCAGCCTGTTGCCAGGCGGCGCCGGGGCGGCTGAATTGACTTCAGCGGCACTGTTGGCGCCCATGGTGGGTAAATCCACGGCGGCGGCCGCCATTCTGATCTGGCGGGCGGTGACCTATTACTTCTATTTGCTGGTGGGTGGGCCGGTGTTTTTGCTGATGCTGGGCCGGCCATTGCTCAAGAAGCTCATGAAGAATGTGTATCCGTAGAAAGTGGTCTGCCGGTGAAAGCGGCCTGGAACATTGCGTTGGACTTTCGGACGCCTTCGCCGGCAAGCCGGGCTCCTACAGGGGATTGCGTGCGGCTCCCGATCAGGTCGGCTGTCAGGCCGCCTCGCTTTGGCTTTTGATTTTCTTGCCCCCTCGAGAGGCCGAGTGGAGGTTCTGC
>NZ_AKJF01000205.1 GCF_000282475.1 Pseudomonas sp. GM78
GGCAGTGGCACCCAGCCGGTGGCACGCTTGCCGAGTGCCGCGTTATGCCTGCGGGCCAATACCTCCAAGCGTCAACGCGGGCGTTGGCTGTTGAATCTGGAACAGGCCCTTCGCGCCTTGCCGATACCGGTGCTGGGGCGTATCGATGACGATGCGTTGTGGCTCGATGTGCGGCAACTGGACGACGAACCGGCGTGGCTGGCGCAGCTCGATCAATTGCAGGTGACGTAAGGTGATCGTCGGCACCGCCGGGCACATCGACCACGGCAAGACGGCGTTGCTGGAGGCGCTGACCGGGCAGGCCGGTGATCGGCGTCGCGAGGAGCGCGAACGCGGCATGACCATCGACCTTGGTTACCTTTACACCGCACTGGAGCCCGGCGCGGCCCTGACCGGTTTTATCGATGTGCCGGGGCATGAGCGCTTCACCCACAACATGCTCGCCGGAGCACACGGCATCGACCTGGTGCTGCTGGTGGTGGCCGCCGATGACGGCGTGATGCCGCAGACCCGGGAACACCTGGCCATCGTCGAGTTGCTGGGTATTCCCCGCGCCATCGTGGCGATCACCAAGTGTGACCGGGTCGAGCCCTCCAGAGTGCAGGCTGTGCGTGAGCAGATTGCAACGTTGCTGGCGCCGGGTTCTTACGCCGAGGCGCCGCTGATTGCGTTGTCGAGCGTGACCGGGGAGGGCGTGCAGACCTTGCGTCAAGCGCTGCTCATGGCCCAGTCCGAAGTGCGGCAGCGCAGTCAGGATGGCGGTTTTCGCCTGGCCATCGATCGTGCGTTCAGTGTCCCCGGTGCGGGCATCGTGGTGACCGGCACGGCGCTGTCCGGCCAGGTCACGGTGGGCGACTCCCTGGTGCTTGGCCCTCTTGGCAAAACCGTGCGGGTTCGCGGCCTGCACGCGCAGAATCAGCCGGCCAACGTGGCGGTGGCTGGGCAGCGGGTCGCGTTGAACCTGAGTGCCGAGCGCCTGGCGCTGTCACAGATCCACCGCGGCCAGTGGTTGTCGGCCCCGTGGCTGCACGCACCCACCCAGCGCCTGGACATCGACCTGCAGCTATTACCCGGCGAATCGCGCGCCTTCGAGCACTTCGAACCTGTGCACGTGCACCTGGGGACACGGGACGTCACCGGGCGGGTGGCCTTGCTGGAGGGTTCCAGCCTGGCGCCGGGGCAGCGGATGTTCGCGCAACTGCTGGTCAATGCACCGGTGCAGGCGGTGCTGGGCGACCGGTTGATCCTGCGGGACCAGAGCGCCCAGCGCACCCTCGGCGGCGGCAAGGTCCTCGACCCCTTTGCGCCCAGCCGCCACCGCCGCAGCCCCGAGCGATTGGCTCAGCTTGTGGCATTGGCCGCGAGCACTCGCCTGGAAGACGTGCTTCCAGGATTGCTGGCCAACAGCGACAGCGGGCTCGATCCGCAACAGCTTGAACGCCAGTTCAACCGCCCGCGCGATACCTGGGTACTGCCCGGCGACATACGCCTGATCGAAACCCGCCAGGCACCCGTCCTGTTCAGCGCCAGCCGCTGGCAGGCCTTGCAGGATGAGTTGCAGCAACACCTGGCGCGCTTCCATGAACAGGAACCGGACCACATGGGCCCGGACCGCGATCGCCTGTGCCGATTCGCCGGCAGCACTCTGGATCGCCCGGTATTCATCAGCCTGCTCGAGCAGTTGCTGGCCAACGGACGCATCGTGGCCAGTGGGCCGTGGCTACACCTGCCGGGGCATCAGGTGCGCCTGAGCGACGAGGAGCAAGCCCTGTGGCAAAAATTGCAGCCGCGGTTCGACGCCGCCGGGTTCGACCCGCCCTGGGTGCGCGATCTGGGGCATGACGAAGCCACGGTGCGCGCTCTGCTGCGTAAAATGGCAAGGCTGGGTTTGTTGCACGCAGTGGTCCGTGATCTGTTCTACACCGACACGATGATCCGTCGCCTGGCGGCTATGCTGTTGCAACTGGCCGATGACAATCCGGTGATCGAGGTAGCGGCATTTCGCGACGCAGTGGGCCTGGGGCGCAAGCGCAGTATCCAGATCCTCGAGTACTTCGACCGGCTCGGCCTGACCCGCCGCGTGGGCGATCGACGCCAGATCCGCGCGGACAACGCCCTGGCACGCAGATCGCGAGATTGACCCAGGGTTTGTTTCAAGGAAGGTAATCGCGCCCGGTGGCGCGGCCGGGCTTCAAACCCGGTTGGGGACGGCATCCGTTCCCGGGCAGGTTCGACTCCGGCTACCTTCCGCCATTATCGCTTGAACATTGCGTGAGTCCTTCGGCTGCCTTCGTTTGTTGGCGCCTAACATGCACCTGCATGGAAAAAATACTCTATATCGAACCATCCCGCCGCTCGGCCACCAACAGCAACGACTGCGGCACAGGGCTTTGCGGATGCTGTGGCTCCTGCAGGCCAACCAGCCGAAAACCGGCCATGTCCAGCGCATTGAACCAACTGGACAGGGTGCGCAGGTACCACGGCATCGGTTGCCACTGCCCCTCGAACCCGGCGAAGGTCTCTTCCCGCCAGCCATCCTGATAGTCACCCGCGGCCGCGGTCCACGGATACAGAGTCTGGATCACCAGCGCGCCGCCGGGGGCGAGCAGAGCGTTCATGGCCGCGAGCAACGGGATGATGTCCTGGTGCAGCAAGGCGAAGTTGGCGCAGATCAGGTTGTAGTCATTGCCGATCTGCACTTTGGCCTCTGCCAGCTCTTCATAGCTGGCCAGGTACACCGATGAGGCGCCCGCCGCCCGCGCCGCCTCGACCAGCGTCGCATCGCCATCCACGCCGACGGCCTCGATGCCACGTTCCGCCAGTGCCCGCAACAGCCAGCCCTCGCCACAGCCGAGGTCGAGCACGCGTTCGGGCTGGCGGCCCAGTATCGCCAGCAGGATGGCCTGGTCGGTGACCTTGAGACGGCTTTCAATGGCGCCGGTGCGCACGGCTTCGATCCAGGCGTGGGCGTTGTGGTGCCAGCTTTGCAGGAGGGCGGATTCGTCGGCAGGCATGGCGATGTCCGAAGTGGTGGGCTGGATAGAAGCATAGGACAGGAGCACGCGAACCATTAGCCCCGCTGCGCCTGATGGGGACAATGCGCGATCTGTGTTGTCGAACGGAGTGACAAGCAACGGTGCATGAGTTGGTGGTTGTCGCACCCGAGTTTTTCAATCCTGTCAGATTGAGAGGTGGACTGATGAACAGCATTATCTACATCGTCGGATTGGTGGTGGTTATCGCGGTCGTCCTGTCGTTCCTTGGATTCGCATAGCCTCATGCCGGGCACAAGCGACGGTCTGAACCAGCCCGTCGCAGTGCCTGGGGTTATCGGTTAAAACGCTCGGCCAGGCTGTGCAAGTACTCGGCCATGACTTCAAGGTCCTGGCTGATTGCCGCGCCTTGCTTGGCCTGCCCGGCACTGTGATCGCACAGTTGGGCAATGCGCGTGATCTGTTGATTGATATCCTCAGTCACATGACTTTGCTCTTCCGACGCCGACGCCATCTGCTGGCTCATATCGGTGATCCGGCTGACGGCCTGGCTGATTCCGACCAAGGCAGCCTGCACCGCCTCGACACGCTGCATGCTGTCGCGGGAAATCTGCTCACCCCGGGTCGCCGTTGCCACTGCGCGATCGGCACCGATTTGCAGGGAAGCGATGATGCCGTGGATTTGCTCGGTAGAGGTACGGGTGCGCTGGGCCAGGGATCGCACCTCGTCGGCCACCACGGCGAAACCGCGACCTTGTTCACCCGCCCGGGCCGCCTCGATGGCCGCATTGAGCGCCAGCAGGTTGGTCTGTTCGGCAATCGATGTGATGACATCCACGACGCTGCCGATCGATTGCGTCTCGCTCGCCAATGCATTGACCGCCTGGCCGATTTCGTTGACGGCCGTGTTCATGGCCTCCATGGCGCGCAGGCTTTGCCCGGCCAACTCGCTGCCATCCCTCGTCAACTGGTCAGCCTCGCAGGCGGCATGCGCCGTACTGATGACGTTCTGAGTGACTTGCTGGTTGGTTGCCGCCATCTGCGAGATGGCGGCGGCAGACTGATCGGTTTCGCTGCGCTGGCGGTCAAGCGCCTGCGCTTGCAAGCCGGACAGTTCGGATGACTGTGCCGCTTTGGACTTTACACTGACCCCGGCATCGACGAGCCGGCTCAAGGCGGTCTGCAAGCGAGCTTCCTCACTGAGCATGGCCATGTCCAGTTGCCCCTGGGGGCCATGGTTGTCGCTGTAGGTGAGGGCTACCAACCGATCGGCAAAGGCTTTCGGATGTTCGGCCAGGGTGCGCTGTATGGCGCTGCGTTGTCGGGACACGATCAGGAACCAGGCAATGCCCAGGCTCACCACCAGCACCCCCTGGGCCGCCGATTTGGTCAGCCACTGATCAGCCAGCAGTGAAACCGTGGTTGCCATCAGCAATGGCCAGCCCTGCTGCAGCGGCCGGAAAATCCGGGCGCTCAGTGCGACGATCGGCTTGCCAGCGCGCATCCTTGCATAGAGCGCGCTTGCCCTGCGCACCTGGTCGCGAGTGGGCACCGAGCGAACCGACTCGTAACCGCTCTGGCGGCCGTTTTCATACATGGGCGTGACGTAGGCACTGACCCAATAATAATCACCATTCTTCGCGCGATTTTTCACAATGCCCATCCAGGGCTTGCCCTGCTTGATGGTGTGCCACATGTGAACGAATACCCCGGGCGGCATGTCGGGGTGGCGGACCATGTTATGCGTCTGGCCGACCAGTTCGTCGAAGGTGAAACCGCTGATGTCGACAAACGCGTCATTGCAGTAAGTGATTCGACTGTCGAGATCGGTGGTGGAGATCAGGCGTTGTTCGGCGGGGAATAGTCTTTCATGGTCGGTTACGGGCAAATTCACACGCATAAAATGCGATCCCTGTACGGATTATTATTAGGGTCTGGAACAGGTACATCAGAAAAATACGCGGATGTGTTCTACGCGCATTCCGTGATCGTCGACCCCGCAGTCGACGACACTTTCTTTTCATTTGATGACAACTGCTGCAGTCTCTAGGCAAGTACAGGACCCGACGCCGGATAGAGTTCGTCGAGCACCTGCATCAGTGCGCGCTTGCGTGGGTTTTCCAGACCAGTCCATGCCACGCCAATGCCAGCTCCGCTCATGGCCAGCGCCAACGGGCGGATCACGACACCGATAGGCAGCGCCGATGCGGCACCGCTTGGCAGGATGCCGACGCCCAGGCCGGCGGCCACCAACGCCAACTGGGTGGTGAACTCGCCCATCTCCCGGGCAATCGTCAGGGTGATCTTGCGTCGGTGGAAACCCGCGAGCATCTGGTCATACAAACCGGGCGCGAACTTGCGCGCCAGCACCAGCATCGGACACCCGAGCAGATCCTGAGGTTTTATACGGCGTTGGGCGCACAACGGGTGGTCCTGCGGCAGCGCCACCACCAGCGATTCCTCGAAGAGCAGGCGTGTGTGCACGTCAGGCAGATTCAAGGGCAGGCGTACCAGGCCGAAATCCAGGGCGTTGTCCAGCAAGGCCCGGGCCTGCGGCAGCGAAGGCATGTCCTTGAGTTCCAGTTCGATACGCGGGTAGCGCTCCTCCAGCGTACGCACGAGCACCGGCAACAAGTGCGACAGCGTCGAAGACACAAATGCCAGGCGCAACACCCCGACCTCTCCGGCCGCGGCCTGCTGCAGCACCTCACGGGCACGCCCGGCCTGGCGCAGGGTCGCCAGGGCTTCGGGGAGAAACAGTGCTCCCTCTTCGGTCAACTCGACCCGGTGGCGGTCACGCTCGAACAACTGCGCCCCGACATCGTCTTCCAGGGCACGTATTTGCGCACTCAAGGCTGGCTGGACAATGTGCAGGCGCGCCGCCGCGCGACCAAAGTGCAGCTCTTCGGCCAAGGCCGTAAAGGCGCGCAGATGCTTGAGTTCCACTGAACACTCCCATTGGCTAAAGCGTGCGTGGTGATCACGAACGGTGATCACGGCATCACCATAAACGATTGGCACGCCCAGGCGGTAGCGGTTGAAAGTGACGTCATGGCCCATTCGTAAATCCAGCACAGGGAGACACACATGATCGATAACTTTCGCCTGAACCGGCGTCGGGCGCTGATCACCGGCTCAGTGCGCGGCATCGGCCTGGCCCTGGCCCGTGGGCTGGCACAAGCGGGCGCCCGGGTGGTGCTCAATGGCCGCGATGCCGAACGCGCCCAAAGCGCCTGCGCGCTGTTACGCGATGAAGGCCTGGACGCCGAATACGCAGTGTTCGACGTGACCGACCACCAGGCCGTCGCGACAGCCATCGATGGGCTGGAAAACCGCCTCGGTCCGATCGACATTCTGATCAACAACGCCGGGCTGCAGCATCGCCAGGCACTAGAAGACGTCCGTGCGCAAGACTGGCACCGGCTGATGAGCACCAACCTCGACGGCGTATTCAATGTGTCCCAGGCGGTGGCCCGGCACATGATCGCTCGCCGGCGCGGCAAGATCATCAACGTAGGTTCAGTGCAAAGCGAACTGGCGCGGCGCTCCATCGCGCCCTATGCCGCCAGCAAGGGCGCCGTGCGCATGCTCACCCGTGGCATGTGTGCCGACTGGGCAGGTCTAGGCCTGCAGATCAATGCACTGGCCCCCGGCTATTTCCAGACCGAGCTGAACCAGGCGCTGGTCGACGACCCGGCGTTCTGCGAGTGGCTGGTGCAACGCACGCCCGCCGGTCGCTGGGGCCATGTCGAGGAGCTGTGTGGCGCGGCGGTTTTCCTCGCTTCGCCCGCGTCCGATTTCGTCAACGGCCAGACCCTTTTCGTCGACGGTGGCTTGACCAGCGTCGTCTAACTCACCCGCCAAGGACTCCAACATGCCTCAATCCCTGCCAACCCTCTGCGGCTCCATCATGGGGTCGCCGTTTTCGCTCTCGGCGAAGATCCACAACGCGGCCTACGCCGCCCTGGGCCTGGACTACACCTTTGTCTGTTTTGGCGTCGAAGATCCAGTTGCCGCCGTGGCGGCAATTCGCGCCCTCGGTGTACGCGGCATGAACGTCTCCATGCCCTACAAAACGGCAGTGATGCCTTACCTGGATAAGGTCGACGAATCCGCCCGGGTGATTGGCGCGGTCAACACCATCAACAACGTCGACGGGGTACTGACCGGCTACAACACCGACTACCTCGGCGCGGTGCGCGCCCTGCAGGAAGTCACCGAGCTGCGCGACAAGCGAATCGCCGTGATCGGTGCCGGCGGCGCTGCTCGTGCGGTGGTCTACGGTTGCCTGCAAGCGGCGGGGGAGGTCACGGTGTTCAACCGCAGTATCGAACGCGGTACCGCCCTCGCCGAGGATTTGGGTGCCCGGTGGGGCGGCAGCATTGAGGCGTTCACCGCCAAGAGCTTCGATATCGTCATCAACGCGACTTCCGTGGGCTTCAAACAGCCGGACAGCAACCCGCTGGACGGTCGCCTGGCTAGTCACCTGATTGTCATGGATGTGGCGTTCATGCCGGTGCATACCGCTCTGTTGCTGCAAGCGAAGGCCCTGGGTTGCAGCACCGTGGCCGGCACCCGCATGTTGGTGCACCAGGCTTGTCGGCAAATCGAGTTGTACACCGGTAAAGAGGCACCTATCGACATCATGGAGCAGGCCATGCTCCAGGAAATCCGGCGGTTAAAACTGTAAGCCCCCCCAACGACCTGTCAATAACAAGATGCCGTAAAGGCACCTGGAGGTACCCAGATGACTCACGATCATTCTCCATCCGACATCGCTTCGACCCCCGACGCCCGCGAGCGCAAGAAAGACTTGCACCGTGCCGCCTGGGCCTGCTCCCTGGGCAGTGCCCTGGAATACTACGACTTCGCGCTTTACACCCTGGCCTCGGCGCTGATCTTCGGGCCGCTGTTCTTTCCGGAACAGACCCGCGCCATGAGCCTGATCGCCAGTTTCGGCACCTACTTCCTGGGCTTTGCGATACGGCCGCTGGGCGGCGTACTGTTCGGCATGATCGGTGACCGCGTGGGGCGCAAGTTCGTGCTGGCGTCGACGGTGCTGCTGATGGGCATTTCCAGTACCCTGATTGGTGCCTTGCCAACCTTCCATCAGGTCGGCTACCTGGCACCGGTACTGCTGGTGATCCTGCGTCTGCTCCAGGGGCTGGGCGCCGGTGCCGAACAAGCCGGTGCCGCGGTGATGATGACCGAGTACGCCCCCGAGGGCCGGCGCGGTTTCTACGCCGCCTTGCCGTTCCTTGGCATCCAGTTGGGCACCATCCTCGCGGCGCTGGTGTATTTCCTGGTGGTCAGCGGCAATGACAACGTCATCGAGAGCGGGCTGTGGCGTTTGCCGTTCTACAGCAGCGTGGTGATCGTTGCATTGGGCCTGTACATGCGCCTGTCGCTCAGGGAGTCGCCGACCTTCATCCGCCTCAAGGCGCTCAAGCGCGTATGCGTCAACCCGCTGAAAAGTGCCATGACCCACTCCAGGCCTACGTTGCTCGTCGGTATCGGCCTGCGCCTGGGGGAAAACGGGGGGTCATCGATTTACCAGGCCCTGGCCGTGAGCTACATCGTTGGGGTGGTGGGGCTGCAAGGTCCGGTGGGCGTGCTGACCCTTATCTGCGCCGCCAGCCTTGGCGCGATGACCGTGCCGATTGCCGGCAAACTCAGCGATCGCTTCGGTCGTGTCGTGGTCTACCGCGCTTTCGCGCTGCTGCAACTGGCACTGGCCTTCCCGGTGTGGTGGGTGCTGAGCCTGGGCAACGTGGCGGCGAGCATCGTAGCCATCTCCATCGCGCTGGGCATCGGTACCTGGGGCATGTTCGGCACCCAGGCGGCGCTCTTGCCTGAGCTGTTCGGCTCGCGTCACCGCTACATGGGGGTGTCGATCGCCCGGGAAGTGTCGGCCGTGATCGCCGGTGGCATTGCGCCGATGATCGGTGCCGGCATCATTGCCCTGGTCGTGGCGAGCCACGATGGCGACGCCAGCGCCGGTGTCAAAGCCTGGCTGCCGATCGCCTGCTACCTGACGCTGCTGACATTGATCACCCTCTACGCCACGTTCAAGACACCGGAAACCCTCAACCGCGACCTGGACGAACCCCGTGATGCCTGGGAAATAGCCGACGTCGCAACCCCGAGGTCTGTCCAGCCTGCTACCAGCGCACGCACAGTGTGAGATGACCCGGTGAGGGGCGCGCGCCCGGCAGCGCGCTCAACGCCAGGGCAGATGGTTAGCCTGCTCACGAATTGGCCTGGTATTTGCTATCGAATAGCCATCTAAGTGTCGCAATGGACGAAGTGGATGTCGCTATCAAGTAATTTCATGCCGTTGTCCGCCAGTGAAAAGCGCTGGCTTCCCTGGTTCGGCAATACTGGAAAAATCCGGATGGGCTGGTCGTGCTGGCTCAATCGGGCGGCTTACCCGGTGATCGAGCAAACCTTCGAAGCCATTGCTGAAACCCGGGTGCAGTTGCTGCAGAACTGGACGCGCGAGCAATGGGAACACCTGGCGGAACTGGCGGAGAACCTGGGGCGTGATTTCGCCCACCTCGACAGCACTTCGTTGATGGACAAACTCACTCAGGCGGAAGATTTTTCGGAGTTGTTTGTCGTAGACGCCAGCGGCAGTGTCATCGTGTCGACCTGGAGCCGGCGCGGCAAAACCCGGATCGAGCAAACCCGTGCATTGGCCGAGGGATTGAAGGCACCGTTTCTCCATGGCCCTTACAGCGATCCACTCACCCTGCAAATCGGCCCCTCGTCTTCGCGCTTCTTTGATGAAGTCACGCTGATGTTCTATCAACCCCTGAGGGGCGATGGAAAAGTCCAGGGCTGCCTCTGCGGTCGCGTGCCCAACGACGTATTGGGCGATCTCATCCAGCGCGAGGCCGGGCACATCTTTGCCGAGTCGGGTGATAACTATCTGTTCATGGCGCAATCGCGTTTCGATCCGGCCATCGAGCCCGGCACCGCATTGTCACGTTCACGTTTCGAGGACGGCACGTTCAGCCACGGTGAAAACCTGAAAAGCGGTGTACACACCCCCTGGAAGACCGTGCAGATCCAGCGACACACCGAGCTGGAGCTGCGCTTCACCGACCCGGCGACGCAACAACTGCACCCCGGCGTACGCGAGACCATCCGCAAGGGTTCCAACCTGTTCGTGACCTATCCCGGTTACTCGGACTACCGGCACATTCCGGTGGTGGGCAAGGGCGTTACCTTCCAGTTGCCGGGGTCACCTGATCGCTGGGGCATGATGTGTGAGGCCGACCTGGAGGAAGTCTACCGCCGGCGCTCGCTCAGCCATGGCTTGATGAAACCCTACATCGCGACCATGACCGGGCTGTTTGCCTGCAATGTCCTGGTCCAGCATTACAGCGGCCTGGCCCAGGGCATGATCGATGCCGTCGAGGTTGCCAGCATGGCAGGTGCCGCGCTCCTGTTCAGCCGGCTCGGGCCCAAACGCCTGGCGGCAAGGTTGAACGAGATGACGAGTGTGATCAGGACCATCGCCGAAGGCGAGGGCAACCTGCGCCAGCGCCTGGACATCAAGCGCATGGCCAACGATGAGACCGGCGACATGGGGCGCTGGATCAACAGTTTCATTGACAACCTGGACTCGGTTGTCGGGCAAGTGGTGAAGGCCAGCAGCAACGTTGGCACCACCAATCAGATGATGCTGGGGCGCAGCCAGCAAGCCAGTATCACCTCCGACGAGGTGGCCGAAGCGGTGCATCGCATGATGATTATCGTCGAAGACCAACTGGGCGAGATCCAGCAGGCTTCTGCCAGTGCCGAACAAATGAAGCAGGCGATGGATGAAGTGGTCACCCGCGCCCGCGAGCAATTTCTGGCTGTGCAGCAAGGCACGCAATCGATTCGGGACGTGGTCGAGCGTTCGTCTTCGAGCGTGCAGTTGCTCGACAGCAGGATGACGCAGATCGGCAAGATCACCGGCCTGATCAGCGACATCACCAACCAGACCAACCTGCTGGCGCTCAATGCGGCCATCGAGGCCGCGCGCGCAGGTGAACATGGGCGAGGTTTTGCGGTGGTCGCCGACGAGGTACGCAGCCTCGCCTCACGCACATCACGCGCGGCCGACGATATTCGGCAGATGGTCGAAGGCCTGCAGAACGAAACGCAAAAAGCCGTCAGCTTCATGGAGGAGGGCGTCAAGGACGTCGATAACAGCCTGCGCCTGGCCGAAGATGCCTCCTCGGAAAACGTGCAGTTGCATCAAGCGGTAGAAAGCATGTTTGCGATCATCCAGCAGCTCAACACCCGTAGCCTCGACTACGGCAAGACGATCAGCAAGGTCGATCACTGCTCCACACAAATGCGCCAGACCGTTGTAGTGCTGCAAAACAGTGCCGAAACGGTCAGGCTCAATGCCAATAAACTGCAGAAGCTGGTGGGGCAGTTCGAGGTGAGCAGCAACACCGAGCGGGTGGCGGTCGCTTGACCGCACCCGATCCAAAGGCCTTCAGCCCTGGCGCTGTCCTGGATAGTTGAGGACAAACTGCACATGCGCCTTCACCCCGGTCGCCAGCGTTGCATCATCGGCAGTGAAGTAGGGGCTGTGGTTGTTTGGCGCCTTGCCCATGTCCTGGTTCTCGGGCGTCGCACCAAGGAACACGAACAGCCCGGGCACCTTCTGCGCGTAGTAGGAGAAGTCTTCGCTCGGCGACAGGGAGGCATCCAGCCGCGTCACCTTGCCCGGCGCCGCCAGCTCCATCGCGGGCACCATGGCCTCGGTCAGCGCCGGATCATTGGTGGTCACCGGGGCGTTGTTGACCAGCAGCAGCTTGGCCTGGGTTTCGTAGGCACTGGCGATGCCGCTGACCAGAGGCGGCATTTTCTGCAGGATCGTCTCGCGGATATCGGCGTTGTTGGTCCGGATGGTCCCGGTCATCTCCACCGTCTCGGGAATGATATTGGCGGCCGATCCGGCATTGAGCGTGCCGATACTGATCACGCCCATGCCCTTGGTCAGGTCGATCCGGCGGCTGACCAACGTCTGTAAACCGCTGATGATGCCTTGGCTTGCGACAATCGGATCGACCCCGCTCCAGGGCGCGGAGCCGTGAGTCTGGTGGCCCTGGACTGTGATACGAAACGAGTCGCTGCTGTTGAGCACGGTTCCGGATTTGTAGTAGAGATGCCCGGTCGGATAACCCGCCATCACATGCACGCCGAATACCGCCTCGACCTTGGGCGAATCGAGTGCACCGTCGCGAATCATCGCTTGGGCGCCGATCAACGTATCGGACTGGAACTCGTCGACATCGGCGGCGCCTTCTTCGGCGGGCTGGAACAGGAAGACCACCGTCCCGCGGACCTGCTCCCGATGCTCGGCCAAAACCTTGGCGGCACCCAGCAGCATGGCGGTGTGCGTGTCGTGTCCACAAGCGTGCATCACCGGCACGCTTTTACCCAGGCGCGTACTGGTGGCCTGGCTGGCGAAGGGCAGGTCGGTCATCTCCTTGACCGGCAGCGCATCCATATCGGCACGCAAGGCGACCACCGGCCCGGGCAGTCCCCCTTTGAGTACCCCGACCACACCGGTTTTGCCGACTTGGGTGCGCACTTCTATATTGGCTGCCTTGAGTCGTTCGGCAACCAGGGCAGCGGTCTTGAATTCCAGGTTGCCCAGCTCCGGGTGCTGGTGGATGGTGTGGCGCAGGTCGATGACGTCCTGGTTGACCGCGCCGACCGCCCCATCGACCCAATTCGGCTCGGTGGCCTGACTGGAGGGGGTGACGAACGTTGCCAGGATGGCCAGGCACAGCGGGGCTTTGATTAAACGGATCAAGGTCGGTTCTCTCTGGTGATATTCAAGGGCGGGTCCAGGCGAATGCGGCGCCGTTCAATGCGCCGCCACAGGTTGGCTTGCCCGCGCATCGGGTTGGGTGCGGATGATCATGAGTGCGGCCGCTGCAATCGCCAACGGCACGATCAGCGCTGAGTAATAACCGGCAGGACCTCCGTGCTCGAGAAACCAGCCGCCGCTTGCCGATCCGATGATGGCCCCGACCCGGCCCAGTGCAATCGCCCAGCCGGTTGCCGTTGCCCGCAATGCCGTGGGGTACGCCTGGGCGACCATGTAGTTCAAGACGATTTGCTGGCCGCCAATACCCAAGCCTGCCAAACCTGCGAGGGTGAACACCAGTGCCCAGTGGGTGCCGCTGTTCGCCAGGCCCAGGCACAGGGCAATACCAAAGACAAACAACGCCAGCAGCAAAAGCCGAACGTTGATTTTCGGCAAGATGATCGACAGTGGAATGGCACAAACGACAAACACCGCGTTGACCGCGACAGTGCCCATGGGGGCCTGTTCAGCCGGCAGCCCTGTGGCCTTGAGCACGGTGGGCAACCAGGACAGGAACATGAACCATGCGACCCAGTTGAAAAGGTAGATGGTCCATATGCCAAAGGTATTGCGTGCCAGGCCGGCAGTGAACAAAGAGGTCACGCTGGTTTTTACATCGACCTCCGGAACGCTATAGGTGCTGCCTGGGAGAGTCGGATTTTTAGTGATTCTGGCGACAATTTTTCCGATCTTTTCAGCGCTGCCAGGAGTCCGCTGCCTGGTCAGGAAATACAACGACTCCGGCAGTGCGAACATCAAGACCACCAACAGCACCAGCGGCACGATACCGCCGACGGCGAAGATGCCTTGCCAACCAATCGAGGGCAGCATCTTCGCCGCCAGCAGCCCGCCAAGAATGGCGCCTGCGGGTAAACCGAGCAGGACCGTGGTCATGATCGTGCCACGTTGTCTTGCACTGCCGTACTCGGCCGCGAGTGACAGGACCACAGGTGTCGCACCGCCCATGCCTAGCCCGGCGATAAAGCGCAGCACCAGGATCTGCTCGGTGGTCTGGGCAAATGCCGTCGCCAGGGAGGCGCAGCCAAACAGGGCTACCGACCCGATAATCGCGGGTCGTCGGCCGAATTTATCGCCCATCAAGCCTAGCGCCATTGCCCCAAGCACCATGCCGACAATCCCCGCGGTCAGAATGGGCGCCAAAGCGCCTGCGCCAAGTCCGAATGCCTGGGTGATCGAGGGGCCGGTGAATGCAATCGCTTGGGTATCGAACCCATCCAGGATGGCTACGAAAAAACACAGGGCAAAAACCCGCCACTGAAAAGCGCTGACTCGAGTGCTATCGATCAACTCGGGAATTGAATAATGAGTGCTCATGACTGCTCCATTCAGTAAGGCATTTTTATAGTTTTTTGCACGCAGGCAGGCCCTGCCGAATCACAGGCTAAGTGTGATGGGCGGCAGGGTCTAATATCATTTTGGTGGTGGGCGATACCTTACGGGTATGGTCGGCAAGGTGTTTTTTGGAGCTTGTTTGCCTTTGTTTTTCGGGCGCGGTCGCTGGTCATTCGGATCGCCGCACCGCAGCGCTTACAACCCCTGGCTGCTCCTGATCAACTCATAGGCCCGGCGTACCAGCGGGTTCACGGTGTTGGGCCGGATCCACAGGTAATAGGTCACATCCGGCAGTCGTGGCAGGCCGTCGTTTTCACCGAGCACGCGCATGTCCGGGCCGAGCATTTCCATGCTTCGGGGCGTGACGCCCAAGCCTGCCCGCGTAGCGGCCTTGATGCCGATCAGGTTCGAAGCCAGGTACGCCTGGCGCCAGGCAATGTTGGCGCGTTCAAGTGCCTCCAGTGCATAGCGGCGATAGATGCTCGGTTCATCCACGAGAATCAGTGGCAGCGGCTCGCCCGGGGTGTGGATGTATTGGGCCGAGCAAATCCACCACACCGGGGAGGTGCGCAAGGCAAAACCTTCAAGTGTTGGATCGGCGCGTGTGGAGATCACCATGTCGACCTTGCCACGGTGCAGATCATCCATCAGGAACGGACTGCGACCGACATCAATTTCCAGTCGCAAGCGCGGGGCCGATCGGGCGATGTGGCTAAGCATCGGTGGCAGGATAGTGTCGGCTATGTCATGGGGTGAGCCGATGCGCAACACACCGCTCAAGCTGCTTTCACGCAGGGAGTTGAGTGCGTCGTCGTTGAGCGAGAGCATTTGCCGGGCATGACGCAGCAGCTGAAGGCCTGCTTCGGTGAGCTGCTTTTGCCGCCCGCGTTTCTCGAACAGGTTCACCCCGACCAAGTGCTCCAGCCGTTGCATGTGCTGGGTGACCGACGATTGGGTGCGATCCAGTTGCGCACCCGCTTGCGCGAAGCTGTGGTGATCCACCACGGCAATAAAGGTGCGCAGCAATTCGAGGTCGAGGGTAGGTGAGGTCGACATGGCCGTTCCCGCTAGCTGTTTTTATATCAATACGGCAAACATAAACATTACATTTATTTAAGTGTTTTTGTCGACATTAAGATTTCAGCTCTGTTTTGCACCGTATTTGCTGGGCATTTCGGCAAAATAGCGTTAGCGAACGACACCAAGTTATAACGATATTAGATATTTGAATTTCCGTTTACCCCATGACACTCCCTAGGATGCCCACACAGTAGATCGGGGGACGCCGATCATCCATTGGGGGAAAAATCCATGTTGCTTGAACGCTCACCGGTTAAACGATTACTGCCTGCGATATTGGGCGCCTTGATCTCCTTGGCGACGAGTACCGCTGCACACGCTGATGCAACCCTGGACAAGATCGAACAACGCCATGTACTGGTGGTCGGTGTCTTGCTGTCCGGCGGCCCCTTTGGCGGGATTGATCCCGCCAGCCAAAAACCACGCGGCCTGAACGTCGACCTCGCCCATGAGCTGGGGCGGCAACTGGGTGCAGAGGTGCAATTGGTGCCGGTATTGCCCGCCAACCGCGTGCAGTTTTTGCAGCAGGGCAAAGTGGATCTGTTGATCGCCAACATGGAATGGACCGCCGAACGCGGCGAGATCCTCGGGTTTGTGCCAACTCCGTTCTACCGTGTAGGCGGAACTGCAGCGGTGTTGAAAGACAGCAAGATCGCCCGTTGGGAGGATCTGAAAAACCAGCCTGTGTGCACCTCCCAGGGCAGCAGCTATATCAAGCCGCTCACCGAGTTGGGCGCTGAGATCAAGGGCTTCAAGAGCTCGTCAGAATCCTTGCTCGCGCTGCGCGGCAATAACTGCGTAGCCGCAGTTCACGACGCCACGCTGATCAACCCGCTGATTGCCGACAACGCCGAATGGCAGGGCTATCGTGCGCTCAGCCCGGAACTCAATCCGGCCCCTTCGGTGATCTGGACCCGGCCTGGCGAACGCGATACCCAGGCCCGGCTCGACCCCATCGTCAAAGAGTTGCACCGCAGTGGCTGGTTGATCGAAGCCCAGACCCGCAACCACATCACCCCCGCGTCACCGGCTTTGGTGGAACTGCAAAAGCAGTTCCAGGCTAACGGCGCCTAGTCGGTTCTCCTCATCGTTTCAACTGACCGTCGATGGACTCGGCGGTCTTTCAAGGAAGTCGTGCATGAGCCGATATTTGCAGGGGGCCGCATGAGTCAGTGGCTGGAATTGTTCGTTCACTGGACCGCCGGATTCGGTCTGAACTACAGCTTTGTGCTCGACGCCTATCAACGCGGAACACTGGAACAGGGCGCGCTGACCACGGTGTTGTTGTGCCTGTTCACCATCGTCGGCAGTTTGCTCGCGGGTGTGGGGCTGGCGGCGATGCTGACCTCAGGAAAGCCCTGGTTGGCAACACCTGCGCGGGTGTTTGTGGAAGTCACCCGCAACACCCCGACGCTGGTGCAGCTGTATTGCGCGTTCCTGGTGCTGAACATGCTGTTGACCCAGGCCGTCGGCACGGCCAATCCGCTGACACCCTTTGCGTGGGTGGTGATCGTGATTTCACTGCACAAGGGGGCCTTTCACGCCGAGGCCTTGCGCGCCGGCATCGAGGCTGTGCCGGCGGTGACCATGGAGGCGGCCAGTTCCCTGGCGTTCAACGGCCGCCAGTTGTTGTGGAACGTACAACTGCCGCTGGCCCTGCGCTTTGCCTTGCCGTCGCTGATCAACAACCTGATCGACCTGGTGAAGATGACGGCCGTGGCCTCTGCCATTGCCGTAGGCGACATCACCTACGCGGCCATCATGATCTGGACCCAGAGCGACAACGTACTGGAGCTGATGATCCTGATCCTGGGCTTTTTTGGCCTGCTGAGTTTTATCGTCAATTGTGTGGGGCGCTTCCTTGAAGCGCGCCTGAGGATGCCCGGCTATGGCCATTGAATCGTCCGCGGCCGCGTCGATGGCCTGGCCACGCCGGCACGTCGGCAAGCTGCTAGTGCTGGCCTGTATCGGGTTGTGGCTGGTGTATTTCGCCCCGCAAAGCCCGGTGCTCAATGCGCTGCTGCAGTGGTCGCCCGTCCTGGCGGCAGGTTTCGGCCAGAACATTCTGATCAGCCTGGTTGCCATCGCGCTGGGTTCAGTGCTGGGCTTGCTGGTGGGGGCGCTGGCGTTGTCGCCCTTGCGCGTCCTGCGCTTGCCGGCGCGGATCTGGGTGCAGATCTTCCGCAACGCGCCGTGGCTGGTACTGATTTATTTCACCACCTACGTGTTTCCGTTCGAGATCAAGGTCGGCAGCACCTATGTACCCTTCCCGGACTGGGTCAAGGTGACGATTGGCCTGGCTTTGCCGGCGAGTGCCAACGTCGCGGAAATCTTCCGTGGCGCCATTGCTTCGATCCCCAGCACCCAATGGGAGGCCGCCCGTTCGCTGGCCTTTACCCGTGGGCAGATTTTCCGCTCGATCATCCTCCCGCAATGCTTCAAACGCATGTTGCCACCGTGGATGAACCTGTACGCGGTGATCACCATGGGGACGGCGCTGGCCTCCCTGGTGGGCGTGCACGATGTGATCGACACCGCCCAGATTGCCAGCAACACCGTCAACATGACCGGTTTCACCGTGTTGATTTACCTGTGCCTGCTGGCGCTGTTCTTCGCTTACTGCTACCCGATTTCCCGATTGACCCAACGCCTGGAGCGACGTTATGCCTTCTACTGAAACCGTCGCCGCGCCCTTGGTCAGCTTGCGCGACCTGCACCTTTCGTTCGGCAGCAATCCGGTGCTCAAGGGCATCGACCTTGACGTGCACCGCGGCCAGGCCGTGTCGATCATCGGCCCGTCCGGTTCCGGTAAATCGACGATCCTGCGTTGCATCACCGGGCTGTTGCAACCTCAGCGCGGCACGATCCGTGTCGGCACCACCGAGGTCCACACCCAGGTCCTGGAAGCCCAGCGCATCGAGTTGCGCAAGCGTGTGGGGTTTGTCTTCCAGCAGTTCAACCTGTTTCCGCACTTGTCGGTGTTGGAGAACCTGGTGATTGCGCCACGCAAGGTGCTGGGACGCAGCCGCATCGAGGCCGAGAAAGAAGCGCGTGCCTTGCTGGCCAAAGTGCGCATGGAGCACAAGGCCGATGCCTATCCGGGACAACTGTCCGGCGGCCAGCAACAGCGAGTAGCGATTGCCCGCGCACTGGCGATGCGCCCGGAACTGATCCTGTTCGATGAAGTGACCTCGGCACTGGATCCGGAAACCGTCGGCGAGGTGCTGACGGTGATCCACGAGTTGACCGAAGAGGGCATGACCTGCGTGCTGGTCACCCACGAGATGCGCTTCGCCGAAGAGATCAGCGACATCGTCTACTTCACCGAAAACGGCGTGATCGTCGAGCACGGCAGCGCCGCACAGATTTTCCAGCACCCGACCAGTGAGCGCACCCAGGAATTCCTGCGCCATGCCTTGGGTGATCCGGGGCGCCGTCCTGCCGTCGCCAACGACCCTTATCTGCTGACCAACCTGGGTCGCTACAGCCTGTCCGTCTAATACCGAGGAGCCTGTTCATGAGTACCGAAAACCGTGCCGCCGTCATCGAGGATTTCCTGAAGAAAATCCGCGTCATCAATCAACGTGGCGTCGACCGTGCCGCGCTGGTGGAAATCGTTGGCTTGCTCGAAACCCTGGCCGAGCGCCGCGATCTGTTCAATTTCGACGCGTTCCCTGCACCGGTGCCGGGGCAGGGCAGCACTGCGTTTCGCTACCGTCTGAATGATGACGGCGACACGCCGACGCTGTACCTTAACTCGTTGTTGCCGGGCAAAAGCACCATCCCCCACAACCACGAAACCTGGGCGATCATCAGTGCTGTCGAGGGCCAGGAGATCAACTACGTCTACCGCCGTGACGACGAAGGTCGCGAGCCTGGTTTCACCACCTTGCATCTGGAAAAGGAAGTGATCGTGCAACCCGGCACGTCGATCTCGTTCCTGGGCGAAGACCTGCACGGCATACGTGTCGAAGGCGAGCAGGCGACCCTGCATTTTCACCTCTATGGCCTGCCGCTGGAGTCGCTCAATGGCCGTTACGGTGTCCAGGCTGACGGGCGCATTCTCAATTACAACGCCTCGCAAATGGCGCCGTCGATCAAGGCCTACACATGATCGCCGTGCTGTTCACTTGAAGCCTGACCTACACACGCTGCTTGAATAATTTCTTTTCTGACGGGACTTCCATGAGCCAGACCGTAACCCCGGGGCAATTGCAGCAATGGCTGTTCGACGGGCAGGAAATTGCCCTGTTCGATGTGCGCGAACACGGCCAGTATGGTGAAGCCCATCTGTTTTTCGCAGTCAACCTGCCTTATAGCCGACTGGAGCTGGAGGTTCGGCGTCTGGCGCCAAACCTCCGGGTGCGGCTGGTGATCTACGACCAGAATGGCGGGGATGTCGCGGCACGGTCCGCCGAGCGCCTTCAAGCACTGGGATACAGTCGCGTTCAGGTGCTAGAGGGTGGCGCCGATGGCTGGCAGGCTGCCGGGTATCAGCTGTTTGCCGGCGTGCATGTGCCGTCCAAGGCCTTTGGAGAATTGGTGGAGGAGGCCAGTCACACGCCGCATGTCACCGCCCGACAGCTAGCGCAATGGCAGCGTAGCGGCGAGCCCCTGGTAGTATTGGACGGTCGGCCGTTCGATGAATACCGCAAAATGACCATTCCCGGTTCGGTCTGCTGTCCGAATGGCGAGCTGGGCTATCGCGTACAGGATCTGGTGCCCGACGACAGCACGCCGATCGTGGTCAATTGCGCAGGGCGAACCCGCAGCATCATCGGCGCCCAGACCCTGATCAACCTGGGGGTGAAAAACCCGGTCTACGCCCTGGAAAACGGTACACAGGGCTGGTATCTGGATGATTTCCAGCTGGAGCATGGCAGCACCCGTCGTTATGCCGATGAGGTGTCATCGACAAACTTGCCTCAACAGCGCCTCGCGGCGTCACAGCTTGCGGCAAAGGTCGGGGTGAAAAGCGTTGTGGCCGCTCAGGTCGAGCAGTGGGCCGGGGAGGCCGCACGCAGCCTGTTTCTCTGTGATGTGCGCACCGCCGAAGAGTTTGCCGCCGGCAGCCTGCCCGGAGCGCAACACACACCGGGTGGACAGTTGATCCAGGCCACCGACCTGTACATCGGCGTTCGCCAGGCGCGGCTGGTGTTGATCGACAGCGATGGCGTACGGGCACCGATCGTTGCCAGTTGGCTTCGGCAGCTGGGGCATGAGGCTTACGTGCTGGCGGGCGGGGTGAGCAGTGGCCTGGCGTTGCCTGTGGCTGATGGAGTGACGTATGACGCGTTGCCATCGATCACGGCGCAGTCCCTGAGCGACGCATTGAAGGATAACGCGGTGGCGCTGATTGATCTGCGCCCAAGCATGAGCTACCGCAAGGCGCATATCGCCGGCTCGCGCTGGTCGATCCGTTCGCTGCTGGCCGATGAAGTGGCCGCTGAGCCGCGACCTTTGGTGTTGCTGGCCGATGACCCGCGGTTGGCGGCTTTCGCGGCGCAGGCGTTGCCAGGCACTCAGCGCACGCAAGCCCGCTGGCTGGACGGTGGACTCGATGCCTGGCGTACGGCGGGATTTGCCGTGCAGGAGGGTGCCAATACACCTCCCGACGACCAGTGCATCGACTTCCTGTTCTTTACCCATGATCGTCACGCCGGAAACAAGGAGGCGGCGCGTCAGTACCTGGCCTGGGAAATCGGCTTGTTGGCGCAGATGAGTGCAGACGAAATCGCCAGCCTCAAGCCTCTGCGCGCGCAGTCGCAAGCGCTCGATGGTGCACGGGTCCGTACCCGACTGGTGCACGCGGCGCGAACCGAAAAGGGCAGTGGCAGTCGGGGCGTCAACGTGCCGGTCAGCCGTTTGAGCACGGTACTGTTCGACAACCTGGCGCAAATGCGCGACGCCCGCGCTCGGCGCGATAGCGAACGTGTCCTGAGCTATGGCGCCCGGGGCAACCCGACGGCGTTCGCCTTGGAAGACCTGGTGACGGAGCTGGAGGGCGGTTACCGTACCCGTCTGTTCGGCACCGGGCTGGCGGCGGTGGCGCAAACGTTCCTGGCCTACCTGCGGCCCGGCGATCATGTGCTGATCACCGACGCGGTGTACGCCCCTGTACGGCGCCTGGCCCGTGAACTGCTTGAGCCGTTCGGCATCCAGGTCAGCTACTTCGCGCCTGACGGCAGCGACCTGCAAGCGCAACTGCAAGCCAACACCAGGATGGTCTACACCGAAGTGCCCGGCTCCTTGCTGTATGAACTCGGCGATCTGCCGGCCATCGCCGCACTGTGCAAGCCACGGGGCATCCTGCTGGCCGTGGACAACACCTGGGGCTCGGGTTACCTGTACCGGCCACTGGCACTGGGCGCGGACATCTCGATCATGGCATTGACCAAGTACCTGTGCGGGCACAGTGATGTGGTCATGGGCAGCGTTTGCACCCGGCAAGACGTCTGGCAGCCGCTGGCATCCATGAGCGACACCTTCGGCATCAATGTCAGCCCCGACGACGCCTATCTGGTGCTGCGCGGTGCACGAACCCTGGCGCCACGCCTGGAGGTTCACGAACGCCAGGCCCTGGAAATCGCTCATTGGCTGCAGGCGCAACCCCAGGTGAAGCGCGTGTTCCACCCCGCGCTGCCTGAGCACCACAATCACGCACTGTGGCGACGGGACTTCAAGGGCAGCAACGGTTTGCTGTCCTTTGAGTTGCATAATGCCGACGCAAGCGGTGTCGAGCGTTTTATCGACGCGCTGCAAGTGTTCGGCCTGGGGGCTTCCTGGGGCGGCTACGAAAGCCTGATAACGGTTGCTGACACGAAGGATCGCAACAGCGCCGCTGATCGCCTGTTGAATCCAGTGCTGCGATTGCACATCGGGCTTGAGGATGTCGCGGCGTTGCTTGAGGATTTGCAGCGGGGGTTTGCCGCTCTGGGGTAAAACTGAGACGCAGGGGGCGAATGGCGAAAGCATCGCTGCCATCCGCGCCCATTGTGCCTGCCGTGTTTATTGGCTGGAACGAACAGCCCCGCCATCGATCAACAGGTTCTGCCCGGTCAGGTAGCCCGCATGGCTACTGCAGACGAAGGCGCAAAGTGCACCGAACTCCTCGGGGGAGCCGAACCGTTTAGCCGGAATTTCGCGACGGCATTCGTCGAGGAATGCGTCGCTGTCCTGCCCCGACTCATGAGCGGCGGTGACCAGGTTGTCACGCAGTCGGTCGGTGTCGAATGAGCCTGGTTGCAGGTTGTTGATCGTCACGTTGCGACTGGCAAGGTTCTCTTGCCGGGCAAGCCCCGCGATAAACCCCGTCAGGCCGCTGCGCGCGCCATTGGACAGGCCGAGGCTCTCGATCGGCGACTTCACCGCGCTGGACGTGATGTTGATGATGCGGCCAAAACCGCGTGACGCCATACCGTCCACCGTTGCCTTGATCAGCTCGATGGGGGTGAGCATGTTGGCATCCAGTGCCTTGAGCCAGGCGTCGCGGTTCCATTCGCGGAAATCCCCGGGGGGTGGGCCTCCGGCGTTGTTGATCAGGATATCGAAGTGCCCATGGGCCGCGAGGGCTGCCGCACGCCCCTCGGGTGTTGAGATGTCACCGGCGATGGCGATGACCGTCACTTCAGGGTTGATCGCCCTGAGATGACGGGCTGTTTCATTCAGTGCGTGCTCGCCCCGGGCGGTGATCACCACGTTCACGCCTTCGCTGACCAGAGCCTGTGCGCAGGCTTTACCCAGGCCTTTGCTGGCAGCGCACACCAGCGCCCAGCGTCCTGCTATTCCAAGATTCATGCGTGTGTTCCTGAAAGATAAAAGTTCAAGGAAAAGGACCAATACTGTTCACTTAAGCATGGGGTTGTATAGGCATTGAGGGCATATCCATTGCTGCGGTAACGGCCACTTATGGTTTCGCCCTTACGGCGAGTCCCTTTTTCAAACGCCAAAAAGGAACCAAAAGGCTTTGCCCCACCAC
>NZ_AKJF01000206.1 GCF_000282475.1 Pseudomonas sp. GM78
ACCTGCGCCTGGTGCAGCAAGGCGCCGACACCTTGCTGCAATGGGACCGGGACGGCGCAGGCATCGCCACTAACGGTTGGCAGACCATCATCACGTTGCAGAATACCGAGGCGAGCACGCTGACCAGTGAGAACTTTGCACCGGCCACCTCGCCGGAAGCCAGTTTGTTCAACCTGATCGCAGGGGGTACCGGCGACGATTCGCTAACCGGCTCGGCGTCGGCCGATCGCCTGCTGGGCGATGGCGGTAACGATACGTTGTCTGGCCTTGCAGGCGACGACCAGCTCAACGGCGGTGCCGGCAATGATCGGCTCGACGGGGGAGCGGGCAACGACAGCGCTCGTTACAGCGCCGGCATGAACCAATACACCGTCACCTTCGACCCGCGTGGCTATCTGGTGGTCGAGGCGGGTGCAGGAAGTGGCGAGGCGGGGCGAGACCGGATCGATGATGTCGAGCAACTGCGCTTTGCCGATGGCACGATCACGGTCAACGGTGCTCCCGGGGGGGAGCATCTGATCAACACCACCACGGCCAGCGATCAGTATTATCCGAGTGTGGCCGCACTGGCTGACGGTGGGTATGTGGTGAGCTGGACGTCCAGCGGCCAGGACGGCAGCGGGCAAGGCATCTACGCGCAGCGCTACGACGCCAGCGGCGCAGCGGTGGGTAACGAGGTACGGGTCAACACCACCACGGCCAACGATCAGGTTTTTCCGAGTGTGGCGGGGCTAACTGACGGTGGGTATGTGGTGAGCTGGACGTCCAGCGTCCCGGGCGGCAGCGGCATCTACGCGCAGCGCTACGACGCCAGCGGCGCAGCGGTGGGTGAAGAGGTACGAGTCAACACCACCACGGCGAACTTTGGTTCTTATGCGAGTGTGACGGCGCTGGCAGACGGCGGCTATGTGGTGGGCTCAGAGTCCTACACCTTCGTTCGGAGCGAAGGTTTATTTTTAATAAGGGCTGACGTAAACATGCAGCGCTATGACGCAGCGGGCATGGCACAGGGTGGTGAAGTTCATGTCAACACCAGTACGGTCGACATCGATATTTTCAACAGTCCAAATGACATACAACCGATGGTAGCTGGACTCAGCGACGGTGGCTATGTGGTGATCTATAGCCCGATCGACAGCGGCTATAACCTCTACGCGCAGCGCTACGATGTCAACGGTGCAGCGGTGGGTGCTGAGGTGCTGGTCACAAGCAATACGCATCCGTTTCAGTCCGAGCCGGCGATCGCTGGGCTCAGCGACGGTGGCTATGTGGTGACCTTCAGCCAGTACGACAGCAGTTTTGACCTCTACACGCAGCGCTTCGATGCCAACGGTGCAGCGGTGGGTGGTAAGGTGCAGGTCAACAGCACTACGCAGTTCAATGGTTATGAGCCGGCGATTGCAACGCTCAGCGCCGGTGGCTATGTGGTGAGCTGGAGTGCCCACAATCAGGATGGCAGTGGCGCGGGCATCTACACGCAGCGCTACGATGTCAACGGCACACCGGTGGGAGGCGAAGTGCTGGTCAACAGCACGACCGTCGGCTTTGAGCAGCAACCGAAGATCGCCACGCTCAGCGACGGTGGGTATGTGGTGAGCTGGGTGTCCAGCGGGCAGGACGGCAGCGGCACGGGTATCTACGCACAGCGCTTCGACGCCAGCGGCCAGGCGGTCGCCAACACGCTGACGCTTGTGGGCGATGCTGGCGACAACCTAATCCGGCTGGGCAGCGGCGACGAGCGCATTGTCGCAGGCGCTGGCAACGATATCTTGTTCGGTGGAGAAGGCCACGACACGGCACTGTATCTGGGTAACCAACACGACTTTGCCTTTGGTGTGCAGGGTCGAGATCAGATCAGCATCAATGATTTGAATGCTGATGACGGCAACGAAGGCCTCGATGCATTGCATGACTTCGAAACGTTGCGGTTTGGCGATGGTGTACAGCTGCAGGTACTTCGCGGCGAGGTGCGGGTCAACAGCACCGCCCTCGGCTATCAGTTTGATCCGACTATCGCGGGGCTCAGCGACGGCCAGTATGTGGTGAGCTGGGTGTCCCTGGACCAAGACGGCAGCGGTGGAGGCATCTACGCGCAGCGCTACGCTGCCAGCGGCGCGGCGGTGGGTGACGAGGTGCGGGTCAACAGCACCACGCTTGACTATCAGGCGGGACCGGCGATCGTCGCGCTCAACGACGGTGGGTACGTGGTGAACTGGACATCCTTCGGCCAGGACGGCAGCGGTGGAGGCATCTACGCGCAGCGCTACGACGCCGGCGGCGCAGCGGTGGGGAACGAGGTGCGGGTCAACAGCACCACGCTCGACAGTCAGCACGAACCCGCGATCACCGCACTCAGCGACGGCGGCTATGTGGTGAGCTGGACATCCAACGGCCAGGACGGCAGCAGCTGGGGCATCTACGCGCAGCGTTACGCTGCTGGCGGCGCTGCGGTGGGTGACGAGGTGCGGGTCAACACCACCACTATCGACAGCCAGCAAGACCCCGCGATCACTGCTCTCAGCGACGGCGGCTATGTGGTGAGCTGGACATCCAACGGCCAGGACGGCAGCGGCTGGGGCATCTACGCGCAGCGCTACGCTGCCAGCGGTGCAGCGCTGGGTAACGAGGTGCGGGTCAACACCACCACGCTTGATCATCAGTATGATTCGGCGATCGCCGCTCTCAGCGACGGCGGCTATGTGGTGAGCTGGACTTCCAACAGCCAGGAAGGCAGTGGCGCGGACATCTACACACAGCGCTACGCTGCCGGCGGTGCGGCGCTGGGTGACGAAGTGAGAGTCAACAGCACCACGGTCGACCAGCAGGCTGAGCCGGCGATCAGCGGGCTTAGCGACGGCGGTTATGTGGTGAGCTGGGCGTCCCACAGCCAGGACGGCAGTGGCTGGGGCATCTACGCGCAGCGCTACGCTGCTGACGGCGCAGCGGTGGGTAATGAGGTGCGGGTCAGCAGCACCACGCTCGACAGTCAGCACGAACCCGCGATCACCGCACTCGGCGACGGCGGCTATCTGGTGAGCTGGACGTCCGACGGCCAGGACGGCAGCAGATCTGGTATCTACAGCCAACGCTACGACGCCAACGGCAACCCTGTCGCCGACCATCTCGAATGGACCGGCGACGCCTCTGCCAACCTGATCCGCAGTACCGTCGAAACCGACTGGTTCAGCGGCGGCACCGGTGCCGATACCTTCCAGTTCGCCCAGTTGCCGGACGATCGTGCCGACCTGATCACCGACTTCACCCAGGGCAGTGACGCCTTGGCGCTCAACAGTGCACTTTTCAACCTGCAAGGCCAGACCGTCGCCGACACACTGGCCAACGTCAGCGGCGAGCAGCACGAGGCGGCGGGCGCGCACCTGGTGTTCAACCAGAATGACCACACGCTCTATTACGATGCCGACGGCGCAGCCAACGACAATGCGGTCGCAGTGGTGACCCTGGTGGGTGTGACGACTCTGACGGCAAGTGATGTGCAGATGTTCGTCTAAGGTGCCGGGGGCTGCAGGACAAACCCGTCCTCAACCCCCGATCAACCGGGTGAAGAGCTTGATCAGTTGCACCTGACCGGTGGTGCCGGTTTTGCGAAACAGTGCGCGCAGTTGGGTCCGCACAGTGTTGATGGAGACGCTCAGGCGCGCCGCGCAGTCTTTCAGGGGCAGCCCCTGGGCCAGCAGTTCGGCCAGTCGCAGTTCGGCTGGGCTGAGCTGGAAAAGCTCGGCCAGCAATGGGCTTGGCAAGCGATTTTCCAGCAGTGCCAGTAGCACCAAGGGTTTGTTGAAGTGACGGTTGTAGCCCGCGTCGGCGGGAACCGGAGTGACCAGCAATTCTTGTGATTGGGTAGTGTCGAGGCGTAGGCAGCCGGCCTGGCGCTTGCCGTCTTTACCCGCAGCACGGCGGATAAGTGTCCGCAGACGAGTGTCTTGAATCGTGCTGTGCAGATGGGCGAATTTTTCAAACAGCGGTGAACCACTCAGGCTCATGTGCCGCGCGGCCTGATTGCAGTGCAGCACCTGGCCCTCGTCATCGAGCAGCCAGAGCGGCGTCGTGTGGTGGTCCAGCAACAGGTCGCGCTTGGCCAGGTCCTGTTCCAGGCAGTTGATCCTGGCAGACACTTTGACCGCCTTGAGCAAGTGCGGGGTGATTCGCTCCAGCAGCGCATAGTGCCAGGCAGAGGGGGAAGGCGCGCCGACCTGGTGGAGTACGGTCAGGTAGATGCCCGAATCGGTCTGCTCATCGAGTCTGACGCTGGCGACATGATGCAGGCCATGAGGAAGGTAGGGCGCCTGATCATTCGGATCGTGCAGGGCATGCTCACTCCCGAAATCGATGAGCGCCTTGCGCCAGGAGCCCAAGGAGTGGAAACCACTGAAATCCAGGCCCGGGGTAAGCTGCCAATGCAGGCTGTTGTAGCCGTTCAATCCTGCAGGGGTGCGCAGGTTGATGGTCGGAGCGGCTTGGGCGTCGCTCTTGTGGTGACTGGCGTAGAACAAAAAAACCTTCTGATGACCGCTGGCCTCGACCAGTCGCTCCAGCAAGGGCTGCCAGCTTGTTATACCCAGCGCAGACTCATAGCACAGGTCGACGAGTTCGTCGTACAGCCGCTGTTTGTGTCCTTGTTTCACCATGCTGAGTTGGCCTTTTGCCTTGAGGGAATACCTTGTAACGATGATGGCGTATTGCTTTATATATGGTTCAAGGTCGGCAGCTCTGCAATGCCGGTGGTCGGGATAGGAGCTGCGAGGAGATGAAAAACATGCATGCGACATGAGTGCGTTGTCAGCAGTTTCTTTTCAGGTGGAGCATAAATGCTTGCAACGAGTATCGATGTCCCGCGGGACAGTCACTGACAAGGCGACATTCGACGGTGGAAGACGGAATGCCAATTTAAATGACTGCTATTGGCCGATAGTTGCCCGAAGGGCAGCAACTGGCCGATGGCAGCCGGTTGCGAGGATCAACAGTCGCAGGGGACGAATCCCCCTGACTTTCGCCTTACTTAATTCGCCACCGTCTCGCCATAAGCGGGATAGTCGGTATAGCCTTTGGTTGAGCTGCCGTTAACGCCATAAAAAGTAGTCCGATCCCCTTCAGCGATCGGCCAGCCGTTTTGCATCCGTTGGACCAGGTCGGGGTTGGAAATGAAGGGGCGGCCAAACGCGATCAGGTCCAGGTCGCCGGCTTCCAGTGCAGCCTCCGCCAGCTCCCGGTTGAAGCCTCCCGCAGCGATCAGCGTGCCTTGGTACGCTTGGCGAAACTGGTTGGCGAAGCCCTCGGGAATCGCTTCTGCGCCAATCGTCAGCTGATCACTCAAATGCACATACGCCAGGTCTCGGTCATTGAGTGCTGAGGCCAGGCTCAGCCAGGTCTCGGTTTCTTCGGCGTAGGGGTGCATGTCGAAAAGGCGACCAAACGGGGATAGTCGCACGCCCACTCGGGCACTGCCGATCGCTGTGGCCAGGGCATCGAGCGTTTCGAGCAGGAAGCGTTGGCGATTGGCGATGGAACCGCCGTAGGTGTCCTGGCGATTGTTCAATGCACCGTTGAGGAATTGCTCGAAGAGATAGCCGTTGGCGCCGTGCAATTCGATGCCGTCAAAGCCTGCCTCTATCGCTCGACGCGCGGCGCTCACGAAGTCAGCGGTAATGCGCTGGACTTCAGAGGTGCCCAATGCTCTCGGCACGCTTGCTTGCACGGGGCCTGGCTGGCCTTTTTCAACCCACGCATAGGCATTCGAGTGGGCGGCAACGGTAGCCACCGACGACACCGGCGCGGCGCCTCCCGGCTGCAGTGAGACATGGGACATGCGCCCCACATGCCACAGCTGCGCGAAGATTCGCCCGCCTTTGGCGTGGACGGCATCAGTGACCCGGCGCCAGCCTTGGGTCTGTTCATTGCTATAGAGACCGGGGTTGAACAGGTAGCCACAGCCCTCGCGGGAAATCGGTATGCCTTCACTGATGATCAGCCCGGCAGAAGCTCGCTGGGCGTAGTAGAGCACAGTGTGTTCATCCGGAATGTCGTTCAGGGCGCGTGCCCGGGTCATGGGGGCCATGACCACGCGGTTGGCCAACCGGGTGCCGGCCAGATCATAGGATTTGAATAATGGGTTCATCAGAAACTCTGCAAATGAGGGAGAAGAGGGGATGTATCAGGACGGCAGAACCAGCCCGTTGCCCGGATCGCCGCCGCCGACATCGGGTTCAGGCCACACCACATCCAGGCGGGTACGGCTGATCAGCCATTGACCATCCACCCGTCGATACTCATCGGCGTACAGCCCAACCAGCAGCAAAGGGTTCTGGCCCGGCGCCCGCTGGGTGGCGAAGTCGATCAAATAGCAACGGCCTTCGGCCCGGTCTTCATCAAGGATCTCGATCCAGTGATTCGACACCGCGTGCAGGAAGGGATACGCCCCACGTTGTTGCTGATCGAATGCCGAGAATGCTTCAGACAAGCCCTGCGCGATGGCGTCACGCCCCCGCCAGCCAGCGCGATCAACCTGGCAAATGGCGTCATCGGTAAACAACTGCGCGAGCGCATCCATCCGGTTGGCGTCGAGGTGATGGCAGTAGCGCAATCGCAGGTTCCTGATCGCTTCCAGCGTGAGCAATCGGTTCAAGTCGGTGTTCAGGGTGGCCTCCAGGGGAAGGTCGTTTAAAAGTGCGGCCACCTTAATCCAGTCTGCAAATTCCATTAATCCGTGAAAATTACGATCAGTTGATCCTCTAGGGATAGAATCAGGTTTTCATGTCAGTGGAGCCAGTGATGGATTCCCTTCAATTCGATGGCATCCCCGAGTTCATCCTGGCTGCGCAATGCGGGAGTTTCACGGCGGCTGCGTTGCAACTGGGTGTGACCAGTTCGGCGGTGGGCAAGAGCGTGACCCGGCTGGAAAAACGCCTCGGCACCAAGCTGCTGCATCGCACCACGCGCAAACTGAGCTTGACCAGCGAGGGGGAGATTTACCTCGCCAGTTGCTTGCGGGTGATGGACGAGTTGCGGGGCGTTGAAGGCAGCTTCCTCAACGGCGTTGCCGAACCGAAGGGACGTCTGCGGATTGATCTGCCGGCCGCCTTTGGACGGCGGCATATCGCACCGATGCTGATTGCCCTGGCGCGGCAATACGCGCAACTGGACTTGACCCTGACCTTTGGTGAACGGACGGTCGACATGATCAACGATGGCATTGATCTGGCGGTACGAATCGGCGATCTCAAGGATGATCCGGAGCTGGTGGCGCGCCGGCTCGGTGAGCAACACCTGGTGGTCTGTGCGGCGCCCGACTATTTGAGCCGATGCCCGCCGATCCGGCACCCGTCCGATTTGCTTGCGCGCGATTGCATCATTGCCTGGCGCAGGGGGCTGCGCATGACGTGGTTGCTGAGCAATGCCAAAGGCGAGGTGCAAGAGCAGGAAGTGCGAGTGCGCCATGAGTTCGGCGACGGTGACATGATGCTGCGCGCGACCCTGGATGGCTGCGGACTTTGCCAGTTGCCCACCTGGCTGGTTTCCGAACACTTGCGCAGCGGCGCATTGGTCACGGTCCTGGACGACCACGCGGGAGCAACCATGCCTATCCACGTCATCTGGCCGCGCACGCGTTACCTCCAACCGAAGGTGAGAATGGTCGTCGATGCCTTGCTCGAGATGGCTCAAGAGCAAGTCGTCCTGTTCGGCGCAAGCCGGGATTGATGTCGAACTGGCTGGCACCTGTTTCCAGGTGCCTTGTCCCTGTGGTTAAAGCCAGGCCTTGATTTGAGTGCAAACCGCTTGGGTTGAAATCCCGTAACGATCATGGAGTGTCGGCAGCGCCCCGGCATCGAGGAACGCGTCGGGCAGGGCGATCTGCCGGAAGGTGGGCGTGACGCCATTGCGCAGCAACACACCGGCCACTGCTTCGCCCAGCCCACCAATGATCGAGCTGTTCTCTGCGGTGACCACCAGGCGACTCGGTTTGCGGGCTTCGGCCAGAATGGTTTGCTCATCGAGCGGCTTGATCGTCGGCACGTGCAGCACGGCGACATCGACGCCGTCCGCTTGCAGCGCTTTGGCAGCCTCCAGTGCACGCATGGTCATCAGGCCGGTGGAGATGATCAGCACATCGTTGCCGGTACGCAGGGTCTTGGCTTTGCCGATCTCGAATTGGTAGCCGTACTCGTCCAGCACCAGCGGCACATTGCCGCGCAACAGGCGCATGTAGACCGGTCCCTGGTGCGCCGCGATGGCGGGCACGGCCTGTTCGATTTCCAGTGCGTCGCACGGGTCGACGATCATCAGGTTGGGCATGGCGCGGAAGATCGCCAGGTCGTCCGTGGCCTGGTGGCTGGGGCCGTAACCGGTAGTAAGACCGGGCAAGCCGCAGACGATCTTGACGTTGAGGTTCTCCTCGGCGATGGCCATGCAGATGAAGTCGTAGGCGCGGCGCGAAGCGAACACGGCGTAGGTGGTGGCAAAGGGCACGAAGCCTTCACGGGCCATCCCCGCTGCCGCACTCATCAGCAGCTGTTCGGCCATGCCCATTTGATAAAAGCGATCGGGATGGGCCTTGGCGAAGATGTGCAGGTCGGTGTACTTGGACAGGTCGGCGGACAGGCCGACGATATCTTTGCGCTGATCCGCCAGCGCGGCCAGTGCATGACCAAATGGCGCCGACTTGGTGGCTTGGCCCTCAGAGGCGATCGAGGCGATCATCGCCGAAGTGGTCAGGCGTTTCTTGGCCGGCGTAACCGTGGAAGTCGGAGTGTTGGCTGCGTTGCTCATTGGTTGTTTCCTTCTTCAAGGTTGCTCAGTGCCAGGTCCCATTCGTGTTCTTCGACGCGGATGAAGTGGGTCTTTTCGCGGGTTTCCAGGAAGGGCACGCCCTTGCCCATTCTGGTGTCGCAGATGATCACGCGAGGTTGCGCGCCAGGGTGGTTACGCGCGGCATCGAACGCGGTGACCAGTGCCTCCAGATCATTGCCATCGACGCGCTGGGTGAACCAGCCGAAGGCCTGCCAGCGATCGACGATGGGTTCGAACGAAAGGATCTCACTCGAATGACCATCGGCCTGCTGGTTGTTGACGTCGACGATGGCGATCAGGTTGTCCAGCTTCCAGTGCGATGCCGACATCACCGCTTCCCAGGTCGAGCCTTCGTTCAGTTCGCCGTCCGACAGCAGGTTGTAGACGAAGGAGGGTGAGCCTTTGCGCTTGAGGCCCAGGCAGGCACCGACGGCGATGCCCAGGCCCTGGCCGAGCGAACCGCCGGTGATCTCCATGCCCGGGGTGTAGGCGGCCATGCCCGACATCGGCAGGCGGCTGTCATCGGCGCCGTAGGTTTCCAGTTCGTCCAGCGGGATGATCTCGGCTTCGATCAGGGCCGCGTACAGGGCAATCGCGTAGTGACCGATCGACAGGTAGAAGCGATCGCGGGCTTCCCATTCCGGGTCTTCGGGCCGGTAGCTCAGGGCGTGGAAGTAGGACACGGCCAGCAGGTCGGCGGCGCCGAGAGCCTGGCCGACGTAGCCTTGCCCTTGAACCTGACCCATGCGCAGGGCGTGGCGGCGAATGTTGTGGGCGCGTTGCGCCAGCGTCGTGGATGACGTGAATGCGGTTTGAGCAGTCATGGTGAAACTCCAATGAATCAACGATTGACCGAGGCGGCGGGGATGCGCAGGACCAACGTGGCACCGAACAGCAGGACGCCGGTGATCAGGTACATGCCGATGGCGCTGGAGCCGGTCTGTGTGGTGACCCAGCCGATCAGATAGGGCGAGCAGAAGCCGGCGAGGTTGGCGAAGCTGTTGACCGCCGCGATGCCAGCGGCGGCGGACACGCCACCGAGCAGCGTGGTGGGCAGCATCCAGAACATCGATGTCGCGGAGAGAATTCCGGAAGCGGCCAGGCACAGACTGAGAATGGAGAGCAGTACATTCCCGCCCATCAGCGCCGCCAGGCTCAAACCGATGGCACCCGCGATCATCGGCACAATGAGGTGCCAGCGACGCTCACGGTGTTTGTCACCGCTGCGTCCGGCATACAGCATGGCCACGATTGCGCAGAGGTAGGGCAGGCTGGTCAGGAAACCGATGTGCAGCGGATCGGAAACCCCCGCGTTACGCACCAGGGTTGGCAGCCAGAAGGTGAGGGCGTACTGGCCCATGACCACGCAGAAGTAGATCCCGGCCAGCAACCACAGACGACGGTCGCGAATGAACTCACCCACTGAAGCATGGGTGACTTTCTGCTGGTCGTCCTCGGCCAGCTCACGGCTGATCAGTGCCTTTTCGTCATCATCCAGCCAACTGGCCTGATGCACGCCGTCCTTGAGATAGCTCAGCACCAGCAGCCCGATAAGCACCGTGGGCACTGCTTCCAGCACGAACATCCATTGCCAGCCGGCCCAACCGTGCATGCCGGCGAAGTGGTTCATGATCCAGCCCGAAAGCGGGCCGCCGACCATGCCCGACAGCGGGATGGCGATGAACCACAACACGGTCATGCGCGCACGCCGGTAGGAGGGAAACCAGTAGGTCAGGTACAGCAGCAGACCCGGTGCCAGGCCGGCTTCGGCAACGCCGAGCAGGAAGCGCAGGGCGTAGAACTGCCAGGCGGTTTCGACGAAGGCGAACAGGGCGGAGACGATGCCCCAGGTGATCATGATGCGGGCGATCCAGACCCGCGCACCGACCTTGTGCAGGATGATGTTGCTGGGCACTTCACAGAGGAAGTAGCCGATGAAGAACATGCCCGCGCCAAGTCCGTAGACGGTTTCGCTGAGCGCCAGGTCGTTCATCATTTGCAGCTTGGCAAAACCGACGTTGACCCGATCCAGGTAGGCGCACAGGTAGCACAGCATCAGGAACGGCATCAGGCGCCACGCAGTCTTGCGGTAGGCGTTGGAGCGCACGGTCGAAACCGCTTCGAGCGACAGGGTAGTCATGATGGTCTGATCTCTTGTTTTTATTGACCGCCAGGCTTGTGGCCCGGCTGCGTCGTCGATCCAGAACCGCACGGGCCGCGAGGCCCGTCAGCTGTCATCAGTGAATCAGCATGCCGCCGTTCACATCCAGGGTGATGCCGGTCAGGTAAGAGGATAGGTCGCTGGCCAGGAACAGCGCCGCGTTGGCCACATCCTGCGCCTCACCCAGGCGTCCGAGGGGGATGCCGTCGATGATCGCGTGGCGGCGTTCGTCCTGCATCAGGCCGCCGGTGATATCGGTATGGATCAGGCCGGGGGCGATGGAGTTCACGCGCACCTTGTCCGGGCCCAGCTCGCGCGCCATGGCTTTGGCCAGGCCCAACACGCCGGCTTTGGCGGCGCTGTAGTGCGGGCCGCCGAAAATACCGCCGCCCCGTTGAGCGGAAACCGATGACATGCACACGATGCTGCCGGACGACTGCTGGCGCATGACCGGGATCACCGCCTGGGACATCAGCAACGTACCGCGCAGGCTGACGTCCAGCACCTTGTCGTAATCCGCAGGGCGGATGTCCAGGGTCTTGAGGGGTTGGGTGATGCCGGCGTTGTTGATGAGGATGTCGATGCGACCGAAGTGCTCGATGATTGTCGCGACCGCCTGCTGCACCTGGGATTCGTCCGCGACGTTGGCGGCCAGGCCCAGATGGCCTTCGCCCAGGGAGGCCGCGGCATCGCGTGCGGCGGATTCGTCCAGATCGAGAATCACCACGCTGGCGCCCTGTTGCGCGAACGTGGTCGCGGTAGCGCGGCCGATGCCACGTGCGGACGCTGCACCGGTGATGATCGCGACTTTGCCTTGAAGAAGCATGGAACAGTACCTCGGATGATTGTTTTTATGAGTCGATCCACCAGGAACCGATGACTCAGCTTGTTCTCCAGACTGCCCCTGAGCAATAACGCGAACGTCACTGGGTGCTGAAAAAAATTCAGCACTCGCCAGCGAAGTATCGGAATGATTGAATGGCGAAACGCCCGGTTTAAGTAACTTGCAGCGGAATAACCACAATCATGCGCTCATCCGACGATGCACCTGTGATACTGCCACCCCTGAAAGCCATTCAGGCCTTCGAGCAGACAGCCCGTTTCGGCAATGTCGCTCGCGCCGCTGAATTGCTCGACCTGACACCCTCGGCGGTCAGTCACCAGCTGGCCAAACTGGAGGCGATGATCGGGCGCCAGTTGTTTTTCCGGACCGCCAGGGGCGTGACCCTGACGCCGGTCGGCGAGCAATACCTGACGGAGGTTTCCGGCATCCTGCACAGCCTCGCCGTGGCCACCGAACGTGCCTCCAGCGACGTCAGCCTTGATTGCCTGCGGCTGCATTCATCACCCAGTTTCGGCCTGCTGTGGCTGATGCCGCGCCTTGAGCAGTTTCGCGAGAGCCACCCGGATATCCAGCTCAACCTTTCGTGTTCTTATGAATCGCTGCACTTCAGCCGCGACAAGATCGACGTCGACATCCGCCATGGCATGCCCAATTGGCCGAGCTACGAAGTACGCACGATTCGCAATGAACGGATTGCGGTCATGGCTTCCCCGAAGTTGCTGGAAAAACACCCGATCCGCAGCGCTGCGGATTTGCTCGACAGCCAGTTGATCCTGTCGGAGGCGACGCTGATCAAGTGGCCACAGTTGTTCGCCCAGCACGGCGTCTCACGCCCGGAAAAACCCTACACCCTCAGCTTCGACCGTTCCTACATGACCCTGGAAGCCGCCAGTCACGGGCTTGGTTTTGCCCTCGAAAGTACCTTGCTGGCGCAGGACTATCTGGCACGTGGTGCATTGGTCGAGGTGGGACCTGCGTTGAGCGCGCCGATCACCGCGCACCACCTGGTGTTTCCCCGCGCTCACTCGAACTTTCCCCGTGTCAGGCGTTTTCTGGAATGGATGCAAAAAGAGTTGGGGCATGACTTCAGCTACTGATTTTGCGCTACTTCATCATCAAGTCGGCCAGCTCCCGTTCGCGCTGGGAAACTTCCTCTTCCACCGCCCGCACTTCGCGCATGTAGGCCTCCACGGCGGGCGGCAGCGAGCGCTCCTTGAGCGAGATAAAACCGTAATGGGTGTGCGACGCCTGATCGTGGATGGGCAGCGGGACGATTTCACCCGCCAGCAACTCCCGCTCAAAGGTCGTCAACGTGCCGACGGCCAATGCATTGCTGTTCGCCGCGAATTGAACGATCTGCATGGGCACGTCAATTTCAATCGCCGGCACGAAATCGCCGGTCACTGTGTCGTAGGCGCCGGCGCAGCCTGACGTCGCGCGTGACAGAAGGCCGGCCAGGCGGGACGGAATGCGCGACGCCACCCAAGGGTAATCGAGTGCTTGCGCCCGCTTCAGGGAGCGTTGCGCAAGCAACGGATGGCCGGGCCGACAAAACAGGCGCCCCTGATGCTCACCCAACAGCTCGCAATTGAATTCCTTTTCGCCTTGCAAGGCGCTGATTTCAGCGATCCCCAGATCCACCACACCGCTGGCGACCTGCTGCGCAACCTCTCGCCAACCGGCGACATGGGCCGTCACCTTGAGGTTCGGATGGCGGGTGTGCAACCGGGCAATGGCGCGGTAGCCGCTGATCACACTGGGGTAGGGCCCGAGGGCCACCTTGAGTGTACCGATGTCGCCAACCGCCAGCAGGGCGATGTCCCGCCGAAGGTCCTCTTCGGCCATCAACAAGCGCTGGCTTTTGCCCTGCAGCACCTGACCGAACGCCGTCAGGCTCACGCCCTCGGTGCGTCGATCGAACAGCGTAACGCCAAGCTCCTGCTCCAGCAGCTGGATACTTTTACTGAGCGCCGGTTGCGAAACGCCCAGCGCTTTGGCGGCCTGACCAAAGTGTGCGTGTTCGATCAGCGCTAAAAACTGGCGTAGGCGGCGCGGGGTCATGTCATAACCTTTGTGTTATCGATATTGAGCAAAACGGAATTTTTCGTAATCAAATGAATATGCTATTCCTTGCCGGGCGGGTCAAGACGAACAAGAGCAAACCCGCGCCATCAAAGGCATCGATACTCTGGCGAAGGAACATTTCATGAACAACAAGACCCTCAGTTGCGCGCTGGCCGTCGCACTGTCCACGGGCTTCAACCCCAGCATTTTTGCTGCTCAGACAACTGCCGTGCCGGCCACGATTGAGCATTTCGATAACAAGGGCAAGTCGCCGTCTACGTACACCATCGAATATCAGAAGGGCGTGCGCGAGACGCTGCCTTTTGCAGACAAACGCGATTTTGAAGAGGCCAAAAAAGGCTTCATCGCAGCCCCGACCTACAACAAGATCATGGGCGATGCGGGCAACGTCGCCTGGAACATGGGCAGCTACGATTTCCTGCTGGACGGCAAGGACTTCGACACGGTCAATCCTTCGCTGCAGCGCCAGGCCGTGCTCAACATGGCCTATGGTCTGTACGAGGTGGTGCCGGACCGGATCTATCAGATCCGCGGCTTTGACCTGGCCAACATCACGTTCATCAAGGGCGACACCGGCTGGATCGTTTTCGACACCCTGACCTCAAAGGAAACCGCCAGGGCGGCGCTGGCATTCATCAATGAAAAGCTGGGCAAGCGCCCGGTCGTGGCCGTGGTGATTTCCCACTCCCATGCGGACCACTTTGGCGGTGTCCGCGGCATCGTCGAAGAAGCGGACGTGCGCAGCGGCAAGGTCGCGCTGATCGCCCCCGTGGGTTTCATGGAGCATGCGGTCGCGGAAAACGTCTACGCCGGCAATGCCATGAACCGCCGCGCATTCTTTCAATACGGCCTGCTGTTGCCACACAGTCCCTACGGTCATGTCGACATGGCGATCGGCAAAAACGCCGCGTCCGGCACCATGGGCCTGATTGAACCTAATCGATACATCGAAAAAGATTTCGAAAGCCTGACGATCGACGGCGTTCAAATGGACTTCCAGAACACGCCAGGCACCGAAGCACCGTCGGAAATGAATACCTGGTTCCCGCAATTCAAGGCGTTCTGGGCTGCCGAGAACATCACCGGCACCATCCACAACATCTACACCCTGCGCGGTGCTCTGGTGCGTGATCCGCTGGTGTGGTCGAAGAACATCAACAACGCCCTGTACCTCTACGGCCAGCAGGCGGATGTGATGCTCGCCGCACACAACTGGCCACGCTGGGGCAACGAACGGATCCAGGAAGTGATGCGCGCGCAACGCGATGCCTATGCCAACCTGAACAACGCCGTCCTGCACGCGGCGAACCAGGGCGTCACCATCAACGAGATCCACAATGTCTACAAGTTGCCCGAGAGCTTGAAGAACAACTGGGCGACCCACAGCTATCACGGCTCGGAAGAACACAACAGCCGCGCGGTGATCAACCGCTACCTGGGTTACTGGGATGCCAACCCGGCCACGCTGATGCCGCTGTCACCGAAGGATTCGGCACCGCTGTACGTCGAAATGATGGGCGGTGCGGAAAAGATCATGGCCAAGGGCAAGACCTTGTTCGACCAGGGCAAATACCGCGAAGCCTATGAAATTCTCAATAAGTTGGTGTATGCGGAGCCGCAAAACACCCAGGCCAAGGACCTGCTGGCGGACGTCTATGAGCAGGTGGGCTATCAGAAGGAAAGTGCCGGCGTGCGCAACAGCTTCCTCGCGGCGGCCTATGAATTGCGCCACGGTATGCCCAAGGGCCTGGCACCGAAATCCAGCGGGCCGGACATTGTCCGCGCCATGAGCACAGAGCTGTGGCTCGAATACCTCGGCATCTGCCTGGATGGCAGCAAGGTGGCGGACCTGCATTTCGTCCTGAACCTCAAGACCCCGGACAATGGTGAACAGTTCGTGGTGGAGCTGAGCAATTCAACGCTGACCAGCATCAAGGGCCAGCAGGCAAAAAACGCCGACCTGACCCTCACCCTCGATCGCTCGGCGCTTGAAGGCGTGATGGCGAAGAAAGTCAGCCTCGATCAGCTGGTCGCGGACGGCAAGGCGACCTTTGAAGGCGATCGCAAACCGTTCGCCCAACTGATGGCCGCGATGACCCCGTTCACCCCGGACTTTGAACTGCTGCCGGGGACGAGGCAGTAACTCCGATTGTGCGGCTGATCCTGGCAATGGACAGGTAGGCGGGCGCGTCTGTGGCTTGGACGCGCCCGTCAATGTTCAGTGCCGTGGGCCGGCATGAAGGCTTAGTTAACCATCACCTCGTCCAGTGCCTGCTCAAGGGTGCTGACCGTGCGCTCGATATTGTGCAGCTTTTCGAGGCCGAACAGACCGATGCGGAAGGTCTGGAAGTCGGCCGGCTCGTCGCATTGCAACGGCACTCCGGCGGCAATCTGCAGGCCGTGGGCGACAAATTTCTTGCCGCTCTTGATGTCGGCAACATCGGTGTAGCTCACCACGACGCCAGGGGCCTGAAAGCCGGCGGCGGCCACGCTCTTGATGCCTTTGCCGGTCAACATGGCGCGCACCCGATCGCCCAGCGCCTGCTGTTCGTCACGGACCTTGTCGAAACCGTAGGCTTGCGTCTCTTTCATCACCTCGTTGAACCGCGCGAGGGAATCGCAGGGCATGGTCGCATGGTAGGCATGTCCGCCCTGTTCGTAGGCCTGCATGATCTGCAGCCACTTTTTCAGGTCGCAGGCGAAGCTGCTGCTCTGCGTCTGCTCGATGCGCTCGAGGGCCAGGGCACTGAACATCACCAGGGCGCAGCAAGGGGAGGCGCTCCAGCCTTTCTGCGGTGCGCTGATCAGCAGGTCGACGGCGCATTTGTGCATGTCCACCCAAAGCGTGCCTGAGGCGATGCAGTCCAGCACGAACAGGCCACCCACCGCATGCACGGCGTCGCCGACGGCCCGCAGGTAGTCGTCGGGCAAGATAATCCCTGATGAGGTTTCCACGTGGGGGGCGAAGACAATCTGCGGCCTCGAAGCCTCGATGGCTGCCAGCACTTCATCTAGAGGGGGAGGGGCGTAGGCCGCCTGGCGACCCGTGTCGACCGGTCGGGCTTTCAGCACCGTAGTGGCCGCCGGGATGTTGCCCATCTCAAGGATCTGGCTCCAGCGATAACTGAACCAGCCGTTGCGTATCACCAGGCATTGCTGGTTGGTAGCAAACTGTCGCGCCACCGCCTCCATGCCGAATGTGCCGCTGCCCGGCACCACCGCAACACCCTGGGCGTTGTAGACCTGTTTCAGGGTCCTGGAAATGTTCTTCATCACGCCTTGAAACGACTGCGACATGTGGTTGAGCGAGCGGTCGGTGTAGACCACCGAGTACTCGACCAGCCCGTCGGGATCGATGCTGGGATACAACTTTGACATGGAGTGACTCCTTTGGCAGAGATGTTTGGCAGAGATGTTTGGCACAGATGTCCGTGGTATCGACCGTGCCCTAAGCCTTGGCAAATGACAAGATTGCCCGGAGAAAACAACCCATGGCTATCAGGCTGAATCCTCTCACATGTATTCGCGACTAGAATTTCACTGCCGGCTCTTCCAGGGCCGAGAGTCAGATTTCAACCGCGCAGCGACAGGTCTCCGAGTGTTGTTCCGGTCTACGGGAAACATCTATGACAAATCCGCCAGATAAAGCCGAATCCGACGAGGATTTAGGTCAGATGGTCATAGGGCGAGGGCCCTGCACCCATCTATTGCTGCTCTTGCTGGGATTGATCCTCCTGTTTCCCTTTCTCGAGGAAGGTATAGCTGCTCGTACGTTGCTCGGCATTCTGTTTTCAATCGTGCTGCTCGTGGGCGCTTTCGCCACCCGGCAGACGCGGCGGGGGTTCATCCTCAAACTGGGCCTGGCGTTGCTGGGGGTTGGCCTTCAATGGGCGGCGTTGTGGGCTGGAAGCACCACGATGCTTTTCTGTGTCGGGATCGTTTATGCGGCATCTCTTGCCGTCTCGTTCATCGGAGTGCTTCGCTATATTCTCAAACGCGGGCCCATTACCGCCGACAAGCTGCATGGCGCGCTGGCGGGTTACATCATGCTGGCCTTCGTCTGGTCCTTCGTCTATGCCCTGGTCGAGATCTCCAGCGCTGGCTCATTCGGCCCTGCCCACCTCGACTTCGGACAGCCCGGCACTTTCTTCAAACTGATCTATTTCAGCCTCACGACGCTCACGACCACAGGTTTCGGTGACGTTCTCCCGTTGACTAACCACGCCCGCTCACTGGTGATGGTTGAAGAGTTTTCAGGGGTTTTTTACGTTGGCGTGGTGATCGCGCGGCTTGCCGGTCTTTATCCGTCGAATCAGATCCAGTGACTCTCGATTTGCCTGGGGCATCTTCGGGCATTAGTGATTGGGTGGTCTGCGACCGACTGCTTTTGGCCGTTTTCTGCCTGTCACGAAGGGCAGCAAACGACCCATCTCAGTCATTTAGCCTGCGGCCACCGATCCTGAATCTCATACCACGACGCCTTGGATTCAACTTCGATATGTCGCTGTGTCTCGGACTTGAAAGACGTGTCCAGGGTGCCCAGCGCTATGGATATCCAGTCGGCGTATTGCCCTTGGCTTTTTGACCAGAACAACGATGAACCGCATTGGCTGCAAAACTGCCGAAGTACTGATTCGGAAGAGTTGTAAGCCGTGATCTGCCCTGCACCTTCGATGAGATGCAGGTCAGTGCGGGGCACGCTTGCGTAGCTGGCAAACGCGGCCCCATGGCCTTTGCGACATTGGCTGCAATGGCAATGCGAAAGTGCTTTGGGGCGTGATTTGAGTTCGTACCTGACGGTGCGGCAGAGACAGCTGCCTTGGAGCGTGCCGGTCATTGTGTGTGCAGCCTGATAAGAAGGACTGGCAATTTAAACGGGGTGCAGGTGCGGTGTCGAATGACGGCTTCTGGTTTTATGACCTTTTTACTGCCTGGAAATTGTGTGTAGGACGTGTGCGCTTATCCGTTAAACATCACCCGAGAGTGCTTGTTTAAAGGCTCCTACAGTTACCGGATGAAAGCCACAAAACCTTGCGCCGCTGCCTACGGTTACGCCAGAATCCGCCGGCTTGTGCGCCTTGGGGGTCATCGGTAACTTGATTCGCGTCACTGCCCATCAGTGATCGGGTTTAGCAGCCTGTGGTCAATCGAAGCTCATCTGCATCCAGAGAGTCAGGTCATTTTATGCCTGCACTTTATGGTAGCTGTGCGCAGGGCGCCCTCGGGCGCGCCGGTTTCGGTTCTCCCCGGTCTGCTAACCTGCGCACGGCTGCCACCCATCGTTTAGCAGCGATTCGGTGACGGCTCCAATTGTTGGAGAATCGAATATGTTCAAAGTCACACCCAATCCCCCGGACACCGATCCCGCATCCCCCTACGAACCCGATTCAAAAAAGCTCAACGAGGCTGCCGAACGTGCCCTCAATTACCATTTCCCCTCGACGGCCGATATCAAGGCCACCCCACGAACGCCCAGCACTTTGTTTGCCGTGAACCCGCAAGCCACGACCGAAACGCTGGTGGTGTACCTGGTCGAAACCTTGGCCTCGGTGGATGTGATGGTTCATCAGTTGGTCGATCATCTGGACGGTGGCGATCGCCATGCGCTGCTGGGTATTTCCAACAGCATCATGCTGGCGGAGATCACCGCGAACCGGGTGCTGGATCGGATTGATCCGCGCTGAAAGATCGTACCGAGGACCTGTAGGAGCGAGCCTGCTCGCGAAAAACGTCCAGGCAACGGGCTCATCCAGATGGCCCGCGTTATCGTTGACGTCCATCGCGAGCAGGCTCGCTCCCACAGGGGGAGCGCGTTCATCCAGACGGCCCGCGTCATCGTTGACGTCCATCGCGAGCAGGCTCGCTCCCACACGGGAGTGCGATCATTCAGACGGATCGCGTCATCGTTGACGTCCATCGCGAGCAGGCTCGCTCCTACAGGGGTAATGCGTTCATTCAGGCGGGGGCAGTCTCAACGCTCCATGACATAGGTGCCAGGGGCGGGGCAGAGGGTCGGGTACTTGCGCGAGCCTTGCTTCTTCGGCGCCGGCAGCTGTTCGCCCGAGCGCTGCCCGATCCATTCGCGCCAATGCGGCCACCAGCTGCCTTGCTGGCGCTCACCGGCGTTCTGTAGCCAGGTTTGCGGGGTCTCCTCAGAGGCAGGCGCGGCGTAGTAGAACGACTTGGGATTGCCCGGCGGGTTCACCAGGCTCTGCAGGTGGCCGGCGTTGGACAGCACGTAGGTGGCGTCTTCGCCAAACAGCCGGGCGGTGCCGTAGCAGCCCTGCCAGGGGGTGATGTGGTCGGTGGTGCCGCCCACCACATAAGCGCCCACTTTTACCTGGGTCATGTCGATTGACTCGCCGGCAATCTCCAGGGTGTTCGGGTTGCTGTAGGGGTTCTGCTGGACCAGGTCGAGGTAGTCGGCGTGCAGCTGGGCGGGCAGTCGCGTGGTGTCGTCGTTCCAGGCCAGGATGTCGAAGGCCGGCGGCTTGTTGCCCAGCAGGTAGTTGTTGACCCAGTAGTTCCAGATCAGGTCGTTGGGCCGCATCCAGGCGAACATGCGGGCCATGCCCTGGCCGCTCAGCACGCCTTTGCGCCGGGAACTGGCCTTGGCTGCACGCAGGGCGGACGGGGTGGTGAACAGCCCCAGGGTGGTGTCGTCCAGCGCCGAGGGCATGTCGAGTACGCACACCGCCCAGCTGGTATTGGCCACCTTGTGGCCTTCGCCACGGGCCGCCAGCCAGCCGAGGTAGGCCGCCATGGTGATGCCGCCCGAGCAGGAGCCCCACATGTTCACATCCGGGCTGCCGGTGATCTTGCGCGCCACGTCCACGGCCTGGTCGAGGCACAGCGCGTATTCGGACAAGCCCCAGTCGCGGTGCTCTCGGGTGGGGTTGCGCCAGCTGATGACGAAGAGGGTCACGCCGCTGTCTTGAATCCACTTGATCAGGCTTTTTTCCGGCGACAGGTCGATGGCGTAGTACTTATTGATTTGCGGCGGCGACATCACCAGGGGCCGGGCATAGACATTTTCGGTGGTGGGCGAGAACTGCAGCAGCTCGAACATCTCGTTGCGAAACACCACTTGGCCCTTGGCCGTGGCGATGTTTTCGCCCACCGTGAACGGCGTGCTGTCGACCTGTCTCGGCAGCCCACGGTTGTGCAGCATATCCTCGCCGAATTGGCGGATGCCCCTGGCCAGGCTCATGCCACCGGTGTCCACCAGCTTGCGCAGCGCCGCCGGATTGGTCAGCGGTGAGTTGCTCGGTGCCACGGCATCGGCCAGCAGCGTTGCGACGAATCGGGCCCGGCTCTTTTCCAGCGGGGCAAGGTCGGTGGATTCGATGAAGCGGGTCAGTTCACTCTGGCCGGCCAGGTAGCTCTGCAGCAGCGCGTGCAGGAAGGCGTTGGATTGCCAGGCCGGATCGGCGAAGCGCTTGTCCTTCGGGTCCGGCGCGATGCTGGAGTTGCCGCGGACGATGCCGCGCAGCGACTTCAGGTAGCCACCCAGATGAGCGCCAGCCTTGAGCGGCGACTTGCCCACGGCCTTGACCAGGTAACCGGCAGAGCTCGCCAGGTCCGCCGCACGCACGCTGACCAGCGGATTGGCTGCCAGGGTCTGGTTGGCAGCCGTGCCGATCAGCTCTTGTTGCTGGGTGTCGCCCGGAAGATCGCCATCCTTGCGGGTGCGACGTTTTCGGGCGGTTGCCGGGGGACGCTGGGCGGGGGTTACGGACTCGGTCGTTCGGGTGGATCTGCTCATGACGGTTCTCGTGTTTCCGGGTGCTGGGCCCGGTTGTTATTTTGTTCCGACTCTAGGCTGTAGCAGGGGGCGGCCACCTCGCATTGCACGACAGCGATTTTTCATTTCATGACAAGGGGCATCGGGCGCCGACGAGTTGAGCGGATGGCTTGCGGGAAAGGTGGTGGCTACGAAAATGCGTCGCGGTGTTATTTTCATAAGCTTTGGCAGTTGGTTTTTTTCTTACCGGTGGCTGTCAGCAATATCTTTTGCGCCCGGGGCAAATACCCCGGCTGGCAAGCGGATGAACTACGCTGCAAACACAACCCCGCAGATCGAAGAAACAGTGCGCAAGGAATCCAGCTGACCCTTCTTCGGGATCCGGCATCCCTGATCGCCACCACCCGGAGCACGCTCCGTGAGAATCAAACAGCCCCCGCTTGCGCTTCTGTTGATCGCCTTGCTGTTTGGTGGCTGCACGACACTCAATGTCCCTCACGAACCCAGTCAAGCCTTGCCCGCGAGCGATTCGGCGTTCGGTCGTTCCATCCAGGCCCAGGTAGCCCCGCATCAGGGCCAATCAGGCTTTCGCTTGCTATCGGACAGTGCCGAGGCTTTCACCGCCCGCGCCGAGCTGATTCGCAACGCCCAAAGCAGCCTCGACTTGCAGTATTACATCGTCCACGACGGCATCAGTACGCGGATCCTGGTGAGCGAGCTGCTCGACGCCGCCGACCGCGGAGTCCGCGTGCGGATTCTGCTCGATGACACCACCAGCGATGACCTGGACAAGATTATCGCGACGCTGGCGGCGCACCCGCGGATGCAGATCCGCGTGTTCAATCCGCTGCACCTGGGCCGCAGCACCGTCGTGACGCGAACCATGGGCCGACTGTTCAACTTGTCGCGGCAACACCGGCGCATGCACAACAAACTGTGGCTGGTGGACAACAGCGTGGCCATCGTCGGAGGGCGCAATCTGGGGGACGAGTATTTCGATGCCGAGCCGAACAAGAATTTCACCGACATCGACATGCTCAGTGTCGGCCCGGTTGCCGAGCAGTTGGGGCATAGTTTTGACCAGTACTGGAACAGCGCCTTGAGCAAGCCGATCGAGCAATTTCTCTCGTTCAGGCCGACCACCAGGGACCTGGAAAATACCCGGACCCGGCTGGACGAATCCCTGGAGGAAACGCGCAAACAGAATCATGCCCTCTACCAACAGTTGATGACCTACACCACTCACCCACGCATGGAAGTCTGGCGGCGGGAGCTGATCTGGGCCTGGAACACGGCGATGTGGGATGCCCCGAGCAAGGTCTTGTCGAAGGGCGAACCCGGCGCGCACCTGCTGTTGACCACCCAGTTGGCCCCCGAGCTTGATGGGGTCACCAAGGAGCTGATCATGGTGTCGGCCTACATGGTGCCGGGCCAACCGGGGGTGCTGTACTTGACTAATCGTGCCGACGCCGGCGTGTCGATCCGCCTGCTGACCAACTCACTGGAAGCCACCGATGTGCCCGCCGCGCACGGTGGTTACGGCCCTTATCGCAAAACCCTGCTGGAGCATGGCGTGCAGTTGTACGAGTTACGCCGCCAGTCCGGCGACAATGACGACAGCGACAGCGGACCGCGTCTGTTTCACAGCGGATCCTCCAACAGTTCCGACTCCAGCCTGCACAGCAAGGCGATGATTTTCGACCAGCAGAAAGCGTTTATCGGCTCGTTCAATTTCGACTCGCGCTCATTATTGTGGAACACCGAAGTCGGGGTGCTGGTGGACAATCCGCAACTCGCCGCACGGGTGCGCGAACTGGCCCTGGAGGGGATGGCACCGCCTCTCAGCTACCATGTCCTGCTGGAAAAGAATCAGGTGGTCTGGGTCACCGAGGATGACGGCAAACAGCATACGTTGACCGAGGAGCCGGGGAGTTGGTGGCGACACTTCAATTCGTGGCTCAGCAGCACGATCGGGCTGGAGAAAATGTTATAGGGCGAGATCTCCATTCATTTCACTTTCAGGGCCAGGGTGAATCATGCGGATGTGGACAGGCGGCACCGCGCGGCTTATCAGCCAATTGATGATGGCTGCGTGTATCAGCCTCATCGCAATCGTCACTCATGTGCAGGCTCAAGCCACACCTCAAGCCACTCAATAGATAAAAGGCTTGCTGGACTTTGTCGAACACAGTGAGTGTCAGTTTGTGCGCAACGGCAGCGAATACCCGGGTCCGCGCGCTCGGGCGCATCTGGAAAAGAAACTGAATTATCTCGAAGGCAAGCACCTGGTGAACAGCGCAGAAGACTTTATCGATCTTGCTGCCACTAAAAGCAGTGTGAGTGGCCGCGCCTATGAGGTGCGCTGTCCAGAAGGTGTAGAACCGGCAAGCACCTGGTTGAAGAGGGAACTGGAGAGGCAACGGCAACTTCATTGATATTGTCTCAAGTCTGATAACAGCCAGGATGGCAATGGGCTTTTTCACTTACATAATGTGAAGCGTATTGACCCAACCAAGATGTCACCTACCTGTGCCAAAACTTCAAAGCAGGTGTGATTTATTAGCTATATCCATCAATTCTCGTCGGGTTTCTAATTTGCGGACGGTGAACTCCAACGCTCTCATTGTTTTGGAGTCGCCTGCAAACCCGACGTTGCGAATGCTCTGCGCTGATCAATTGTCGGGGAACAATAAAAAGAAAACTCAGCGGGAGATATTCCTATGGGCCTCGCTCAAGAAAAAGCAGCTGTTATTCCGTCGTTCACCCGGGTTTCCAAAGGTGCAGGAACAGCCTCGTGGGGCGCAATGGCGTTGCTCTGGCTGGTCTACGCCATGGACGCCAACTCACGCCAGATGTTCTTTATGGTATTGCCTTCGATCACCAGCGAATTCAAAACCAGTGCAGAGATGACAGGCCTGCTCGCGGCGTTTATCACCATCGCAACATCGTTGATCGCTGTGCCTTGCATGATCTGGGCTGACAAGGGCGGGCAAGGTTGGATGAGGAAGTACCGGCACCTGCCAATCGTGATTGCCTACACGCTTTTTACCTTTCTGACCGGGTTGAATTTCCTGACCGGTTCACTTGGAGTGCTGGTGGCGTTGCAGGTGATTTCACACGCCTTTGGTGGTGCCGGTGAGGCCATCGAAGTCACGTCGTTGTCCGAGTGGTGGTCTCGCGAAAGGCGAGGGTTTGCGTTGGGTCTGCATCACACTGGCTATCCGTGGGGGACGTTGATCGGTGGTCTGGCGATCAGTGCATTGCTGAACGCCTACGGTCCGGAGAACTGGCGCCTGGCCTTCCTGCTGTTTCCGGTGCCAATGATCATCATCTTTTCCATCTACTGGTGGTTCTGCACGAAAAAGCGCTATGAGTCGTTTGTCGATCACGTGCGTGAGGTTGGGGAAACCGTTCCGGCGTTGAGTGCAGCCCAGGGGGTAGTGGCGCCACCCGAAGGTGCCTTTCGCTCGGCGATGCGCAATCCGAACATCAGCACCATCGCATTGGTCTCGATGCTCGCCATCGTCGGTTATTTCGGGATCAGTTTCTGGCTGCCGCAGTACCTGGCCTTCGTGGCGCATTACAACTTCGCCGAGGCCGCGGCGTATTCCGTGTTGTTCACCATCACCGGTGGCATCGGGCAAATCGTCTGGGGTTGGATCTCTGACCGCATGGGCCGCAAGCTTTGCCTGATGATTGTTTTCGCCTGGCTGGCGATTGGCATGTACCTCTTCCAGTTCACGTCCTTGAGCCTGACATGGCTGGTCTGCATTCAGTTGTTCGCCGGTTTTGCGATGAACGCGCCTTATACCTTGCTGTATGCGATCGCCTTCGATTCAGCCAAACCCGGTACATCCGGCATCGCCGGCTCGATTGTCAACGTGGGCATCTACGCCGGCGGCTTCGGGCCTTTTGTGATCGGCATGTTCATTGGTGCAGGCGGCGGTTTCGATCAGGTGGCGGGTTACAACTACGCGCTGTATTTCATTTCCGGATTGATGATCGTCGCTGCGTTTGTCACAGCCTTTTTTACCCGGGAAACCACCGGCTGGTTCCTCAAGCACGACCGGGCGCTGGTGTCCAAGGCGTCCTGCAACATGGCCGGTTGAGGCTGTCGTTGCGACTGAAAAAAACCTACCTGCAACCATTAAAAAAATTCCCTCGCGGGGATGTCCAGCGTCAGGAGAATCAACATGCAACACATCAACCATTCACACGGCAACCACATTCAGGTCAACGGCACGACACTATGGGTCGAAGACACCGGTGAAGCCGACCTGCCAGTCGTTCTGTGCCTCCATTCCTGCTTTCTCGACGGGACCATGTTCGATGGCCTGGTCGAGGCCGCCGCTGGCAAGTTTCGGGTCATACGGCCCGACTTCAGGGGGCAGGGTAAAAGTGCCCTGGAGGATGTCGATATCATCACCATGGATCAATGTGCGGACGACATGGAAGCGCTGATTGAAAGGATGGAACTCGACTCGATCAATGTCATGGCCCAGTCCATGGGCGGCGATGTCGCGTTCAGGCTGATTGCGCGGCGCCAGGAACTGTTCCGCTCACTGGTGGTTGCAGGGTCCTCGGCCTGCGGCGAGCCGCCCGAGCAAGGCGCGCGCTTTGCGCAATGGGTGGTCGATGCAGGTCAGCAGGGTTTCGTCGGTGAGATTCTCGACATGACCATGGAAGTGATGTTCGGCAAGACCACGCGCCACAACCCTGAAAAACAAGAATTGATCGCTTACTGGCGCGACCGGATCGAAGCGCTGCCGAAAACCCTGCGCCCGGCGATGAAAGGGGTGATGCACCGTGAGAGCTCGGTTGAGCTGTTGTCGTCGATCAATATTCCGGTGCTGATCATCAATGGAGAAGAGGACATGCCACGGCCGCCGGCGTGGTCCGATGAAATGAAGCGGGAGCTGCAGAATTCGAAGCTGATGCGGCTAAGCGGGATCGGGCACAGCCCGACGCTGGAGGCGCCTGAGTGGGTGCTGCCAGCAATCATCGACTTCTATTCAAATCCACGCGTTTGAAAGAATGGCTCGTGGCTGATTGCCCAACAAACGAATGCTCTCCCTTGTCGGCGCGAGCAAGCTCGCGATGAACTCGTGAGCACCGCGTTTAACCAGAAAGCACGCGTTATCGTTAACGACCATCGCGAGCATGCTCGCTCCTACAGTTATGACCAGACGTCACATCTGGTGTGATCAGGTAGCTATTTTCGTCGATAGATCAGTCACCTAACCTTTCAACCAGCCACCGTTCAGGCGCGATTGCGATGCTGTGAACGCTTTGAAAAACCGAGAGGCCTAAAAATGAATTCCCCCGTGAAGCCTGATGAATCAGCCATTGCCTACCAACTACCGCAAGTCCCGTTCATGACCCCGGACATGGTTCACCCCGGCGTGATGACCCAATGGCTGGAAGACGATGAGCTGTGGGTGCCAGTGACCAAAACCGTTTCCTTCAAACCGCTTCTGCTCAACACCTCGGGCGGGTACTACATCAACCTGTTGCGTGTGCGTCAGTCCGGTGTGCTGTCGCGTCACCGCCACACCGGCGGCGTGCATGCTATCGTGCTCAAGGGCCGCTGGCATTACCTGGAACATGACTGGATTGCGGAAGAAGGCTCTTTCGCCTACGAGCCACCCGGTGAGACCCATACCCTGTTCGTCCCCGAAGAAGTTGAAGAAATGATCACCTGGTTTCACGTGCAGGGTGGCTACACCTACGTCGATCCCCTGGGCGTCGCGGTGGGTTACGAGGACGTGTTCACCAAGCTTGAAAGCGCTCGCGTTCACTACAAGACCCTGGGCTTGCCAGACGACTATATTGAACAGTTCATCAGGTAATCCGAACGCTGACGAAAAACGCGCTTCGGCGCGTTTTCTCATGACCCAGGACCGACAATGGACAACTACTCCCAGCTGCTCGCGTTTATCTGGTCCACCGAATGCGGAAGCTTCTCGGCGGCGGCCCGGGTTCATAACATCACGCCCTCGGCCGTGAGCAAGTTGATCACGCGCCTGGAAGACAGGCTGCAGGTTCGGTTGTTCCAAAGAGGCTCGCGCCTGCTGACGCTGACCGAAGAGGGCGCCGCGTACCTGCTCAGCGCCAAGGCCGTTGTTGATGCCATGAACGAGGCTGATTCCCTGGCCGAAGGCCTGCCTTCCAGGGTCAGCGGTACCCTGCGAATCCACACCATGACCACCTTTGCCAAGCACCAGATCGTGCCTTGGTTGCCCGAGTTCCTGGATCTGTATCCATCGTTGGATGTGGAAATTCAGTTAGGGGCGCAGTTCGTGGATCACTTTGAACAGGGACTCGATATCGCCATCCACAGTGGAGTGCTGCCGAGCTCTTCACGTATCGCCAAGCGGATTGGGGAATGTGAGTGGCTTGTTTGTGCTTCTCCCGCTTATCTGGCGGAACATGGTGTCCCCACTGTTCCGTCCGACCTGTTGAATCACCGCTGTTTCAATTTCAGCTTTGTCAGCCCATGGAGCAAATGGGCATTTGTGCAGGAAGGAGAGGGGGTATCCGTGCCCGTGACGCCCAGTGCATCGTTCACTCAAGGTGATTTACTGCGGGACATGGCTCTATCGGGTGCGGGCGTGGTCAAGCTGGCCGACTTCCACATTGGGCCAGACATCAGGGCGGGCACGCTTGTGCCTCTTCTGGAGGCCTTCAAGTCGGGGATCATTGAACCGGTGTATTTGTTGTACTCGGACAGAAAACACCTCAGTCCACGTATTCGGGTGTTCATCGAGTTCTTCTGTGAAAAGTGGCGGCGCAATCCCTGGAAGGTCACTTGAAGGAAGCTCCAGAGCACCTGCGTGGCGGCGCACCGCACAAGTGCGGATACAGGTCGCCATCTATCTGCTTTTACACCATTGCACTGGCCCCTGAAGTGGATAACAACTAAACCCAAACAAATGTGCAATCGATTTCCAGCGCCATTGATCATCACTTGTTTGCGGTACGATCGAGAGAGATCAGATCATGAACGACGTGTTCGTATTCGGACCGTTCTGCTTGTATCCAGGCATTCGTATTTTGCGAAAGGATGGCGTAGACGTCGTGCTGGGAAGCCGGGCCTTCGACATCCTGACAGCACTGGTAGCGTGCAATGGCAAAGTTCTGAGCCGTCGGGAGTTGATCGCCGCCGCCTGGCCTGATCTGGTCGTTGGAGAGTCCAATGTACGTGTGCAGATCGCCAACGTTCGGCATGCGCTCGGGTGCGGTCTCGACGGCGCTCGTTACATCGCCAGTGTGGCGGGACGTGGGTACTGTTTTGTAGCAGCGGTAGAGCATATCGAAGGCAATAACCCGTTGCCTTCGGGGCAGGACGTGGCAATGCAATCGCTTATTGCACAAGTTCCAGAAATGACCGTGGTGCTTTCGCACATCCCCGTACCGTTTAAAGGCGCAGTCGGGCGCGAGGGTTGCATTGCCGAGCTTTCGCAGCTGATCTCGGACTGCCGGTTGGTCACACTGGTAGGTGCCGGCGGAGCGGGGAAGACCACATTGGCTGTTCTCGTTGCGCATACCCTCGATGCTTTTGGTGACGGGATTTTTTTCGTGGACCTTAGCACCGTGGATCGCGGCGAGCGGGTCCTCGAAGCGCTTGCCTTGGCGGTTGGCTACCGACCCTCAGGTGCAGATCTGTTTCCCGAACTTTTGGAAGTACTTTCGGTAAAGAAGACTTTGATCATTCTCGACAATTGCGAGCATGTGATTGCTGCTGTAGCCGATATTTGCCTGCTTATTCTGGATGCGACCGACAATGTGTCCTTCTTGAATACAAGCCGAGAGGCTCTGCGGGTCAAAGACGAGTTCGTCTATCGGCTACGCCCCTTGGCCTGCCCTCCTGAGGCCGAGCATCTTACTGCCAATCAGGCAATTGTCTGGCCTGCCATTCGGTTGTTCATTGAGCGGGCAAAGGAAAGCGGGGCCCGAGAACAACTCAGCGATGACGATGCCCTCGTTGTAGCTGCTCTGTGTCGTCGTCTGGATGGAAACCCCCACTCGATAGGATTACTTGCCAGCCAAGTGGGTGCATACGGAGTTCGGGGTGTTGCCAATCTGCTCGCGAACCGGTTTGCCCTGCACTGGCAAGGTCGTCGCGATGCCTGTCCCAGGCATCAGACGGTCGAGGCCATGATCGACTGGAGCAACAATCTGCTCACCCCGCGCGATCGGGGGATTCTCTACAGACTTTCAGTGTTCTGCGGGAGATTTTCGGTCGCAGATGCTGTAGCTGTGGTGGCGGACGATCATGCCGACACTTTCGAAGTGGAGGAGGCCATCAGAGATCTGGTGGGCAAGTCGCTGGTCGCCATCCATTCGCAGGAGAGCGAAACCTATATCAGACTGCATGAGACGACCAAGGCGTACGCGGCTAACCGGTTAGCCAGGCTGCACATAACCGACAAGATCGCACTCAGGCATGCCTTGTACTACGCGCAGCAACTACGGACTTTTGAGTTTGTTCAGTCCGCAACCACCAACAGCACTGCCTTTCGCATGCCGGAAATCGATAATGTACGTGCGGCGCTGGAGTGGTCCTTTACGACAGGGCAAGATCCTGGCCTGGCAGCGCAATTAAGCAGCCTGGCAGCGCCACTTTTCCTGGCGCTTGGCCTTCTCATGGAGTGTAAGCGTTGCTGCGAGCGTGCCCTGGGAATGCTGCCGCACCACCTCTGTTCGACGAAGCTCGAACTGGGCCTTCTTGAGACACTGGCCATCACGTACTACAGCGGAGGTGAGTACGGCGGTGAAATGACGGGGACTGTGGAACGCGGTCTGGCGTTGGCACGGCGCTTGGATGACAGCCACTCGACGTTTCATTTTCTTGCGGGCCTTCATTTGGTCTTGATGGCAACTGGCAGGTTTCGGGAGTCGCTGGTCGTCAGTGAGCAGTATGCCATTGCCGCGCGCGATCATGGAGGACCAAGTGAGAAGGTGATCGCTTGTTGGATGGAGGGTTCATCCTGGCATTTCTCGGGTGAACAATTGGCGGCCGATGAGCACTACCTTTCTGGTATCGATCTCGTTGCCCAGAATGTGTTGCGCCCACTGCGTTACTTTGAGAGCAAAGAGAAAACCATTGCCAGCCTCGGTAGGGCGCGTGTCAAGTGGATTCGGGGGATGCCGGTACAGGCGTTGCAATTGGCGCATAGCGCTATCAGCGATAGCAGGGTTCATCCGGATTCGTTCTGCCTCTGTGCGACGCTCTGTTTCCCGATCCTTCTCACCAACGACGAGTCAGACTTCGCCGAGCGCCTCATTCAGGAGTTGGAGAACGTCGCCCAAGACTACAAAGTTGGGGTGCGCCATCAGGTCATCCATTTCTTGAAAGGCTTGCTATCGCTGAATCAGAGCGGCTTCCTGGTTGCCATTGAGCATCTTCAGCAGTGCCTGGCGAACCTGCCGCCACCGACGCTCAGCTTTGTGAGAATGGATGCACTGCAGGCACTGGCCGAAGCGCTAAGTGCAAGTGGAGATCAGCCAGGCGCATTGGCCGCGATCAAAGAGGCGATCGATCTGGCACATGAGACAAGGGGCCTATTCAGCTTTGCAGACCTGTTGAAAACCAAGGCCGAAGTGATCATGGCCTTTGAACAGGCTGGATCTGAAGAGGTCGAGGGCTTGCTGTCCCAGGCATTGGGCTGTGCCCGGGAACAGCACGCGTTGGGTTGGGAGTTGCGAGTAGCCCTTGTCATGTTTCGAACCAGATTCTCCCTGAGTAAGAGCAGGGAAGCCAGGGATGCGCTGGAGAGCGTCTTTTGTCGATTCACGGAAGGGTTCGAAACGCACGATTTGAAAGCGTCGGCACAGGCACTTCAGCTCAACTGAGTGTGATCTGCCGCCATGTTCACCGCAATTGACAACGTTTAACCGTCTGCACGACCAGGCCAGCGCTAAGGTGGCGGTGCTGATGTGCATAGAGCATCGACTGCTTTTCGCTGTGCCTCTACCCGGGCGTTCTTCTGGCTCGTTCATGAGATGAGGAGCCTGCGTGAGCAGGTCGCTGTCTTCCTGCGCATCAAGCCACCGGGATTTCCCACAACGCGTGATGTACAGAAGGGTTTACGTTATGAGACTGCAAAACAAAGTGGTACTGGTCACTGGCGCTGCCAGCGGTATTGGCTACTCCGTCACGGAGCTGTTCGCGAAAGAGGGAGCCACGGTGTTTGCCAGTGATATTGCTGCTCCTGCAAGCCCCTATAGCGAAGATGTCGAGGTCCTGAAGCTTGACGTCACGAGCGAAGAGGACTGGTCGTCGGCGGTCGCGGTGATCATCGCTAAACATGGTCGTCTTGATGTGCTGATCAACAATGCCGGGATCATTGCCTACGAACGGCTGGACGAGCTGGAGATGAAGGAATGGATGCAGATGATCGCGGTCGATCAGACGGGCGTCTTTCTCGGTATGCGCGAGGCGGTCCGGGTGATGCGAAAACAGGGGGCGGGGTCGATCGTCAACATCTCGTCGATTTGGGGCAGTGCGGCCGTTGCCGGTGCCCACGCCTACCACGCTGTAAAAGGTGCGGTACGTACCATGTCGAAAAACGCTGCGCTGACTTATGCGACCGAAGGGGTCCGGGTCAACTCGGTGCATCCCGGTTTTATCGATACGCCGCTTACCCAGGCGCAAGCACCTGACCTTAACGATCTGGTCATCGAATCGACGCCGATGAAACGAGCAGGCAAACCCATCGAGATTGCCTACGGCTGCCTGTACCTGGCCTCTGATGAGTCGCTCTACGTCACGGGTACGGAGCTGGTTATCGATGGTGGTTACCTGGCGCAATAGCCGGGGTTGACTCTAACGGGCGCCAGTTGATCGCGGTGGGGGAAAGCGCCACTCGATCAGTTCAATGCCATGCGCCACTTCTTCGTTTGATCCGGTCGTGAGGCTTCAACAGTCCTTCGCGACTGGTTCGACAACTGTGAACAAGACCCTTGAGGTTACCTATGATTATTAGCCCGATAGTTCAGGAACGTATCGTTGCATGGAATACCGCATCATTAGCCTTCGGCCCTTTGTTGCGCGGCGAGGCTGGGTGTTGGGAGACAGCCCGGCGTAACTATGTCGAGGTGCTCGCAGCTCATCCAACCCCTGAAGGTGTAACGATAGAGACGATCGATATGGGCGGTGTTGCCGCGACGCTCGTCTCGCCAGCGGAGGTCGAAGAAGGCAGGGTGCTGCTTTACATCCATGGCGGTGGGTATGTCGCGGGCAGCCCCGATGGTTATCACGGTCTGGCAGGGCATTACGCCAAGCTGTTGAGGGCGACGGTTTACATGCCCGATTATCGTCTCGCACCAGAGCACCCGTTTCCCGCCGCGATCGAAGACACACTGGCGTCTTACCTTTGGCTGCTGGAGCAGGGCACATCGCCGCGAAAAATCGCATTTTCGGGTGATTCTGCGGGTGGGGCCATGGTGGTATCGGTGATGGTTGCGGCACGCAATGCCGGGCTGCCGCTTCCGGTCGCCGGAGTAGCCCTTTCTCCTTGGGCCAATCTTGAACATGGCGGCTCATCGATGCTGACCCGTGATGGAGTGGACCCCACCGTGAACTTGGCGGGCCTGAACTTGATGGCCAAGGCATTTTTGCAGGGAGCGTTGAAAAACGATCCGGATGCGTCCCCGGTCTTTGCAGATGTGCGTGGGTTGCCACCGATACTGGTGCACATCGGGGAGAGTGAAGTCATGTTGAGTGATGCGATTCGATTGGCTGCGCACCTGGCAGAGAATCGCGTTCGCGTGACGCTGGAAGTCTGGCCGGAAATGTTTCATGTCTGGCACCTGTTCGCAGCGATTCTCCCGCAAGGAATGAAGGCCCTCAAAGGTGCAGCAGCATTCATCGATGAGGCATTCAAGGAGAGGATGCTTGACCACGTTTAACCGCGTTTAACACCCCATTTTCCGTCACCCCTGTAACGTTTTGGAACCCGCTCCTGACACTTGTTTGCGAGTGGTGCCTGGGCTGCACACCTGGCTTGTTTCGTCGGTGTTTCGCAGCCTGTTACTTGAAACCTGGAGTCAAAACGTATGTCCGTCAACCAACGATCCGATCTTTTTTCTCCTCTGTCGATCGGCGCAATCAAAGTCGCCAACCGTGTCGCCATGGCGCCGTTGACACGCTCCCGGGCGACGATGGAGGGTGTGCACACGCAACTGGCGGTTGAGTACTACCGGCAGCGGGCAAGTGCAGGTCTTATCATCTCGGAGGCCACTAACATTTCACGGCAGGGCCGTGGTTATGCCTTTACGCCAAGCATCTATACAGCGGAGCACGTAGCGGCCTGGCATCAAGTCACTGATGCGGTGCATGAGGCGGGAGGCAAGATCGTGTGCCAGTTGTGGCATGTCGGTCGAATGTCCCATGTGAGCCTGCAAGAGAACGGTAACGCCCCCGTTGCACCCTCGGCAATACAGGCCGGGGAGGTGGTTTTCCTTGAGTCGCAAACATTGGGCGCACCGTCGATGCCCCGTGCACTGCGGACCGAAGAAATTGCATTGATCCTGGAGGATTACCAGCACGCTGCACGTTGTGCGCTGGAGGCTGGTTTTGATGGCGTCGAGGTGCACTCGGCCAACTGCTACCTGCTTGAGCAGTTCATTCGCGACAGCACTAACGTGCGTACTGACCAGTACGGTGGCTCGGTGGAAAATCGCATTCGATTCCCCCTCGAAGTTGTACAGGCCGTTTCGCAGATTTGGGGCGCGGACCGTGTTGGCGTGAGACTGTCGCCGATCACGCGTGCTGTCGGCGATACGCCGCTGGACAGCGATCCACAGGCGACCTATGGCTATTTTGCCGAACAGCTCGGGCGACTGGGTTTGGCTTATCTTCACTGCGTGGAAGGCCAAACCCGAGGCGAAAATGAGGCTGACGCCTTTGACTTCAAAGCGCTGCATGCGGCGTATGGTGGTCGTTACATCGCCAACAACAGCTACGACCGCCAGATGGCCCTTGACGCTGTTGCCACTGGCCACGCCGACATGGTGGCCTTCGGACGTCACTTTATCAGTAATCCTGATCTGGTCGAACGGCTGCAACTCAATGCGCCGCTCGCGGAATCGGACCGCGATACCTATTACGGTGGTGACGCGGCAGGGTACACCGATTACCCAAGCCTCTCCTGAAAGAAACTCTATCGCCAGGGATGAAGGAAACAGCCCCTGAATAGACCTGATGGCCGGGGTGTCTTTGCCGATGTCGATGGCGGGAGCACTGAGACGCTCGCAACGCAGGCTGATCGACCCAGGTTCGAGTCGATCAGCAGGCACCATCAGAACGCCCAGTCCCGGGCTTGAACAAGCCGGCAGAAGGGCCCTGCCAGGGTCGCGTTGTGATGGGCGATAACGGCCTCAGCCTTGAGGGTCGGGGTATCAGGGCAGGTATGGCCGTCGGCGATCAGCACTGCATCGAAACCCGAGTCGCGGGCGGCGCGGGTCGTGCTGTCGACACAGTATTGGGTTTTCATGCCGGTGATGACTACACCTTCACAACCGCGCTCACGCAACTGTGCCGCGAGGTGGGTCTGGGCGAAGGCATTGGGGCGGGTTTTCTCGAAGATCACTTCGTCACCTTGCAACGCCAGTTCCTGGACAAGTTCTGTGAGGGGGCTGCCTGACTCGATAGGCGAGCCCGCGGGGCCGATGTGACGGGCAAGAAAGATCGGCGCGCCCGCCTCATGGGCGTTACTCATCAGGCGCTTCAAGGTGCCCACGAGCGCTTCGCTGCGCCACGGTTTCTCCGGGCCGTGCACAAGCCCTACCTGCATGTCGAGAATCAGAAGTGCGTACATGGAGCGTTTCCTTACGTTTGAGCCAGCGCCGAGGGGGCAAAAAAAAGACCCGGTCCATTGCTGGCGGGTCTTTGAGTTTTCGGTTTTTTCAGCTCACGAAAACGTTTACGACCCGCCGATGGCGGTCGTGGTGTTCGTGGTCGATTTGATGCGCAATGGAGTCATGCCCTAGACCTTATCTTTCGTGCGTTGGTCATGCAAGTGAACAAGCCTGGTTCAGGCCCGTGCCAGCGGTTCAGGCAGGCCCTTCACCCCGGGATTCAAGGCGAATACACCTCCGGCCAGCGGCTGGTCGGTCAGGTCGATGCCCTGGGGACGGATCGAGGTGACGAACAACGTATCCAGCTGTGGGCCGCCAAAGGCGCACATGGTCGGTTTTTTCACCGGCAGGTGCAGTGCGCGATCCAGTTTGCCTTCGGGGGTGAAGCGCAGCACCTGTCCGGCATCGATCGCACAGATCCAGTAGCAGCCCTCGGCATCCACGGCGGCACCATCCGGGCGGCCCGGGTGCTGGTTCATGTCGACGAACACTCTGCGGTTGTGCGGTGTGCCGCTGTCGATGTCGTAGTCGAAGGCCCAGATCAATTGCACGCCGGGATGCGAATCCGAGAGGTACATAGTCTTGCCGTCCGGGCTGAAGGCCATGCCGTTGGGGACGGTCAGGCCTTCCAGGCGAGCGTGCAAGGGTTGTATCGAGCCACCGGCTTGCGGGTCGTAACGGTAGAGTGCGCCAACCGTATCGGCGCCCATGCCGGGGTGCATGGTGCCGGCCCAGAAGCGGCCCTGGCGGTCGCAGCGTCCGTCATTGAAACGCATGTTGTCGCGGGCATGTTCGACGCTGGCGCATTTTGTTGCGCGCAGGCGCCCATCCGCCTGGGGGGTCAGCTGGAAGATCCCGCTTTCTTGTGCGCCCAGCCAATGGCCTTGCGGGCTGCGGGCGATGCACGCGAGCATTTCCTCGGCCTGCCAGGAGTGGGTCTGGCCGTCGAGCTGCCAGCGGTGCAAGCGGCCGGCGGGGATGTCCACCCAGTAGAGTGCGTTTTCCTGTGGCTGCCATATCGGGCTTTCGCCGGTGGCGTTGCGGGCGTCGATGATGAGTTCTGCGGTCATGGGTCGGTTCCGGATTCAGGGGCCGGCGTTGCCGGCTGTGGGGACAGGGTTCAGTCGCCGAAAGGGCCGGCCGCCGTGAACGCGCCCCCTTGCAGCCGGGCGTTGGGATCGTCCGTCGCAGGCTTGGGCTGTTGCTCCATCTGCGCGCGGAAACGCTCGGAGCTGTCCTGCGGGTTGAAGCCCAGGTGCGCCGCGAAACGGTTGTTCCACCACAGGTCGCGGTTCGCCGAAACGCCATAGACCACGGTGTGGCCAACGTTCTCGGCGAGCAACGCACGTTCCACCAGGTGCGCCAGGTCGGCGTAGCTCAGCCAGGTGGACAGCATGCGCAGGTTGCGTGGCTCGGGGAACGAGGAGCCAATGCGCAAGCTCACGGTCTCGATGCCGTAGCGATGGAAATAGAAGGTCGCAAGGTCTTCGCCATAGGACTTGGACAGCCCGTAGTAGCAGTCCGGGCGGCGCGGGGAATGCGCGTCCAGTTGCTGGTCCTGCGGATAGAAGCCGGTGACGTGGTTGGAGCTGGCGAAAACCACGCGCTTGATCCCGTGTTTGCGCGCGGCCTCATAGACATGAAACGTACCGCGGATGTTGGCCTCGAGAATCTCCTCGAACGCACGCTCGGTGGAGATCCCGCCCAGGTGCACGATGGCATCCACTTCGTTGGCAAGCGCCAGGACCCCGGCCTTGTCCGCCAGGTTGCAGCTGATCACCTCTTCATGCTCGCCAGCGGGTGGCGCCATCTCGCTGATATCGCTGGCGCGTACGACATTGGCGTGCGCCTGCAACGCTTCGCGCAAAATCTGCCCAAGCCCGCCGGCGGCGCCGGTCAGCAGCAGGCGGTTGAAGGGCTTGTTCGCAGTGGAGGAGGGAGATGTCGTCATGGCGGGTGCGTCTCTAATGGGATTTTTGTCGTGGACCTTGCGGGGCAACCCTGGCGGCTGCCCGGCGGTGGGGCATTACATGAACGTGTACTTGATCCCCAGGCGCCAGCGGCCCTGGCGGTCGTCGGTGTAGGCGTTGACCTTGATGTCGCCCACTTCCATGAACGGGGCCCACTGCTTGTTGATCTTGTACTTGATGATCAGGTTTTGCTCGTAGTCGCTCTTCTTGTTGTCGTAGCGGATGTAGTCGGTGTCGAAGTAGATGTACTGGTACTCGAACGCCCACGGGCCTTGGGGGGTGTAGCCGAGCCAGCCTTCGAAGCGGGTAGTGTTCTGGTTGTCCTTGGCGCGGTCGCTGTAGCTGTGGTCGATCTGGTCGCGGTCCAGGCTCTTCGCATCGAGACGCAGGCGCGTGGCGACGTACCAGGTGTCGGAGATCTTGTAGTTGTATTTCAGGCCGAACTTGTACGTGGTGGCGTCCTTGGAGCTGTCCACCTGGAATGACGGCGTCAGCGTCGACTTGGGGCTCAACTTGAAGTTGTAGTCCACGGTGAGCTCATGGCCGTTGTTGACCATGTTGTCGTAGGCGACGTCTTCGCGATCGCCTGCCGTCTTGTATTTGATCTCGGCTGCAAAACCCAGGCCGCTGTCCATCCGGTAATTAAGTTTCACCCGGTCGGAGTGGATGCTGTCGTCTTCGGTGTAACCGTGACGGTAATCGATACTGGCCGAGTCTGCGCAGGCATAAAAAGACCAGCCGAGGGTGCTGACAGCAATGAGATTGCGGAGTGATTTGTTCATGCGATCTTCTTTTTTGTTTTTGTCGAGGTCGTTATGAGGCGGGTCGTGGCTGTGAAATCCGGTGCGGCGGGGTGGGAGCTCCCTGGTGAATTTCGGCATAAGTTATCGTACAACATTCAGGTCGTCTACGGTTTCTTCAAATGTTGTCGGACAACTCGGTACGATCGCTCTAAAATGGGCTTTATAGAGGATTGATCGGCAATGAAATGATGTCTAAGTGATGATAATCACCCTGAAAAAGCGTCTTTTTTAAAGTTTTCAAGAGGGCCTTTTCAAATGTTGTACGATGACGTAGGATCACCTCCAGAGCGTGACTCACCCGCCACAAATCAAACAAGAAGGCTCAGACGTCCATGATCATCACTGCTGTAAACGTCCAGGTTTTTTCCTACCCCACACGCCGCGCTGTCGACAGCGCCGGCCATGCCCACCCGGGCGACGTTGCCCAGGCCCAGATGGCCTTGCTGCGCATCAGGACCGAATGCGGTAACGAAGGCTTCGCACTGGGTGCGCCCGAGCTCATTCGCCCTTATGTGCTGGACGGTTTCGTGCGCAAAGTGCTGGTGGGCGCCAATGCCTTTGATCGCGAGAAGATCTGGCACGACCTGGCGCACTGGCAGCGCGGCAGCGCCAGCCAGTTGACCGATCGTGCCCTGGCGCTGGTCGAGCAGGCCCTGTGGGACTGGGCCGGACGCAAGCTGAACGTGCCGGTGCACAAGCTGATCGGCGGTTACCGCGACAAGGTGCCTGCGTACGGTTCGACCATGTGCGGTGACGAGCTGGCGGGCGGTTTGTCGACCCCGGAGGAGTACGGCCGTTTCGCCGAGACCCTGGTCAAGCGCGGCTACAAGGCAATCAAGCTGCACACCTGGATGCCGCCGGTGTCGTTCGCACCCAGCGTGAGCATGGATATCAAGGCGTGCGCGGCGGTGCGCGAGGCGGTCGGCCCGGACATCGCGCTGATGATCGATGGTTATCACTGGTACAGCCGCACCGAAGCACTGACCATCGGCCGCGCCCTGGAGAAGCTGGATTTCGCCTGGTTCGAAGAGCCGATGATGGAAGACTCTGCCGAATCCTATGCCTGGTTGTCCGCTCAGCTGGACATTCCGGTGCTGGGCCCGGAAAGCCTGGGCGGCAAGCACCTGAGCCGGGCCAGCTGGGTGAAGAACGATGTCTGTGACATCTTGCGCGCCGGTGTCGCCGGGGTCGGCGGGATTGCACCGTGCCTGAAAGTCGCGCACATGGCCGAGTCGTTCGGCATGAATTGCGAGATCCACGGCAACGGCGCGGCCAACCTGGCGGTGGTCGGCGCGATCAAGAACTGCACCTGGTACGAGCGCGGCCTGTTGCACCCGTTCCTCAACTACGACGAGGTGCCGGCATACCTCAAGCGCCTGGTCGACCCAATGGATGAAGACGGCTTCGTGCACCTGTCGGACCTGCCAGGCCTGGGCGAGGAGATCGACTTCGACTACGTCGAGACCAACACGCTGCACAACTACTGATTCGTGCATGGCGGCACGCGTCATGGCGTGCCGCCCGAGAGTCCAATAACTATAAAAAGGCTATCTCACATGAGCGTTCTCCCCAAACTCTGGGCGGGGGTCTTTGCCGCATCGCTGGCGCTGACCTCGGTCTCTGCTGCATTCGCCAAGACCCCGGCCGACCAGTTGATCGTCGGCATGAGCATGATCAACCTGCTGTCCCTCGACCCGGCGGCTGCCACCGGGCTGGATGTCTCGGAGATCAACGCCAACCTGTACGACATGCTGCTGGTGCAGGATGTGCGGCAACCGGACCGGCTGGTACCGGCCCTGGCCGAAAGCTGGCAGGTCAGCGCTGATCGCAAGACCCTGACCTTCAACTTGCGCAAGGGCGTGACGTTCCAGTCTGGCAATCCACTCGGCGCCGAAGACGTCGCCTGGTCACTGCAACGGGTTCTCAAGCTCAACCTGGCCCTGGCCTCGACCTGGAAGGCCTACGGTTTTACCGCTGGCAACGTCGACCAGTACCTGCGCGCCACCGACGAGCACACCTTCGTCGTCGAACTGCCGCGCCCGACCGATCCGATGCTGATCCTCAATACCCTGGCGACCTCGCCCAGCGCATTCATCCTCGACCGCAAAGTGGTGCAGCAGCATCAGAAGGGCAATGACATGGGCGGCGCCTGGCTGGTTACCCACGCTGCCGGCAGCGGTCCGTTCATCCTCAATGACTGGCGCGCCAACGACGTGATCCTGATGACCCGCTTCGACGGTTACTGGGGTGGCCCGGCCAGGCTCAAGCGCATCGTCATGCGCAACATGACCGAATCGCAGTCACTGCGCCTGATGGTCGAGCGCGGTGACCTGGACCTGGCCAAGGGCATGTCCGCGCCGGATATCGAAGCGCTGGAGAAGTCCGACAAGGTGCGTACCCAGACCGTGCAGCGCGGCACCCTTTATTACGTGGCCCTGAACGTCAAGCAAAAGCCCTTTGACGACGCCCGCGTACGCCGGGCGGTGCGTTCGCTGATCGACTATCAGGGCATCAACCAGACCGTGATGCCGCACTACGGCCAGCTCAACCAGCGGCCACTGCCGCTGGGCTTGCCGGCGCGCCTGGACGATCCGGGCTACACCCTGAACGTGGCCGAGGCGAAACAGCTGCTGAGCGACGCCGGCTACCCCGAAGGCTTCAAGACCACTATCCGCGTGCTCACCGAGCCGCCGTTCATCAACATTGCCTCCAGCCTGCAATCGACCTTGGCCCAAGCCGGCATCCAGGCCACCATCGTGACCGGCACCGGCAACCAGATCTACGGCGCCATGCGTGAGCGCAGTTTCGACATGCTGGTCGGGCGCGGTGGTGGCGGTGCTGAGCGGCATCCGCATTCGAGCCTGCGCACCCTGGTGTACAACCCGGACAACCGCGACGAAGCCAAGCTGAGCAACTTCCAGGGCTGGCGCACGTCGTTCTACAGCCCCGAGTTGAACAGCCTGATCGAACAGGCCGAAGTCGAGCCGGACAAGGCGCGGCAACTGGCGCAGTACCAGCAGATCCAGACCACCCTGGATGCGCAGGTGGGGGCGATCCTGCCCGTCTCGCAAATGACCGACACCGTGGTGCTGTACAACGATGTCCGGGATTACCAGGGCCACACCGCGGCCACCACCCCTTACAAGGACGTCTACAAGTCGCGTTGAGCGGGTGAGGGGCGTGCGCGTCCCTCACGCTTCGGTGCTTGGTGAACGCTTTTTCAGGAGCCTGATATGTTTCTTTCGACTGCCTCTGTGCTGGGCGCCCGCGTGTCCGGCACGGCCCGCCGGGCCAGCACCGTCCTGGTGACTCTGCTGGGCCTGCTGGCGCTGACCTTCTTCATTGGTCGGGTGATGCCGCTGGACCCGGTGCTGGCCGTGGTCGGTCCGGACGCCGACAGCACCACCTACGACCAGGTGTACCGGGCCATGGGCCTGGACAAACCGATCTGGACCCAGTTCGGCCTGTACCTCGATGACCTGCTGCACGGTGATTTCGGCAACGCGCTACTGACCGGCCACCCGGTGCTCGAAGACATCAAGCGGGTGTTCCCGGCGACCATCGAACTGGCGACCCTGGCGATCCTGTTCGGCATCCTCATCGGCTTGCCGCTGGGTGTGGTTGCCGCCAGCAACCAGGGCCGCCTGGGTGATCATGTGGCACGGGTGATCACCCTGTTCGGTTACTCCACGCCGATTTTCTGGGTCGGCATGATGGGCCTGCTGGTGTTCTATGCCTGGCTGGGCTGGGCGGGCGGGGCAGGGCGCATCGACCTGGCCTACGACGGCATGGTGCCGGACGTCACCGGCCTGCTGTTGATCGACACGGCGCTGGCGCGTGACTGGGAAGCCTTTGCCAGCGCACTGCGGCACATCGTCCTGCCGGGGCTGATCCTCGGCCTGAACTCGGTCGCCTACATCAGCCGCATGACCCGCAGCTTCATGCTCGAACAGCTGTCCCAGGAATACATCATCACCGCGCGGGTCAAGGGCCTGTCGCGGCGCCAGGTGGTCTGGGGGCATGCGTTTCGCAACATCCTCGTGCAGTTGCTCACGGTGGTCGCCCTGGCCTACGGCTCGCTGCTCGAAGGTGCGGTGCTGATCGAGACGGTGTTCGCCTGGCCCGGCTTTGGCCAGTACCTCACCAGCAGCCTGATGCTCGGTGACATGAATGCGGTGATGGGGTGCGTGCTGGTGATCGGCCTGATCTTCGTCGCCCTCAACCTGGTCAGCGACGCCCTGTACAAAGTGTTCGATCCCCGGACCCGCTGAGCCGCCCAGGCCTGCGTGAGCACAGTAAACAACTATAAAAAGAAGGATGCCCACATGAACACTGTATTGCCGACCCTGCGCATGAGCCTGCTGGGCGCGATCATGGCGCTGAGTCCGATCGCCGCGGTGCAGGCCAAGACCCCTGCCGATCAGTTGATCGTCGGCATGAGCATGGTCAACCTGTTCTCCATCGACCCGGCCAACGCGCCGGGCCTGGATGCCTCCGGGGTCAATGCCAACCTCTACGACACGCTGGTCAAGCGCGACCACGGCAACCCGGAAAAACACCTGCCGCAGCTGGCTGAACGCTGGGAGGTGAGCGAAGACGGCAAGCAGATCACCTTCCACCTGCGCAACGGCGTGAAGTTCCACTCTGGCAACGCCCTCACCGCCGAAGACGTGGCGTGGTCGCTGTACCGGGTGATGAAACTCAACTTCGGCCTGGCCACCACCTGGAAGGCCTACGGCTACAGCGTCGACAACATCCAGGGGCTGATCCGCGCCACCGATGCGCAAACCCTGGTAGTCGACCTGCCACAGCCGACCGACCCATTGCTGGTGATCGACTCGCTGGCGATTTCGCCCAGCGCCGTGGTGGTCGATCGACAGGAAGCCTTGAAGCACGAGAAGAACGGCGACCTGGGCGCTGCCTGGCTGGTCACTCACGAAGCTGGCAGCGGCCCGTTCACCCTGAGCAAATGGAGCGCCAACGATTCGCTGGTGATGAGCCGTTTCGATGATTACTGGGCTGGGCCGGCCAAGATGAAGCGGGTGCTGGTGCGCCACATGACCGAGTCGCAATCGCTGCGCCTGATGCTCGAACGCGGTGACCTGGACCTGGTCTACGGCATGGCCGCGCCCGACATCAAGGCCATCGAGCACTCCGACAAGCTGCAGGTGCAGTCGCTGCAACGCGGCACGATGTATTACGTGGCGATGAGCATGAAACAGCCCGAATTCGCCAACCAGAAAGTCCGCGAAGCGGTGCGTAACCTGATCGACTACCAGGGCCTGGACGAACAGGTGATGCCGCATTACGGCAAGCTCAACCAGCAGCCGATGCAGCTGGGCCTGGAGGCGCGCCTGCCAGACCCAGGCTACAAAATGGACGTGGCCAAGGCCAAGGCGCTGCTGGCCGAGGCCGGCTACCCCCAAGGTTTCAGCACCACCATTCGCACCCTGTCCGAGCCGCCCTTCATCGACATTGCCGCGCGCATGCAGTCGACCCTGGCCGAAGGCGGGATCAAGGCCAGCATCGTCACCGGCACCGGCAACCAGGTGTATGGCGCCATGCGCGCGCGCAACTTCGAGATGATCGTGGCGCGCGGTGCCGAGCGCTACCCGCACCCGTACTTCAGCCTGCGCACGTTCATCTACAACCCGGACAACGGTGACGCCGCCGGCTTGCCCAACTTCCAGGGCTGGCGGGCGTCGTTCTTCAATCGCCAGCTCAATGAGCTGATCGACCAGGTCGGTGTCGAGCGCGACGCAGGCAAGCGCCTGAGCCTCTACCACCAGGCGCAGAAGCTGTACGACGAGCAGGTCGGCCCGATCATGATGATCTCGCAGATGACCGACACTGCCGTGAGCGCGGTGGACGTCAAGGGCTTCGTCGACGATGACGCCGAGGCGACCCGTTACCTGGGTGTCTACAAGCAACGCTGAACACCGCCGGGAGGCGTCTGCGGACGTCCCGGGTGGCCATGATTTCACATCGAGAGCATGCCGATGATTGCCAACCTGTCTTCTACCGAATCAACCGCCGGGCGGCCGGCCGACAAGACGCCCGCCTCCAGCCTCGACGCGCTGTACAAAAGCAGCCTGCGGGTGCTGCGTCACCTGTTGCGCAACCCGATGACCCTGGCCGGGGTGCTGGTGGCCTTGCTGCTCATGGTGGTGGCCGCCTTCGCGCCCTGGATCGCCACCCACGACCCGGTGGTGCAGAACCTCGCCAACGCCCTGCAGGCCCCCGGCGCCGCGCACTGGTTCGGCACCGACGAATACGGCCGCGACATCTTCAGCCGGTTGGTCTACGGCTCACGCATCACCCTGTACATCATTGCCCTGGTGACGATTATCGTCGGCCCGATCGGGCTGTTCATCGGCACCGTCTCGGGCTATTTCGGCGGCATCGTCGACACGGTGTTCATGCGCATCACCGACATCTTCATCTCGTTCCCGAGCCTGGTGCTGGCCCTGGCGTTCATCGCAGCCCTTGGCCCTGGCCTGGAGCATGCCGTGGTCGCTATCGCGCTGACTTCATGGCCACCGATCGCACGCCTGGCCCGGGCCGAGACCCTGTCGCTGCGCAAGGCCGACTTCGTCGTGGCGGTGGAGCTGCAGGGGGCGTCCTCGAGCCGCATCATCCTGCGCCACATCGTGCCCATGTGCCTGTCGTCGGTGATCATCCGCCTGACCATGAACATGGCCGGCATCATTCTCACCGCCGCGGCCCTGGGCTTCCTCGGCCTGGGCGCGCAGGCGCCGCTGCCGGAGTGGGGCGCGATGATCTCCACCGGCCGGCGCTACATGCTCGAGTGCTGGTGGCTGGTCGCGGTACCGGGTGCGGCAATCATGCTGGTGAGCCTGGCGTTCAACCTGTTGGGCGATGGCCTGCGGGACATTCTCGATCCGCGTAGCGAGTAACTGGAGGCTTTATGTCGACGCTCAAACTCAATGTCGATTCGCTCAATGTGCGCTTCGTCAACGGCAAGAAAGAAATGCACGCGGTGCGCGATGTGTCGTTCACCCTGGGCCGCGAAAAGCTCGCCATTGTCGGCGAGTCCGGCTCGGGCAAGTCCACCGTCGGGCGCAGCTTGCTCAAGCTGCACCCGGCGAGCACGCAGATCAGCGCCAAGGCCATGCAGTTCGGCGAAGTCGACCTGCTCGGCGCCAGCGAAAAGGCCATGCAGAAGATCCGTGGCCAGCGCATCTCGATGATCATGCAAGACCCCAAGTACTCGCTCAACCCGGTGGTCAAGGTCGGCGACCAGATCGCCGAGGCTTACCTGGCGCACCACAAGGCCAGCCGCAGTGAAGCCCGCGACCGGGTGCTGCTGATGCTGGAAAAGGTCCACATCCGCGACCCGCAGCGCGTCTACAACCTGTATCCCCATGAAGTCAGCGGCGGCATGGGCCAGCGCATCATGATCGCCATGATGGTGATCACCAACCCTGAAGTGATCATCGCCGATGAGCCGACTTCGGCGCTCGATGTGTCGGTGCGCCAGCAAGTGCTCAACGTGCTCGAAGAGCTGGTGGTCGAGCAGCAGATGGGGCTGATCTTCGTCAGCCACGACCTCAACCTGGTGCGCAACTACTGCGACCGCGTGCTGGTGATGTACGCAGGAAGAGTGGTCGAGTCACTTGCCGCCTGCGACCTGCAGTACGCCGAACACCCCTACACCCGTGGCCTGCTGGCAGCCTTGCCGAGCATGGACAACCGCCGCCCGCGCTTGCCGGTGTTGCAACGCGACCCACTCTGGCTCACCTGCTGAGGTAATTGACATGTCCATGATCCAGGCACAATCGCTGAACCTGAGCTTCGGCATCGGCCCTGCGCTCAACCAGGTGCTGCACGACGTCAACCTGAGTGTCGAGGATGGCGAGTCGTTCGGCCTGGTGGGCGAGTCGGGTTCCGGCAAGACCACCGTGCTGCGCTGCCTGGCCGGCCAGTACCGGCACTGGAGCGGAGCGCTGAGCATTGCCGGCGTACCGCTGCAGCACAAGATCCCCAAGGAGCACTTTCGCAAGGTGCAGATGGTCTTCCAGGACCCGTACGGCTCGCTGCATCCGCGCCATACCATCGACACCGCGTTGCGCGAGCCGCTGACCATCCACGGGATGGACGAGCGTGACGACCGCATCAACGACATCCTGCTCAAGGTCGGCCTCAACGACAGCTTCCGCTATCGCTATCCGCACCAGTTGTCCGGCGGCCAGCGTCAGCGCGTGGCGATTGCAAGGGCGCTGATTCTCCAGCCGCGGGTGTTGCTGCTGGATGAGCCGACCTCGGCCCTCGACGTTTCGGTGCAGGCCGAGATTCTCAACCTGCTGGCGGATCTGCGTCAGCGCGAGAAGCTCACCTACCTGATGGTGACCCACGACCTCGGCGTGGTCAGCCATCTGTGCGACAAGGTCGCGGTGATGCAGCAGGGACGGATTGTCGAGCGCCTGGACAGCCAGGCGTTGAGTCAGGACCTGGCTCGTCACGAATACACCCGCATGCTGGTGCAGGCCAGTCGCGATTTCAGTGCCGAGTCGCCGCGGGTTGCGACGGTCTGAACCCTGCGTTTTCACTCAAGGAATTCAACATGCCCCATTGCATTATCGATTGCCCGGCAGCCCTCGCCCGGCGAGTCGGCGAACAGAAGTTGCTGGCCGCCGTGCACGACGCCATCGACGCCAGCGGCTTGTTCAAGCCTGGCGATATCAAGGCGCGCCTGAACAGCTTCGAGCATTACCGCTGCGGTGCCACCCAGGATGATTTTGTCCACGTGGCGCTGTACCTGTTCGCCGGGCGCAGCGCTGAACAACGGCGCAGCCTCGCGTCAGCGACCATGGCGGCGCTGGTCGCCTTGTTGCCAGAGGTCGAGGCGTTGTCCATGGACGTGCGGGAAATGCCGCGGGAAACCTTCGTCAATCGCAGCCAATACCTCGAACAGGCTGCGCTGGCGATCTGAGCCTGTTGGTTCAGGTGCACACACAAGGAAAACCAGAACATGCCGTATGCGAGTCCTGCCGTTGCTTCAAACCGTCACCCTTTGGCGCAGTCGGTACTGGCTGTCCTGGCCGTGGGCTGCAGTCTGCCGCTCTGGGCATTGGAGGCGCCCGCCAGGGTCCAGGTGCCGACCCTGGCGTATGACGACCAGCAGATTATTTTGGTATGGGAGAAGCCGGCAGGGCATGCTGCTATCGCCGATTACCATGTGTACGCCAATGGCAAGCTGCTGGGTGGCGCCAACGCCAACAATGCCCGAGTGTCGCCGGCCAGGCCTTACATCGACAGGTTCTACGATCAGGACACCCGGCACTTCCATCACCGCATCGCCATCCACAGTTTCACCGCGCTTGGCCTTGCGCCCGACACCGAATACCGTTTCACGGTGCGTTCGGTGGGAAGCGACGGCAAGGAGTCGGCTGATAGTCCGGCGGTGGTCCAGCGCACCACCGCCGTGCCAGCGCTATTCGATGTAAGAGAGCAGGGTGCCAAGGGCGATGGCAGCACGCTGGACACCGCCGCGATCCAGCGCGCCATCGATGCCTGCACCCCGGGTTGCAAGGTGTTGTTGCCGGCCGGCACATACAAGAGCGGCGCGCTGTACCTCAAGAGCAACATGACCCTCGAGATCGCCGAGGGTGCGACCTTGCTTGGCTCCGAGCGTGCCGAGGACTACCCGCGTGATGGTTATGTCCAGTACCCGTATTCCACCACCGTGCGCCCGGCCTCGCTGATCAACGCTTTACCCCGTGACCCGCGCAAGCACCAGGCTTTCGAGAACATCCGCATCGTCGGCAAGGGCACCCTCGACGGCAATGGCTGGAAGCGCCAGGCCGACGCTATCGACGAACGCGGCCAGCCGTTGCCGGTCTATGTGCCGAGCGACAACACGCGATACATGCACGATGGTGTGCTGGCCAAGGCTCAGGTAGAACGCGCGGTGGCCGAAGGCATGAACGTCAAGGACGCCTATGGACAGATGCGCTCGTCGCTGATCACCCTGCGCGATGTGACGAACGTCTTCTACGGTGGCTTCACGGTACTCAACCCCGCTTACCACGGCATCATGAACCTGGAAAACCACAACGTGGTGCTGGCCAATATCACGCACAAGACCTTTGATGCCAATAACGGTGACGGTGTCGAATTCGCCAACAGCCGCGGCGCGATGGTGTTCAACAACTTCTTCGACACCGGCGATGATTGCGTCAACTTCGCAGCCGGCACTGGCGCCGAAGCGACGCAGCAAAAGCCTCAGGAAGACGCCTGGATCTTCAACAACTTTTTCCGCAAAGGCCACGGCATGGTCGTCGCCGGCAGTCATACCGGGGCGTGGATCCAGGACATCCTGGCCGAGGACAACGTTTCCGACGGCACCGATGCCGGTCTGCGTATGAAGAGCACCAACTTCATGGGCGGCGGGGCGCGCAACGTCACCTTCCGTGATTCGGCGATTCGCAATACGCTCAAGCAGGCCTTCATCTTCACCCTTGATTACAACGATCCGAATGCCAAGCTCGACTACAGGAGATCGACCCTGGCAGGGCAGTTCCGCGATATCCGGGTCAGTGATGTGAGTGTGGAGAACGCCGGGATGGCGGCGATCGAAGTCAAGGGTGATAGCCAGCACAGCGCCTTTCATCAAGGCCTGGCCTTTGAGCGGGTACGCTTCAGCGGGCCGGCCGGCGTGAAGATCGATGGCTTGAAGGATTCGCGATTTGACACTGTTCGCTTCAGTGAAGCCGGGGATGCCAATCCATGGCAGGTGAGCGGTAGCCAGGGGCTGGCCTTCCATGAGGTGGAGCCCGCGCCGCCCGCTCAATAGCCGGTAGCGTTATTCGTTGTAGAACGCCTGGCGTTGTTGCGCTTCACGCAGGCGCATGCGGCTGTTGCTCAAGTGCAGGTACATGGCCGCACGCGCCGCATCCACCTGGCGACTGGCGATGGCGTCGAAGATCTGCTGATGCTCGCTGTTGATGCCCTGCAGGTAGGTGCTGCGATTGCTTTGGCCGGTATAGGCGGAGTTCATCCGGGTGCGCGGGATCAGCTTGGTACCCAGGTGCTTCATGATGTCTATCAGGTAGGGATTGCCGCTGGCCTTGGCGATTTTCAGATGGAACTGGAAATCGGCGTTGATGGTGCTGCCGGATTTTTCCGGACCTTGCAGCAACGCGTGCAAGGCTTGCTCCAGCTCCTCGAGTGCCTGCGGTGTGGCACGTTCGGCGGCCATGCCGGCGGCCTGCACTTCCAGGCTCAGGCGAAACTGCAACAGGTCGAGCACTTCCGACAGTTCAACAATCGTCGGCGGCCCCAGGGTGAATCCTTCGGGGGCCGGCATGTCTTTGACGAAGGTACCGACCCCGTGACGGGTTTCGACCAGGCCCGCCGCCTGCATGCGCGACAGCGCTTCGCGAACCACTGAGCGACTGACCCCTTCGGCCGCCATGATATGCGCTTCGGTAGGCAGCTTTTCGCCACGCTTGAGCTCGCCTTCACGCATGCGCCGGGCAAAGCGTTCAACCAGTGATTCGGCCATTCGGCGCGGTTTGTTTTGGGCTGCAGAGGAGGAATCCGACATCGTCTTGCTCTTGGCTGATCGGCGGGCATTATAGTGCGTTTTGAGCCAAGGCTGCGGGTATAATGACGCCATCGTCTGGTATGAAAGGATTTGTTACATGGTGAGCGCTGCCCCTGATCGACGCCTGAACCTGGCCCAGCAACTGGTGCTTGATCTGTCGCGCAAAATTCTCGCCGGCGAGCTGCCAGCGGGGACCAAGCTCCCTACCGAACAAGTCATCACCCAGGAGCGCGGCGTCAGCCGGACCGTGGTTCGCGAAGCCTTGTCGCGACTGCAGGCAGAGGGGCTGGTAGAGACCCGGCGTGGCATCGGCACCTTCGTTGTCGACACCATCCGGCCCGGCGACTTCCAGGGTAACCAGCATGAAAAGGGCAGCGCCTACGACGCGGTGGCGATCATCGAGCTGCGCTTGAGCCTGGAGGTGGAGGCCGCCGCCATCGCTGCGCAATGCGCAACCCCCAGCCAGTTGTTGGCCATGCGTTACGCACTGGATGAGGCCCACGCGCTGGATCCGGCCAATGAGCAAAGTACGCGCCTGGACTTCGAGTTCCACCTGCAGATTGCCCAGTGCACCGCGAACGGTTTCTTCATCGATGCCATGACCCACCTGGGCAGCATGCTGCTGTCTGCCACGCAGCAGCCCACCCCGGCGGTGACGGAGCCACTGCGCAGCTTGCAGGTACGTGAGCGCGAACAGATCTACGCCGCGGTGGCGCGCCAGGACGTCGAAGCCGCACGCGCGGCCATGCGCCTGCACCTGACCAATGGCTTGCACCGCGCGCGTAGCGTCGTTCAGTCAGCCGCTGAATAACGGCTCTGCGTACCGCGTCCTCAGAAGTCGAAGAACACGGTTTCCGCTTCACCTTGAAGATGAATATCGAAGCGGTACGCCAGCTTGCCGTCCACCGTGCAGCGCCGGGCGACCAGGGATTCACGGCGATGGGGCTGTTCGATCAGGTTCAACACCGGATCTGCGGCATTCGCCTCGGGTTCGTCGTCGAAGTACAGGCGGGTGTGCAGGTGAATGTTGATGCCCCGGGCAAACAGCGCCACGTTGATATGTGCTGCCATGGTCACGCCCGAGGCGTTTTTCAGCCGGCCGGGCTTGACGGTCTTGATCGTCCATTCACCGGTATCGGTGGTCGCGGTGCGGCCAAAGCAATTGAAGGGTTTTTCCAGGTCGAACGCGCTGTCGTAGACGCCGTCGTGGTTGGCCTGCCAGCACTCCAGGAACGCGTCGCGAATCAAGTGGCCGTTGCCGTCATACACGTGACCCAACACTAGAATGTGCTCGCCTGGCGCACCAGGCCTGGCCATCTCGTTCCAGATTTCCTGCTCGCGCGGCGCGTTGCCGGCGGCCTCCAGCGCCAGGCCGATGTGCACATAAGGGCCGGCGGTTTGCGACGGGGTTTCAGGCAGAAGTTGAACGGGCATACGCAGGCCTCCTCAGCAGTTTTCGAAGTGGGTCTTGCGCTGGCCGCGCAGGACGATATCAAAACGATAAGCCAGGCAATCCATAGGATTGGCCATGCCCATGTCCAGCCGTGCGATCAAGCTCTGCACCGCGTCCGGGTTGGCGATCGACTTGACGATCGGGCACATGGGGATGAGCGGATCACCTTCGAAATACAGCTGGGTAATCAAGCGCGTGGCAATCGACGGGCCACTGATGGAGACGTGGATATGCGCAGGGCGCCAATCGTTGGGACCGTTGCGCCATGGGTAGGGGCCAGGCTTGACGGTGCGGAAGCTGTAGTTGCCATCGCGGTCGGTCAACGCACGGCCAACGCCGCCGAAGTTCGGGTCGAGGGGGGCCAGGTAACTGTCCTTCTTGTGGCGGTAACGACCACCGGCATTGGCTTGCCACATCTCCACCAGGGTGTGGGGAATCGGCTTGCCGTACTGATCGCAAACCCGGCCGGCGACGATGATGCGCTCGCCAATGGGCAGGCCGCCGTGATTGAAGTTCAACAGCAGGTCGTTGTCATGGCGCCCCATCTGCAGATGGGAAAAATCCGGGCCGCTGGTCTCGGATGCAGACTGGGGGATGCTCACCAGTGCCTGGCGGGGAGAGCGCAGGATCGAAGTCTTGTAGTCAGGCGTCAGGGCTTTTGGATGCCAATTACGGTCACGAATGACGAAGCGGCTGTCGTGCGCATCAGACATGTCGTTTTTCCTATTGTTATGGTGGGACGAAGGCAATCACTGGAGTTGGCAGCGACTGGTAGCCCAGTGTCCTCTTGTACGGCCCACCGTAAAATTGAAAAAATCGACCTTATGCATATCCAGATGGTTATGGATACTGGCCTTCGCGATACTCCTGCCCGACCTCGCGCAGTGCCTCCACGCACCACTGCGCCGCCGGTGTCACCGGCAACGCAGGATTGGTGCACAGCCCCACGGAGCCACCCGGCTCACGCATGCCCAGGTCCAGTTCGACCAGCTCACCTTGGCGCAAGTCCTGCCTGACCGCGTCGAAAGGGGCGACCCAGATGGCCTGGCTGCACAGCACGTAGCGCCGACTCAGGGCCACCGACAGGGTTTCCAGGCGTTGGCGTGACGGCGTTATCCCGTGCTGCACGAACAGGCTGTCGGCGAATTTGCGGATCGTGGTTCCCGCCGAGGGCAATACCAGTGGATAGTCTTCGAGGTTTTTCTGCCCCGTCGGATCGGCGAGCACCGGATGGCCGCTGCGGACCACCAGGGTCATGGATTCGCTGTACAGGTGCTCGAACGCCAACCCGAGGATCAGTGGGCTGTCGGTCATGCGGCCGACCACCAGGTCCAGCTCGCCTACGCGCAGTCGGGACAGTAAATAGGCACTCGGGCCGGTCACGATACTGACCACCAGCGCCGGGTGACGGTCGTGCAGACGGCGGACCACTTCAGGTACCAACAGGCTTTCGACGGTGGACAGCACGCCGAGCTGCACGGTAATCGGTTCATGCACACCCGAGCGCAAACTGTTGACCCCGTCGCGCAGCGATTGCACGCTCGGGCCCGCATATCGCAGGAAGGCCACGCCGGCCTCGGTCAGCGTCGAGCCTTTTTTGCCCCGTTCGAACAGCCTGGTATCGAGCAGGGTTTCCAGTTCCTTCAGGGTCTTGGACAGCGCCGGCTGGCTGATCGCCAATTTGTCGCAGGCACGCGCCAGGCTGCCCTGGCGTGCCACCTCGAGAAAACACAGCAGATGACGGAATTTGATTCGGTTATCGATGTTCAATCGGGGGGCTCTGCCGTCGTGTTTTGGCCAATATTGGTCAGTGAACCCAATCTTCGTAAGACAGACCGGGAACGCGGCTGAATTCACGCACATTGTTGGTGACCAGCACACAACCTGAAGCAATCGCGTGTCCTGCTATAGCCGTATCATTCTCACCTATTACCGACCCTGCGTCGGTGAGTCGGCTCTTCACCTCTATCGTCGCGTCAACGGCGGTCTGACCCCACGGCAAGATTTCATCCAGACGCTTCACAAATTCATCAACCAGCATTTTGTGCTTGGGCGATGCTTTTTTACCGATTTGGCCGTAACGCATTTCTGCATAGGTGATTGCAGAAATTACGATCCGATTATTCTGCGCGACCTCTGCGGCTAATCGCTGCAGAACGGAAACCGGGTGCTCGCGCATGATGAAAGAGCAAATGCAGGTATCCAGCATGTACGTCGTCACAGATTGAACCTGCCTTCATCGCTGATAACGCTTGGACGCTCTTGTAGAAAGTCCTCATCAGCCTTGGGCAATTCAGCCAGTGACAACCAGCTCGGGCGAACAGGACGCAGGGTTATGGTGTCGCCGCTGCGGGTAATTTCCAGCTCCCCGACACCTTCATAAGCCATGTCAGTGGGAAGGCGAATTGCCTGATTCTTACCGTTCTTGAAAATTGAGACCGTGCGCATGACGTCACTCCTGCCGATTGACTGACAGGTGCAATATAGTCATGCGCGCAGGCATATGCAAGGCATATGTTTGCTCTCACTTGATGACGAGCTGCACGGTAATCGGCACATGCACACCCGAGCGCAAACTGTTGACCCCGTCGCGCAGTGATTGCACGCTCGGCCCGGCCATTTTTTGGGGGGGGCATATCCATTGCTGCGGTAACGGCGGCTTATGGTTTCGCCCTTACTGTAGGAGCGAGCATGCTCGCGATGGAGGTCAACGATGGCGCGGGGAGCCTGATACACCGTGGTGCTCTCAAGTTTTTCGCGAGCATGCTCGCTCCTACAGGGGTCGCCGCGATGGGCCATCCCTGGCCCAGCGCGGCTAAACCGGCGTCCTGCCGGTTTCCCCACTG